>OZ252258.1:1259000-1888500 GCA_965249945.1 Erythrobacter sp. | reverse complement strand
CCATCGTGATGCCGCGCGCTGCGAGCTGGTTCTGTACCTTTCCAATCGCAATCTCATTGCCGGGAATTTGCCGGCTCGAAAACAGCACCACATCGCCCGAGACCAGTTCCAAAGGATGGTTATCGTCGGCAATGCGGGACAGTGCCGCGCGAGGCTCCCCCTGCCCGCCGGTCGCAAGGATCAAGACCTCCCCGCGCGGCAGGCTCATCGCCGCGTTGAAATCAACTGGTTCAGGAAAGTCCTCGAGATAGCCATTATCCTGGGCCACTTCGATAATGCGGTCGAGCGAGCGCCCGGCGACACAGATCTGTCGGCCGGTCTCCCTCGCAACATCGCCGAGGGTTTGCAGCCGAGCAACATTGGATGCGAAGGTGGTCACCAGCACCCGTTTGCCGTCGTGCTTGGCAACCTCCTCCATCAAACCTCGGTAGACCCCGCCTTCGGACCCGCTGGGATTGGGATTGAAGACATTGGTCGAATCACAAACCAACGCCATCACGCCCTCATGGCCGATGGCACGAAGCTCCTCTTCGGTGGTCGGCTCCCCGATGATAGGCTCTTCATCGAGCTTCCAGTCACCTGTGTGGAACACCCTGCCATACGGCGTGTCGATCAGTAGAGCATTTCCTTCGGCAATAGAGTGCGCCAGCGGGATATAGGTGACCGTGAAGGGGCCAAGCGCAAACTCGCCGTGATCGTCTTCGATGATATTGAGTTCGACTTGCCCGAGAAGCCCTGCTTCTTCGAGCTTACGGGCCACCAGATCGGCGGTGAACGGGGTCGCGTAGAGCGGAACGCCCAGCTCGCCCGCAAAATACGGGACGGCTCCGATATGATCCTCATGCGCATGCGTCAGGACAATGCCAAGCAAGTCCTTGCTACGCTCCTCTATGAAGTCGAGATCGGCAAAAACCAGATCGAGCCCAGGATATTCATTGCCGGAGAAGGTCATGCCCAGATCGACCATCAGCCATTTGCCTTGGCAGCCATAGAGATTGACATTCATGCCGATCTCGCCGGACCCACCCAGGGCGAGGAACAGCAGCTCTTTCTCGGGAGTGTAGTTCTTTTTCACGTAGTCTCGTTCGGTCGCGTTGAAAGTCTATTCCGCGGCCTGTTCCGCCAGAATAGCGAGGCCTTCGATTGTCAGGTCTGCATCGACATGGTCGAAGATGTCAGTGGCTTCATCGAACAGAATGGCCAGGCCACCGGTGGCTACAACCTTGGTCGGCCGCCCGAATTCACTCTTCATCCGATCGACAATGCCCTCCATCATCGCAACATAACCCCAAAACACGCCGATCAGCATTTGGTCCTCAGTGTTCCGCCCAATCACTGAAGTGCTGCTTGGGGCCTGGATCGCGATCCGTGGAAGCTTTGCAGTCTTGCCCACCAATGCATCGAGCGAGAGATTTATCCCAGGCGCGATCGACCCGCCCTTATAGGCACCGGTGAAGTCAACCGCCTCAAACTTGGTGGCGGTTCCGAAATCGATCACGATCAAATCCCCGCCATACTTCTCATGCGCAGCAAGAATATTGAGCGCTCGGTCCGCCCCCAGCGAACTGGGCTGATCGACGTCGATCTCAAACCGCCAAGCTGCTTTGCCTCGGCCGGCGAAATGCGGCGTGATGCCGAAGTATTTCTGCGCCAGGACGGTGAGGTTATGGTCGGCTCGCGGCACAACCGAAGCGAACATGATAGCGGTAATGTCCTCGCGCTCGACTCCCTCGATTTTGAGCAATTGCAGCAGCCACACGGCATATTCATCGCCGGTCCGGCGGGGATCGGTCGCAATTCTCCAGCGCGCTTTGACCTCACGGCCCTCAAACAGCGCAAAGACGACATTGGTGTTTCCGACATCGGCGGCAAGCAGCATGGCTTTGGTGTCCTTTAGCTGAGCGTCACATCGCCCGAGTGAATGGCACGGCTTTCTCCATCAGCCAAGCGCAGGATCATGGCGCCGCCTTCCGCGAGCCCCTCGAAATGACCTTCTATGCGGCTTCCATCGACGTCGTGGACGGATAGGAAAGTCCCGACCGGATGGCCCAGCGCCAGCCAGCGATTACGCAATGGCTCCTCACCATATTCGCGCCACCGCCCCACTTCTTCGGCGAAACGAGCAGCAAGCCGCTCGGCAAAGACATCGCGATCAGGTGTAGGGCCAAGCGATGACAGAGCTATGGTTTCTCGATCGGGCAAGTCCGGTGCATAGGCCAGATTGACGCCAATCCCGACGACGACCGTCTGATCGACCAATTCCATCAATATGCCGGAGAGTTTGGCACCCCGCAGCAGCAGATCATTGGGCCACTTCAGCAGGAAATCGTCTGTCGTATCCAGGCAATCACTCACGGCGCTATGCAAAGCCAGGCTGACCGGCAGGTTGAGCGATGCTCCCGACTGGCGTGCACCGCCAAGACGGATCACGGTCGAGCCCATGAAATTGCCGGTCGCGTCTTCCCACTTGCGGCCCTGACGGCCCTTCCCTGCGGTCTGCCGGTCGGCCACTAGCCAATCACCTTCATGCACTGGCTCACCGGCGCGCAAGGCGCTGGCGAGATCAGCATTGGTGGAACCGGTTTCTGGGACGACGCGGATCAAGACAGGACGAACAGCGCTTCGGCAGCCTTATTGGCAAGATCACTTAGCGAGGGGGTCAACAGATAGCCAAGCGGCGAAATGATCGCGACGCAGATCAGCAGCACCGCCCAATGCCCGAAACCACTCTTGCCTGTGGCAACGTCTGCAGGCTCATCAAAGAACATCACTTTGACAAATTTGATATAGTAGAATGCCCCGATGACACTCGCGGCAATGGCAATCGCGCCGAAGGCCACCAGGCCAGCCTCAACGGTCGCCTGGAACACCACGAACTTGCTGTAGAAGCCGAGCAGCGGCGGAATGCCGGCGAGGCTGAACATAAGGAGCAAAAAGCTCCATGCGATGACCGGTTGTGTGACTGACAGGCCTTTGATGTCGGCGAAGGTCTCGTAAACAGTCCCATCTTCACCGCGCAGCATCAGCAGCGCGACAAAACTGCCGAGTGACATCGCGACATAGATGAACAGATAGACCAGCATCGCGCTGGCACCGGCGGCATTGGCGACCGCCAAGCCAAGCAGGATGAAGCCAACATTGTTGATCGAAGAATAGGCCAGCAGGCGCTTGAGGTTTTCCTGACCAATCGCTCCCAATGCGCCGAAGATGATCGAAGCGAGCGCGGTGAACATCACGATCTGCTGCCAAGCGAGGGTCTGATCACCGAATACGTGAAAGACAACCCGCGCGGTCAGTGCCACGGCCGCAACCTTTGGCGCGGTCGCAAAGAAAGCTGTGACTGGAGTCGGCGCGCCTTCGTAAACGTCTGGCGTCCACATATGAAACGGCACAGCAGCGATCTTGAACGCAAGCCCGGCGAGAACAAAGATCAGTCCGAACAGCGCGCCGGTCGAAAGCTCGCCCTGAAGGCCAGCGCGGACAGTGTCGAACGCCGTCCCGCCGGTGAAGCCATAGAGCAGGCTCATGCCGTAGAGTAGTATGCCCGACGCCAACGCACCCAGGACGAAGTACTTCAGACCCGCTTCGGCAGAACGCCTATCGTTGCGCAAGACGGCTGCCAGAACATAGGCAGCAAGGCTGTTGAGCTCGAGCCCGACATAAAGTGTCATGAAGTCGGTGGCGGATACCATGATGCTCATGCCCAGCACCGCAAACAGCACCAGCACCGGATATTCCGCACGCATGATCCCATCGCTGCCCGGGAAAGCGCGATTAAAGTAAGCCGGAGCGACGACTAAGCAGCCAATCGCTGCGAGATAGATCATCGCCTTGGCGAACAGCGCAAAGGCATCAGCCCGGAGCAGACCACCAAAAGCCTCGGTCTCCGTGCCCATCACACCATCATGCAGGCCAGGCACCAGAAGCAGGCCGGCCACAAACAGGACCAGCGAGGCGATGATAGAAACGACGCGCGAGGCTTTATCGCCAGCCCAGGCCGCAACGAGCAGCAGGACCAACCCGGCTCCGGTGAGCAGCAGCTCAGGCGCGATCAGCGTGAATGAGGTTGCGAAATCCATCACTGCGCTCCCTCTTCGGCATTCTCGCCGTGGTCATCTCCATGACCGTCGTACTCAATGAAATTGGCCGCGGTCTCGCGCGGTGGGCCTGCTGCGAGCTGACTGTCGCCTTCCGGCGCTGCAGAAGCCAGGCGAGCGTCAATCGCCGCCACATCCTGCCGCATCGGAGCCAGGAAGCTTTCTGGGTAGACCCCCATCCACAGAACAGCGGCCGCAATCGGCGCAAGCATCGCCCATTCGCGCTTGTCGAGATCGAGCATCGCCGCGGCATCAGCGTTCTTCTGATCGCCAAACGCCACCCGGCGATAGAGATATAGCATGTAGCCCGCCCCGAGGATGATCCCGGTGGTGCAGATCAGCGCGACCCAAGTCGAGGCTTGATAGATCCCGGCCAAGGCAAGGAACTCACCGATGAAGTTGCTGGTCCCCGGCAGGCCGACACTGGCCATGGTGAACAGCAGGAAGAACAGCGCGTAATAGGGCATGTTGATTGAGAGGCCGCCATAACGGTCAATCTCACGCGTGTGCAGCCGGTCGTAGATGACACCAACGCACAGGAACAAAGCTCCCGAGACCAGGCCATGGCCCAGCATGATCATCATTGCCCCTTCGATCCCCTGGATGTTGAAGGCGAACAGACCCGCGGTCACCAGCGCCATATGCGCGACTGAGGAATAGGCGATCAACTTCTTCATATCGTGCTGAACCAGCGCCACTAGCGAGGTGTAGACCACCGCGACCATCGACAGCGCAAACACGACCCAAGCCAGTTGAGCGCTCGCCTCTGGGAACATCGGTAGGCTGAAACGGATGAAGCCATAGCCGCCGAGCTTCAAAAGCACTCCAGCCAGAATCACGGACCCCGCGGTCGGTGCCTGGACGTGGGCATCGGGCAACCAGGTGTGGACCGGCCACATCGGCATCTTCACCGCGAAGCTCGCGAAGAATGCGAGCCATAGCCAGAATTGGGCGTCCGCCGGGAAATCAAATTGCATCAGGGTCGGGATGTCGGACGTGCCTGCTTGAGCCACCATCCAGAACATCGCGATCAGCATCAGCACCGAACCGAGCAGCGTATAGAGGAAGAACTTATAACTGGCGTAGATCCGGTTATCGCCGCCCCATACGCCGATGATCAGATACATCGGGATCAGGCCAGCCTCGAAGAAAATGTAGAACAGGAACAGATCCTGCGCAGCGAACACCCCGATCATCAGTGTTTCCATGATCAGGAAGGCGGCCATATACTCGCCAACCCGCTTGTTGATCGATGTCCAGCTCGCCGCGATGCAGATCGGCATCAGGAAAACGCTGAGCATGATCAGCATCAGTGCGATGCCATCGATCCCCAGCGCGTAGTCAAAGCCTGCAAACAGTTCAGCCCGCTCGGAGAATTGCCATTGCGGCCCACCGATCTCGTAATTGACCCACAGCATCAAACCGAGGACGAAAGTTACTCCGGTGCCAAGCAGCGCCATCCAGCGCGCAGCATTGTCGCTCAGGAAGAAGCAAGCGATGCCCGCAAGAAGCGGGACCAGCAGCATGATCGAGAGAATAGGAAAGTCCATCGTTTCGCCCCGCCCCGCCTACAACAGCGCCCAGGTCACCGCTGCGACCACGCCAAGCAGCATGATCAGGGCGTAAGTGTAGAGATAGCCGGACTGGATTGCCTTGGCCGCGACCGAGCTGCGCTCAACCACCCAGGCAACACCATTGGGCCCGAACCGGTCGATTGTGCCGATGTCGCCGAGCTTCCAGAACTGACGACCGAGCCAGAACGCCGGTTTCACGAAGATGAGATCATAGAGCTCATCGAAATACCATTTGCGAAACACGAAATTGTGCAGCGGTGCGAACATCTTGACGAAAGCCGCGGGGATGCCGGGCTTGAGGATGTAGGCAAACAGCGCGCCAACAAAGCCTGTGATCATCACCACGGTTGCAGTCAGTTTGACCCACAGAGGCACTGCATGCAGCGCATGGATCAGGTTCTCATTGAAGTAGATCGAACCACCCCAGAAGCCGTTTGGATCAACCACTTCGCTTGAGCCATCGATGAACGGATATTTGAAAACATATCCGGCAAAGATCGCACCCACCGTCAGCGCGATCAGCGGGATCAGCATCGTCACCGGGCTCTCATGCGGATGATAACCGCCAGTGGTGTCTTCGCCGACCTCTTCCGGCGTTTTGTGAACGCTGTGCTGAATGTGTTCGCTCTCGATCCAGCGCGGCTTGCCCCAGAAGGTCAGGAACATCAGGCGCCAGCTGTAAAAGCTGGTCAGCAGTGCCGCCACAGCGCCAGCCCAAAAAGCGAAATGTGCGATGCCAGTTCCGCGGGCCCAAGCCGCTTCGAGGATGGCATCCTTTGAATAGAAGCCGGCGAAACCAAAAACGCCCAGCACACCAACTCCGGTGATCGCGAGCGTGCCCGCCATCATTGCCCAGAAGGTGATTGGGATCCGTTTCCGAAGGTCGCCGTAATAGCGCATGTCCTGCTCATGGTGCATCGCATGGATGACCGAGCCC
Organism: Erythrobacter sp.; assembly: GCA_965249945.1. GTDB lineage: Bacteria > Pseudomonadota > Alphaproteobacteria > Sphingomonadales > Sphingomonadaceae > Erythrobacter. Next base: position 1,881,892 of record OZ252258.1, on the reverse strand, counting down.
GCGCCCAGGAACAGCAGCGCCTTGAAGAAGGCGTGGGTGAACAGGTGGAACATTGCGACGCCGTAAGCGCCGACACCCGCGGCGAAGAACATGTAGCCTAGTTGCGAGCAGGTCGAATAGGCGATGACCCGCTTGATATCCCACTGGGTCGTGCCGATCGTGGCCGCGAAGAAACAGGTCGCCGCGCCGATCACCGCGACGATCGCCAGTGCGGTCGGAGCGGTCTCGAACATCGGGGAGAGTCTGCAGACCATGAACACGCCAGCGGTGACCATGGTTGCGGCATGGATCAGCGCGCTGACCGGGGTCGGGCCTTCCATCGCGTCAGGCAGCCAGGTGTGCAGACCCAGCTGAGCCGATTTGCCCATCGCACCAATGAACAGCAGGATGCACAGGATATCCATCGTGTAGAGGCGCATGCCAAGGAAGCCGATGGTCGACCCGCTCATCCCCGGCGCCGCCTCGAGGATTTCCGGAATCGAAGTGGTCTGGAACACCAGATAGGTCCCGAAGATACCCAGCATAAAGCCGAGGTCGCCCACGCGGTTGACGACGAACGCCTTGATCGCTGCGGCGCCTGCGCTCGGCTTCTTGAACCAGAAGCCGATCAGCAAATAACTCGCAAGACCCACGCCTTCCCAGCCAAAGAACATCTGAACCAGATTGTCCGCGGTCACCAGCATCAGCATCGCGAAGGTGAACAGCGAGAGATAGGAGAAGAACCGCGGTTGATCCGGGTCTTCCTCCATATAGCCCCAGCTGTAGAGATGGACCAAAGCCGAGACAGTGTTGATCACCACCAGCATGACCGCGGTCAGCGCATCGACGCGCACCGCCCAGTCGAAGGTCATGCTACCCGACTGAACCCATTTGAGCACGGGCACGACTTCAGCGCTGGCTTCGCCGCTGAGAAAGCCGAGGAATACCGGCCAGCTGAGGATCGCCGAGACAAACAGCGCGCCGGTCGTGATCGACTTGGCTGCTGTGTTGCCGATCATGCGATTGCCCAGGCCGGCAATGATCGATGCGATCAGCGGCAGGAAGACGATTATGAGGATCGGATGCATGGTCTGACTTATCCCTTCATCCGATTGACGTCATCGACCGCAATCGTTCCGCGGTTGCGGAAATAGATCACCAAGATGGCGAGGCCGATCGCAGCCTCCGCCGCGGCCACGGTAAGAACCAGCATGGCGAAGACCTGACCCATCAGGTCATTCATGAATGCGCTGAAGGCGACAAGATTGATGTTCACCGCGAGCAAGATCAGCTCGACCGACATCAGGATGACGATCACATTCTTGCGGTTGATGAAGATCCCGAGGACCCCGAGCACGAACAGGATCGCGCCGACAGTGAGATAATGCTCTACGCCGATCATAGCTCGACCCCCTGCCCCACATCGGGGTTCTTCATGACGGTCGCTTCCTCTGGGCGGCGTGCAATCTGCTTGCCGATATCCTGACGGCCGCGCGCACCTGGCTTGGGAGCGCGATGGGTCAGCACAATCGCTCCGATCATCGCAACCAGAAGGATGATCCCGGCGACTTCGAACAGGAAAATATACGGGCCATAGAGCAGCGCTCCGATTGCTTCGATATTGCTGGCATCCGCGGCCTGGGCGGTCGCCTCATCCGGCGTTCCGAGCGTAATCCCGCCGGCCTGATAGGCGCCAACGGCAAGCAGCAGCTCAGCGAGCAGGATCGCGGCTATCGCCAACCCCAGCGGGAAGTTCTTGATGAATCCCGCCCGCATTGCGGCAAAATCGATGTCGAGCATCATAACCACGAACAGGAACAGCACCGCGACGGCGCCGACATAAACGATCACCAGCAGCATCGCGATGAACTCAGCACCGACGAGCACCATCAGACCGGCCGCATTGAAGAAAGCCAGGATGAGCCACAACACCGAATGCACGGGGTTGCGGGCCATGATGACCATGACTGCGCTTGCGATGACGAGCCCCGCAAACAGGTAGAAGGCTATGGCTTGAATCATGACCCCGGTGTTCTCGATCCCACTCGATTGCGCGCCGCCTAGCGGTAGGGCGCGTCTGCTTCAAGGTTCGCGGCGATTGCGCGTTCCCATTTGTCCCCGTTGGCGAGCAATTTCGCCTTGTCGTACAGTAATTCCTCACGCGTTTCGGTCGCGTATTCGAAGTTTGGCCCTTCTACGATTGCATCAACCGGACAGGCTTCCTGGCAGAAGCCGCAATAGATGCATTTCGTCATGTCGATGTCGTAGCGAGTCGTCCGGCGCGAACCATCTTCGCGCGGTTCGCTCTCAATCGTGATCGCCTGTGCCGGGCAGATCGCCTCGCACAATTTGCAGGCAATGCAGCGCTCTTCGCCATTGGGATAGCGCCGCAGAGCATGCTCGCCGCGGAAACGCGGGCTCAGCACGTTTTTCTCGAACGGATAGTTCACCGTCACCTTGGGCTTGAACAGATATTTCAAGGTCAGCGAATGCGCCTTGAGGAATTCCCACAGGGTGAAGCTTTTGATGAGTTGGGTAACGGTGCTCATGATGCGAAGTGCCCCGTAGCCATCAAATATCCAGAGATTAGCGCGACGAACACCAAGCTCATCGGCAGGAAGACCTTCCAGCCCAACCGCATCAGCTGGTCATAGCGATACCGCGGCACGGTTGCCCAGATCCAGCTGAACAGGAAGAAGAAGAAAAAGGTTTTGAGCAGGAACCAGATGATCCCCGGCACATAGTAAAGCGGCGCCCATTCAACTGGCGGCAACCAGCCACCCATGAATAGCAGAGTGCAGAGAGAGCACATCAGCAGGATGTTGGCGTATTCACCGAGCCAGAACAGCGCAAAGGCCATCGAAGAATACTCGGTCTGATAACCTGCGACGAGCTCCGATTCTGCCTCGGTCAGGTCGAACGGCGCGCGGGCCGTCTCTGCCAGCGCGGAAATGAAGAACACCACGAACATCGGGAACAGGAGCGGATTGACGAAGAAAGCGTTGATCACGCCCAGCCCATGGCCCTTCTGCGCCTCGACAATCCCGCTCATGTTGAACGTACCCGCAAACAGCACAACACAGACCAGTACGAAGCCGATCGAGACTTCGTAGGAGATCATCTGCGCAGCTGCGCGCATGGCCGAGAAGAACGGATACTTGGAGTTTGAGGCCCATCCGCTCATCACCACGCCGTAAACGCCGAGGGAGCTGATCGCGAGGATATAGAGCAGACCAACATTGATATCGGCCAGTACCATGCCCGCATCGAACGGGATCACCGCCCAGGCCGCCAAGGCCACGGTAAAGGTGATAATCGGAGCGAGCAGGAAGATGCCTTTATTGGCCGCGCTAGGGATGATGGTTTCCTGCAGGAACACCTTCAGACCGTCAGCAAAACTCTGCAACAGGCCAAGCGGGCCAACCACGTTGGGCCCGCGCCGCAGCATGATCGCACCGAGCACCTTTCGGTCGACATAGATCACCATGGCGACAGCGAACATCACCAGCAGCGAGATCACGATGATCCCGGTCAGCGTGGCGATCGTCCAGGCCCATTCATAGGAAAGTCCGAAGCTTTGGAAGAACTCGGTCATTCGCCCGATCCCCTCACCTTGTCATAGATCGCAATCAGCACTTGGATCATCGCGCCATAGGCACAGAGGTAGACCCCCTCAACAACGCCCCAATAGATCGCCGCTGATCTGCCAATACTATGAGCCTGGTTGAATGCGGGATCATCAAATCCCCCAACAACACCCGAGTAGGTTGTCTCAATTGCAGTCCACTCATTCAGAAAGCGCCACCCGCCCAGGATCAAGCCTAGTGCGTAGAGCAAATAAGGAGCGCGTCGGAGAAGGTGAGGCAAGGTGTTCACTCTGCCGCCTCCTTCAGCTCATCGCCGTGGATCAGCTCTGCAGAACATTGCTGCATCACCTGGCTCGCGCGAGCAATCGGATTGGTCAGGTAGAAGTCCTTGATCGGATAGGCGTTGATGGCGCCTGCGAAACTGGCTGAGCCGTCTGCTGTGGGCAACGCGCCGTAATCGGCGAGACCTTCTTCACCCAGTGCTGGCACTGCGGCGATCATCTTGCCTTGCAACTCCTCGAAGCTGTCGAAGCCAACCTCAACCTTCAGCGCATCAGCCAAAGCCCGCAGGATCGTCCAGTCTTCACGCGCGTCACCTGGGGCAAACACCGCTTTCTCAGCAAATTGCACACGACCTTCGGTGTTGACGTAGGTTCCATCCTTTTCGGCATAGCTTGCCGCGGGAAGGATGATGTCAGCCGCATGCGCGCCCTTGTCGCCATGGTGGCCAATATAGACCATGAGGCTGTCCGCGAAGGGCTCATGGTCCATCTCGTCAGCGCCGAGCGAGAACACAACCTTGGGTGCAGCCTGAGTTATCTCGGCCATGCCGCCTTCGACCGTAAAGTCGAGCATCAGCGAGCCCATCCGCGCCGCTGACATATGCAGCACGTTGAAGCCATTCCAATCGTCTTTGACCAGTCCGAAAGTGTCGATCAGTTTGAGGCCAGCGCCAAGCGCGCCTTGCGCCAGTGCCGCGCCGCCCATAATCACCGCCGGACGCTCGGCTGCCTGCATGGCATCGGCGAGCTCCTGCGGAATGCTGTTGAGCACGCCAAGATCTTCGCCCAGGAATGTCGCTGGATAGGTGGTTTCCCACTCAGGCCCCACAACAAACACCTTGGCACCGTTCTTCACAGCCTTGCGCAGGCGGACATTGACCAGCGCGGCTTCCCAACGAACCTGGCTACCGATGATCAGGATCGCATCAGCGGTCTCAATCCCGGCCAAGGTCGAGTTGAAATTGACCGCGGCAATGTTCGACACATCATAGGTCATACCGGTCTGGCGCGCTTCGACCAGCGATGATCCGCAGGCCTTGAGCAGGGTCTTGGCTGCAAACATCGTTTCGCAATCGACCATGTCACCAGCAATTGCAGCAACACTCGAGGTGTCGTCTTTGAGCTGCTTAGCAATCGCCTTGAAAGTTTCATCCCACGAGGATTTCTGCAGCTTGCCACGCTTGCGCATGAAAACGCTGTCGAGCCGCCGCGCCATCAGACCATCGACCTGATACCGGCCCTTGTCCGACAGCCATTCCTCATTGACGTCATCATTGATCCGCGGCAGCGCGCGCATCACTTCGCGGCCCTTCGAATGCAGCGAAATATTGGCGCCAACCGCGTCAGACACGTCAATGCTGAGCGTGCGCTTCAATTCCCACGGGCGCGCCTCAAATGCATAGGGACGCGAGGTCAAAGCGCCGACTGGGCAAAGATCGATCACATTGGCTGAAAGTTCATGCGCAGCGGCCTGCTCAAGATAGGTCGTGATCTGCATGTCCTCGCCGCGATAAAGCGCGCCGATCTCATCAACCCCGGCGATCTCTTCGGAGAAACGCACACAGCGAGTGCAGTGAATGCAACGGGTCATGATCGTCTTGATTAGCGGACCCATATATTTCTCGGTCACCGCCCGCTTGTTCTCTTCATAGCGCGATCCGCCGCGGCCATAGGCGACAGCCTGATCCTGTAGATCGCACTCTCCGCCCTGGTCACAGATCGGACAATCGAGCGGATGGTTGATAAGCAGGAATTCCATCACACCTTCGCGGGCCTTCTTGACCATCGGCGTGTCGGTGCGGATTTCCTGACCGTCGCTGGTTGGCAGAGCGCAGGAGGCCTGCGGCTTGGGCGGCCCAGGCTTCACTTCAACCAGACACATCCGGCAATTGCCGGCGATGCTCAATCGCTCGTGATAGCAGAATCGCGGGATCTCTTTGCCGGCCATCTCACAGGCCTGCAGCACGGTCGAGCCCGCTGGGACTTCAATCTCTTCCCCGTCTACGGTTACCTTAGGCATCAGTCCTCATCTCCAGGCTCAGAAAAGCGTGGAACATCAATCACATCAAACTCAAAACTGTTCTTGAAGAGCCGTTCAAGCGGTCTTTTATGGGCGGTCCCCACAAACACCAGCACGCGGTCTCCTGGATCGCTTGCCGCATTTATCTTCGCAAACATGCGCGCATTGCGTCCTTCAAAGCGACCCAGCCAGTCTGGCCCGTACCATTTGTCTTCGATGCCGATTGCGGCTTCGAGCAACAGCATCCGGCCCTCTGAATAATCGGCACCAATGGTGTTCTCCATATTGAGACTTGCCGCCAAGGGCGCTTCAGATTGGATCGCAGTCGCATGACCGAAATAGGCCTCAATCTTGGGCAGCCACAGGCCAAAATGCGCCGTTTCACCGCGCTCCTCGCCGTAGGCCAAGATCGTGTTCCAGTCACCTTCGACGGAATCATAGGAAGGAGTGGGAGGAAAGACCGTGTCGATACAATGCACTTCCGAAAGCCCAAGAGCAGATGCGAGCCGTACGCCGATCTGATCATTCTCGTTCTCAGTAAGGGTTGAGCTTTCACCATCATTGAGCGCAGCAAGTTTACTATTCTGACCTTCTTCAAGTCGCTCAACACACTCGGTCGCAACCACCGTGAATTGCTCTTGCGCTAGACGATCTACAATGGCTGCAATTTCTTGCTGCCGATCAGTGCTGAGGCCGTCGAACTCAGAATTCTGATGAAAATGGAAGCTGCCCAAAACCATGACCTGCGCTTTTGGCTGCGCTCTTAGATCGGCGTAGGCTTGCTCCATCGCGGTACGGACGTCTGAGCCATCGGCGATTGCTGGCGCGCTCAGCAGCGTGGCTAGGCCAAGAGTCAAGGCGCCCCGGATCGTCATTCCTTGCTATCACCCATGCCGACTTCTTGATGAGCGTTCAGAGCGCGAAACAGCTTGGCCATGCTCATGGTCTCTGTATCCATCGGACACAATTCCAAGCCAGCCTTCATACCCGCTTCGAAACCTTGCTGACTTTCGGCATCGCGGATTTGAGCAATCAGATTGGGCTGCTTTTCGGCAAGACAGGCAACGAACTGTTGCTCAAGACCGGGGCCGTCTTCCGCTGTCGCCGGTGTGGCGAGTGAAAGTGCGCTTGGCAGCGCGACCAGCACGACCACCAAATGGCGCATCCTGCGCAGAGGATTGGTCATGGAGCGGCTAGACATCGTTTTCGCTTTCTGAGGATTGACCGAGGCCAACCAGCGCGACTGAGGTTACAGCCAGCGCCGCCAGGACTCCCGGCACCAGCGCCCAACTCATCAGGCCCTCAGCGCCTGCTGCGTATTCGGGGTAGCGATCGACCAACATCACTGTCGCCACGACGACAGCCGTTGCGCTGATTGAATAGCCGGTACGTTTCTTCACGATGCTCACTCTGCGGCCTCCGCAAACTGTGCATTGTGTTCGTGAATTCGGCGCTCAAGCTCTGGCCGGAAGTGCCGGATCAGACCCTGGATTGGCCACGCCGCCGCATCACCGAGCGCGCAGATGGTGTGACCTTCAACCTGCTTGGTGACTTCCTGAAGCATGTCGATCTCTTCGATCGCGGCGTCTCCCGTCCGGAGCCGCTCCATCATCCGCCACATCCAGCCCGTGCCCTCGCGGCATGGCGTGCATTGGCCGCAGCTTTCGTGCTTGTAGAAATAGCTCAGCCGCGAAATCGCCCGGACGATGTCGGTCGACTTGTCCATCACGATCACTGCCGCGGTTCCCAATCCCGATCCGAGATCCTTGAGCCCATCAAAGTCCATTGGGGCATCCATGATCTGCTCAGCCGGAACCAATGGCACCGAAGATCCGCCGGGAATCACCGCCAGGAGGTTATCCCAACCCCCTGTAATTCCGCCACAATGCTTCTCTATCAGTTCACGGAACGGAATGCTCATGGCTTCTTCGACAACGCAAGGCTGTTCAACATGGCCGGAGATCTGGAACAGCTTGGTACCGTGGTTGTTCTCATGCCCGAATGAGCTGAACCAGCTCGCCCCGCGCCGCAGGATCGTCGGAACCACAGCGATGCTCTCGACATTGTTCACCGTGGTTGGGCAGCCATAAAGGCCAGCGCCTGCCGGGAATGGCGGCTTGAGCCGCGGTTGGCCCTTTTTGCCTTCGAGGCTTTCGATCATCGCGGTCTCTTCACCGCAGATATAGGCCCCAGCGCCGCGGTGCATGAAGACGTCGAAGTCATAGCCAGAACCGCTGGCATTCTTGCCAATCAGACCAGCGTCATAGGCTTCATCGATCGCGCGCTGCAGCGTTTCGGCCTCGCGGATATACTCACCACGGATATAGATATAGGCGGCCCGAGCGCGCATGGCGAAACCGGCAACCAGCGCCCCTTCGACCAGTTTGTGCGGATCGTGACGCATGATCTCCCGATCCTTGCACGAACCTGGCTCAGACTCATCAGCGTTTATGACCAGAAAGCTCGGACGACCATCCTTGCTTTCCTTGGGCATGAAGGACCATTTGAGGCCGGTCGGAAAACCTGCCCCGCCCCGACCACGGAGGCCAGAAGCCTTCATCTCGTCAATGATCGTGTCCTGACCCAGTTCGATCAACGCCTTGGTGTTGTCCCAATCACCACGCGCCTGAGCGGCCTTCAGCCCCCAGTCCTGAAAGCCATAGACATTGGTGAAGATGCGGTCCTTATCAGCCAGCATCGCTCAAATTCCTCTTTGCTAGCTTGAGTTGGCGCAGCGCCAAGACTTGAAACGCCAGGCCGGCAGCCATCAATCCGATACCCAGGGAGCGCTCTCCGGTGGCGCTGAGATAGGCTCCGGCTCCGAAACCACCGAGCCCGGCGATGACGTAGAGGATTGTGAGCGGGCTCACGACCATTCTCCCCGGTAATCGTGATTGGCGTCGACCATTTCCTTGAGTGTGGTCACCCCATCCTTTGGTTCGGAAGTGTGCCGGCCAGGCTCTTGGGTCCCGGTCTTGGGCTGTTCACCCTTAGCCAGCGCATCAAGCACGGCATCCAACCGCTCGACCGTTAGATCTTCGTAATTGTCGTCATTGATCTGGACCATCGGCGCGGTTGAGCAATTGCCCATGCATTCGACTTCGGTCAGCGTCCAAAGCCCATCCTCGGAGACTTCTCCCTTGGCCATGCCGCGCTTCTTGCAAGCGCTGATGATATCATCAGAACCGCGCAGCATGCACGGCGTCGTGCCGCAGACCTGGACGTGATACTTCCCGACCGGCTTCATATTGTACATGAAATAGAAAGTCGCGACTTCGAGCACGCGGATCACCGGCACATCGATATAGTCGGCCACATATTCGATCACCGGCAGCGGCAACCAACCCTGTGTATCGGTTTCAGCCCCAACCTGGCGCTGGGCAAGATCGAGCAGCGGCATGACCGCCGATTTGGCCCGGCCATCGGGATATTTGGCGATGTGATAATCTGCTTTGGCCCGGTTCTCCTTCGTCCATTCGAAAGAGCTCCAGCGCGCGCGGAGTTCGGGCGTATCGGGTGCGGGAGTACGATCAACCATTACTCGCCATCCTCAGGCGTGCGAATAGCGCGCGCTCGCCGGTAGAAGTTTACAGCAAGATGTTCGATCTCACCGTCGGCCAAATAGATTCGCACACTATATCCCTTGTCTCCCCGCTCCCATGGGCGCGGACTCGTTGGATTCGCTCCTCCGCAATTCCAATCGATCTCGACCAACCCTGGTTGTGGAACAGCGACGTCCTTCGGCTCGCATTCCACAAGCTTGAATAGCCAATCTGGATTGTGAAACGATGGTCGCGCTCGCCATGGCAGATTCGCCACCGCTTCAAGCGTGCCTACTTCTGACACGGCTTCAATGAATTGATCTGCCACACGTTGATCCGATGTTCGATCCTGGGCCGATGCGCTCGCCGATAAGACAAACGTGGCCAACACTACCGCATAGCTTTCAAGCAGTGTCCTCACCGGTCACACTCCCCAAACACCACATCGATGGCGCCAAGGATGGCGGTAGCATCAGGCAGCATATGTCCCTTGCTCATCATGTCCATCGCTTGCAGGTGGGAGAAAGCGGTTGGGCGGATCTTGCAGCGATAGGGTTTGTTGGTGCCATCGCTGACCAGATAGACCCCGAATTCCCCTTTCGGGCTTTCGGTCGCAACATAGACTTCGCCGGCCGGTACGTGGAAGCCTTCGGTGTAGAGCTTGAAGTGGTGAATCAGGCTTTCCATCGACTGCTTCATCTCACCGCGCTTGGGCGGTGAAACCTTGCCATCGGTGCTCGCAACTGGCCCAGAAGGCATATCGCGCAAGCATTGTTTGATGATCTTGGCACTCTCGCGAATTTCGGCAACGCGGACCATAAAGCGGTCATAGCAATCGCTGTTGGTGCCGACCGGGACGTCAAACTCCATCCGATCATAGACATCGTAAGGCTGTGACTTGCGCAGATCCCAGGGAATGCCGGCGGCGCGGATCATCGGACCGGAGAAGCCCCAGGCCACCGCGTCATCACGACCCACGACAGCAATATCGACATTGCGCTGTTTGAATATGCGATTGTCAATCACCAGGCTCATCGCGTCGTCAAACAGCTGAAACAACCGGTTGTCGAGCCAATCGCCAATGTCGACCAAGAGCTTTTCCGGTACATCCTGATGCACACCACCCGGACGGAACCATGCCGAGTGCATCCGCGCGCCGGAAGCACGCTCAAAGAAGTTCATGCAATCTTCGCGCAGATCCATCATCCAGAGGTTGGGCGTGAACGCGCCAACATCGAGCACATGCGCACCCATATTGAGGAAGTGGTTGCAGATCCGGGTCAGCTCGGCGAACAGCACGCGGAGATACTGTGCGCGCTCAGGCACTTCGAGATTGAGCAGTTTCTCAATCGCGAGCACATAGGAATGTTCCATGCACAGTGGCGAGCAATAATCGAGCCGGTCGAAATACGGCAGCGCCTGAAGATAGGTCTTCTGCTCGATCAGCTTTTCGGTCCCGCGGTGGAGCAGGCCGACATGCGGGTCGATCCGCTCGATCACTTCACCATCGAGCTCCATGATCATCCGCAACACGCCGTGGGCTGCTGGGTGCTGCGGGCCAAAGTTGATCGTGTAATTGGTGATGACATCGCCGTCAGTAGTGGGCGATTCCTCGATTTGCATGCCGTGGCTCACTGGTCGCCCTCCTCGGCTTTCTCATCGCCAGGCAGGACATAGTCCGAGCCCTCCCATGGCGAGAGGAAATCAAATGTGCGCATGTCCTGCGCGAGCTCAACCGGCTCGTAGACCACTCGCTTCTCTTCTTCCGAATAACGCAGCTCGGTATAGCCAGTCATCGGGAAGTCCTTGCGGAACGGATGCCCTTCAAAGCCATAATCGGTCAGGATCCGGCGCAAATCCGGGTTGCCAGCGAATTTGACCCCGTAAAGGTCAAACACTTCGCGCTCGAGCCATCCGGCATTGGGCCACAATCCGGTAATGCTTGGCACAGCCGTGGCCTCATCGGTCGAGCATTTGACCATGACGCGATGATTCTTGGTCAGCGAAAGCAGCATGTAGACCACTTCAAAACGCTCAGCCCGCTCAGGGTAATCAACCCCAGCGATCTCCATCATCTGCTGGTAATCGTGCTCGTCGCGCAATGTCTGTAGCACTTCGACGACAGCTTCGCGCTTGACGGTAAAGCTCACTTCGCCGTGCGCTTCATTGGCATCGAGCAGCCAAGCGCTGATGCTCTTGCTCAGTGCGGCGACCACGCCGTCATTGGAAGCAAATTTCGGAGCGGAATGGAGAACTGCCATCTCTATCGACCTCAGCGCTCAATCGTGCCAGCGCGGCGAATTTTCCGCTGCAATTGCATCACGCCGTAGAGCAAGGCCTCGGCAGTCGGCGGGCACCCCGGCACATAGATATCGACCGGGACAATCCGATCACAACCACGCACAACCGAATAGCTATAGTGGTAATAGCCACCGCCATTGGCGCAGGAGCCCATGCTGATCACATATTTCGGATCCGACATCTGATCATAGACCTTGCGCAGCGCCGGAGCCATTTTGTTGCACAGCGTGCCCGCGACAATCATCAGGTCTGACTGACGCGGGGAGGCGCGCGGGGCGGCGCCAAACCGCTCCATGTCATAGCGCGGCATATTCACATGGATCATCTCGACCGCGCAGCACGCAAGACCAAATGTCATCCACCAAAGCGAGCCAGTACGCGCCCACTGGAACACGTCTTCGGTTGAAGTGACCAGGAAACCCTTGTCATTCACTTCGGTTTGCAAAGCGTTGAAATAATCCGCATCGGGCTGACGCACTTCACCGCCTCGCGCTGTCGGCATCGAAGCCGCTGCCTCCGCAGCCGTAATCGGTGCGGTCGGCGGAGTGATGATGGTGTTGTTGTTGGAGGAGGTGCTCATTCCCAGTCCAGAGCTCCTTTCTTCCACTCATAGGCCAAGCCGATCGCGAGGATGAACAGGAAGGTCATCATGCCGATCCAGCCAACCCAGCCCGTCTCACCCAGGCTGACTGCCCAGGGGAAGAGGAAGGCCGCTTCAAGATCAAAAATGATGAAGCTGATCGCGACAAGATAGAAACGCACGTCGAATTGGCTCCGAGCGTCCTCAAACGCCGGAAAACCGCACTCATACTCGTTAAGCTTTTCAGCATCCGGATTGTGCGTGCCAGTCAGGCGCGACACGCCCATCGGCAGGAACACAAACAGGCAAGACAGCCCAAAGGCGATAAAGATGAAAATCAGTATCGGCAGATACTGGCTAAGGTCGATCACGACGGCCGTCCAAACGATGATTAATCCCTTTGATCGCCCTAGGCGCGTCACACACGCCATGCAAGACCGTGATCGTGCAAATCACAGGCAAAACACACGATGGCTGTTGCAAAAAAGCGAATGCGGCCTGCGAGACTGCTTGCCGCGCTCCTCTCCGCCTACTTCATAATGTTGGCGGCGGCTTTCAGTGTGGCCTTACCATAGGGCGGCTTGAACCCGCCAAGCTTGGCGATATCGATCTTGGGCTGGTGATAAACCGCCCGCGCGTGACTGAACTCGCGGAACCCCTCAATCGCATGATAAGACCCCATTCCTGATGGCCCCACCCCGCCGAACGGCAAATCTTCCATCGAAATATGGAAGATCACATCATTGGTCGTGACACCGCCGGAGATTGTACGGGTCAGAACCTTCTCCTGCTCCGCCTTGTCCTCACCAAAGTAATACAGTCCAAGCGGACGATCATTCTCATTCACATAATCGACTGCTTCATCGACGGTCTTGTAAGTCTTGACCGGTAAGACAGGACCGAAGATCTCCTCCTGCATCGCCATCATGTCGTCAGTGACATTCTTGAGGATCGTCAGCGGAAGCTTGCGTTGATTGGCATTGCTAAAGTCTTCGTTGCCAGGATTGACCTCAACCACCTCAGCCCCCTTGTCGCGGGCATCTTCGACCATATTCTGGAGCCGCTCAAAGTGGCGGTCCGACACCAGCGAGGCATAGTCATCATTCTCAAGCAGGGTCGGATACATATTGGTGACCCCGCCAGCGACTCCTGCGACAGCCGCATCCTGGCTCTCTTCCGGGACATACATATAGTCTGGTGCGAGGCAGATCTGACCGGCATTCATCATCTTGCCGAGCGCAATCCGCTCACCCGCCTTCTCGAAATCCGCGCTGCGCCCCATGATCACGGGTGACTTGCCGCCAAGCTCAAGGGTGACCGGAACCAGATTCTCGGCCGCCGCCTGCATCACTCGGCGACCGGTAGCTGTCGAACCGGTGAAGACCAGGTGATCGAATGGCAGCGAAGAAAATGCGGCTGCGACGTCGGGTCCACCAGTCACGACAGCGACCTCGTCAGGTGTAAAATATTCTTCGACCAGCTCGGCCATCAGAGCTGATGTCCGCTCGGTAAATTCGCTGGGCTTGATCATAGCGCGATTGCCTGCGGCGAGCACTTGCATCAGGGGGCCGAAAGCAAGTTGGACCGGAAAGTTCCACGGGCTCAGAATGCCAATCACACCTTTGGGCTCGTAACGGACTTCTGCTTTGGCTCCGAGCAGACCCAGTGGAAACTGGACCTTGCGCTTGGCGGTCTTGGCCCACTTATCCATGTGTTTGAGCGCGTCCTTGCCGGCACCCACCGTCGCAGCGATGTCGGTCAGCATGCTTTGCTCCATCGCGCGATTGCCGAAATCGGCACTCATCGTCTTACAGAAAGTCTCGCCATGCTCTTTGACCAGCGCCATTGCGCGCTTGATACGGTCCTTGCGCATGGCCATGCTTTCAGGCCGAGAGGCTGTGAATGCTTCGCGCTGACGCCGCAGGATAGCTTTCAATTCTTCGCGCCGATCATCAGCCATGATATTCTCCCAATCCCATTCATTTGGTTTCAATTTGCCATCGTTCTTGCGCAATCCGAGGCGGCTGACAAGCGTTAGACCAATTGACGAGAGTGAAATCGGCTGAATGGTTTGCCTTTGCCGCAGTGCAGCATTACATGCCGCACCAAACGCAAACGCAATCTTCCAAGGAATTGTCCATGGCTCAGTTCTCCGCTCAAGACCCAATCGTCATCCTCTCCTACGCGCGCACTCCGATGGGCGGCATGCAAGGCTCGTTGTCAGACGTTTCAGCGACCGACCTGGGGGCAACGGCTGTCAAAGCCGCGGTTGAGCGTTCTGGCGCGAGCGGTGAGGATTTCGACCGGGCTTATATGGGCTGTGTTCTGCCTGCGGGACTGGGCCAGGCCCCTGCCCGCCAAGCTGCGATCAAGGCTGGCCTGCCCAAATCTGTTGAGGCCACGACAGTGAATAAGGTCTGCGGCAGCGGCATGCAAACGGTGATCATGGGCGGCGAAGCGCTCGCTAGCGGCACTGTCGACATGGTCGTAGCGGGCGGCATGGAGAGCATGACCAATGCGCCCTACCTCCTCAAGAAGCACCGTTCGGGTGCCCGGATCGGTCACGACACCGCCTATGACCACATGTTCCTTGATGGTCTGGAAGATGCCTACGAAGAAGGCCGCGCTATGGGTACGTTCGCTCAGGACACTGCCGACGAATATCAGCTGACGCGTGAGCAGCAGGATCAATATTCGATCGAAAGTCTGCGCCGCGCCAATGCGGCAATCGAAAGCGGCGCCTTCTCTGACGAGGTTGTCGCGGTGACCTACGCCACGCGCAAAGGCGAAGTAACTGTCGACGTTGATGAGCAACCCGGAAAGGGTCGGCCTGACAAAATCCCTCAGCTGCGCCCCGCCTTTGCCAAGGACGGCACGATCACAGCAGCGACCTCGAGCTCGATCTCGGATGGCGCCGCTGCGGTGGTACTGACGCGTGAGAGCATCGCCAAGGACAAAGGACTTGAGCCGGTTGCCAAGGTCGTCGCGATGGCGGCCCACGCTCGCGAACCAAAGGACTTCACTGTGGCTCCGGTTGGCGCGATCGAAAAGGTTGTCGCGAATGCGGGCTGGACGATTGACGATGTCGATCTGTGGGAAGTCAACGAGGCGTTCGCCTGTGTCGCGATGTTCGCTATGCGTGACATCGGCATCCCGCATGAGAAGATCAATGTAAATGGCGGAGCGACCGCGCTCGGCCACCCGATCGGTGCCAGCGGGACACGCATAATCGTCACGCTGATCAACGCGCTCAAGCAACAAGGCAAGTCCAAGGGTGTCGCGAGCCTTTGCATTGGTGGCGGCGAAGCTACCGCTGTGGCTGTCGAGCTGGTATAGTCCCACTTCCTTTTGGGGAGGCAGGACTATGATCACCTTTCGAATTGCATTGTGGCTGGCAGCTCCACTGGCCTTGGCGGCTTGCGCATCAGAAAACGGCACTTCGATCGACGATGGTGAGATGGTGATGATGCCCGAACCTGAAACGGCAGCAGTGATGCAACCCGGGCTCTATGCGGTCGGTGATGGCACCCAGGTCTATTCGCGAACACGGCTCAATGAGGATGGCTCTTATGTCGACCTCAACGATGCCCTCGAGCGAGTCGGCGGAGGAACCTGGCGACAAATGGGCGAGGAAATGTGCTTCAATCCTGAGGGCGATGGCGAAGATCAGGGCGAGCGTTGTTGGACCCAAAGCGCACCCGGTGATGATGGGAGTTTCACCACCACACGCGTCGATGGCAGTGAGAGCTATGCGGTCACACCACTCGCTGAATAGCGTTCAAGCCTAAGGCTCTCCAGCGCCCCAAAGCCGGTCCTGTTCGGCCCAGCCCACGCGCCCACCAATATCGACTTCACACCAATCGTTCTCGCAGGAATTGAGTCGACCGACCACTCCCGGTTCGGCCCGCCATAGCACTTGCGACCCGGCACTGGGCATTGCGAGGATATCGACCTCCCCTTCCCCAATGACCATTATGCCGCGTTGAGGACTGAGCAGGCTGGAAACAATCCAACCCTGAGCGCCGTCGGGATCCTGAACCAATCGCCAGCCTTCGCGCAGGCGAACCACTTTGATTGGCAGACCCCTGCGCTTGAAAACCCAATCAATCGGGTAGTCGCGACTTGGACCGACCCGCATATTCACCTCTTCCGCACCGATCGTGGCCCAATACGGAACCTCGCGGTCCTGCGCATGCACGACTGAGCCGGCAGCGATGCCAAGAATCGACAAAAGAGTGAGGAAAAGGATTCTGATCACACCAAATCTATACCGCGTTGCGGATCGCCGCATCAAGCATGCTTGACCGGCATGCCCCCAAGACATTAGCGCACTAACCATGGAAGAGAGCAGTCCCGATACTCCAAGGGTGGTTGTGACACGGCATCTGATGCCGTCGGTCGAATCGCGGATGAGCGAATTGTACGACGCTGTCCTCAACACCGAAGACAAACCGCTATCGCGCGACCAGCTGATTGCAGCAATGCGGGACTGTGACGTGCTTGTTCCCACGGTGACCGACACGATTGACGGCGAAATGATCGCACAAGCTGGAGATCGACTGAAGCTGATTGCGAACTTCGGAGCCGGGACTGAGCATATCGATCTGGCAGCAGCCGCCGCCAAGAAGATCATCGTGACCAATACTCCAGGCGTCTTCACCGATGACACTGCCGATATTGCCATGGCCGGGATAATCGGTGTTCCCCGCCGGATTCGCGAAGGCACGGCATTGGTGCGTCGCGGCGAGTGGACCGGCTGGGCTCCGTCCGGTCTGTTGGGCCGGAAACTCGGCGGCAAGGTTCTTGGTATCGTCGGAATGGGGCGAATCGGTCAGGCAGTCGCCCACCGCGCCCGGGCGTTCGGATTGCAGATTGCCTATTTTAACCGCAAGCGACTGCCCGACGCGATCGAGAGCATGCTGACTGCGCGCTACGTCGATTCGCTTGAGCAATTGCTCAAGGAATCCGACATCGTCACGCTCCACAGCCCGTTAAGCGATGAGACGCGCGGCATGATCAATGCCAAAAGACTGGCACTGATGAAGCCGGGCTCAAGCATTATCAACACGGCCCGGGGTGAACTGATCGACCAAGAGGCATTGATTGAGGCGCTTCAATCTGGACACCTCGTGGGCGCCGGTCTGGATGTCTATCCCGACGAACCCAATGTCGATGAGCGACTGCTCAAACACCCCAATGTGATGACCCTCCCCCACATTGGCAGCGCGACCGCCGAAGGTCGTGAGGCGTCTGGAGAGAAAGTCATCGCCAATATTCGGTTCTGGGCCGATGGCCATCGACCACCTGATCAAGTGCTAGAAGCCTTGATCTGACGAGATCCTGGGGAGGAACACAGCTTTGCGCGCAACTTTCATCGGAGCAGCGATATGTGCTGCAGCGCTGTCAGAACCAGTATTGGCGCAAGAGACCGGCCCAGCAGCTATGAGCGACACTGGCGACACAGCCTGGATCTTGGCCTCATCGGCTCTGGTTCTGCTGATGACCTTACCGGGTCTCGCGTTATTCTATGGCGGTCTCGTTCGGGCAAAGAACGTCTTGTCGGTTCTTCTGCAGTGCGGAGCGATTGCCGCGCTGGCGTCAGTTCTGTGGGTAATGATCGGCTATACGCTGGCATTCGGTCAAGCTGGCAGTGGATTGATCGGCGGCGGCAATGCCCTCATGCTGGTTGATCTTGGAACTGTCAGACCCGGCACTGCCATTCCAGAAAGCACATTCGCACTATTTCAGATGACCTTTGCAGTGATTACACCGGCGCTGATGGTCGGTGCCTGGGTTGAACGCGCGCGCTTTTCCTGGGTACTGGCGTTCTCAGCTGTTTGGGGCCTGATCGTTTACGCTCCGGTTGCGCATTGGCTTTGGGGCGGCGGTTGGCTTGCGACGAGCTTCGGCACTTTGGACTATGCGGGTGGGTTGGTTGTCCACACGACAGCAGGTGTCTCAGCACTGGTGGTGGCGCTGCTGTTGCGGCGCCGCACTGGTTTCCCCGAGCGCCCCGTCCTCCCACACTCGCCAGTGATTACATTGGTCGGAGCCGCCCTGCTCTGGGTCGGCTGGTATGGCTTCAACGGTGGTTCTGCCTTGGGCGCCAATGACAATGCTTCCAGCGCAATACTGAACACCCATCTGGCGGCGAGCGCCGCGGCACTTGCCTGGCTTGCGATTGAACGATTGGCGCTCGGAAAGCCGACCAGTGTCGGCTGGTCTACCGGAGCCATCGCCGGTCTTGCTACAATTACCCCGGCCGCTGTCTTTGTCTCGCCCGGTGCAGCGATCCTGCTAGGGATCCTCGGGGCCTTGGTCTGCTATGGCGCTATTCAGCAGATCAAGCAGCGCTGGAAAGTGGACGATTCACTCGACGTCTTCGCGGTTCACGGTGTCGGCGGAATCTTGGGGACCTTGCTTCTTGGGGTGTTCCTGTCACCCGACCTGGGCGGCACCGGCTATTTTGGCGAAGCCGACATGGCCAGTCAGCTTGGAGCGCAGGCCATAGGGATTGGCGCGGTCGCGATCTGGAGCGCCATCGGGACAGCGATCGTCGCCCTGATGGCTTCGGCCTTGTTCCCAATGCGGGTCACCGAAGAGGATGAGATCGAAGGCCTTGATATCACCGAGCATGGCGAGCGTGGCTGGGATATGGACTAAAACCTACGGGTCGCAACTCGGAGGAGGAACCATGTTGAAACCCATGATTGCGGCCCTAGGCGCAGCACTTCTGTCATGCGTCATAAGCCCGATTGCGCAGCCTGCATTGGCGGTAGAAGGCGAACGGGCTGAGAAGACCCTGTTTGTCAAGACGCTGACAGGCAAGACAATTGTCGTTCGAGTACTGGCGGGTGCGCCAATCCTCACTCTCAAGGAAGCAATCCAAGACAAAGAGGGAATTCCGCCCGAGCAACAACGATTGATCTTTGCTGGCAAGCAATTGGACAACGCCCGTACTATCGCCGACTACAACATCCAGCACGAGTCTACACTGCACCTGGTTTTGCGACTGCGCGGCAACTGAGCCTAGCCGATTTCGCGCTCGTAAAAGCGATTGAATTCGGTCGGCGGATAGCCCGCGAAGGCATCGCATTCCTCGAAGCCATAGGCTTGATAGAGCCCATTGGCGGCTTCGAACAATTCGCTTGTGCCGGTTTCAAGCCGCACAAGCGCGTTGCCGGTCTGCTTTGCGCGCGCGATCAAGTGGTCGAGCATAGCCTTGCCCCCGCCCTTACCCCGCGCGTCTGGATGCGCTCGCATGCTCTTGATCTCGGCAAAGTCGCCGTGAAGCCGGAGAGCTCCAATTGCGAGCAGCCGCTCTCCTTCCCACGCCGCATAGACTTCGATTCCGGGAGCCTTGAGCGCCGAGTGATCGAGGACATGGGCCGTACCTGGCGGAGAAAAAGCCATCATTTCTTGGTGATGCAAGGACAGTAAGTCGAGCACTTCCGGCTCGGATAGGTTGGTCGGGCGGATCTCCATCAGATAACTCATTCATTCCTTGCGCAGAGGGGCTCCAAATCAACTAAGGCCACCGCTTGCAGCATTCAATTATCAACGACACGCACCTGTGCCCTTTTCCTCATCAATGCGGGGTGCTAGGCGCAGCCGCGAAGGCAATTCCTACAGGTGGGGAGTAGAGACTGGGATGACAGATTTCCCAACCAGCTTTGATCGTGACGATCTGTTGCGCTGCGCAAGGGGTGAACTTTTTGGCCCCGGCAATGCGCAATTGCCGGCACCGCCGATGCTGATGATGGACCGGATTACGGAAATCTCGGGAGACGGCGGACCGCATGGCAAAGGCCATGTTGTTGCCGAATTCGATATCACACCCGATCTGTGGTTTTTCGATTGCCACTTCCCTGGCAATCCGATCATGCCGGGCTGTCTCGGGCTCGACGGGCTGTGGCAGCTGACTGGGTTCAACCTTGGCTGGCGTGGCTGGAAAGGGCGCGGATATGCACTGGGCGTCGGAGAGGTAAAGCTGACCGGGATGGTACGGCCGGACCGGAAGATGCTTACCTATTACGTCGACTTCACCAAAGCCGTGCAAACCCGTCGTTTGACCATGGGTGTGGCCGATGGCCGTGTCGAGGCCGATGGCGAGGTCATCTATCAAGTTAAAGATATGAAAGTGGCCCTGTCCGAGGCCTAGGGGGCCTTCTCTAAGACAGAAACAGGGGCGGAAAAGGGGATCATGCGTCGCGTCGTTATAACCGGACTGGGGATCGTATCCTCGATTGGCACCAATGCTTCTGAAGTTCTGTCTTCGCTGAAGGCGGGCAAGTCAGGCATTACTTTCAATGAAGACATGGCGGAGCATGGCTTTCGATCACAGATCGCAGGCGCCGTTGACCTCGATGTGAAGGAGCATGTCGACAAGCGCACCCTGCGCTTCATGGGACCGGGTGCGGCCTATGCCCATATCGCCATGGGCCAAGCGATCGCAGATGCATGCCTGGAAGAGAAAGACGTCATCAATCCGATGACCGGTGTAATTGCTGGCTCGGGCGGACCTTCGACATCTGCCATGCTCGCCGCGCATCAAACTGTGCTCAGTTCAGGCGGCACCAAGCGGATCGGTCCGTTCGCAGTGCCCAAAACCATGTCCTCGACGGTGAGCGCGAACCTTGCCACCGCCTATCAAATCAAAGGCATGAATTTTTCGATCACCTCGGCCTGTTCCACTTCGCTGCATTGCATCGGCCTTGCCGCTCAGCAAATCGCGCTGGGTCAGCAGGATGTGATGTTCGGTGGTGGCGGCGAAGAGCTCGACTGGACGCTGTCGTGCCTATTCGATGCGATGGGAGCGATGTCGAGCAAGTACAATGACACGCCAGAGCGCGCCTCACGGGCGTTCGATGCTGATCGTGATGGCTTCGTCATTGGCGGCGGTGGCGCGATTGTTGTGTTGGAGAGCCTTGAGCATGCGCAGGCCCGCGGCGCCAAGATCTATGCTGAGGTAACCGGCTTTTGCGCAACTTCCGATGGGGCAGACATGGTCGCCCCCTCAGGAGAAGGGGGTGAGCGGGCAATGCGCGGAGCCCTGACCTCGCTCAGCGACGACCGCAAAGTCAGCTATATCAATGCGCATGGCACCTCGACGCCAGTCGGCGATGTCGGTGAAATTGAGGCAGTGCGCCAGGTCTTTGGCGACGGCGCAACCCCGCCGGTCAGCTCAACAAAGTCAATGACCGGCCACAGCCAAGGTGCGACTGGCGCTCAAGAAGCGGTCTATTGCTTGCTGGCCCTAGAGCATGATTTCATCATTCCTTCGATCAATGTCGAGACTCTGGATCCGGAACTGAAGCCGGAAGAGATTGCGACTGAATTGGTCGAAGATGCCGGTTTGGATACCGTCATGACCAATTCCTTCGGATTTGGCGGAACCAATGGCTCGATGCTGCTGTCGAAGTTTCACGGGTAGAACCACTCCGGAGGCAGGCTCCTCCGATGGTGAGAGGGATTGTTGAACATGGGCGTGCTTGAAGGAAAACGTGGCTTGGTCATGGGCGTGGCCAATGATCGCTCGATCGCTTGGGGCATTGCCAAGGCCTGTGCCGAGGCGGGAGCTGAACTTGCTTTCACCTATCAGGGCGATGCCTTTCGAAAGCGATTGGAGCCACTAGCGGAAAGTGTCGGATCGGACTTCATGGTCGATGTCGACGTCACCGATGACGCTTCGCTCGATACAGCATTTGAGGCGCTCAATGCGAAATGGGGCCGATTGGATTTCCTGATCCACGCAGTCGCTTATTCTGACAAGTCAGAGCTGACAGGTCGAATCCTCGATACCTCACGTGCCAATTTCAAGAACTCGATGGATATCTCCGCCTACAGTTTCATCGAAGTCGCCCGTCGCGCGCATCCGATGATGGAGGAGAATGGCGGCACGCTGATCACCCTCAGTTACATGGGATCCAATCGGGTGACTCCGAACTACAATGTCATGGGCGTCGCCAAGGCCGCCTTGGAGGCCGCCGTTCGGTATCTGGCAAACGACCTTGGGCCTGAAGGCATCCGCGTGAACGCAATCAGCCCTGGCCCGATGAAGACACTGGCCGGGTCTGCAATCGGCGGGGCCCGCAAAACCTACAAGCATACCGAAGCCAATGCTCCGCTCCGCAGCAATGCCAGCCTGGAAGCGGTCGGTGGAACGGCAGTCTATCTGTGCTCAGATGCTGGCGCCTGCACAACCGGCGAGATCATCCGCGTCGACGGTGGCTTTCACGTCCTGGGAATGCCCCAGCACGACAACCTATAACGACGTTGAAGCCGCTGCCCGTCCCCGGCGGGGCCGCGCAAGCTATTCGGAAGGCTGAATGGGATTGACGCTGCACGGCACAATTGCGGTTGGGTCGGGCCTCGCCTCCAATCGCTCAAACCGCGCAAAATAGCCCTTAATGTCAGGCTTCTCGAGGAATTCGATCAGGCGGAAACCGACGGCATCAAACTCACAGAACAGCAGCTTGGGCGGCATGCCGTGGCTATCGGTCGGTCGGTCGGTATCAACCACAATTACCTGCCCACCATCGGCCAAAGCAGGCCACAAGCGGTACAGGAACGCATAGGGCTCGCTCACTTCGTGATACATGTGGACCAGGAAGATCCGATCAAAACTATCGACCGGCAATTGCGGATCGTCTTCCTTGCCAAGCTTGATCGAGACATTGTCGAGCCGTTCACGCTCAACCCGCCGACCGAGCCGCTCAAGCGCGTCGCGATCGATGTCTTGCGCCAGGACCCGGCCTTCCGAACCGACGCGCTCGGCAAGCCGGACGGTATAATAACCCTCACCAGCCCCAATATCGGCCAAGGTCATGCCTTCGTCGATATTGGCGAGATCCATCACCTTCTGCGCCTCGCCACGCTGATCGCGTGCGTCCTCATTGGAGAATTGCGTGGCACCAAGGTTGGAAACAGGCCTGTCAGGCAATGGAAATTCGATCGCGGTACCAGGACGATCGGACAGCTCTCGGTCTTCGCAGCCTGCAAGGCAGAGCGCCACCAGGGCCATCAGGATCAATTGAACTCTAGTCATCATGGTATCGGAAGAGCGCGCATCCCAGCGAGAAAGACATCAAATGGAAGGTCCCCTTGCCGCCAGGGCGACTGGCGACCTTCGGTTCTGGCATTAACCGCAACAGCGGTTTTGCGAAACACCTCATCCAGTGACTGGCGGCGCTTCAGCTGTCTGACGATTTCCTTCGCAAATGGGCTGCCTTTCCCAGGTGTCGCTCCATCTTCGGCGACATTGCCAGGCTCGGTCGAAAAGAACGCGACCGCGGAAAGGCCGCGTAAATTGCTGAGCTGTGCCAACCCGTTGGGGGAATAAAGAATTGTGTCCATCGACACCCGCGTCAAACTGCGCGTGCTGCCTTCGATCGCGACCACCTGCACTTGATCCTCGGGATCAAGATCAACCAGCGGATTGTTGCGACAGGCATCAATGATCACCACCGCACCGCGCGCACGATCTCCAATCTGGCTGATCAGCGAATCGAGCGGAATCAGCATTTTGCCATCCGAACTCATCAGATAGTTCTGTCCCTCGATCTGAAATCCATGTCCGGCAAAGTAAAACAGTCCGACATCATCGCCGGTCAGGGACTCAAGATATTGATTGAGACCCTCTTCCCATTCTTCGGCAGAAGGTTCTTCAAGCACGAGCATTTCTTCGATGGCTGTGCCCCGCAGTGCCGATCGGATCATGCGCACATCAGCAACAGGGTTCTGCAACTCCAACCTAGGATTGCCAGAGCTCGAGTAATCCGACCCAATAATCAGCGCCTTCACCTCAGCTGTCGCCGGCACGCTCATCCCATTTAGAACGATCAGGATCAGCGCCAGCTTTAGCGAGGAGAACAGCTTGAGCATCATATCCGCAGCGAAAGTCCCAGATTTACGCCATGGTTGACTCGCGCATCCGAGAAATCCTGCTCTCCTGACAGCGGAAAGAACAGATTGGCGCGATAGCGAACATCCAAGGCGAGACCTTCGCTGAGGATGAATTGGGCACCCACTGCGAAATCCGGTCCTAGGCTAATTTCGGCTTGGGTTGTTTCGGCCAGAGTAGAATCCTGCGTGTTGACCCCGTCGCCGACAAACACGGTCGAGACAGTAAATTCAGGCTGATAGCTAGCGTGCACCATGCCATTGAAGAAGGCCGTCGCATTATCAGAGATCGGAATGAAGGCCGTTACCCCGCCCCTGATACTGTAGGTTTCCTGGGTTGCGCTGTCGGTGATTGGAACGGTCTGAAGCGGCTGCTGCGGGATTATTGCCGGAGGGGGCTGGTTCAATCCTGCGGCAATCGCCGCCAGCAAGAGGTTATCGACATTGGGAGTCAGTCCGATTGAAGCCGTCCCATCACCCTTCCGCTCCAAGCGTTCGTATCGAACACCTACGAGAAACGCGAAAGTCTCACTGGTCCGGCGTTGCCAGGTGGCTTCAAGGTCAAGCCGATCATAGTCAAAATCCGCGGCAGCCCTCGCCAATCCGAAATCAACCGCAGTGACATTCTGAATGGTCAGAGTTCGACTGACCGATTGGGTCTGCGAAAAGCTGCCGCTTCCCTGACCATAGAGACCGCTCAGCGTGATCCGATCGCGATCATCACCAAAGTTGATCATTATCCCGGCCATGGGAATGCTGATCTGATCGGCGAGGACACCAGCGCCTTCCTGCTGACCGACGAAATCGACTTCACCCGGGAAAAGTGTTTGCGCAAGTTCGAGCGCTTGCTGGTCAATCACTCCCTCTTCAATTTGTCCCGATGGGATCGACGAAGTTCGCAGATTGCTGTTGTCGAAGTAATAGGCCGCCCTCGGTCCAATCACGACGTCCGCATGGGCTGGAACTGCGAGCGCCGCGCATGGTGCAATTACGGCAAGGGCTACGCTGCGCTTCATTCGACATCCTCGACTTCGACAGTTTCACCGGTCACGCGCTGAGCCAGAGCCGCCGATATGAATTCATCCAACTCGCCATCGAGTACATTATCAGGCGAGCTTGATGTGACGCCGGTTCGGAGATCCTTCACCATCTGATAGGGCTGCAGGACATAAGAGCGAATCTGGTGTCCCCATCCGATCTCGCTCTTCTCCTGGTACTCGCCCGAGGCGGCAGCCTCACGTTCGGCCATTTCGCGTTCGAACAGACGAGCCTTGAGCATGTTCATCGCCGTCGCACGGTTCTTGTGCTGACTGCGGTCGTTCTGGCTGGCAACCACAATCCCGGATGGTTGGTGTGTGATCCGAACCGCACTGTCGGTCGTATTGACGTGCTGACCGCCGGCGCCGGAGGCGCGGTATGTATCGATTTTCAGATCGCTTTCGTTGATCTCGATCTCGATATCATCGTCAATCACCGGATAGACCCAGACCGAGCTGAATGAGGTGTGCCGCCGCGCCGACGAATCATAGGGACTGATCCGCACGAGCCGGTGCACGCCGCTCTCTGTCTTCGCATAGCCAAAGGCATTCTCGCCCTTCAGCAGCAGAGTGGCCGACTTGATTCCCGCAGTCTCGCCAGCCTGATACTCAACCGTCTCGACCTTGAAACCGCGCCGTTCCGCCCACCGGGCGTACATTCGCAACAGCATATCGGCCCAATCCTGGCTCTCGGTGCCGCCTGCGCCTGCATGGATTTCGAGATAAGTGTCATTTCCGTCAGCTTCGCCCGACAAAAGCGCTTGAACCTTGTCGGCATCGGCCCGCTTGGACAGCTTCGCGAGGCTGGCGAGGCCGTCATTGATAATGCTTTCTTCATCCTCAAGCTCACCCATTTCGATGAACTCGACCGCGTCTGC
The DNA here is from genome assembly GCA_965249945.1 of Erythrobacter sp. Classification (GTDB taxonomy): domain Bacteria; phylum Pseudomonadota; class Alphaproteobacteria; order Sphingomonadales; family Sphingomonadaceae; genus Erythrobacter. The sequence continues at coordinate 1,855,786 of OZ252258.1, read as the reverse complement.
CATCTCGCTCGAGATCTCGTTTACGGTGTTGACCGCGTTCTCAAGTTGCTTCTGTTCGCGGCTGACCGCCTGGGCTTGCTTGGGATTGTCCCATAGCGTGGGATCCTGGACGCGCGCGTTCAGCTCATCGAGCCGACGCAGAGCGCGCTCCCAATCAAGAGACTGCCGGACCAGGTCCAGAGCCGCTTCGATCCTGTCTATATGGGCCTGCGCCTCGGCACGCATACGCTATCCTTCACACGAGTTTAGGCCCCGCTTAGCGCGCACAGGGTGATTGTAAAGCGCGTGCGGGGAGCTAGCCCCGGCTTTGCCGAGGGTTACTGTCTGAGCGATCTTACCGCAGCAAGCGTCTTCGACACGTGATCACGATAGTTCATGTCCGAATGCACCAGCGTGATCTCGCCATTCTGCGCAATCACATAGCTTGTGCGTGAAGCCAAATCTGATCCGCTCAAGCCCACGTCGTATGCTTCAATCAAGCCCGACCTCGCCACGCCAACTGCAAAGGCGTCACGGCACTCTTCGCGGCTGAAACGCTTGAGCGTTTCGATCGAGTCATTCGACATGCCGACCACTGTCGCACCGAGTGCCCGAAACTGCGGCATGGCTTCGGCAAAGGCGTTGGCTTCGAGCGTGCAGCCGCGCGTGAAAGCCTTGGGATAGAAATACAGCACCACCGGCCCCTTCGCGAGCGCAGCCCTCAACGAAAAGCCGAACTCTTCGCCAGCCAAGGCTGCGCGGGTGCTGAAGTTGGGGGCCTGAGACCCCACAGGGAGACTAGCGGCTGCGGGTGATAGTGCGAAGAACGCGAGCAGGACGGGCAGGAGCGGACGAAGAATCTGTCTCATAGCTACATAACCCATCGCCCCGCGCGTCGTTCCGAAGATCAGTAGATCCCGCCCTGCTCTTCGACAAAGTCGGCCACCTGGCTGTTGGCTTCGGCGGCTGAGAGACCTCCGGCCTGTTCCCGCGAAGCGCGTATGAGCTCGAGGATCTCATCGCGTTTGGCTGCAATCTCGTCTGCGCGGGTTGAGCGATCCGGGACCGTGTCGGGCTTGAACGCTTCCCAGATGATGTCTGCCCGCGCTTCGCCACTCGGCCAACCATCCAGGATCCGCTTGCCAGTCCGTCGGTCGACCCTGACCATTCGGACGCCTGCAGGAGCAATTGGTGGGGTTGTTGACCAGTGATCCTTGGATTTCTCGATCAGCGACCTGATGATCGGTGCAGCAATGGTACCGCCCTGCGCATACCCGCCCAGATTGCGCGGCTGATCAAAGCCAACATAGGCGCCCGCGACGATTTCCTGCGTGCCTCCGATGAACCAGACGTCTTTGGGGCCGCTGGTGGTGCCAGTCTTGCCAAACAATGGCAGTCCCAGCGAACTCAGAACTGTGGCGGTTCCTCGCTCGACCACGCCGCGCAGCATATGCATGGTCTGAAACGCGGTGCGCGGATCCATCGCCTGTTCGCCCTTGAGGCCAAAACGCGGCATCGGCTGTCCATCCCATTCGGCCATTCTACAGCCATCACAACGGCGATTGTCGGCCCGCCAGATCACCTTGCCCTTGCGATCCTGGACATAGTCAATCACGGTCGGCGGATTGAGACGACCATGATTGGCCAAGGCCGCATAGGCGGCGGTGATCCGCATGACGGTGGTTTCTTCAGAGCCCAGCGCCGTCGCCGCATAAGGGTCTGCTTGACCGATCCCCATCCGCTCAATCGTGTCGACCACATTGTCCATTCCGGCCTGCATGCCGATCTGAACAGTCATGATGTTCTGCGATTGCTCAAGGCCATAGCGCATCGGGAATTCGCCAGCGCGGCCGCCGCGAATACACTTCTCACCTTGAGCGCGTCCCTGATAATAGCAGAACCGACTGTTATCGACCCTGGTAGAGGGAGTCATTCCGGTATCGAGCCCGGTGGAATACACGAAGGGCTTGATCGTCGAACCCGGCTGACGCTCCGCCTGGGTCGCGCGATTGAAGTCCGACAATCGGTAATCAAACCCACCCTGCATGGCGAGTATTCGTCCATATTGTGCGTTTTGGACGATCAGTCCTCCCTGTGCCTCGGGAACGGTCCGTACGCGATACTCAGTGCCGCTCGGTGAGGCGACAATCACATCGCCTGCCTTGAGGGCATTGGGAAGATTGGTCAGCGGAGCCTCTGTCCCGTCGGAAAATCCGATCTTGGCAGTGGAGCCGGCCCGCTCGGTCACCACACCGACGCGCCAATCCTGGTAATTGATGCTCAGGAAAGAGCTGGCGAGCTGGCTGCTCCATGGACCGTCATCGAAATTGATCGTCGCGATCGGGCCACGCCACCCACGAGAGCCGTGGTAGCGAACCAGTCCTTCACGCAGAGCTTCCTGCGCCGCTTGTTGCATTTCGAGATCAAGCGAGGAGCGGATCCACAAACCGCCTGCATAAACGCTGTTGGGGCCATCTTCAGCGTTTTCCCCAAACTCGGCGATCAACTGGCGCCGAATTTCTTCGATGAAATAGCCTGCATCAGCCGTTCGACTGCTGCGTTGCCGGACGAGGCCCAGCGGTTGCGCTGCCGCTGCTGCGCGATCCGCTTCGCTGATAAAGCCATTCTCTTCCATTTGCCGCAGGACAAAGTCACGCCGCGTCATTGCAAGCTGCTCGTTGGCGGAGCGACCATAGCGTTCCGGCGCTTTTGGCAAGATCGCCAGAAACGCCATCTGATGCAGCTCAAGATCGGCGACATCGCGATCAAAATAGGCGCGACTGGCGGCCTGCACCCCGAAGCTGCGACGTCCCAAGGGAATCTCATTGAGGTACAGCTCTAGGATCTCTTCCTTGCTCATGACCTCTTCGATCCTCCCAGCGAGGATCATTTCCTTGAGCTTACGAGTGACGGTGTAATCATCTCCCAAGAGCAGATTCTTCGCGACTTGCTGGGTGATCGTTGAGCCGCCAACCGCGCGCTGGTCTGATCCAAACTTGCTGATGAAATCGAACACAGCATTAGCGGTGCCAGTGACGTCGACCCCGCCGTGCGAAAAGAAGGTCTTATCCTCCGCTGCGAGATAGGCCTCTACCAATTGTTGAGGAAAATCAGCATATTGCAACTGGACTCGGCGTTCGCGCGCGTAAGACTGGACGATCTCTCCATCCGCCCCGCGCACCACGCTCGGCAAGGGTGTTTCATAATCCACCAGCGATTGCGCATCGGGTAGATCCCGCACCAGCCAGAACCACGCTGCCGCCCACACGAGCAGCAGCAGTATCCCGAGCGCGGCAAGCCCCTTGAACAACAGGCTGTTGCGCCAGCCTTCCACGAACCAGTTCCAGGCCTGGTCAGTATCGCGATGCACCCGAAATCGAATGTAGTCCAAGGTCGTTTGCTCAGTCATACGCCTTGCGGTTTAGCCTCCCCGATCTGGCAGCGCCACAGCCTTGTGCCGATTTTCATCACCAAACCAGGCATGTCAGGACCATGAACGGCGGCCCCTATCTGGCTTTAAAGCTCGTCCTGACGGGCGAAATAGACCCGAATAGCCTGGGCCAAAACCTCGGCATAGGTCTCGCGCCCCTCTTCTGTTGTCAGGCGAGCGCGGTCAGTCTGATTGGTGACAAAACCGCTCTCAAACAGAACGGCGGGAACGTCCGGCGCGCGCAAAACTGCCAACGCGGCGGACCGTTGCGCTTGCGGATGGAATACCAACTGGCCCTGGCCTTCACGCTCGATCAGCCCTGCGAACTCGGTCGCATCTTCCTGCGTCGCCTGCTGCGATAGTTCGACCAGGATATTGTTCACCGTCTCATTCTCAGCTTCAACGGCAATACCGTTCAACCGGTCCGCCGCATTCTCTCGCGCAGCAAATCGTGCGGCGGCCTCGCTCGAGGCTTCGTTGGAAAGCGTGTAAATGCTCGCGCCGGAGACATTGGTAAGATCCCCGGCCGAATCCGCATGGATCGAGAGAAACAGATCCGCATCCAATTGTCGGGCAATCTCGGGGCGCGCTGCCAAGGCAATCAGCCGATCGTCGTCCCGCGTTAGTGCAACCCGTATTCCTCCGGCTTCAAGCAGCTTTTCACGCAGGGCCAGCGTAATCGAGAGCGTGATCTCCTTCTCAAGTACGCCGGGGCCGACGGCGCCCGGATCCCTTCCGCCATGGCCGGCATCGATCACGACCAACGGGCGATCAGGATCTTCGGGACCTTGGACATCGGGAAGGTCGGGAGCCAATTCACGGTTCGCCAGAAGTATCCGCAAGACATACTCGCGACCGATCTCCGGGATCGGAATAGGCGTGTCCAAGGCGACGGCACCACCCAAAAGCAGCGCCGGCAGCGTCACAATCATTATCAACAGAGTGCGCAAGGACATGGCACATCGATAAGATGTTGTGTTGATGAAGCGCAATATGGTTGCGGGCGCTAACCCACGGTGCTAGCAAGTTTCCACCACGAAACAGGTCCTTCGCTATCGTACATTTTGCTACGAAGTCCCCGTTTTTTTCTGGTTGGCCCGATTTTCACCGGGTCATCACACCAACAGGTTGATGCAGTGACGAGTCGTTCTTCCTCGCAATTCCCATCGCAGCATTCGATGCGCGCGACGGTTGATGCGAGCCGGAATGCGCCATTGATGCGCAAATTCGTCACAGCAGACACGCAGATCACGCCCTACAGCTTCGCTGTTCAGGGCCTGGAACCCATGGCTGGAGCGGCGCGAGAGCCCTCCCGCCCATCACACAACACACGCCTGACCCCACTGCTAAGCGACACCGGGCAGGGCGTTCGGAGATTACTACATGGCAACGCGCATGCTTATCGATGCGCGCCACTCGGAAGAGACCCGGGTGGCGGTGCTCAAAGGCAACCGGATTGAGGAATTCGATTTCGAATCTGCTGAACACAAGCAGATCAAAGGAAATATCTATCTAGCGAAAGTCACGAGGGTCGAACCCTCGTTGCAAGCTGCATTCGTCGATTTCGGCGGAAATCGGCACGGCTTCCTCGCATTTAGCGAAATCCATCCAGACTATTATCAGATCCCGGCTGAAGACCGGCAGGCGTTACTCGATGAAGAGGCCGCCGCCGCCGAGGAGGAAGCCCGCCTTCGCGCCGAAGAGGAGGAAGAAGGAATTGCGCCCGGCGATGAATATGACGCCGACGATGAAAGCGCCGAAAGCCTGGCCGAAGACTTGGCCGAAGATGGAGTCGAGGAAATCGACACGTCGGAAAAGGACAAGGTCGCCACGATCGAAGATGGCGCCTCGGATGACGATGATTCCGACGATGAAGAAGAGGACGAGGACAGCGACGAATCCGATGCTGAAACATCGGATGGAGAGGCTGACAAGTCCGAAACCGAAGACAGCGGTGAAGAAGACAAGCCTCGCCGTGGTCGCCGGCGTCGCGGACGCCGCGGTCAGGGCGGAAGCGACAAAAAGGGCCGCAGTCGCTCCAAGGAAGTCGACGAAGTTCGGGCCAAGCGTCAGGCCCTGCGCCGTCGCTACAAGATTCAGGATGTCATTCAGCGTCGCCAAGTCGTGCTGGTTCAGGTCGTCAAGGAAGAGCGGGGCAACAAAGGCGCCGCTCTGACAACCTATCTCAGCCTGGCCGGTCGCTACACGGTCCTGATGCCCAACAGCTCCCACGGCGGTGGCATCAGCCGCAAGATCAATTCTTCGAGCGATCGCAAGCGCCTCAAGCAGGTTGTTTCCGATCTCTCGCTGCCCAAGAGCATGGGACTGATTGTTCGGACCGCCGGCCTCAGCCGGACCAAGACCGAGATCAAGCGCGACTTCGATTATCTCGCACGCGTCTGGGACGAAATCCGGGAGAAGACCCTCTCATCGACCGCGCCGTCCTTGATCCACTCGGACAGTGATCTGATCAAACGCGCGATCCGCGATATCTACAACCGCGACATCGAAGAAGTGATCGTCGAAGGCGAAGACGGCTACAAGCTGGCCAAGGGCTTCATGAAATTGCTCATGCCAAGCCATGCCCGACGCGTGAAAGCCTATGCCGATCCGGTGCCCTTGTTCCAGCGTTACGGTGCCGAGGATCAGTTGAGGGCGATGTATGATCCGATGGTTCAGCTCAAATCGGGCGGCTATCTGGTCATCAACCCGACCGAAGCACTGGTCTCGATCGACATCAACTCAGGGCGGTCGACCAAAGAGCACGGAATTGAGCAAACCGCGGTTGCTACCAACGTCGAAGCGGCCAGGGAAATCGCGCGCCAACTGCGGTTGCGCGATATGGCTGGTCTCGTCGTGATCGACTTCATCGACATGGAATACAATTCCAATGTCCGCAAAGTCGAAAAGGCGATGAAGGAAGCGCTCAAGAACGACCGTGCGCGGATTCAGGTCGGACGCATTTCCGGGTTTGGCCTGATGGAAATGAGCCGCCAGCGGCTCCGCACCGGTGTGCTCGAAGCGACAACCCGCCCTTGCCCGCATTGCGATGGCACTGGCCTGGTGCGCACGGCATCGTCTGCTGGCCTCTCGGCCCTGCGTCTGATCGAAGACGAAGCAGCCAAGGGCAAAGGCACGACCATTCGCCTCGCCGCAAGCACCGAAGCAGCGGTCTATTTGCTCAATGCCAAGCGCGCAGACCTTGCCGAAATTGAGGCACGCTATGGCGTCAGCGTCGAAGTCGTCCCGGAAGGCGAAGACGAAGGCGCGAAGATGTCCGTCTCAAGTTCCGGTCCCCGGCCGACCGAGGCGCCCAAGTTCGAACCGATTGTCGACGATGATGATGACGATGACGATTTGCCTGAAGAGGATTTCGACGAAGAAGACGAGGACGCACCAAAGAAAAAGCGTCGCCGTCGCCGTCGTGGAGGACGCGGTCGCAACAAAAAGCGCTCCGATGAGCAATCCGAAGAATCAGCCGATGAAGAGGCTGGCGAGGCTGCTGGGCCATCGGATGAGGAAACCTCCGATGATGAGGAAGCCAAGCCCAAGAAGCGCCGCCGGCGCGGTGGTCGTGGTCGGCGGAAGCGCTCGGAAGGCGATGCTGTAGAAGAGAGCGATAATTCCGAGGATTCTCAACCTGAGGAAACCGCGGACAACAAGGCTGATGAAGCCGAGGCTTCGACTGAAGAACCGGCTGGAGAAGCTGCAGCTGCGGAGACCGATGAAGTTGCTGAAGCTCCGGCTGAGAAGCCCAAACGCAAACGCGCACCACGTAAGAAGAAGGCGCCTGAGCCCAAGGTTGAAGAGGCTCCTTCCGAGGATGCAGCTGCCGAGGAGGCCGCTCCAGTAGAGGAGAAGCCGAAGCGCAAGCGCGCTCCTCGTAAAAAGAAGGCGGAACCAAAGGCAGACGACGCCTCTGCAGCCAAGGAAACGCCTTCAGAAGCCAAGCCTGCCAAGTCAGATGAAGCCGCAGCAAGCGAACCGAGTGGGGGTTCCGACAGCGAAGAAGGTGGTCAACCACGGCGTGGCTGGTGGCAACGCACCTTTGGCGAATAGGCAATGCTAAGCACGGGTCTGGCGGCGCAAAATGCTCCGTCAGACCCCGTGTTTGCGCGCTATGCCCCACTCGTTCCACATTGCGAATTTTGGGGCCTTGGGAAGGTAGCCCTGCCCCAGCGGATCAACCTCAAATCCGGCCCCACGCAACGCTGATCCGATAGGCCGCGTCAGGTGGCACCCTCCTGCCAACTTCTTCCAAACCGGCTCGATCCGGTCCTGCCATTTGGCAACATTGGCGTCAGGCGCCCGACCGTGCTCCAGGAACAACAGCTGTCCTCCCGGCCTGAGAATGCGGCGCATCTCTGACATCACCTGATGTGTGCTCTCGACTGAGCAGAGCGTAAACGTGCACACCACAGTATCGAAAGAACGGTCAAGAAAGGGAATCGCCTCCCCAACCCCTTCCCGTATATCAGCGGGCCATCCGCGCTGTTGAGCCGCGGCGCGCGCCTGATCAAGCAGCGCGCCATGGGGGTCGATTCCGGCAAAGCTGGTAACCGCCCGAGTGTCGTAGAATTCCTGATTGAGGCCGCCACCGCAGCCAATCTCGAACACATCACCTTTGGCCAAAGGCACAACATGTGAGCGACGCTTCATGACTTGGCCCTGGCTGCAAGCAAGGCCAATCAGGCGCGGCATTACATGCGCATCGTACCATTGTTGCAGTCCCATTGCGCGCTCCTCTGCCCGATGCCAAGCGAGACTAACGCAATCTGCGTCTACGCCAAAACGTGAAAAGACCCGATGTGGGGATTACGCTGGAATTTGTTCGCCTTTCCAATCGAATACGCAGCCAGAATGTTCCGGGCCCAGCCCCGCCAGCACCTCGAGCAAGTTGTTGGCGGCGTCCTGACTGGAACTCAATTGGCCCCCAGGCAGCCCACTTTGGAATGGCTCCGACAACGGGGTATCCACGGTCCCCGGATGCAGTCCTACAACCGTACCGTGTTTGTGGGTCCGCCCCATCTCCAATGCAAAGTTCTTCAGCAGCATATTGAGCGCGGCCTTCGACGCGCGGTAGGAATGCCACCCGCCAAGGCCATTGTCGCTGATCGAACCGACCCGGGCCGACAAGGCGGCGAAGGTCCATCGCTCTGTGCGCGGCATTAACGGCAGTATATGCTTGGCGATCAGCGAAGGTCCGATTGTGTTGAGCGCAAAGATCTCCGCCATCGCGGACTGATCGAGCCGCTTGAGGCTGCGCTCGGGGCCTATTCCATGGGACAAGGTCAGGACGCCAGTCGCCACCAGCACCAGGTCGGGAGGATCGTTGCGCATCAGATCTGCGCTTGCAGCGATGCTCGTTTCATCTGTCAGGTCGAAGGCAAACGGCGTGACGATCCCGCTCGAGGCGCCTGGACGGCGAGTTCCGGCATAGATTTTTCGAACGCCGCGTTCTTCCAGCACAGACACGATCGCCGAACCGATGCCGCCAGAGGCGCCGAACACTGCGACCGAGCATGGCCAGTTTTCACCTGAATTTCCTACCGAAGTCATAGTCGATACAAGTGTTGGGGGCCCGGAGGGTTCCGACACTTGGCGCCTCGGCTGGGACCCATAATGGCCAATTTGCAGGCGAAAGGAAGTGAACATCATAACCCTGTTCCATGTGTTCCATCCTGTAGGATTTGGCTCGGCGATGATTGAAGCTCAACATCTGTCACACAGCACGCAACACAGGCGACTTGCTTGATCGGAACGAGGCGTTAGATAGGTTCGGCAAAGCAACGGGACCCGATACTTCATGGCAACTTTCACTCTTCCGAAGAATTCCAAGATCCGTTCAAACGGCAAGGTTCACAAGGCTGATGGCGGGCGCGTGAAGAGCTTCAAGATCTATCGTTATGATCCCGATAGCGGCGAAAACCCGCGCTACGACAAGTTCGAAATCGATCTTGACGAATGCGGTCCGATGGTTCTGGATGCGCTGTTCAAGATAAAGAATGAGGTTGATCCGACCCTGACCTTCCGCCGGTCCTGTCGCGAGGGCATCTGTGGTTCATGCTCGATGAACATGAACGGCAGCAATGGACTGGCCTGCACGACTGCGATCGAAGATCTAAAGGGCGAAATTCGGATCACCCCGCTGCCGCATATGGACGTGATCAAGGACCTCGTGCCTGACTTCACGCACTTTTATGCGCAGTACGCTTCGATCCGTCCCTGGCTGCAGACTGTCAGCACTACGCCGTCGGGCAAAGAGCGGTTGCAGTCTCCAGAACAACGCGAAAAACTCGATGGGCTTTATGAGTGCATCCTGTGCGCGTGTTGCTCCACCTCCTGCCCAAGCTATTGGTGGAATTCGGACAAGTTCCTTGGTCCCGCAATCCTGCTTCAGGCCTATCGTTGGCTGGCTGACAGCCGCGATGAAATGACCGGTGAGCGGCTCGATCAGCTTGAAGATCCGTTCCGACTCTATCGCTGCCATACGATCATGAACTGCGCGAATGTCTGCCCCAAGGGTCTTTCGCCAGCCAAGGCGATTGCCGAAACCAAGAAGATGATGGCCGAGCGCGAAATCTGATCGGTGGCGCTAAGGGACGACGTATTTGACCATCTGCCGGATCCAGACAATCCGGGTTGGCATCATTGGAATCTCAAGGATGAGACGCTCTTTAACGGGGCAGTGATGGGAAAGCTCATCACCCGCCGCGAGCGCGACAAGTGCCGCCTTAGGATGTTCCCGGAGCGCAAGCATGAAAATTTGCAGGGGATCATCCACGGTGCCGTGAGTTTGGGTCTGATCGACATTTCGCTCTTCACCACCATGCATGTCATCGGGTCAGGGAATGCCGGTCCTTCTGTCACGCTGGAATTGTCGACCCAGTTTGTCGGTGGCGGCGATCCCAGACGACCGCTCGATTCAGTCACGGAGATCGTGAGCGAGACGGGCAAATTGGTATTTGTGCGCGGCGAAGTCGTTCAAGACGATGACCGTGTCGCTGCCTTTAGCGGGATTATTCGCAAATTCATGCCTCGCAAGGATGGCTAGATGGTCGGCCTGCTCGCGCGCTATGATCACCTGATCGCCAATGGCGAACTGCGACCCGACGAAGATCAACGAGCGGCAGCCGAAAGGCTAGATCAACTTCAACGTGAACTTGAAGCGCAACAGCCCGGTGGACTGCTCGGGTGGATTCTTGGCCGCAAATCCGTCTTGCCCCGCGGGTTGTACATGTGGGGCGGTGTTGGGCGCGGAAAGAGCATGCTGATGGACTTATTCCATGAGACGCTCGATCTTCCCGAAAAACGCCGCGCACACTTCCATGCCTTTATGCAGGATGTGCATGCCCGATTGCGCGAGGCCCGCAAAACTGAACGCGGGGATCCTGTGCTTGCGGTCGCAGCAGATTTGGCGGCTGATACCAAATGCCTCGCCTTTGATGAAATGGTGGTCAATAACTCCGCCGATGCGATGATCATGAGTCGACTGTTCACGCAATTGATCAAGGAAGAAGGCGTTGCGATTGTCACGACATCCAATCGCCCTCCTCGCGATCTCTATCTTCATGGCATCAGCCGCGAGCTGTTCCTGCCCTTTATCAAGCTGATCGAGACCGAGCTGGACGTCCTGGGGCTGAATGGGCCAACCGATTATCGGCTCGATCGGATCGGGGGGATGGACACCTGGCATACGCCACTCGGAGATCCCGCAACTGAGAAGGTTCGCGAGGCCTTCTTTCGCCTCACCGATTTTGCTCCCGAAGACGCTGAGCATGTCCCTTCACAGGAGCTTGACGTTGGTGGCGGACGAACGCTCTTTGTCCCCAAATCACTCAAGGGCGTCGGTGTATTCAGCTTCAAGAAGTTGTGTGGGGAAGCGCGTGGTGCCCCGGACTATTTGGCTGTCGCGCAGTTCTTTCATACCGTCATTCTGGTGGGTATTCCCCAGATGGACGAGACGATGCGCAATGAGGCTGCTCGCTTTGTCACGCTTGTCGATGCGCTCTACGAGCACAAGGTCAAACTCTTCGCAACTGCGGCGGCCGAACCCGACGCGCTTTACCGCTCAGGTGACGGCAGTTTTGAGTTTGAAAGAACAGCCAGTCGCTTGATGGAAATGCAGAGTGACGATTACCTCGCACTCGGACACGGGACCGACGAGCAAATCTGATCAGGCAGCGACCATGCGCTTGGCAAGGCGAGCCTGAGCCGCAACGAGACGACCCATTACCTTGAGGTCCTGTTCACGCAGTTGGAGCGCGGTGTCAGCCCACATTTCGGTAATGCGATTGAGCTCGGCGAGCTGCAGATTCCAGACCTTCTTCATCGCCATACGTGAACCGACCAGCCCGGCATGACGTCTGTCAGAGCGCTTGAGGAAATCCTTGGTCGCTTCCAATCCAGCTCCAGGGTCCGCGAGCTCATGCACTACGCCAAGCTCGTACATCTCTTCGGCTGTGTAGGTGCGGTTGGAGGTGATCAGCCTGTCCGCCATGGCGCTGCCGAGCTTGCGGGCCAAGAGGGCGTGCGCCCCCATGCCAGGATACAGGCCAAACATGATCTCGGGCAAACCAAAGGTCGCAGTCCGCTCAGCAATGATATAGTCAAATGATAACAGCGCCTCGAAACCACCACCAAGCGCGGCTCCCTGGACCAGCCCAACAGTCAGCATTGGAATGCCGAGCGTCCGGATGTTCCGGTGCAGAATTGCACAGCAGCGGTGACCATAATTGACGAGGCCATCTCGATCACCGTCGCGAATTAACCTCTGGAACAGGTCAAGATCGCCGCCAAAGCAAAACACATCCGGCGCGCGACTGCCAAGAATCAGATAGCGCAACGGGACCTTGTCGGGCCCAAAACCCTTTGTGATCAATTCCTGCCAGGTCTCAAAATCACCCAGCATTGTTGGGGTAAAACTTGGCCGACCCGAAGGGCGCATATAGGTCCACAGCGCCTGCGTTCGATCGTCATAAAGGACATCAAGCTCGTCCAGCTTAAACAGGTCTTGTGGGAGGGAAGAGTGCAACGCGCTTTCGACAAGCAAGTCCTCCTCACTCGTCAAAGGTATCGCTTTATTGACACCGCTATCCATTGCGTCCCGCTCCACTTTTTCTCGTGGCTTGTATTCTGGACCCACCGCCGACTAACGTCAGTCTTATTCTCGTCCACATTCGGGGAAACTAATCGAAGCCGGAGTCTCTTGGCAAATATAATTTATCCCCCGCAAGCTGGATTGAGTCCCAAATCGGGTCAACCAGGTGCGAATGTTACAAGATGTCGCAATGGAATTATTGCGTGAGCCCTAGATGGTTGAGGGATTTTTCCAGCATTAGCAGCTGCCAAAGAAGTCGCGATTGATCTGACTTTCCGGAGATATGCGCCTCGGCGATTTCAGACAGCAATCTGCCATCAAACCACCCGGTGTCGGCAAGGACGGACGCTTTAGCAACTGCACGGGCCTGCGCAGCCAAGGGTCCTTTGAGCCATTGCGCTATCGGAGTGACAAATCCTTGCTTCTGGCGATAGAGAATATCGCCAGGCAAATACCGCTCCATCGACTTCTTGAGCAAATACTTACCTGTAGCCCCCCTCACCCGCATTCGTTCAGGCAGTTTGGCCGCGAATTCCAACAAGCGATGATCGAGCAAGGGCTCCCTCGCCTCAAGCGCGACGTCCATGCTGGTGCGATCCACTTTTGTGAGAATGTCACCAGGCAGCCAGAACTTGAGGTCGGCATATTGCGCTTGATCAAGACCACTCCGACCTGGAGCCTGCTCCATCAAGTCTTCGAGCTCGACTTCCGCACGATAGCCAGCCAGCTCTCCACTAAAACCCTCAGCGTAGATCCGCGAACGAGCGGCATGATCGTTGATACTCAGACCTCTGGCATATCCCTGAGGACCACTCTCAGCGAGCGCGAGAAAGGTTGTCTTGGCCCTTAGTGGTCGTGGTGCCCAGTCAGCCTTTGGCCAGATTGCCCCCAACGAGCGAAACACCGGACCACGAAGCCCAGACGGCAACAACGAACGAACGCGCTCCTCGTGATGATGGAAAACCTGCCGACGATAACCCGCAAAGGCCTCATCTGCTCCATCCCCAGACAACGCCACTGTGACCTTCTCGCGCGCCAATTGGCAGACGCGCCAGGTCGGAAGTGCCGATGCATCTGCAAATGGCTCGTCAAACATCTTTGAAAGACGGTCTATTTCCGAGAAGTCGTCCCTGCCGACCACTCTTGCTTCATGCGAAGTCCCGAACAATGATGCCACTTGCTGGGCGTAATTGGTCTCGTCGAGTTCTTCGGCATCAAACCCAATCGAGCAGGTCTTTACCGGGTCAGCGCTGGCTTCGCTCATCAAGGCAACCACACACGAAGAATCAACACCCCCAGACAGAAACGCGCCAAGCGGAACGTCACTGACCATGCGTGATTGCACGGCTTCGCGCATCAAATGAGCCAATTCGGCCGACAGATCCGCCTCTGATCCCTTCGCCCGATCTGCAAAGCTTATGTCCCACCAGCTTTTTGGATCCGGGACTGGCTGGCCCTGTTGCAGCAGCAGAAAGTGTCCCGCAGGCAGTTTTCGCACTCCCGCAAGTATCGAGCGGCTGTCGGGGACGTAGCCCCAGGTGAGATAATCATCGAGCGCTAGCGGATTCAATGCTCGCCGCATCAGCGGATGCGCCAATAGCCCCTTGAGTTCCGAAGCAAAAGCGATGCTTCCATCACTTAGCTCAGTCAGAAACAGTGGTTTAACGCCCAATCGGTCACGCGCCAGCAACAGGGTTCGCTTATCCAAGTCATAAATCGCGATTACGAACATTCCATCCAGCTTGGACAGACAATCCACGCCCCAACGTTGCCAAGCCGCGAGGATGACCTCGGTATCGCCCGAAGTCCGGAATTTCGAACCCGCTTTCTCCAGTTCGCGCCGCAATTCGCGAAAATTGTATATTTCTCCGTTGAAGCTGACCACTGCGCGGCCATCAGATGAGACCATTGGCTGTGGCGATCCTTCAAGATCGATAACCGATAGCCTGCGGTGACCCAGTCCCACACCCGGCGCGGTCCAGACACCGGCTCCGTCTGGTCCCCGATGAGCCAAAGCGTCGCACATGCGCTCGACCCGGATCGGATCGACCGGCTTGGGTGTTTCGTTGTGAAAGAGGCCAGCGATCCCGCACATCTTGGTTTCGCGCCTAGACTAAGCTTGCGTTGGCGACAATCGCTTGCAGCATCCCAGCAGCAACGACCAGAGCTGCCACAGTGCCTGCGATCACCGCGCTGCTGGTTGCACCCTTATCGAGATTTGCAAACCATACAGATCCATCGATGTCTCGATTAGAATAACCATAGGTCTCTGGCTCGACTTCGAAGAAGCGCCACGCGGCGGCCAGAACTATGCCGACAACGAGTGCGAAGAAGATCCACCCAAAAAAAATGTGATCAAAGCCGGCAGCGAATTCGACGCCCTGGAACTGAGCAATGTAGATCGTTCCCCAAGCCCTGATCCCGTTGGCTATGATCGGTACGATGAGCGCGACCAGCATGAACAGCGCGCGACGCGTCCAGCTCTGAAAGCGAGTGAACGCCACCAGCACTGCCAAGGTGATCATCGCGATCAGGAATTTGACTCCCGAACAAGCTTCAGCAACGATGAACAGACCAACCGGTGTGTTGATATAGATCCCGTCGATCTCGGCAGGTATACCGCTCCATTCGGTCAGGGCGATCGCAATTGCCGCAGTGATCATCTGCAATTGCGGGATGATCTCATCGCCGAACGGAACAAGAAACACCCCATAGGCAATGGGCAGGAACAGCAGAACAAGGACCCTTGGCCCAAGCACTGCGACGATCACGGCCTGTATCGCTCCCACCGCCCCGGCATGCGCCAGTAGATTGACCTCAAAGATCCGCCCCAGAAACCAGAGGGACAAGGCAGCGAGCAATAATCCTAGCCCAGGCACCCACCCCTGCGGCGTCACCTGTTTGAGCTCGTCGCGCTTCATCACAACCAGCCAGCCAATCAGAACCGGAACGATCAGGATGTGGCTATAGGTGTCGATGTTCCACCATTGATGGAACATTTCGCCCCATTCTCTGGCGGTCAAAACCAGCAAAGCGCTGATCGAAAGGAGCAAAGCAAACAATGGCCGATGCCATTGCTCAGGTACGGCCTGAAGAACCGAGCGCTGGCGCCAATCCTGTGCCGGCTGAGTGGCGGTTTCAGGCTGCATGTCGCGCCTCCCCGGTCCCGCTCACCATCGCATCCAAGGGCCTCAGCATCGCTTCCCAAGCGTGCTTCTCAAGAGCGAATTGGCGAGCTGCTGTACCAAGGGCATGTGCCCTGTCCGGAGCGTCGAACAATTCGATCAGGCACTTGCACATTGCCGAGGCCGATTGGTTCGTGACCCTCCAGTGCTTCCCGTCGACAGCGTCGATTCCCGTAGCAGCCTGTTCCGAGAGGACGACCGGGCATGACATCGCCATGGCCTCAAGCACTTTGTTCTGAACGCCGCGGGCGATTGTCATCGGGGCCAAGACGGCGTCAGCTCCTTTGAGGAATGGGCGCACATCCGGCACCTCGCCCCAAATCCTGGCACCGTGCTCTCCATCCCGCCTAACAAGAGCCTGAGTGGGATTGCGACCTACGACATGGAATTGCGCATTCGGTTTGAGCTGACGCAATTGCGGCATCAAGTGATCGATCACCCACAATGCCGCTTGCTCGTTCGGGCGATAGTCCATTTGTCCGGTGAATACGAACTGCGGGGCACTCTCTGCCGTCAATTGGGAATGCGCTGCCACCGCATCAGGATCAAAGAAAACGGCATCGATTCCGTTCCCTATTACAACGACATTCGCGCGATTGGGATCGACCAACCTGGACCGGTATAGCTCAGCCTCATTCTCACTGATCAAGATCGTCACATCAGCCCGCTGGCCGAGCCGTTCTTCCTCCAGCGAAAGCAGACGCGCTTCACGAGCATTAAGCCACACCCGCTCGCCGTCCGCCGCATAGCCTTCGAACTTTGCGCTATCGACATCACAAAGGTCGACGATCACGCGGCCAGCGAAGTCCGCGGGGACATATTGCCCCATCTGGCCAGAGAAGATCACAATCGCGTCGATCGGATAGGCTGCCACGGCTTGCTCGATCCAGCTTGCGAGACGCGGGCTATGAAACGCCGTCAAACTAACCGGCTTGGAGGACAGCACCGCTTCCACGCCTGCCAGCACCAACGGCTTGCTGCGGTCCACAACACAGGATGACTTGGCGATCGCTTCGATCTCGGAAATCGCCCGTCGATCTTCCTCATTCTCAGAGAAGCAGCCGACATGGACGTCCCCCAATTGGGTCAGCCGCCGCAATAGATGGTGTGCACGAATCTTGTCACCACGATTGGGTGGAAACGGAACGCGATGCGCAAGAAACAGGATATCACCCACCCCTACCTCCTTACGCAAGTCCGCGGGCGATCCAGGGCCCGACAACATTGGCAAGCGGAAGCGGAAGCTTCTTCCAGAGCTCGATCTTGCGCGAATAGCCTGCGCTGGTGGGGTCGACATCGCGGGCACTCTGACCGGGAGCCGTCCATTCGCCATAGGTCAATGGCTCGGGCTCAAAGCCCCAGTTCTTCTTGAACTTGTAAGGGCCGCTACCTGTCTTTGATCGTCCAAAATCAAACCGCGTCATACCCTTGCGCCGGGCGTGGAGCATCAGCTCGTAATACATCCGCTCGTTCGCGCGCAGCCCGCGCGCAGCAAATGTTCCGCCGCCCCAAAAGGGCAGCACCGCGCCATCGTGATAGAATGACAGCACGCTCGAGACTGGCTGCAATCCGGCAAAGACCGTCAGAATATCACTGCTGTCGGAGAATGCGTCGAGCATTGCCGCGAACAGCTTGCGTGGAAACACCGGAGTGCCAAGATTGCGAACACTCGCACTGTATACAGCGTAGTGTGCAGCCAGATCTGACGGCCCGCGCCCGACCGCGACGGAAAGGTCGTTTTTAAGGCCCTTGCGTACCTCAGCTCGCGCCTTGCGGGGGATATCCAGCAATTGCTGTTCATCATCACTGGCGAGCTCGCGGACAAAACCGGAATGCTTGTCGCTCCGACTGTCCCATTGATCTGGAATGTCGCCACCGCGCAGTTCGATATTGGCAAATCCCTTATCAACGGCGTAATCCTCGACCGCTCCGACCAGAGACAGGGCGCTGTCGCGGTCACTGGCGAGGACTCCGCCGTCGACCGCAAATCCACTGGAGACCAGCGCGCGACCAAACAGTGCCGAGCGCACCTCCGTCAGCGGCAACCAGCCCGTGATTTCACCAAGTCTCTGTGCAACCAGGCCAGAGGCCTTCTGTCCCGTGCCACTTTCGACCGCCTTGATCCAGGCAGGGCGATGGAAGACGGTGCCATTGTTATTGCTGACATACGCCTCAATCCGATCGAGCTCGACTGGATCGGACAGGTCGACAATCGCGACACTTGCATCAAGCTTCATTGGCGCGTTCATGCCGCCAGATCCCGCTGTTGAACGATCTCAGCCTGCACCACTTGGTCCATCCGTCCCCAGTGGAAGTCCGCCAGCAGTCGGCGCAGTTTGGCGGCCATCTTGTCGAGATTGGTATAGTGCCGCAACCTTGAGCGCATCGGGGCGTCCGACATCCGAGGCTGTTCAGGATCCACTTCCCAAGGGTGGAAATAAAACACGGCCGGCTTGCGCTCGCGCGAGTTCACTTGCTGGATTGCCCAGCGAGAGAAGCTGTAGGGCAGGACCCGGAAGAACCCTCCGCCCCCAGCAGCAACGCGTTTGCCACCGAGCATTGCGGTGGTAACCGGAACCTCGATCAGCGGCGAAGAGCGAAGCGGCCTGAACGCAAACCGCGGCGCTTCAGGCCATCCGTAATGATCATGTGCAACCGGAGCGACGCTGGACGAATAGACATAACCTTGCTCGGCCAATTCCTCGAACGCCCAAGGCGTGCGGTGATCGATCGAAAAGCTGGGCGCCCGATATCCGATCACCATTGTGCCGGAGCAGTCCTCCAATATCTCGCGCGCGAGGCGGATGTCCTCTGCAAATTGTTTGCGCTCAAAGGTAAAGACCCGTGCATGATCGAAGCCGTGGCTGGCGATCTCATGTCCAGCCTCGGCAATACGGCGCATCAATTGCGGATGCCGCTGAGCCACCCAACCAAGCGAAAAGAAGGTCGCTTGAACATTCGCCTCTGCAAAGAGATCGAGAATTTGAGCAACGTTGTTCTCGACACGCGAGGCTATGCCATCCCAATCGGTGCGATCGATCGTATTCTCGAACGCTCCGACTTGAAACCAGTCTTCGACATCAACAGACATGCCGTTGAGGATAGGTTGGGATGAGCCAGGCTGAGCCATCAGGCAGCCTCGCGAGAATTATCGTCCTCAAGCCATTCGATCAGCATTCCCAGCACGTGGCGGAAGGATTGCTCTTGCTCTTCAAGCCGTCGTTCAAGCCGGTTGATCGCCTCAAGCATGTCAGGATCGCTTGCAGCATTGGCTTTGGACGCACCAGCGGACTGGAGATCGCTCAAAGCCGCTTCCAGTTCCGCTGTTCGCGCATCACGCTCTGCCAACAAGGCAGCGACTTCCTCAGCGGGTACGCTCGCAACCGAAGGATCGATCGGAGTCAGTTCCGCAAAACCTTCGCTCTTGAGAAGATCAGCGCTTGGTTTGGCCAGCGGCTCGAAGGTCTCTTCCTTCGAAGATCCTTCCCCAACGCCGCGATCGGTGTCGGACGCCATTTCTTCATAAACGGAATCGAGCATGGTGGTGGTTAGCGCGTGCTGTTCTTCAATCGCGCCCAGCAGCAGCATCCGGTTCATGACCTGGTTGATCCGGCGCGGAATGCCGCCTGTCCGGCGATAGAGTTCGGAAAGCAACCCATCGCGCATGGCTGGATTGCCCTGCCAACCCACGTGGTAAAGGCGATGCAGAACATAGCCTTCGACCTCGGCCTCGCCCAGCGCTTCCAGGTGATGCGAAGCGATGATCCGCTGACGCAGCTGATCAAGCTCTGGGTGCTTTGACACCGTGCGTCGAAACTCCGGCTGCCCCAGCAGCAGGCTCTGAAGCAAAGGATGTGAGCCAAGCTGAAAATTGGACAGCATCCGCAGCTCTTCGAGCGCGGTGATCGCAAGGTTCTGACACTCGTCAACGATCAAGAGGCAGCGCCGGCCAGCGCGCGCTTCGTCCTGAAGGAACCGCTCGATTGCGCCCAAAGCACCGGCCTTGTCATGTCCTTCGACATCCAGACCAAAGGCCTGCGCTACAACGTGAACAATCTCGTCACCGTCCAACGCGCTTGTTACAATCTGAGCAACAGTCAATTGCGAAGGATCGACCTTCTCCATCAGGTGGGCAACCAGGGTCGACTTGCCTGCACCCACCTCGCCGGTGATGACGATAAAGCCCTCGCCCTGGTTAAGGCCGTAACCTAGGTAGGAGAGCGCCTTCTTGTGGGTTGCACTCTCATAGAAGAAAGCAGGATCTGGCGTCAGCTGGAAAGGACGTCCGCTAAATCCATAAAAGTTCTCATACATGGGGTCGCTGCTCCAGAACTCAGAAATCGTAACTCAAACCGATCAGCGCCGTGGCAAAGGCGATGTCTTCGGCTGAGAACTCGGAATCGATATAGTCAACTGCCACCGCGGCACGTGCTGAAAGCTTGCCCGCAATCGACTGGTTGTATGCCGCCGAAGCGCCATAGGCAGTGACATCACCACCATCAGCGCCAGCGCTGAACCAATTGGCATAGGCATTGGCTTGGACATTGGCGTTCTTGCCGATGTCACGGCTCAGAGCACCGGTCAGGTAATAGCTTTCGTCGGTCAGCCCATCGGCGTCTTCGAGCACGGTTCCAGCGGCGGCGATGAATTCACGGCGGTCGTAGCCAGCGGCGATCGCAGCGTTGAAACGACCGATACGGCGCTGATAACTCGCCTGGACTCCACGGCTGCGGAAGGTTGATGAGCGGACCGATCCAAACGCATCGATACAGCTTGCGCCTTCCTCGGTGCCGACACAGCCACCGAAGTCACCTGTCAGAGAATTGCGCACTGCTTGAAACTCTGTCGGCAAGACCGACAGCGAGTTCGTCAGCAGGCCGCCAAAGCCGGTGACACCATCATAGGCAGTGACCGCGAACTGGCTGCGCTTGTTGGGAACGTAGCTGATGCTCCCGGTATAGGTCATCGAGTCATAGCGTCGGCCGACTGTGGCCGATACCGTAGTCCGACGGCTCGGGGTCCACAGAATGCCTGCGTCCCAAATCACGCCATCGACATCATACGCCAAGACGCGGGGGGAGCTGCTGTCAGTAACGAACCGCCCATCCGCACCAATGACGGGATCGCCATTGATATCGCGAACCGCATCGCGGCTTGAGATCTCGACATCTTCGTAACCGACCCCGCCGACGACCGCGAGATCCGAACTGAGCGGCACGGTCACATCAGCCCGGGCGTAAATGTCACGCACACGCTGATCGAGATTGGAAATGTCTTCCTGAAAGAAGCCCCCTTCTACGCCAATCCCGACCGGCAACACGTCTCGCGCGCGGGTCGCGAGCCGCAGCTGGCTGTTGTAAGTCACACTCTCATCAAACACGTCGACCGGGTCGCCGTTGTTATCCAATACGGCGTTATCCGTGTCGAAGCGCGAATAGCCGATCTGGGCAGCGCCCGTGACGTCAACCGCGCCAACTCGAGTTGCGAGGGTCGGCCCGACATAGCCGGAATAGATCTGGCCTTCGGCGTCGCCATCATTGACCAATGGATTGCTGGTCGTTCCTCCAGCGCCATCGACGCGGGTGCGGCTCGCCAAAGCGCCGGCCTGAAGCGTCACTGCATTGGGAACAATCGCGACATAGCCGCGAGCGATGCCGCTGACCGTGTCATTATCGATAACGTCATCGCCATAGCCAATATTGCGCTCATAGCGGACCGAGACCGAACCTCCGGCGTTGCGACCGATAGCCGATACATCGACGCCAGCAGCAACCTGTGTGTAGGTCAATATCTCGTCACCAGGGGTCAGCTCCGCCGACAACACCTGCGAGACCTCGATATAGGGGTCAATTCGGAGCCCACGATTGGATTCCTCTTCTTGAGCATGGGCCGGGGCAGCCACCACAACTGCGGTTAGGCCAATCAACAAGAGTGTGCGGATCGAACGCATGATCATTCCTCCTGCACGTCGTAATCGCCAAAGCGGCGGCCCGACGGGCTGAATTGCGCGCCATTCAAAAGCAGTTTGATGTCGTCGCAGGCCGAAAGCAGCTGCGCGGCATCCTCCAAAGCGGCTCGGCTGGTTTCATCAGCGCGCGCCACAAGCACCGCTTGCCCGACATGCGAAGACAGCTCTGCCGCTGCCGAGGCCGCCAAAGCGGGCGGTGTGTCAAAGATCAGAATGCGATTGGGCGCCCCACGCGTAAGCCGGTCGAGCACCTCACCCGTGCGAGCGCTGGCCAGATATTCAGCGTCGCGCGAGGTGCGCTTGCCCAAGGGCAGGATGAACAGCCGATCAATATCGGTTCTGATGACTTGTTTCTCTGGCAACAGATCCTTGTTTGCCAGGATGTCCATCAGTCCGACCTTGGTCTTGATTCCAAGGCGTTTTGGCACCGACGGCCGCATGACATCGGCGTCAATCAGCAGAACTTCAATGTCCCGCTCAGCAGCCAAGGCTATGGCGAGATTGAGCGCGCAATAGGTCTTCCCCTCCGCCGGATGCGGCGAGCAAACAACGATGCGACGCGCCTTTGCGTCCGCCCCTGCTCTCGCATCGGCCAGGAGTTCACGCTTGGCTATTCGAAATTCTTCAAGCGATCCCGTCACTGGGTCTTCAGGTACAATCAGGCCGGACTCGCGCATCTGTTGACGGCTAATCTTCTCAGTCGGACCGCTGAATTCGACCGCTTGCTTCTCAGCGGGCGCTGTCGGAGCGCGAACGGCTGCAGCTGATGCTGGTTCAGCCGCCGCCGTCGGTTCAACCTGAGCGGATTTCTTGGCCGAAGCGCGGCGGACAGCCTCAGGCACCCGCTTCTCAATTTCTGGCAGGCCCTTCGGTGCGCTCGCCGGCGACAGGGAATCCAGACCGAAAGCGCTGGTTGCGCGCTCGAACAGTGACCCGTTGCTGCCCTGCTTCTTCGGCCCATCGCGGCGAATCTTGCTATGTTCTGTCATCGCCCTCTCCTCAAACCACAGATCCAACGGTGACGAATTCGATCACCAACAGGATCATGAAGACCCCACCAAGCGCGGCGGCACCGCCGATGAATTGTTTGACGCGCTTGCGTTCCAAGGCCTTGGCGGCATCGGACATCGCCAAGGAGATGGATCCAATCACTGGAAGTTCGAGCGACCGTTCAAGCTTTTGCGAAGTGGCGAAGGTCGACCGAAGGTGGCCAATCGCATAGGCGGCACCGGCGCCGGCACCCAGACCAACAATCAGAACCCCAAACAGCAGCAACGGACGGTTGGGCGCCGCCGGGGCCTGGGGCACGACCGGAGGATCAGTCAGATTGAACTTGAACTGACTGCTCTTGTCCTGAACATTGCCGCGGGTGCGGATCTCCTCGCGATTTTGGAGCAGATCTTCATAATTCTGACGCAGGACGTCATAGTCGCGGCTGATCCGATTGGCCTCGGCCGCGACTGCCGGTTCGGCAGCCTGGCTGCCCATCAGAGCCGCGATATCGGATTGCACCGCAGCGCGCCGGGCTTGCAATGCTTCGACGCCAGCCTGGCGCTCGGCACGAATGGCAACCAGCGAAGTATAGGCCGGGTTCGGACTTCCGGTGAAATTGTCGGGCCCTTCCGCCGCAACCTGTCGCGTCAGGATCGCGATCTGACGCTGGGTTGAGATGATGTCAGGGTGACCGTCTTTCAGCCCCCGACCCCGCATGCGCGCCAAATTCGCCTGGGCTTGAGCCAAAGCCCCACGGGCACCGCCGATCTCAGCATCGCCTGCAATTGTCCGGGGCGTTCCCGCCAATTGACCATTGATAGCAGCCAAGGCGCTTTGAGCTGCGGCCAGATCGGCGTCGATGCCGCGCAATTCGGTGCGAGATTGCTGGATCTTGGTCGACAGCGTTGCCGATCCGCCGATCAAATCGGGATATTCGGCTTCAAACGCCAAGCGGCGCTCTTCCGCAGCTTCGAGTTCAGCCTTGCGCTCCTCGAGCTGCTCGTTGAGCTCGGCAATAGCGTCCTTTACCTCGACTCTGCTTCCAGCAATGTGTTCTTCGCGGAAAATGTCGATCAGCTTCTGGACGACATCGCGTGCCAAAACAGCATTCTCGGCGTCGGACAGGCTTCCCTTCCCGACGGTGGCGGTGATCTCGAACAGATTGTCTTCCTGGCTGCTGACGCTCACATCTTCGCTCAAATTGGCGATTGCTGTGTCCATGTCGCTGCGTTCGGTGATGCCCTCGCCAAGCTTGGTCGATTTGATCACTTTCTCGAGGTTGACCGCACTTGCCAGAGTCTGGCGAACCCGCATGATCTCTTCACGGCCATCGCCGGCGATGCCCAACTGCTCAGACAGAACATCGTCCACATCAACATAGATGCGAGCCTTCGCCTCGTAGGAATTGGGAATCATCGCGACCACTAGCCAGCCCAGCAGGCAAACGCCCCAGGCCACGGCCAGTGCCAGCCATTTGCGGTGCCACACCGAATAGAGCGCCGAGCGCAGTTCTTCGAAGACTTCGTTCATACCCGCGGGCGCCCCTTAGAAGGTGCTCTCTGGGATGATGATCACGTCGCCCGGCCTAAGCGTGACGTTGGCACGGCTGTCGCCCTTCTTGAGCAGATCTTTGAGCCGCAGACGGTATTCCATCTGACGGCCGGTTGCCCGATCGAGCCGGATCAGCTTGGCACGATTGCCGGCTGCAAATTCGCTGAGACCGCCCACAGCGATCATTGCGTCGAGAACCGTCATATTGGCGCTGTAAGGCAAGGAGGCAGGCTCCTCGGTCGAGCCCACGATCCGGACGCGCTGGTTGTATGTGCCACGCGATTCATTGACGATCACGGAAACGATTGGTTGCTCGATGTATTGAGCCAGGATCGCGCGAATATCGTTCTGTAGCTGGGTGGCAGTCTTGCCCACGGCAGGCAGATCGCTAACCAGCGGGATCGTGATCCGGCCATCGGGACGGACCTGGATATCTTCCGCGCTCAACTCTGGATTGCGCCATACGTGGATCGTGATCGTGTCGGCCGGGCCGATACGGTACGCCTCGCTGGGGCCTTCGACTGCAGAAGCAAAGGTTGCAGGGGGGAGTTCGCGACCCGGAC
Source organism: Erythrobacter sp. (assembly GCA_965249945.1). Lineage (GTDB taxonomy): Bacteria > Pseudomonadota > Alphaproteobacteria > Sphingomonadales > Sphingomonadaceae > Erythrobacter. The sequence continues at coordinate 1,831,017 of OZ252258.1, read as the reverse complement.
CACCCATACAGCCTGCGAGCATTGCTGCGGCGATAGCCGTTCCGATAAAACGAGAGGTAGAGAGTTGATTCAGCATTGATACGTGTCCTCGGCCGTGCTTGGCGCCTCCCAAGGACTGATTGCAGGAGCGACCTGCAGCGAGGGAGCCGCGTATGACGCAGCCTTCCTCTCTCAAAATGGTGAACATAAGATTAGGAAAGTCGGTGCTTTCGCCGGGCTATCCCGAATTGGGACAAGACCTTACCAAAGCCTAAACGAGCAATTCCGCTGCTGGTCCGTGACCGAGAAAACTCGCCGGACTCGCGCTGGCTCCATAGGCACCAGCGCAGAACACCGCGACCAGATCTCCAACCTTTGCGGTCGGCAATTCAGCCAGATCTGCAAGCCGATCAAGCGGCGTGCACAAACACCCAACGACGTTAACCATATCATCGGCGGGAGCGGCATAGTGATTGGCAATCGCGATCGGATAATTTCGACGAACGACGGTCCCGAAATTCCCTGATGCTGCGAGTTGATGGTGCAATCCCCCATCGGTGACGAGATAGGTCACCCCATGGCTGACTTTACGGTCAATCACGCGGCACAAATAGACGCCGGCTTCGCCGACCAGATAGCGTCCCAACTCCAGGCACAATTCAGTGTCCACCAATGTATCGGGCAGAGCGTTGACCAGACCGTGCAATGCGCCACCAATCTCTTCCAGGTCGAGCGCTTCGTCTCCAGGGAAATAGGGAATCCCAAATCCGCCGCCCATATTGAGCTTTGGCAAAGGCGACCCGATCGCTTCACTCAGTTCATCAGCCAATTTCAGGACATTGCCCTGCGTTTCTATGATGGCATCTGAGCTGAGTGCCTGGCTCCCCGTGAAGATATGCAAGCCGCGCCACTCGGCACCACTCTTGATAAGACCTCGCGCCAATGCGGGCACTTCTGCTGCGTCGACGCCGAATGGTTTTGCCCCGCCGCCCATCTTCATGCCTGAGCCCTTCAGCTCGAAATCGGGATTAACTCGAATGGCAATTCGCGGCGCCTTTCCCATGGACTGCCCGATGGAGATCGCTCTTCGGCCCTCGCCTTCGGATTCACAATTCAAAGTAACGCCGGCAGCAATCGCGGCTTCGAGCTCGTTATCGCGCTTGCCTGGCCCGGCAAAACTGACACGTGTGGGATCGATCCCGGCCTCTTGTACCATGGCAAGCTCGCCCGATGAGGCGATGTCGAACCCGTCGACCAGGCTGGCCATATGCGAGATCACCGGACCAAAGGGATTGGCCTTTACCGCATAATTGATGCCAATCCTGTCCTGCAAAGCGGCTCGGAGTTGTGACACGCGCATTTCGAGATGCGCTTTCGAGTAGACAAACAAGGGCGTTCGCCCCGCCCGATCGACCCAATGGCTGGCGGATTTCCCTCCAATCGCCAACTCACCATCGATAGCAGAATATCCCGGGGGAATTGGTCCTATCGGCTTTGGTTTCATTGGCTCAACTCCTGGAGCAAGGCAGTCCGATCAATCTTGCCATTCGGATTGAGAGGCATGGTATCGCGCCAATGGATCATGTGTGGCTGCATGAAGTTTGGCAGCTCTTGTTTCAAGAGTTTAGCCAATTGTTCGCGTTGCGCCTCATCATCGCTTCCGCGCACAATCAAATGGACCGCATGGCCGAGGCGCTCATCGGGAAGGCCCAATGCTGCGGCTTCCAAAACCAAATCGGTTGCGATCGCAGCTTCTTCAATCTCTTGCGGGCTGATCCTATTGCCGGCGCTCTTGATCATCGCGTCTCGGCGCCCGACAAAATAGAGTAAGCCATTAGCCTCTCGTCGCACACGGTCTCCGGACCACACCGCGGTCCCGCCATATTCGGACTGTTTGGGTGCAGGCTTGAAACGCTGTGAGGTCCGCTCCGGGTCCTGCCAATAGCCTTGTGCCACAAGCGGACCACAATGCACCAATTCGCCTTCCTCTCCTGGCCCAGCAAGCTCACCGTCATCGGCCATTACGAGAATTTCTGCGAACGGAATGGCAGATCCCATTGATGTCGGGTGCTGATCAACCAGCGACGGATCAAGATAGGTCGAGCGGAAGGCCTCGGTTAGCCCATACATCGGATAGAGATCGGCGGTCGGAGCCATGGCCTGCAAATCCTTGACCAGATCGGTGGTCAATGCGCCGCCACTGTTTGTAAGACGGCGCAGACAGGATGAGGCTTGCTCTGGCCATTCGAGCTCGGTCAGTTGCACCCACAAGGGCGGGACCGCAGCAAGCGTAGTCACACTGTACTTTGCGCATGCCTTCGCCACATCTCGAGGAAACAAGTAATCCAGTGGCGCGACAGAGCCCCCGGCATACCATGTCGAAAGCAACTGGTTCTGCCCGTAGTCAAACGACAGGGGCAGTACCGCCAAGGTCACATCATCGCTCGATAGCTTGAGGTAGTGGGCTACGCTGACCGCGCCCAACCACAGATTGGCATGGCTCAGCACAACACCTTTGGGCCGACCGGTCGACCCGCTGGTGTAAAGGATGGCAGCCAGATCGTCTGGGCTTGCCTTTGATGGCGGCAGGCTGGTTTCCTGAGCGAGCGCGAGACTCATTGCATCAGCTTCATCAACCACGCTGCAACCACTCGGAATATCTGTCGCTTCCAACGAAGCGAGCCTTGCAGAGGTGCCGATAAGCATCACAGCGCCGCTATCCGCGAGGATATGCGCTGCCTGAGCGCGCTTGAGCAATGGGTTGATCGGAACATGCACCAGCCCGGCCCGCGCGGCAGCCAAGGGCAGCAGGCAGGTCAATTCTCCCTTTGCTGCCCAGCTGGCAACGCGTGCGCCGGTTACGGGAACTTCGCTGAGCAACCAGGCCGCAAGACGACTAACACGCAGTCTTAACTCCTGATGGCTAAGGGTCTCCCCGCGCAGCACCAATGCCGGTGCCTCGCCATACCCAAGCTCCACACCGCGCTCAGCGATATGGTCGAGGGGTCTGGCGGTAGGATCGGGTTGGTCAGCCATGAAGTTCGGGCAATTTGTCCAATATGGAGTCAGTGTGAGTGATCGAAGCGTGGTATCACGATAGCGTTAACGCCTTGGATCGCGCGTGTCAGCCTGACAGGCTGGCGAGTCCACACTCGCCATTTGACCGGCGCGAGTGGTTCTCCCTTTTGGCTGAAACTGGATTGGCACCTTTGTTCGCTGGTGCGTCGCATCAAGACCAGGATGCGATCCTGGCTCTGACCGAGAACGCTGGGCACGTCACCCCCTTGCGCAATTGGTACAGCTTTACCTGGCGCCCCCTGGTCCCAGAGGGTGCGGCGGCAAAGCCGCTCCTGACCGAAATCGCAGCTTCTCTGCGCAATAGAGCCCATCGGGTCACGCTTGAACCTGTGCCTGATGAGCATGGCTCAGCCCGACAATTGGCGCAGGCCTTTCAATCCGCGGGTTGGTCAGTCTCGATCGAACCGTGCGACGTCAATCACTACCTTGAGGTCAATGGCCGCAGCTTTGCTGAATATTGGGCGGATCGACCGGGCCAATTGCGAACCACGCTCAAACGCAAGGCCAAGAAGGTGGACGTTAGTCTTTTAACCAGCTTCGACGATAAGGCCTGGAGCGATTATGAGCAGATCTATACGCAGAGCTGGAAACCTGCCGAGGACCAGCCAACGATGTTGCGTGCCTTTGCACAGGAAGAAGGGGCCGCGGGCCGACTAAGGCTGGCACTCGCCCATTACGAGGGATCTGCCATCGCAGCGCAATTCTGGACCGTCGAGGATGGTGTCGCATACATCCACAAACTCGCTCATCTGGAAGAGCACAAACGCCTCTCCGCCGGCACCACGCTCAGCGCGGCGCTGTTTGAACATGTGATTGACCTCGATCGCGTGGATTTGGTCGACTTTGGAACGGGCGACGAGCCCTACAAGCGCGATTGGATGGAGCAGGTCCGACCGCGATTACGGATCGATTGTCTCAACCCGCGCAATCCAAGGGCATGGCCAGCCCTCGCCAAACGCTCTATTCGATGGCTTGCAACCCAGTCGTCGCAAAGCTAAAGGCGGCGCCCGGTAGCGAGGGAGCAACCCAGCCAATGAGCACCAATCCAGTGAGTGAGACGGCGCAGGACAAATCGGGCATCGGCATGAGCCGTGCTGCGATCGATCGCATGCTCAAATCGATCATCGCGGATGTGCTTGGACTGGACAGCTCGCAAGCTGATGCATTGGACCAGGACAGCGGGCTGTTCGGTCACCTGCCCGAATTGGATTCTATGGCAGTTGCCGGCCTTCTTACCGAAATGGAAGACCGACTCGATATCATGATCGACGATGATGACGTGGATGGCGAAATGCTAGAGACCTACGGCGGCTTGCTGGCCTTCGCCGAGGCGAAGATCATCGAAGGCTGAGAGCAGCCGCGTGATTGCCCAATGGTCCGCCCCTGCTCCGGAGGGACAGTTCTCAGACGAATTGTTGCTCAAGTTTGACCAGGATCGCGCTCAGCGGGTGGTGATCCTACCCGCGTTGTTCGACGAAGCGAACAAGATGCGTCGTCTTACCGTCGAGACCATGCGGCTGCTCGATGCAGCGGGGATCGACAGTTTCCTGCCTGACTTGCCCGGCTGCAATGAGAGCCTGGCGCCGATCGAGCAGCAATCGCTTGCGAGCTGGCGCGCCGCCGCGCGCTCGGCGATCGAGCAGATCTCGGCAACGCATATCCTCGCGATCCGTGGGGGAGCCATGCTTGCACCGGCTGAGCTGCCTGGCTGGCGCTACGCTCCGCTTGCCGCGAGCAAACAACTTCGAGCCATGCTGCGTGCCCAGGTACTGGCGGCAAAAGAAGCCGGACGGGATGAATCCACCGCCAGCTTGATGGAAACAGGAAGAGGCGAAGGGCTGACACTTTCGGGCTGGAAGCTGAGTGCCAAGATGATTGCCGATCTCGCCAGCGAAGAGCTCAACTCAGGCCCGACCCAGGCAGAGATCGAGCAATCTTCTCTTGGGTCCGCAGGACTTTGGCTCCGCGCCGAACCCGACCATGATCCGGATCAGGCCAAGGCCTTGGCCAACCTGATCGCAACCGAGCTCGCCAGCCAATGAGCAGATTGCATCTCGAATTTGGCTGCGGGTCACTCAAACTCGCGGGTACGTTGGACACGGCGCCCAGTGAGACAGGTCTGCTGATCGTAAGTGGCGGCAGTGAGATCCGATCGGGAGCTTTTTCGGGACAAGCCCAACTCGCCGCGCAGGTCGCAAAGGCAGGGTTCCCGGTCTTTCGGTTCGACCGCAGAGGCGTGGGCGACAGTGAAGGAGACAACCGCGGATTCCGGCACTCGGCAGGCGACATAGCCTCGGCGCTGCAGGCCTTCCGCGCTATGGCGCCACAGGTTGAGCGGATCATCGGGTTCGGCAATTGTGACGCCGCCTCCGCTCTGATGCTGAGCGGCGGGGCTGGATTTGATGGTCTGATCTTGTCCAATCCCTGGACCTTTGAGGAGGACGACACTCAAGGGAGCTCTGTTGAAAGCATTCCGGCATCCGCGATCCGATCGCGCTACCTTGAGAAACTCAAAAATCCACGCGAGATCAAGCGATTGCTGAGCGGTGGCGTCGATCTGCTCAAGCTCGCCAAGGGGCTCGTCCAATCGGTAAAGCCAAAGCAAGAGGCGAACGCGCTAATCGAAGAGATGCGGAGTGCGTTGAAAGAATTCGAGGGCCCGGTTCGGATCCTGCTGGCGGAGGAAGATCGTACCGCTCAAGCCTTCGCCGAAGCTTGGGACAACGACGACCCACGAGTTCACCGCTGCGCCAAGGCCGGTCACGCCTATGTCGAGCCGCATGCCGCCCAGTGGTTGAAAGATCAGATTCTGTTTGGCCTGCGCAGCTAACGCGTGAACAGGCTGATCATCTCCACATGAGTTGACCAGCGGAATTGTCCGACTGGGCGCAGTTTCTCCATTGCAAACCCCGCCCCGACAAGCTGCGCTGCATCGCGCGCCCAGCTCGAAGGATTGCAGCTGACATAGACCACCCGTGCGACATTGCTCTTGGCAATGCGGGCAGTTTGCTCGCGCGCTCCCGCCCGTGGCGGGTCCAGCAGGACAGCAGCAAAGTGATTGAGCTCTTTCGAGTCCAAGGGATTGCGGAACAAATCGCGATGCAGAGCCGTAACGGCGCTGCCGCTGCGCGCCGCTCCGGTCTTGCAGGCCAGATGAGCCGCGCGATCCGCTTCGACAGCCAGCACCTTGCGGCCTGCCGCCATGGCAAACGCAAAGATCCCCAGCCCCGCGAACAAATCCGCGATCAATCCGCCTTCACCGATCCATTCCTTCGCATCTGCAATCAACCGGGCCTCGGCATCCAGAGTGGCTTGCTGAAACGCGCCGATCGGGAATGGCACCACTGTCCCGCTGAGCGTGATAGTCGCGGGCTCAGGCTCCCACACGGTCTCAAAACCATAGCCTTGATCAATGGCGACCCGAGCGATTTGGTGCTCACGCGCGAATTCCAGCATCGCCTCTGTCGCCTCTAGCCCTTCCAGGGCAAGATTCCTGAAGCCGATATCCAGTCCTTGATCACACAGCGAAATGGCGATGTCGATCGAGCCTTTGCCGCCGTGCTGGGCGACAAAATCTCGCAAAGGTCCTACCATCTCAACCAAAGGCTCGGCCAAGACCGGACATTCTCTTAGATCAACAATCCGGTGCGAACCACCTTCGCGATAGCCCAACACCGCTCCACGCTGGGTCCGCATCGCGTGAAAGGTCGCACGCCGACGAGAATGCTGCTGAGAAAGATGGGCCGGCAGGAGCTCACCCAATTCGATACCCTGCCCCTGCGCCGCATTGACAACTCGATCGTGGACGAAACTGGAAAGCACCTCTTCATCGGCATGCTGCAATTGGCAGCCGCCGCATTTGGAGAAATGCTGGCAATTTGGTTCGACGTGATGCGGGCCCTTTGCCAACAGCGATCCGGATTGGACTGTATCGCCCGGGACGGTGCCGGCGACATGCTGGCCGTCAGCGGTTGCGCCGTCTCCCTTGGCGGCAAGCCGAATGATAGTCTGGGGTTCGTTCATAATGCCGCGGCGTAGGCCGCTTGAACCCCATGGGCCAGCTGCGACGCGGTGAATGGAGCTTTGGACAGTCGCGCTGCCTCACCGTGCAGCCAAGCCGCCTCGCATGCGGCTGTGAAACAGTCCCTTCCTGAAGCCAACCGGCTGACCGCGATGCCCGCCAGGACATCCCCACTGCCGGCCACTGACAGCCACGTGGATGCAGGCGGAACCAAAGCGATCCGTCCGTCAGGATCCGCGATAATGCTGTCAGGCCCTTTCGCCAGCACAACTGCGCCGCTCGCCTTGGCGAGCGCCTGAGCCCGATCCTGTCGTCCTTTGGCGACAACAGAGAAGCTTCGACACAAATTCTCCAGTTCTCCATCGTGCGGTGTCAGCAAAACCTGTTGATCGGGGGAGATCATATCTGGTCTGAGCAGGATCAGCGCATCAGCGTCGATCACACAGGGCTTGTGCGATTGCAGAGCAATGGCAAGGCGTTCTGCTGCGGCGCTGTCTCTTCCTAGGCCAGGTCCAACCAGCAGCGCATCAATCCGCCGATCGTCCAAGACGTGCTCCAACGGATCAGATCGAATGACCAGATCGGGATCGTCATGAGACCGTGCCTCGCCCGCCAATTGCACATATCCGGCGCCGGCTCGCATCGCCGCCCGGCACGACAGCAGGCTTGCTCCGGGCATCGCTCCGGCGACCACAAGGCACAGTCCCCGTCTGTACTTGTGGTCCTCATCTTCGGGAGGAGCGAGGTTAGGCCGCCTAACCAATTGTGCCGCGTCCGGGGTTGGATCAACCCCGATTGGAACCAGCCTTTTGGTCCCCATCATCTGCCGCGCAGGCAATCTCCAATGCGCAAACTTCCAAGCACCGAGGCAAAGTGTGAGATCAAAATCGGGCAGACGCTCGTTGAGCAGAGCCCCGCTGTCGCTCTCAACCCCCGAAGGAAGATCGACGGCGATCCGAAACGCATGCCGCTCTGCCAAATCACGGAGCAGGAGGGCGTGTTCGGCAGAAAGCGGCCGGGACAAGCCAGATCCGAACAGGCAATCGACCAGCACGTCTCCAGCAGCGCCCTTGCCCGAGGTCTGCACTGAGCCTTTAGACCTCTTGCGGGCGTTGCGAGCGGCTTCTGTCGTCGGCTCGAGTGGCGCGACCACCCTTACAGCATTGCCAAACTCCGCCATCCGACGGGCAATCACATAACCATCGCCGCCGTTATTGCCGGGACCACACAGCACTGTGACAGAACGGCCAGCGGCAACCCGACGGATCCACTCAGCCGCACCGCTGCCCGCGATATCCATCAGCTCGTCGACACTCACACCCACATCAAAGATCGCCTGTTCGGCAGCCTGCATCTGGGCGACGGTGAGGACTTGCGCGAAACTCACTGCAATTCAGCGGCCAATGCCGTCAGCGGGATACGATAGCGGTCGCTGTCGATCTCAAACTCAAACACACCATCGACATCGCTGGGCAGATCGACCAGTTCACCCGCGCCGTCCCGAGCGCTCAACCTAGCCGTCACAGGGTGAAGATTGACTCTGCGAAACCCGCCTGCGGGATGATGGATCAAGAACGGCTTGGCCTCATCACCGTCTTCCGCCGCGATCCATTCCAGATTGCATACCGGCGAATATTCAGCCCCTGGCCCAATCGCGCAATGAATCGCATCGCCTGCGGGCACCGATGGCGCCACTGCCTCATCGCCACACGCGACCAGCATCAGCGAGAGTGCGAGGGCGCTAGATATCCGCAAACACATGGGTTTCCGCTTTCGCTCCTGGATGGGTCAGAGCGCCATAGCGCGCCGAGCCGACATTCTGGGCATAGCGCCACAACGTGCCCGACTGGTAATCATTGGTCCGCGGCGTCCAGGCCTTGCGGCGTTCTTCAAGCACGCTCTCATCGACCTCAAGATCGATTGTGCCCGCCTCGGCATCGATGCTGATCGTGTCGCCATTCTCGACCAGAGCGATTGGGCCGCATTCGGCCGCTTCAGGACCGACGTGGCCGATACAGAAGCCACGGGTGGCGCCGGAAAAGCGACCGTCAGTGATCAAGGCGACCTTTTCGCCCATGCCCTGTCCGTACAGCGCAGCAGTGGTCGCAAGCATTTCGCGCATACCGGGACCGCCCCTGGGGCCCTCGTAGCGGATGATGATCACACTGCCTTCCTGGATATCGCGCACCTCGACAGCGGCAAAAGCGTCTTCCTCGCAGTCAAACACACGGGCTGTACCGGTAAACTGCAGCCGTTCCATCCCGGCAACCTTCACGATCGCCCCTTCCGGAGCGAGCGAGCCCTTCAGCCCAACGACACCGCCGGTCGGGGTGATCGGGTTGGACACTTCGTAAAACACCTTCTGATCAGGGTTCCAGGTGATCTCTTCGAGGTTCTCGCCGATTGTCTTGCCGGTCACCGTGATCGGCTCCGGATCGATGAAGCCGCCATCGAGCAGGGTCTTCATTGCCATATAGACCCCACCAGCTTCGTGCATGTCCTTCGCAACATACTGCCCCCCCGGCTTGAGATCAGCCATATAGGGGGTCGATTTGAAGATCTCCGCGACATCGAACAGATCAAAATCGATTCCGCATTCGCTCGCCATTGCAGGCAAGTGCAGCGCCGCATTGGTCGATCCGCCAGTTGCAGCGACAACCCGAGCGGCATTCTCAAACGCTGCCTTGGTGCAGATATCACGCGGGCGCAGATTGATCTCCAGCAGGTCCATCACCTGGCGACCCGCCGCGCGGGCAATGTCCTCACGTGATTTGTAAGGAGCAGGAGACATATTGCTGTTTGGCAAGGATAAACCGATAGCCTCACCAACGCAGGCCATAGTGTTCGCGGTGAACTGGCCCCCGCAGGCACCATGCCCTGGGCAAGCTACTTTTTCGAGCGCGATCAGCTCCTGCAACGGACAATTGCCTGCGGCATGTTGTCCGACAGCCTCGAACACGTCAACAACGGTCACGTCCTTGCCGTGATGGGTGCCAGGCAGGATCGAGCCGCCATAGACGAAGATGCTCGGAACATTGAGCCGCAACATCGACATCATCATGCCGGGCAGGCTCTTGTCGCATCCCGCAAAACCGACCAGCGCGTCATAGCAATGGCCCCGCACCGATAGCTCAACCGAGTCAGCGATTACTTCGCGGCTGACCAGCGAACTCTTCATCCCCTGGTGCCCCATGGCGATACCGTCGGTCACCGTGATGGTGTTGAACCGGCGCGGAGTGCCGCCATTCTCAATCACCCCTTCGCGGCAGATATCAGCCTGGGCGTTGAGCGTCGTGTTGCATGGTGCGCTGTCATTGCCCGCGCTCGCAACAGCCACAAAGGGACGCGCAATCTCCTCCTCGGTCATGCCCATGGCGTAGTAATACGACCTGTGCGGTGCCCGCTCGGGTCCGACCGAGACGTGCCGACTGGGAAGCTTTGATTTGTCAAAACGATCTGACATAGATTTCCTGCTCGCTTGAATTCGCGAAACAGCCCTGCCGTCAGTCGAGCGCGAGCGCAACCCTTCCTGCGACATCGGCGATCATTGCGGCCCAGCGCGATTGCTCTGCGCGGGTTGTGATCAGGTCCTGCCTAACCTCGATCGCGCAATAGTACCGGCCATGCGCTTCGGCATGGCGGTTCATAGTCGCGTTGAGATCCCGTCCGGAATAGGGCTCATTGTCGCCAACGGTCAGGCCTTGCTCACCAAACAGTCTCATCGCATGCCGTGCAGCGCGGTCATCCTGATTGTAGAGCAAGGCAACTTCCCATGGCCGGTCTTCGTCGCTGGTGGAGAGCTTTGGCGTGAAACTGTGAAGCGAGAGGATCAGCTTGGGCTGAGCCCGGTCAAGCCAAACTGCCATCGCGTCATGATAGGGGCGGTAGAAACGATTGAGGCGCGCTTCGAGATCAGCGCCGATATTGCCCGGGACCAGGTGACCGTCGCTCTCACTTGGGACGAGCCCAGGGTGGTCTTCCTCGCGGTGGAGATCGATTGCGAGACGGCTGACCGTCGCCAGATGCGCGGGAATGCCGTGACGCCGTGCCATCCGCTCAGCAACTCCTTCGACACCGATATCAACCGCAACATGCTGGTCGAGCAATTCGGGAGGAATGCCGAGCTGAAGATCATCCGGCACGTGATTGGAGGCATGATCGGCGACGAGAACGATCCCGCCGGGCCGTGCCTCTCCCAATTGCCGGAAGGGAGCGACTGCGCTCATCGCAGAGCTCCAGAGAGCTTCCACCAGTCGGGAAATTGCTCTGATATCTGCTCCGTGGCGGCGTCCCTAGCAGCCTGGTCATGATAGAGCGCGAAGCAAGTTGCGCCCGAGCCCGACATCCGAGTGAGCCACGGATTGGTGGCCGACAGTGTAGCGAGCGCTACATCAATCTCGGAGCAAATTTCAATCGCAGGTGCTTCCAGATCATTGCGACCAGCCAAAGCGATCGAGCGAGCATCGCCCCCGGGGAGTTCTCCGCGGTCGATCTTATCCCAGGCCTTGAAGACTGGCCCGGTCGAAACCGGAACACGCGGATTCACCAACAGCACCGGAGTGCCTCTCAGATCACTTTCGATCGGTTCAAGCTCGGTCCCAGTCCCGCGTCCAACGACAGTCTCGCTCCGCACGCAGCTAGGCACATCGGCCCCGAGCTTAGCCGCGCGTTCATGCCAATCGTCCGGAAGGCCATGCAACGCCTCGACTATCCGGAACACCGCTCCCGCATCAGCCGATCCACCGCCCAATCCCGCGGCAACAGGCAGGTTCTTTTCCAGAGTGAGTTCGATACCTTGCGCCCTTGGCAGAACGCCGAGTGCCCTCGCCACCAGATTGTCGAGCGGGTTGTCGATCCCCTGCGCAAACTCGCCCAGCGTCGTCACCCGATCCTCCGACGCAGATTTGGCGGTGAGCTGATCTCCGGCATCGACAAAGGCAAACAGCGTCTCGAGCTCGTGATAGCCATCCTCACGCCGCCTTCGGACATGCAGCGCAAGGTTGATCTTGGCGTAGGCGGTTTCGGTTAGTGCCAAATCCCTGTCACTCGTCATCGCAAGGAGCCGCTCAAGCGGCAACGCGGCGATCCATCTTCAATTGTCCCAAACGGTCGAAACGGCTGAAGATGGATTGCTTCGCTTCGGTCGTAATGACGAACAGGCTGTTCCCGAGCCCCAACCTACATATTGGGGTAGTTCGGACCGCCACCGCCTTCCGGTGTCACCCAATTGATGTTCTGATTGGGGTCCTTGATGTCGCAGGTCTTGCAGTGGACGCAGTTCTGCGAGTTGATCTGGAACTTGGGCTCTTTGCCCTCCTCTTCGATCCACTCATAAACCCCCGCAGGGCAGTAACGCGAAGACGGGCCGGCAAAGACCTCCAGTTCGCTCGCCTTCTGCAAGGCAGCATCGCCCAATTGCAGGTGAACCGGCTGATCCTCTGCGTGATTGGTGAAACTGAAGGCGACATTGGTCAGGCGATCGAAGCTGATCTCGCCATCAGGCTTGGGATAATCGATCTTCGGATAGAGGTCCGCGCGGCCCGTCATGGTGTAATCAGCATGGTGCTTCATCGAAATCGGCAGGCCGATCTTGAGCGTGCGCATCCACATATCGACGCCGGCCAATACGGTCCCGATATCACCGCCATATTTAGCGACCGCGGGTTGCGCGTTTTGAACCAGCTTGAGCTCATCGGCGATCCAGCTCGAGCGCACCGCCGCGTCGTAATCACTTAGCTCAGTCTTCTCGCTGCCTGCGGAGATCGCCGCAGCAATTCTTTCGGCGGCCAACATGCCGCTCTTCATAGCGGTGTGGCTGCCCTTGATCCGCGGAACATTGACGAAGCCTGCCGCGCAGCCGATCAGCGCGCCGCCCGGGAAGGCGAGCTTTGGCACAGCCTGCCAGCCACCCTCATTGATGGCGCGAGCGCCATAGGCAACGCGAGTCCCGCCTTCGAGATACTCGCGGATCGCGGGGTGCTGCTTCCAGCGCTGGAATTCCTGATAGGGCGACACCCAGGGGTTCTTGTAATCAAGCGCGGTAACGAAGCCGAGCGCAACCTGGCCATTGGCCTGGTGGTAAAGAAAGCCTCCGCCCCAGCTGTCGCTCTCAGTCAGCGGCCAGCCCTGGGTGTGAAGAACCCGGCCAGGAACATGTTTCTTGGGATGGATGTCCCACAATTCCTTGATGCCAAGGCCATAGACCTGCGGCTGACAATTAGCCTCAAGATCAAACTTGGCCTTCATCTGCTTGGTCAGGCTGCCGCGCGCGCCTTCTGCGAACAGTGTGTATTTGGCGCGGATTTCCATGCCAGGCTCAAAGTCCGGCTTTTGCGAGCCGTCTTCAGCGATACCCATATCCTGGGTGATCACACCCGCGACACTGCCATTGTCGTCGAGAATGACCTCGGCTGCCGGAAAGCCCGGGAACACCATGACTTCAAGCGCTTCGGCCTGTTCGCCGAGCCAGCGACAAAGACTGCCAAGCGAGCCGGTGTAGCAGCCATGGTTGCTCATCAGCGGGGGCATGAAGACGTGTGGGAGCGAAGTCTTGCCATTCTTGGACAGCACCCAATGCCAATTGTCGGTCACCGGGGTCTCTGCCATCGGACAATCCATGTCACGCCATTCGGGCAAAAGCTCATCAAGCGCTTTGGGATCGACCACCGCGCCTGACAGGATATGCGCGCCAATCTCAGACCCTTTCTCGAGCACGACGACTTCAAGCTCTGAATTGATCTGTTTGAGTCGGATCGCAGCAGCCAGGCCCGCTGGCCCACCGCCAATGATCACAACATCGCATTCCATGGATTCACGTTCGGTCATGTTCTTTCTCGATCCCCAAATCGGTTTGGACCTTTATCCAAACATTCTGTCGTATGTGCACTTGCTAACTGGGATTCGCACAGTCAAGACTTGCAATAATTAGTATGTCGATCGCCAATCCCACAATTGCCCATGAGATGGAAGCCGCCTTTGCCTGGTGGCGCGATGCGGGTGTCGATCATGCCTTCGAAGATGACGTTACGGCTTGGCTCGGAGCCGGTGCTGAAGGTGAGGCTACCAAGCAAGCCGAGATTGAATCCAAGAACTCGCAAAGCGCGGTCGCGAGCGCTCGGCTTGATGAACCTTCACCTAGCAAAAAGCTGGCGGAAATCGTGGATCTGCTGGGCGACTCTCCGCCCGACACGCTCGAATCCTTTCGGCAATGGTGGCTTGAAGCGCCAGGTCTGGATCCGATTGGGCCGCGCGGCAGGATTGCCCCTCGAGGTGACAGCGATGCGGAGCTGATGGTTGTGACCATGGACCCCGAGCAAGCCGATCGCGAGCTCTTGCTGTCCGGCCCACAGGGTAACTTCTTGAAGCGATTCCTGGCTGCGGCGGGTATTGCTGAGGACGCTGTCTATTTCGCTTCCGCCCTCCCCAGGCACACGCCCATGGCAGATCCATCGGCAGCCGTCCAAGCGGGACTGGGCAGTGTTTTGCGGCATCATATTCAATTGGCTGACCCGAAACGAATTCTAGTTCTGGGCGGCAACATTTTGCCGCTTCTAGGCACCGAATTGCCGCAACCCGGCAAAAATTTACGTGAAATCAACCCAAGCTTGCCAAATACACCGCTCCTAACGAGCGAAGGGTTAGACAGCCTTATGGCAAGCCCTCGGCTCAAAGCGCGATTTTGGCGGAGATGGATTGAATGGCGAGCGGAACACTAACCCACCGCACTGCTCGGTCGTTTGTGAGTGCAATGGCGCTGGCCTTGGTGGCAGTCATCGCCCCTGTCGCGCAGGCGCAAAGCGATGGCTTGGTGGCTCGCTATGACCGTCAGATCAATGCCGAGATCCCGACTGTCCTGTCGAGCAAGCAGCGCGAATTCTATGTTGAGCTGTTTGCCGCGATTGACCGTCAGAAGTGGGACAAGGTCGAAGATATGCTCGACCGCCGCGAGGGTGACATCCTGCATCAAGTGGCCGCTGCGGAATTCTACACCCACGCGAACAGCCCGAAGGTTTCGGCCAAGCAAATCTCCGAATGGTTCGAGGACGGGGTTCACCTGCCTCATTCGGAGCAGCTCGGTCGATTGGGTGAGAAGCGCGGTTTGGATCGTGTTCCCGAGCTACCCCGTGCTCAGAGCTTTCAATGGAAACCGGCCGCACCCAAACGGATCCGCCCCAAAACGGTTCAGGACGGCTCAATGTCGAGTTCGACCCGCTCGGCCATTCTTAATCGCATTCGCAATGATGATCCCGCCGGCGCGCACGAATTGCTGTACGAGGTCGACCACCGCCTGAGCCCCGAAGCTCGCGCCGAATGGCGTCAGCGCGTGGCGTGGTCGTACTATATTGAAAACAACGACGAGGCCGCATTGGCCGTGGCAGAGACAGCCCGGCAGGGAAACGGTGCCTGGGTCGGAGAGGGCGAGTGGGTTGCTGGCCTCGCCGCCTGGCGGCTTGGCTATTGCGCCCTCGCGGGCGAAGCCTTTCAACGTGCTGCAGCTCAATCGACCAATCAGGAACTGACCGCGGCGGCGCATTATTGGGCGCATCGTTCGCTGGTTCGCTGCCGCGAGCCTGGCGAAGCGCAGAATCAGCTCTCCGCTGCCGCGCGCTATAGCGAAACGCTTTACGGCATGCTCGCGAGCGAACAGCTTGGCATTTACCTGCCCCCTGAAGCGGAAGCCGTCCCTTTCACCAAAGATGACTGGAGCGCTATCGGCGACGTTTACAACGTTCGTATTGCCAAGGCTCTGGTCGAGATCGGCCGTCCTGGCCTCGCTGATGAGGTTCTGCGGCACCAAGCCCGCGTCGGCGATCCGCAGGACTATCCGCATATCTCACGCCTGGCGCGCTCGCTCGGCTTGCCCAGCACGCAATTGTTCCTCGCGCACAATGCGCCCTATGGCATGCAGCCCGACACAGCGCTGCGCTATCCGATCGCCAATTGGCAGCCCAAAACCGGTTGGCGGGTCGATCCGGCTCTCGCTTTTGCCCACGCCTTGCAGGAATCGAACTTCCGCGCCGGCGCTGTCAGCCCGGCCAATGCGCGCGGACTGATGCAGATCATGCCGGGGACTGCCCGCGATTGGTCTGGTCGCCTCAATCTCGGCGCAAGCTATGCCGATCTGAACGATCCGGAAGTCAATCTGACCTATGGTCAGCGCCACCTCGAAATGCTGCGCGACAATGCCGCGACCGGGGGCCAATTGCCCAAGATCATGGCCGCCTACAACGCTGGCCTTACACCAGTGAGCCGCTGGAACTATGAGATCCGCGATTTCAACGATCCGCTGCTCTATATGGAGTCGATCCCTTATTGGGAGACCCGCGGCTATGTCGCGATCGTGATGCGCAATTACTGGATGTATGAGCGCGCTGCCGGCGTAGCTTCGCCAAGCCGTCGGGCCTTGGCACAAGGCCGCTGGCCAGAGTTTCCGCATCACGCTATCACCCACACCGCTCAGCTAAAGGTTGAAAACTAGCGGAAAGGTGCAAGCAACATGGCGATCGACGAGAGCAAGACATTCACGCCGATCCAGATCGCTCTGCTGACCGTTTCAGACACGCGAACACCCGATACTGACACGTCGGGCGACATCCTGGTCGATCGCATAACGAACGCCGGGCACAGTCTGGCTGCGCGTACGATCGTCAAGGACGATGCTCAAATGCTCGCCGCACAATTCAACGTCTGGATCGATGACCCCCAGGTCGATGCGATTGTCAGCACCGGCGGCACTGGCCTGACTGGCCGCGATGTCACCCCCGAAGCTTTCGAGATCATCAAGGCCAGCGGCGGTGGCCGCGACATTCCCGGATTTGGCGAGCTGTTCCGCTGGTTGAGTTATCAGACCATCGGCACCAGCACGGTCCAGTCGCGTGCCTGCGCGATTGTCGCGCGCGGCACCTATCTGTTCGCTCTGCCGGGCTCAAACGGTGCGGTGAAGGATGGCTGGGACGGAATTCTGGCTGAGCAACTCGACAGCCGTAATCGTCCGTGCAACTTCGTCGAGCTGATGCCGCGCCTGACCGAGAGCTGATGCGTGCTTGACACATTGGCAGAGTGTCAAGCAGTGGGATTGCGTACTGTTTCTTTATTATCAGAAGCTTGATATCGATTCACCCGGCTGACACTTCTCCAACTCTTTTGAGTGGTTCTGCGAGAGTTTCGAGAGCTGAAGAGGTCATGGCAGCATTGCTGTGAGTAGGAAAACGTCCGATTGAATCCTCCCCTCCTTGCCAAGGAGAGGATCGAGGGGCGGTTGCGAGTCGATAGACTCGGCCGCCGATGTCACCACCCCCAACCCCCTCGTCAGGGAGGAGGGGCTATTTGATCTTCACAATTCCATTTGTTCCTCTTATGTTCTCCTCATGGTACAGCACAAGCACAGTCCTGTCGCAGGGCGCGGCGCGCAATCGGCTGAGACCTCAACCCGGTTCGGATTGGCCGAGCGCGAGGCGGATGGCGATTGGCGCGACTATGTCGAAAGCCTCGACGGCCCGCCAATAAAGCTGCGCACTAACGTGACTGAGGAGCATCCAAAAACCATCCTCAGTTTCAACCAATCGCCCGATATCCCATTTGATCGCTCGATCAACGCCTACCGCGGGTGCGAGCATGGCTGCGTCTATTGCTTTGCGCGGCCGACCCATGCCTATCACGATCTCTCGCCCGGCCTTGATTTCGAAACGCAGCTGTTCGCCAAGCCCAATGCCGGGGAATTGCTGCGCGCCACTCTGGCCAAGCGCAAGTATCGCCCTCGCCCGATTGCGCTGGGCACCAACACCGACCCCTATCAACCGATTGAGCGCCGCTATCGCATCACCCGCGAGATCCTGAAGATTTGTCTCGAAACGCGGCATCCGGTAACGATTACAACCAAGTCTGACCGGGTGGTCGACGATATCGACCTGCTCGAAGAGATGGCGCAGCGCAATCTGGTCGCGGTGGCGATCTCGGTCACCACGCTCGACCCCAAGCTCTCAAGCAAGCTCGAGCCGCGCTGCGCTGCTCCAGCCAAGCGACTTGCTGCATTGGGCCGTCTGGTCGAAGCTGGCGTGCCGACCCATTGCTCCACGTCACCGATCATTCCCGCAATCACCGACGAATTCATGGAGGCAATAGTTGCTCGCGCGGGCGAGCTCGGCGTGATGAGCGCAGGTTGGATCCCGCTGCGCTTGCCGCACGAGGTTGCGCCGCTGTTTGGCGAGTGGCTCGCGGTCCACTATCCCGAGCGGGCCGGAAAAGTGATGAGCATCGTGCGCTCAATCCGAGGCGGTAAGGACAATGACCCCAATTTCTTCAGCCGGATGCGGCCCAGCGGTGTCTGGGCCGAGCTGTTCCGCACCCGCTTTCGGATCGCCTGCAAGCGAGCCGGGATCGGCAAAGTCAAGTTTGAGCTCGATTGCTCGTACTTCCGCCCGCCCGAGATCGGCGGTCAATTGCGGTTGTTGTGACCAGTTGCTCGGTTGTTCGTGTCTGGCTAACGTTCTCGCTTGAGGAGAGGCCAATTGATGTCATTGAGAACTTTGCTGCTTACTGCAGCTTGCGCCGTAACCCTATCGACCGGAAGCGTGGCTTCGGCTCAGGAGGTGGACCTATCGCGCCAGGTTTCGACGATTAGTGAAGGCGACCTGCAAATTGCGTCTGAGCAGGCCAGGGCAGTGTTCACTCAGTTCGAGGGGCGCGAGAAGACTTATAGAGCCTCGTTCTCAAACGGTCTCAGAGCTATGCTTGTTCGCACGGCTTGCAATGCAGAAGACTGTGCTGGGCTCTTGCTTGCTGGATTCTTTACCCCGCCTGAGGGTCGCGAGACTTATGCGATTGATGAACACGTCCGCTCTTTCAATCTGACTTACAATTCGGCCGCGGCAGTCCGAAACGACAGCGGCCAATACGTCATAAAGAGCTATGTGATCCTCAATCGCGGGATCACGCTCGATAACCTCGCATTCCAGATTTCGGTCTTCGAAAGCGTCATGCGCGACTTCAGCTCGCACCTGGCAAACATGGATTAGGGACAATCCGAGACAATTGGGTGAACCAGCTCACCGGCCGACCGAGATCGCCGGTCAATTGCGGCATTTATGACCCTCGACTAATGGGAAAATATGGCTGTTGATCTCGAAGCGATCTTTATGGACTACGTTGCCAATCTCGCGGATGGCCCTCCATTGCAAGAAGCCAATTTCGTTGACCTACATCTTGAAGAGCATCTGAGTGCCATTCGGAAGAGCCAGGGCTCAAGAACCGATGAAGAACTTAGAAGGCTCTTAGGCGAAGAAGTGGGGCCAATTCTATCAAGTCTCGCGCACCAGGCCGCGTTCCGATTTAATCGGTCCGAAATCTCGTTTGAACTGGCGGATGAGATTGCAAACGATGTTTGGCATTTGTTGATCACGCACGAAGCATGCAACCAACTACCTCGGAAGCATGCATCCATTGTCACCGAGGTTTATGAGGCCTTTGATGCTGGAGAGCATACCCATTTTGGAAGATACCCCAATCCGGTGGAACAGATGACCATTCCTCTTGTGAAGGAGTTTCTCTAAAAGCAAGGAAGCTACTAACCAAACCCCTCACCGGCCTCGCCCGGCATAAACCGCATCAACCGGCTGTCGATCAGCGCCGCTGTGCGGTTCTGCACCGCTATCTGGTAGTCAGGATCCGAGACCATCTCCAGAAACGCGGCGGAACTCGGATATTGCGCCACAAAGCCATCGTGCCAGTCCTTGTCGCCCGGCCCGGTCACCATGGTCTTAAAGGCTCCGCGCCAGACGATCTGCCCGCCGACTCTGCGGAGAATTGGGCCCGAGGTCGTCCCATATTCCTGATAGGCGCGCCGCCCGCTCCAGCCATTGCCGTGATGCTGATGACCTTCCGGGTATTCCGCCAGCTCACGATAGCGCAGCAGGTTGAGCATATGGATCGGCTCGTCGCGCGGGAGATCCTTGAATGCCTGCCAATTGGGCTTGGACGGATCGATATAAAACTGGGTCATTGTCTTCTCCTACCCGTCACCCCAGCGAAAGCTGGGGTCTAGAGCGGCAAGCGCATTGCGAACTGGCCCTAGATCCCAGCTTTCGCTGGGGTGACCTTCTTGGCTAGGCCTCCAGCGTGTAATCGGCGTAGCGGTCGCGCAGGTCCTTCTTCGAGATCTTGCCGGTCGCGGTGTGCGGAATGTCGTCGACGAATTCGACCGCATCGGGCAGCCACCATTTGGCGATCAGCGGTTTGAGATGATCGATGATGTCCTCACCACTCACCTCGGCGCCTTCGTTCTTGATCACGAACAGCACCGGCCGCTCATCCCATTTGGGATGCGGCATGCCAACACAGGCTGCCTCGGCCACGTCAGGGTGACCAACCGCAGCATTCTCGAGCTCGACCGAGCTGATCCACTCGCCGCCGGACTTGATCACATCCTTTGTGCGATCGGTCAGTTGCAACGTGCCGTCGGGATGAATGATGCCAACGTCGCCAGTGTCGAACCAGCCTTCATTATTGGCAGCGTCCTGGTCTGCCTTGAAATAACGCTTGATGATCCACGGTCCACGAATCTGCAGCGCGCCCGAGGTCGTGCCGTCGCGCGGCAGTTCGGTGACCATGTCGTCGAGATCGACGATGCGCAATTCGACGCCAAAGATCGGACGGCCCTGCATCGCGGTCTTGTCGACCCGCTCTTCAAAGCTGAGCTGATCCCAATCCCAGGTCGGACCGCCGACAGTGCCAATCGGCGAGGTTTCGGTCATGCCCCAGGCATGCTGGACCCGAGTGCCGTTCTTCATCAGGCGTTCGATCATGAAGCGCGGACAGGCCGAACCGCCGATCGTCGCAGCCTTGAGCGGCGGGAGGTCGATCCCTTCCTTGTCGCAATATTGGAAATGCGCCAGCCAGACGGTCGGAACACCGGCGCTGTCGGTTACGCCTTCATCGATCATCAGTCTGTGCAAGACGGCCGGGTCATTGACCGCTGAAAAGACGAACTTGATCCCCGCCATCGCGCCCGAATAGGGCAGCCCCCAGCTGGCAGCATGGAACATCGGGACGACCGGCAACATTGCTGAAGACGCGCTGAAGTTGAAAGCAGCCGGTTGCAGGCCGGCCAAAGCGTGCATCACGGTTGAGCGATGCTCATACTGAACACCCTTGGGATTGCCCGTCGTGCCGCTGGTATAGCAAAGCATACAGGGATCGCGCTCGCTGCCGGTGACCCATTCGAAGTCACCGTCCTGCTCACCGATCCAGTCTTCGAACGAAGTGCTGTGCTCGGCGGAATCGTAGCAGATGTAATGCTCTACCGTGGTCCATTTGGCCTTCATCTTGTCGACGATTGGTTGGAACGCGGCATCGTAGAACAGCACGCGATCTTCGGCATGATTGACAATGTATTCCAGCTGATCGTCAAACAGCCGCGGGTTGACGGTGTGGAGCACCCCGCCCGCACCTGCCACGCCATACCAGCTGACCAGATGCCGAGAGTGGTTCATCGCCAGACTCGCGACGCGATCCCCCGGTTTGATTCCCATAGCCTGCAGCGCCTGCGCCATTTTGAGCGCATCGGCCCGGATACCCGCCCAATTGGTGCGCGTCTCATTGCCATCGGCCCAGCGCGTCACAATTTCCCGCTCACCCGCTTCGCGCGCGGCGTGGTCAATCACTGCGGTCACCCGCATGGTCCAGTCTTGCATGGCTCCGAGCATGGTCATCTCTCTCCTGGTTGAATGCTCTTGGTTTCAGATTTCGCAGAGTGTCATGCCGAGCGGAACGGCTCTTGGCAATCGCTTCTGACGCAGATTTGCTGCTAGGCGACCAGCTTGAGACTGGGGCGCCCACGCCGAGGTTTGAGCTCGACGTTCTCGATTCCCTCGATCGTCGCCAATCGTTCGGCCAGCTCACCGCTGAGCACGAAATCGCTGCCTAGACGCACCCTCACTGCTTGATCGCCGTCGAGCCAGACCTTGGCGATGACTTCGCCCGGCGCATCGTCCGATCGGGTCAATTCCAGTTTGATGTCCGCCAGGGCTTCAACGCTTCGCAGCTCCAGACTCAATGTCATCGCAGTCGATCCACTCACCTCTTCAAGCGGTCTTGCTCCGCGCACAGTCAGGCGCGGCGGTTCGCCAGGATTGGGAGAATCAAGCTCTACATTGAGCAAGAGGCACGTCCCATCTGCAGCCCAGCGCTCAAACGAGGGAACCAGAGCTTCTTCAAAACAGGCGGCCGAGAATTGACCGGAGGAATCGGAGAAGTCTGCCCGAACGAACTCGCCCCCTCGTTTGGTGCGAGCCTTGTTCATTCCTTCGACCATCGCGGCCATCACCGCGTGACCTCGACCTCCTGGAGGCGCCCCAGCCTCCATCAAGTTCTGATAGGTCCGCGCGCCATTGGCAGAAGCCACATCACGATATTGCTGCACCGGATGGGCAGAGAAATAGAAGCCGAAGTTCTCGCGCTCCTTGGCCATCTGCTCGGTTCGGCTCCATGGCTCGGTCGGAGCGAGCCGCAAATCCTGATCAGGGGAATCCTCGCCGCCAAACAGACCGCCCTGCCCACTCGTACGTTCGCGCAATGCCGCGTCCGCTACGGCCAGCAGCATGTCGGCATTCTCGAATACAGCGGCCCGGTTGGGCTCAAGGCCATCAAGCGCCCCGGCACAGGCGAGACCTTCCAATTGCCGGCGGTTCATTGACCCCTGAGGCATGCGCTCGAACAAGTCCTTGAGGCTTTCAAACAGCCCGCTCGCCTTGCGCTCTTCAACGATCGATTCCATCGCCTTCTCACCAACATTACGGATCCCCGCCAAGGCGTAGCGCACGGCGTAGCCGTGATCGGTCTGTTCAACCGTGAACCGCGCATCGGAGGCGTTGATGTCAGGAGGCAGGACTGCGACGCCACCAGCCTCGTTGGGATAACGCCGGGCATCGTCGACAAACACGCTGAGCTTTTCCGATTGGTGCAAGTCGAAGCACATTGAGGCAGCGTAGAATTCCTCCGGGTAATGTGCTTTGAGCCAGCCTGTTTGATAGGCCAGCAGCGCATAGGCCGCCGCGTGGGATTTGTTGAAGCCATAACCCGCGAACTTGTCGATCAAATCGAACAGCTCGTTGGCTTGTTTGGCATCAATGTCCGACACTTCCTTGCAGCCCTCGACAAAGCGACCGCGCTGCTTGTCCATCTCGGCCTGGACCTTTTTGCCCATGGCGCGGCGCAACAGGTCCGCGTCACCGAGCGAATAGCCTGCCAGGATCTGCGCAGCCTGCATGACCTGCTCCTGGTAGACAAAAATCCCGTAAGTTTCGGCCAGAATGCCTTCGAGCTTGGGGTGCGGATATTCGATCGGGACTTCGCCCGCCTTGCGTTGGCCGAACAAGGGGATGTTATCCATCGGACCTGGGCGATAGAGCGAAACCAGCGCGATAATGTCACCGAAATTGCTCGGCTTCACCGCCTTCAGTGTCCGCCGCATGCCTTCCGATTCCAGCTGGAACACACCGACAGTGTTGCCGCCTTGCATGAGATCGTAGACTGCGGTGTCGTCGAGCGGCAATTGGCCGAGGTCTATCTCGATGCCGCGCAACTCGAGCAGGTCAACCGCCTTGCGCAGCACCGACAAAGTCTTGAGCCCGAGAAAGTCGAATTTCACAAGGCCTGAGCTCTCGACATGTTTCATGTCGAACTGCGTGACCGGCATGTCCGAGCGCGGATCGCGATAGAGCGGGACAAGCTGCGCCAGGGGTCGATCGCCGATCACGACGCCGGCGGCGTGGGTCGACGAATTGCGCGGCAGGCCTTCGAGCTGCATGGCCAGATCGACGAGGCGTTTGACCTCATCGTCATTGTCATATTCGCGCTTGAAATCGGCAGCGCCATTGAGCGCGCGCGGCAGTGACCAGGGATCGGTCGGATGGTTGGGCACCATTTTGCAGAGACGATCGACCTGACCATAGCTCATCTGCAAAATACGACCGCAATCGCGCAATACAGCGCGGGCCTTGAGCTTTCCGAAGGTGATGATCTGAGCAACGTGATCATCGCCGTATTTCTGCTGAACATAGCGGATCACTTCTCCCCGCCGGGTTTCGCAGAAATCGATATCGAAGTCGGGCATCGACACACGTTCGGGGTTGAGAAAGCGCTCGAACAGCAGCCCCAGCTTGATCGGATCGAGATCGGTGATGGTCAGCGCCCAAGCCACGATTGACCCTGCACCCGAGCCACGACCCGGGCCAACGGGAATGCCTTGGTCCTTGGCCCATTGGATGAAGTCAGCAACGATCAGAAAGTACCCCGGGAATCCCATGTTGACGATAATCTCGATCTCATAATCGAGCCGGTCGAAATAGACCTTGCGCTCATCCTCCGACATTTCGCCATAGGGTTCCAGTCGCGCTTCCAACCCCTTGCGCGATTCTTCAGCCAGCATTTTGGCCTCACCCGCAAGATCGCCTGCCAGGCTTGGCAGGATTGGATCGCGATAAGGCGGCGCATAGGCACAGCGTTGAGCGATCACCAGTGAGTTCGCCATTGCCTCCGGCAAGTCAGCGAACACTTCCTCCATCATGCTCGCCGACTTCACAAAGGCTTGTGCGTTGGAATGCGCCCTGTCTTCCGCCTCGATATGGGTCGAACCGGCAATACACAGCATCGCATCATGCGCCTTGTGCATATGCGGCTCAGAATAATTGGCTGGATTGGTAGCAACGAGGGGCCAATCGCGTTCATACGCGAGGTCGATCAACGCCTCTTCTGCGGCTTCACAGGCCGGATCACCATGGCGCGCAATCTCGATATAGAGTCGATCAGGAAACAGCGCCTGCAAACGTTCGCAATAGGCTTCGGCGGCAGGGATCTGCCCCTCGGCCAGCATTCGGGTCAGCCCGCCCTCACCCGCGCCAGTCAGCGCGATCAGGCAATCGCTATAGCCTTCAAGATCGCTCAGCCGGACATGCGGCTCGAGCTCAAGCGGACGATCCAGATGCGCCTTCGAAACGAGGTGGCAAAGATTGTCATAGCCTATTTCGTCCTGCGCAAAGAGCGGCAAGTAATCGACGATAACTCGCTCGCGTTCTTCCGATCCAGGTCGCGCAACGCCAACCAGAGTTCCGATAATTGGCTGAACCCCCTCTCCCTTGCAGGCCGAAGCGAACATGACAGCCCCATAGAGGCCGTTGCGGTCACAGATCGCGATCGCGGGAAAACCGCGCTCTTTCGCCAGCTTTGCTATGGCCTTGGGATCGATCGCTCCTTCGAGCATCGAATAGGAAGACAGGACGCGTAGAGGAACGAACGGAGCGAAGGGCATCCGGACACTATGCTAGGAAGGCTCCGTCACGCCAAGGGTGGCGTCCACAGAAAAACTGATAAAGTCATGCCAGCGAAAGCTGGCATCTCCGGTCGATTTGGCGTCAGCAAGTTACATTAGATCCCAGCTTTCGCTGGGATGACGAACTGGTCACAACAGTTTCTCGATATCTTTCGCTATCCGCGCAGGCGTGTCCTGCGGGCCATAGCGTTTGACCACCTCACCATCGCGATTGATCAGGAATTTGGTGAAGTTCCATTTGATCGAGCTTGAGCCCATCAATCCCTTGGCCTCACCCTTCATCCAGTCATACAGCGAGGACGCGTTGGGTCCGTTCACCTCAATCTTCTGCATCAGCGGGAAAGTGACCCCGAAATTGACCTTGCAGAACTCCTGGATCTCGTCGGCATTGCCCGGTTCCTGCGCGCCAAACTGATTGCATGGAAAGCCCAGCACTTCGAAATCACGGTCCTTGAACTGCTGATAGACCTTCTCGAGCCCGTCGTATTGCGGCGTAAATCCGCATTTGCTCGCGGTGTTGACCACCAACAGGACCGTGCCCTGCTTGTCGGACAGGTTGAGCTCCTCACCACGGTTGGTGGTGACAGTAAAATCGGCAATTGTGGTCATTGGGTCTTCCTGCTGGACTATTCGTCGGCCTTGGGTTTGGGTCGATATAGCAAGTCAAAGCTGGATTGCCATGTAACACCGTGATCGAGCGACGCTTCGCCAAATTGGCGTACGCTTCCATCAGAGTTGAGCGTGTAGGTCATCCGCACTGTAGCGCTTCGTCCCGGACCATTGAAATCCTGCCAGAACCCGGTCAGCACCATACCGTCCGCCGTTGGCCCACCGGAAAATTCGACCGCGTGAGGACCGGAGCCGACCCACTTTTGCTTCCATTGACCAGAGGCGAGATCGACATGATTGAGGCTTGTGCCGCCGCGTCCATTGAGCGGCATCCAGCTTTCGACCACGGCGCAGCCACCATGTTTTCGCTCGATCCGACTATCGGCGATCTTGGTGTCCTGACCTGCCTGGACCACCTCCCATTCTCCGACCCAGAAATCGAATCCTGCATGCAATGGCGTTGAGCAGGCTTGAACCGGTTGGTTGGGCGGCGCCGTCTGCGACGCAGCCGGAGTGCTGGCCTGAAGCAAAATGATTCCGGCAGTAGTGAAAAGCATTCTATCTCTCCCCCTTTGAGATGGCGGCATATTGCATAAAATCGGGCCTGCCTCAGATCAATTTCGACAAAACCCAATGACGATCAGGTGAACGGCCTACATCAAGACGCCATCGTGCAGCCGAACAACCCGATCCATGCGTGCGGCCAAGCGCTCATTATGTGTGGCGACGAGCGCTGCGCTGCCTTCACCGCGAACCAGCTCAAGAAATTGCCCAAGAACCGTATCCGAGGTGGTCTCATCAAGATTGCCGGTTGGTTCATCGGCCAGAACCAGAGTTGGTCGGTTCGCCAGCGCGCGAGCCACCGCCACCCGCTGCTGCTCTCCACCAGAGAGTTGGCTGGGCCTATGCGTCAGCCGATGGCCGAGCCCAAGGTTGGTCAGCAGATGATCGGCCCGCTGCTCGGCCAGTTCGCGCTGCTCGCCTGCGATCATCTGGGGCATCACGACATTCTCGCGCGCGTCAAAGTCTGGCAGGAGATGGTGGAACTGATAGACGAAGCCAAGATGCTCCCGGCGGAGCTGCGTGCGTTTGTCGCTCGCGAGCTTTTCTGCCGCTTGGCCCGCGATCGCAATCGAGCCTTCGAAGCCCCCCTCAAGCAAGCCGACCGCTTGCAGCATGGTCGACTTGCCCGAACCCGACGGCCCAAGCAGAGCAACAATCTCACCACTCGCGATTTCCAGATCGACGCCGCGCAGCACTTCGATCCGCTCGCCGCCCTGTTCGAACGAGCGTTTGACGCCCTTGAGGCTCGCGATCGGGCCGTGCTCACTCATAGCGCAGGACCTGCACTGGGTCGGTGCTGCTGGCCTTCAAGGCCGGGTAAAGCGTAGCGAGGAAGCTAAGGATCAATGCCAAGGCAATTATCCCGACGATCTCCCAGGGATCGGTCTTGGATGGCAGAGTCGACAGGAATCGCACTTCCGGGTCCCAGATCTGCTGGCCAGTTGACCAGGCGATGAAAGAAACGATCGGTTCGCGGAAATACAACACCAGGAAACCCAGTGCCAAACCGAATACAGTGCCGATTGCCCCAACCGTGAACCCGGTCGTGACGAAAATCTTGGTCAGGCTTCGTCGGGTTGCCCCCATGGTTCGCATGATCGCGATGTCGCGAGTCTTTGCTCTGACGAGCATGACCAAGCTCGACAAGATGTTGAATGCCGCCACCAGCACCATAAAGCTGAGCGCGAAGGCCATCGCTACCCGTTCGACCTGCAAAGCTTCGAACAGGGTCGAGTTGATCGTCTTCCAATCCGCAACAATCGCGCGCCCGACCAGGCTCTGTTCGATCGGTTCAAGGATCTCTCCGACGTCATCGGCATCGTCGACGGTCACCTCGATCATCCCGATCGTATCGCCGATCAGCAGCAAGGTCTGCGCATCCTGCATTGGCATTACCACGAAGGCTTGATCGTAGTCGTAGATCCCCACTTCAAAGATCGCAGCCACCTCATAGCCGATTTGCCGCGGGACTGTGCCGAAGGGGGTCGTCCGCCCCTGGGGATTGATAATGGTGATTGTGTCGCCCACACGCGCGCCAATGTTCTGCGCCAGTCGAACGCCAATCGCGACCTTGCTTGCCCCGGGCTGGAGCTGCCCAAGATCGCCGAACACCACTTTCTCATTGAGCTCGGCGATATCCTCCATCGTATTGCCACGAACCAGAATGGCCTCAACCCGGCCGTTGAAGCTGGTCAGCAAGGGCTGCTCAATCAAGGGCGAGGCATCAACCACCCGATCAGTTTCACGGACCTGCTGAAGAACACCTTCCCAATTGTCGAGACGGCCGCCATAAGCCTGTACGATCGCATGTCCGTTGAGGCCCACAATCTTGTCGAGCAGTTCGGCTCGGAAGCCATTCATGACGCTCATCACGACCACCAGCATGGCAACCGAAAGCATCACGACTCCGACGGAAATTCCCGCAACAAGCGCAATGAAAGCCTCCCCCTTGCCGGGCAAGAGGTAGCGTTTGGCGATCATCCGTTCGAAAGGAGTTAGAATCAAAGCCCTGCGCTTCTAACAGAATATACTGAACGGAAGCTTTAAGGGCCTCAGCGGCGGGGCGCAAATGATCGCGTCTGCTGGGCTGTGAGAAAAAGCAGGTGATCGGGACCGATCTGGCCTTGTAATTGTTACGTAACAAGGTCAAAGCATCGGCCACTGGCGGTGTGGCGCAGCGGGACAAGTCGGCCATGAATTTCACGCACCCATTTCTGGATGAGGACGGTGACAAACTCCGCGAGGAATGCGGAATCTTTGGCGCCATTAACGCTTCCGATGCTGCAGCAGCGACCGCGCTCGGGCTTCACGCCCTGCAGCATCGTGGTCAGGAAGCGGTTGGTATTACGAGCTTTGATGGCAATGAGTTCTTCTCCCGCCGAGGCCTCGGTCATGTCGCCGAGAATTTCTCTTCATCGGAAGCCATTGCGGAACTTCCTGGAACCATGGCCGCTGGTCATGTCCGCTATTCGACCACCGGCGGGGCCGGTCTGCGCAATGTGCAGCCGCTTTACGCGGAATTGGCCAGCGGAGGATTCGCGGTCGCGCACAATGGCAACATCTCCAATGCCATGGCACTGCGCGAAGATCTGGTCGGGCGCGGCTCAATCTTCCAGTCGACCTCCGACACCGAAGTCATCATCCACCTGGTCGCGACCAGTCGCTATCCGACAGTGGCGGACCGCCTGATTGATGCTCTGCGCCTGGTTGAAGGCGCCTATGCCCTGATCGTGATGACGCCGGAGGGCATGATCGCCTGCCGCGACCCGCTTGGCATTCGACCTTTGGTAATGGGTAGGATGGGCGATGCGATCCTGTTCGCCAGCGAAAGCGTTGCGTTTGACGTAGTCGGCGCCGACTTGATCCGCGAAGTCGAGCCAGGCGAGATGCTGCAGGTCGATTTCTCAGGAGAGATTCGCAGCGTCCACCCGTTTGGCAGCCCCGCCCCGCGGCCCTGCATATTCGAGCATGTCTATTTCAGTCGCCCCGACAGCTTCTTCGCGGGGCACAGCGTCTATGAGGCGCGCAAGGCTATCGGCATTCAATTGGCGCTCGAGGCGCCGTGCGATGTCGATCTGGTGGTTCCTGTTCCTGACAGCGGCGTCCCGGCAGCGATCGGATTTGCCCAGGAATCGGGCCTGCCGTTTGAACTGGGCATCATTCGCTCGCACTATGTCGGTCGGACCTTTATTCAGCCGTCTGACAGCGCGCGCCACTCTGGTGTGAAGCGCAAGCACAACGCCAATCGCAATCTGGTGGCTGGCAAGAAGATCGTGCTGATTGACGATTCCATCGTGCGCGGAACAACCAGCATGAAGATCGTCGAGATGATGCGCGAAGCCGGTGCAAGTGAAGTGCACTTCCGCGTGGCGAGCCCTCCGACCGCGCATAGTTGTTTCTACGGTGTCGACACACCCGAGCGCTCAAAGCTGCTGGCGGCTCGGATGGAGCTTGAGCCAATGCGCGAATTTATCCGCGCCGACAGTCTCGCCTTCATTTCGATCGACGGTCTCTATCGAGCCGTCGGAGCAGATGGGCGCGATTCCCAATGCCCGCAATTCTGCGATGCCTGCTTTACAGGCGACTACCCCACTTCGCTGACCGATCTCGCCATGAGCGAGCAAGACGCGGCGCAGCTCCCCTTCGCTGACCCAAAGGCAGCCTGATATGTCCGAAACCAAGCCACTGGCGGGTAAGACCGCCATCGTTACCGGTGCCTCCAAAGGAATTGGCGCGGCCACAGCAAAGGCGCTCGCAGCTGCTGGTGTCCACGTGATCCTCGTCGGGAGGGACGTCAAAGGCCTGGAAGAAGTTGAAGACGTCATTCACGCCTCTGACGGCACTTCGACCATAGCGCCGATTGACCTCACCGAATCTGATGCGGTGGTTAGACTGTCCAAGGCCGTGTCCGGCCGCTGGGAGGCGATTGATTATCTCGTTCTTTCAGCAGCCTATCTGCCAGAGCTAACACCGGTTACCCAGATCGATCCCAAGCAGTTCAGCCAGGCCCTGCTGACCAATGTTTCGGCAACGCAGGCCTTGCTCGCGGCGTTTGACCCGATGTTGAAACGCGCCGAAGCCGGCCGCGTGCTTGGCCTAACGAGCAGCGTTGGCGCATCACCGCGGCCATTCTGGTCTGCTTATGGTTCAAGCAAGGCCGCGTTCGACAATCTGCTCGAATGCTATGCCGCCGAAGTCGAGAAGCTCAGCGCAATTCGCGTGGCGATTATCGATCCTGGTGCCACCCGCACCAGCATGCGGGCCAGAGCCTATCCCGGAGAAGATCCAGAGACTGTCAAACCGCCTGAAGCGGTGGCTGAGCGCATGGTGGCTCTGCTGTTGGAAGATTTTGCGACCGGCCATCGCGAGCGCGTCGAAAATCCTGGTTAATATCGGGTAACCAATCTCTGCAATCCCGTGGCAATGCCCACTACGCAATACCCCTTGTCCAGACCATCGGCAAAGAGACCACCCACGCTGATCGGACAAGGGCAATTTGAATGCAGAAAGAACGCGAATCATATTCTGTCGCAGCGCAAGAAGATCGCTGCGGTCCCCGCACAAAACTGACGATCCCGGCCACCCTGCGCGTCTCGGGCGGCCGCGCCTTTCAGACCGTCGTCCATGACCTGTCGATCTCTGGTTTTTCGGCGGCGTCAATCAACCGCATGCACGAAGGCCAGATCTGCTGGCTGACCCTCCCCGGCCTGGAATCGCTCCAGAGCCAGGTGGTGTGGTGGGACAATTGCATTGTCGGCTGTGCATTCGAGGAGTTGCTGAGCCCGATCGTTCACGACAATATCCTGCAGCGCTACAGCAACACAGGGATTCACCGCGCGGCGATCTAACCGGCGTCAAGGGTGTCCGCGCTGGGTGGAGCGCGGTCGAGCCTATTTGGCTGCGGCAATCTTGGCCGACAAGGCGCCCCAGGTCGCGCGGTGATCACTGCTCGTTGCAGTGCTCCAATTGCTGACGACAGCCACGACGGTCTGCATCTCCGGAACAATTGTGATCGACTGTCCGAAGATTCCCTGCGCTCCATAATTGCCGCCGGGATAGGTCCACCATTGGTAGCCATAGCCAAAGCCGCCATTCTCGAAATCGACCAATTGCCCGCCAGCCTCATCAAACCAGCCCTCGGGAACAGAGTCCCCTCCTCCTTCGAGCGCGAACTGCCCCATGCGAGCATAGTCGGACAGTCTCAGGGACAAACAGCAGCCACCAATATTGCCGCCGCGCGGATCGACCATCCAGAACAGGCCGCCCTCAAACCCGGCCGGCTCTACGATCTTTGAGTGGGAATATTCAGCCAGCGACATCCCGACCGCATTCTCGATAACCAAACCGATCAGATTGGTTTCACCGGTTTTGTAGACCCATTTCTCGCCAGCAGGTGCCTCGCGCTCCAAAAGCTTGAGCTGCTCAACAATCGCGTCGGGACCATATTCGACGACGAAGCGATTCATTTGCGCAACGTCGCTGTTCGGATCGGTGTAATCCTCGTTCCAGGCCACCCCGCTGGTCATGGTCGCGATCTGCCGGACGGTCACGCCGTCATAGGCCGATCCGGCGAGCGCAGGGACATATTTGGTCACGTCGTCATCGAGACTGCCGATCTTGCCGTCTTTCACCGCAGCGCCAAGCAGGGTCGAGGTGAAGCTCTTCGCGACCGAGAAGCTGGTCCAGCGCTGAGACGGTCCGAACCCAAGCCCATAAGCTTCAAGTCTGACCTTTCCGTTCTGAAGCACCATAACGCCAGCGGCTTTTGTGCTCTTCATTGCGGCGCGAATTTCACTTGCAAGCTCCTGACTCAGCGGATCGCCTTCAGGGAGGGCCCGAGGCGCCGACGATGGCACCACTTCATGCCCAGCAAACCAGCTTTCCATATCCCGGAATCGATCCACACGATCCTCGTCGCTCCAGAACAAGACCTGCAGCTCGGCCGGATCACGCTCAGGAACCGTGATCAGCTCAACCGGAGGATTCTCCGACGGCTTGGCACCGTGATCGTCAGCCTGAACCGTTGGCGCAGCCAATAGGCCAAGCGCTGCAACGCTCGCAATAAGAGCGGGTTTGAACTGCATGGGGATTCCTCTCGCTTTAGTTTTTGACCAGTGTGACCTGGTGAACATCAATGTTACCGGTTCTAAAGCCGGCTTCGCAATAGCTCAGATAAAAGCGCCAGAGACGGATGAATCGATCGTCAAAACCGATTGGCAAACGCCCGTCATCGACCGCCCGATCAAACCGCTGGCGCCATTCGGCCAGCGTCGTGGCATAATCCAACCCGAAGTCGTGCTGGTCGGCCCAATCCAATCCGCGTTCGGCCGCCAGAGCCCTGAACTCGCTGGTCTTGATCAGCATTCCGCCGGGAAAGACATAGGCCTGGATGAAGTCGACATTGCTGGCGTAGGTATCGAACAGGTCATCTGCCATCGAGATATACTGGATCGCGGCTCGCCCGCCGGTTTTCAGATTGCGAGCCACACAATCCATGAAGGTCGGCCAATATTCCCTACCCAGCGCCTCAACCATTTCGACACTGACGATCGCATCATACTGGCCAGCAACATCGCGATAATCCTGCTTGCGGAAGTTAATCGACCTGTTGGTGTGAGAGCGAGCCCAGGACAGCTGCTCGTCTGACAGGCTGATCGCGGTCACCTCATGTCCTTTGCTGGCCAGGTGATCAGCCAGCGCGCCCCAACCGCAACCGATTTCGAGTGTCTTTCCAGACGGTGGAACCCGCTTGGAAATGCCTTCGAGTTTATGGGCCTGTGCAACCTCGAGCTCACAATCCGCATATCTCAACGCGGATGAATAGGTCATGCTCGGATCGAGCCATTGCTCGTAAAAGTCATTCCCGAGATCGTAATGCGCTGAGATGTTGCGGAGCGCGCCAGACTTGCTGTTCCGGTTGACCCGATGGGCCAGCCATGCGGCTAGGCGGAACGGGCCCGATGTCCGCGCGGTGTTGCCAAGGGTCCGGACATTGGCAGCCATGACCGCAAACATGCTGGTGAGGTCGTCGGTTTCCCACTCGCCGGCCTCATAGCCTTGGTACCAGCCAATCACGCCGTCACTGGCCAGACGCAGCAGCGGACGCCAATCCTTGAGCCAGACCTGCGCTTCAAAGCCGGGCGCGCGACCGCCCAAAGTGCGGGTAGTTCCATCGGGGAGATGGCCGACCAATGTCCCCGCTGTTATTCCCTGATCGAGGCGATCGAGGATCTTGCCAAAACCGGGCGCCAACAGCCTCGAAAGCAGCCCCGGCGCGCTCGCAAAGCGCGCTCCGCCGGTGAGCAATCGCTCGCCTCTGATCCCCTCCAAAGACATGCCGCTCCCTTACCCAAGAAGCAGGTGCTCTCGCAAGCTAATCGGCCTTCATTTCCTTATAGGCCGCGAGCGCCCTTTCGCGCGCCTCGCGATGGCCGATGATCTTGCCGGGATAGGCTGATGGTCGGCGGCCATATTCGTCGGGGTCATGCAAATATGGCTCGTCCAGACCGGCCAGTTCAGGAACATATTCACGAATGTAGGCTGCGCAGTCGAACTTCTCGCTTTGCGAAAGCGGGGCCATGATCCGGACGAACATGTTGGAATCGACACCTGAACCGGCGGTCCACTGCCAATTGGTCGCGTTGGAGGCGTAGTCGGCGTCGACCAACGTGTCCCAGAACCATTTTTCGCCGTGGCGCCAGTCGATCAGCAGATGCTTGATCAGGAAGCTCGCGGTGATCATCCGCACGCGGTTGTGCATCCACCCGGTCTGCCACAATTGCCGCATGCCGGCATCGACGATAGGATAGCCGGTCTGGCCCGTCTGCCAGGCTTTGATATCCTTGGCGGCTTGTGCGTCACTGTCAGGGTCACGCCAGACGAGCTTGTCGAACTCATCGCGATAGTTCTGACTGGCATAGGATGGGAACTGGCAGATCGCGTTCTGCGCATAGTCACGCCAGATCAGCTCCTTCTCAAACACCCTCCAGCACAGCGAGCTCTTGTCCTTCAAGCGATGCCAGATCTGCACCGGGCTAATCTCGCCAAAGTGCAAATAGGGGCTCAGCCGCGAAACCTTGTCGAGCGAGGGGAAATTGCGGCGATCCTCATAGTCGTCGACATGGTCGACCCACCAATCGAGCTGTTGATGCGCGGCCAGTTCTCCGACCTCCCAGGCCTCGCGCATTCCCCCTGCCCAATCAGGCTTGCTCGGGAGCAGAGCCCAATCATCGAGAGATTCGCTGGCGGGCCAGCTTGATGGAGCCTTTAACAACTGAGGAGCAGGCACAAGGTCGCGCGGCGGCAGCAGAGCCAAGGTCGCCTTCGAGAACGGCGTGTAGATCTTGTAGGGATTGCCCGAGCCATTGCGGACCGATCCCGGCGGCATCAGGTAATTGGCGTCATGGAGCTTCAGTTCGATCTGCTCTTTCAAGCGGCTCTGCACCTTGCGCCACCATGGCTCGTAATGGCGATTGGCGTGGACCGAGGTCGCTCCTGCCTCGCTGGCTATGGCCAGCAGCTGCTCCACGCTCTCCCCGCGCCGCAGGATCAGGCGCGATCCCAGGGCTTCAAGCCGCTTGCCCAGATCGGCCAGTGAGTGATGCAGCCACCAGCGCGAAGCCCCGCCATAGGCGTGGTGCCCGGCAGCCTCTTCATCGAGCACATAGATCGCGATCACAGGCCCAGCCTGGGCCGCTTCGAACAGAGCAGGATTGTCAGCCAGACGCAGATCGCGCCGCAGCCACACCAATTGAGGAGACGTCATGCGCTCACAACCCGCTCAGGGTGTGGGAAGTTCCACGCATTCGACATCAGGCAGATCGACCGAGAACCGGAACCGGGCGCGAGGATCATAGAAGCGCGCGTCGAACAGCGTGACTGAGCCATCTTCCGCACGAAGCGCCATCGGCGCGCGCGACCAAGTCATGAAACCCATTGCCTGGCTCGATTGCTCCGCCGCATCTGGCGGCACTTCGCATTGCACACCCTCTGGGCTGCGATAGCCATTGGTGATTTCCTCCCCCTGCCAGGAATTGGAAAACCACCGTCCATCTCGCACCTGAATGATCCGCTCGCGCTCCCACGAATAGACTGGGGGAGGCGAGCCGATCACAAAGTCGGGATAGGGCTCAGCCATCATTCCATTGGGCCCTTCGGCATTCTGCGTGATGCCCCAGTTGGCTCCGAAGTAGACCAGCACTGCGACAACCGCCGCTTGCGCAGGTTTCTGCCAATTTTGCGCGCGCTTCTCTCGCCGCAGCGAATACCACACCGCCAAAGCGAGGAAGGCCCAAAGCCAGACATCGATGATGAACAGCGTGTCGCCATAATACCAGCTCTTGTCGAGCGGATAGAGGAACCGCACGCCATAGACATTGAGCCAGTCCATTAGCGAATGCGAGATCGCCCCGATCACGCCGAGAATATAGAGCCATTTGAAGCTGACCGGTCGCCGTTGCTCGGGTCTCTTACCGCGCTTGGCTTGCCATTGATCGAACCAATAGAGCAGCGCCGCCAAGCCAATCGGCAGAAGCATGATCCCGAACGGGCCGTGGGTGATACCACGGCGGAAACCGAGCGCTTCGGTGCTGTCGAGCCACAGCAGGCCAACCACGTCGAGATCAGGCAGATTCGCCCCAAAGATCAGCGCCGCCATGCCAAGGCCGGTCTTCTTCTTGAGGCCGGTCTGCGCCATCAGCGCGCCGGTCAGGCCGTGTGTCAGATTATCCATTGCGCCCGCCTACCCAGCATTCTTCCGCAAAGCGAGTGGTAATCTGCAACTGACCAGCCTAACGCTGTGCCAAAGCGGATGGGAGAGATTCACGATGAGCGCATATGTTCGGCCCGATATGCAGGCGTTTCTGAGCGCACTGGCGGCGATGGACGGACCGTCGATCGCTGACATGACTTTGGAAGAAGCGCGCGCGTCCTATGTCGCGCTGCATGGCATGGCGGACCGGCCCGCCCGGGAACTGGAAATCATCCATGACCTCTCCTGCCCAGGGCCCGAGGGCGACATTCCGCTCCGCCTCTATGATGCGCGCGAGAGCCGCGAAGCTGGACCCGTGATCACCTTCTACCACGGCGGTGGTTTCGTAATTGGCGATCTCGAAACCCATCACAATCTCTGCACCGAGATTGCCGCGCTAATGGACTTGCCGCTGGTCGCTGTCGATTACCGGCGAGCGCCAGAGGCACCCTTCCCCGCACCCATTCTTGACTGCGAGGCGGCCACCCGCTGGATCGCATCCCACCCATCAGAACTAGGGCGCGAAGCTACCGGCCTGATCACCATTGGGGACAGCGCGGGAGGCACCGCCACCATCGCCGTCGGTCAACTGCTGGCCGACAGTCCAGCTGACGTGCCGGTGGTGCTGCAGGTCCCGATCTTCCCGCTCGCCAGCGATGCGATCGGCTCTGCCAGTCTCGAAGAATTCGCTGATGGCTTTGTCTTGACCAAGGCAGCCGTGGAGTTCTTCGATGCGCAATATGCGCCCGATCGCAGCGATCCGCGCGCCATGCCGATCCTTGGTGACCACTCCAAGGCACCGCCGACGGTGCTGGTCACCGCCAGCCTCGATCCGATCCGCGATTCGGGTCGTGATTACGGCGCGGCCTTGGCGCAGGCAGGTGTCGACTACACATTTCTGGAAATGAAGGGTGTCACCCATTCCTTCACAAATATCCGTCAGGCTGTGCCGAGCACCCAGGGCGATCTTGAACGAATGATCGCCGCGATGAAATTGATGCTCGGTTAGAGCCAGGAGCGAGCCCAAGTGAGCGATCTTCCCTATCGACCCTGTGCCGGCTTTATGCTGGTCAATACGCACGGTCTGGTCTTCGTCGGCGAACGGATTGATCCACGCGCCCATGGCTATTGGCAGATGCCGCAAGGCGGGATCGACCCGGGTGAGCACCACCGCGACGCTGCGATCCGGGAATTGCAGGAAGAGACAGGTGTCGGCCCTGATCTGGTCGAGATCATCACGGGGACGTCCGAACCGCTGCGCTATGACCTGCCGCCAGACCTGGTCGGGCGGGTCTGGAAAGGTCGATATCGCGGGCAGGAGCAATATTGGTATCTCGGCCGGTTCAAAGGCTCCGATGTTGACATCGATCTCAACGCGCATGACCCGGCAGAGTTCAAATCCTTCCGCTGGGTCGAGCCTCAACAGCTTCCGCAGCTAATCATTCCGTTCAAACGCGCGGTCTACGAGCAGATTGTCGCCGAGTTCAGCGGTCTGATCTGACGATCAGCCAAACCGGAAGGCGATGTGCGGCCGATCATCCTTGGCCACCGCTGCCTTGAACGATGGCAGCGCCTCGATCCGCTCAAACCAGGCATTCACATTGGGAAAGCCGTCCGCAAACAGGCCGCGATCGCGCGCCGCCATCATTGGATAAACCAGGGTGATGTCAGCTCCTGTAAGCTCGTCGCCGCCGAAAAAGGGTTGAGAGCCAAGGTCGCTCTCCATCAGCTTGAGCAGCCCTTCGATCCGCGGATTGACGAACAGCTTACGAACCTGGCCAAAGATCGCCTTGAGCAGAGCGCTGATCGGCCACGGCGTGCGCGTTTCGAGCAATGACAGAACCATTGCCACGCTCTGGATCGACATCAGCGAACCTTGCGCGGCGTGATACCAGAATAGGTGGCGAGCCCGATCCTTGTGCCCTGCCCCCGGACGCAATGAGGATTCCGGATAACTGTCGAGAATATAGTCGATGATCGCATTGCTTTCCGCCAGCACCAGATCGCCATCGGTGATCACCGGAGCCGTGCCCAAGGGCGAAAGCGCCTTGTATTCTGCCGGAGCGAGATTGCTTTCCGGGTCACGATTGTAGCTCTTGAGATCGTATTCGGCCCCAAGTGCTTCGAGCAGCCAAAGCACGCGGAAGCTCTGCGAATACTCAAGGTGATGCAATGTAAGCATGATGGTCCCTCGCCTTTCTCAGCGATCTTGCCGGGGCAATGCTGATTGTGAGTTCAGTTGGATACAACGCTGTCGTCGGGTGCGATATTCTCTACCGCCAGACGCCCCGGCGTGCCAGTTTCGGCGCCGGTTGCGATGGTTGAACGCAGAGCGATCGTTTCAGGGCAAGTGCTGCCGCAGAGGCTCTGCAACTGGGCAAGATTGCGCTTGGCTTTTTCCAACGCACCCTTTTCAACCAGAGCAGCACCTTCGCCAGAGATCGCGGCGAAATTGCCCGGATCGCGCGCCAGTGCTTCGCGATAATAGCGGATCGCCTTGCCTTGCAGCCCCTCTACCCTGGCCACTTCTGCAAGTTCGAGAAAGATCGGAGTGTGTCCAGGATCAACCGCCAGCGCTGCTTCGAGCGAATCGATGGCTGACTGTGTGTCGTTCGCCGCCAGGGCCGCCTTTGCTTCCGCTACCAAGGCTGCAGCGCGCGGATCGGGCGCGCGATCATCGGCGATCGTAACACTCGAGGTCGCAGCAAAAACCAAAGACAAAGCGGCGGCAGCGGGCGCGAAGCGCATGAGCATCTCCTTGAGAGCAGCCAAGCGGGTTAACGAAGGCTTAGCCATACCGATTACGGCTATCACGATGAATGCAGGATGGCGATAAAAAATCCATCCGTACCGTCCTGGAACGGCTCGAGCCGATAACCATGACCATGCGAACGTCCCACCGGAAGGTCGAGCATTTGCGCGCTAAACCGCGGATGATCGGAGAGAAATCGGTCAATCCGATCGGTCCCTTCATCATCCAAAAGCGAGCAAGTAACATAAGCAATCCTACCCCCGGGCCGCACAAATCCTGCAGCGGTCTCGAGCAGATGGTCCTGCAATTGCGCGAATCGGTCAAGCCGAGCTGGGGACAAGCGCCACTTTGCTTCGGGTTTGCGGCGCCAGGTGCCGGTGCCAGAACAGGGCGCATCGACCATCACCATATCGGCTGCGCCGACGAAGTCCTGGATTGCTTCGCCCTCGCGCTTGGGATTGAGCAGGCGGGTTTCCACCATGGTTACGCCAGCTCTGACGGCGCGCGGACCAAGCCGAGACAAGCGCGCTCGATCCGTGTCGCATGCGATCAATTGCCCTGTGTTTTGCATCGCCGCTGCCAAAGCCAGGGTCTTGCCGCCTGCGCCCGCGCAAAAGTCAATCACGGTTTCCCCAGGCGTGGCTTCGGCAGCCAGGCAAACCAGCTGACTGCCATGGTCCTGAACCTCGATCTGGCCAGATTTGTAGGCCTCCCATTGCTCAACCGGCGTTCCAGCTTCGAAGCGCAGCCCTTGCGGCGCGGCAAGATGCTCGCCTGCTTCGGGCAGATCCAGCGCAGCTCGATCCGCCTTGAGTGTGTTCACGCGGCAATCGAGCGGTGCCCTCGCCAGCAAGGCGGATTGCGCGGCGCGGTTGACCGAGGATCGCTCAAGGCGATCTTCCAGCCAGTCCGGCGCCACACCAATCGCGGCGTGGGATTCGCTTTCCGCGATCGGTTCGGGCCCATGGTTTGATCCATCAAACAGGCTGACCAGGCTAAGGTCGTCCTGTGCCAAGGCCAACATCGCCGCGCGTCCGCTGACAGGGATTTCGCCACAGGTCCGAATCACTTGATAGAGCAGCTCACGCACAGCGCGGCGGTCCTTGGATCCGGCGTAGCGTCTTTGCTTGAAGTAAGCCGCGATGATCCTATCCGCCGGCGCGCCGTCGGACTTTGCTGCCGCTATCACCTCGTCGAGCAATTCGATCGCGGCCTGAACCCGTGCGGAGGGCGTCAACGGCCCAGCCTATGACTAGCGTGTCGGATAATTGGGAGCCTCACGCGTGATCGCGACATCATGCACGTGGCTTTCGGACAGGCCGGCATTGGTGATCCGCACGAATTTCGCTCGCTCGCGCAGATCGGCAATCGTGGCGGAACCGGTGTAGCCCATCGCCGCTTTGATCCCGCCGACCAATTGGTGGACCACGTCAGACGCCGGGCCTTTAAATGGCACCTGCCCTTCGATCCCTTCTGGCACCAGCTTCATCGCCGAAACATCCTGCTGGAAATAGCGGTCAGCGCTGCCGCGGGCCATGGCTCCGACCGAACCCATACCGCGATAGGCTTTGTAGCTGCGCCCCTGGTAGAGGAAGACCTCGCCCGGGCTTTCGGTTGTCCCGGCTAGCATCGAGCCGACCATCACGGTCGATGCGCCTGCTGCCAGCGCCTTGGCGGCATCACCGCTGGTGCGAAGACCGCCGTCAGCGATCACAGGAACGCCCGATTTGGCGGCCTCGGCGGCGCTCTCCATCACTGCTGTCAGCTGCGGCACGCCGACGCCAGCAACCACGCGGGTGGTGCAGATCGAGCCTGGACCGATCCCGACCTTGACTGCGTCGGCACCGGCATCGATCAGCGCACGGGTCGCTTCGGCAGTGGCAACATTGCCCGCAACAATCTGGACCGAACTGGACAGCGACTTCGCCCGCTCAACCGCGCGCGAAACGTCTTTGTTGTGGCCATGCGCGGTGTCGATGATCACCACATCGACTTCCGCATCGATCAGCGCTTCGGTTCGGGCAAAGCCCTTGTCCCCCACGGTCGTCGCAGCGGCAACGCGGAGCCGTCCGGCAGCGTCCTTGGTCGCTTCAGGATAGGTCACAGCCTTCTCGATATCCTTGACCGTGATCAGGCCAATGCAGCGATAGGCTTCGTCGACCACCAGCAGTTTTTCAATCCGCCGCTGATGCAGCAGGCGCCGCGCCTCGTCCTGACTGGTGCCGAGCGGAACGGTCGCGAGATTCTCGGTCGTCATCAACTCGCGCACAGGCTGCCCGGGGTTTTCGGCGAAGCGGACGTCGCGGTTGGTCAGGATCCCGACCAGCTTGCCTGAGGGGTCAGTCACCGGGATACCGCTGATTTTGTTCTGCTCCATCAGTGCCTGAGCATCGCCCAGCACCGCATCGGGGCCAATTGTGATGGGATTGACCACCATCCCGCTTTCATAGCGTTTCACCGCGCGCACCGCAGCGCATTGCTCTTCGACCTCGAGATTACGGTGCAGCACGCCAATCCCGCCCATCTGCGCCATAGCAATCGCCATGTCGGCTTCGGTCACCGTGTCCATGGCAGCGGACAGGATCGGAATATTGAGCGCAATCTCGCGCGTCAGCCGAGTGCTGGTGTCAGCCATGCTAGGCAAGACTTCGCTTTCGGCCGGACGCAGCAATACGTCGTCGAATGTCAGACCGAGAGGAATGTCCATAAATGCCACTTTCTGAATCGAGAGGAAGAATCGTGGCGGCCCATGTAACCGCAGTTTGCTTCAGGTGCTAGGGGTGGCGCGAACTCTATCCGCCGGGAGCTGGGTAGAGCTCGGTATCCACCACCCGCATGATCAGCTCCTCATGCAGCAGGAGATCGTCGATTGCTCCGCCTAGCTCGATCCGCTCGATCTCGTCCGTGGGGAGGTGATAGCGCTCAGCCAGATAGCTATTGAGCGCGATGTCAGAGCCAAATGCGCTCGACAGCACAACCGCGGGGACACCTTGCTGCAGCAGGGCCCAGGCATCCTGCCGCTGCAAGAATTGCTCAGCAACGCTCTGATTACCCAATTCCCTACCAGTATCGGCCAACACCTGATTGATGATTCCGTCAAGCGAGGTCTGCCCTTCCCCGACAAAGCCAACCGGAGTCCCCGCAGGTGCAATTGCAACCGAGTCAAAGTTGAACGCCGCGACGATCGAATCTAGCGGCAGGGCCGGTTCTGCCACGAATGCGCGCACGCCCAGCAGTCCTAGCTCTTCACCGGTCGTGCCCATGAAATAGATATCGCGATCATGCGGTCCACTTTCGACCAGACGCCGAGCCAATTCGAGCATCACCGCAAGGCCGCTGGCGTTGTCGACCGCGCCGTTGCAGATGAGATCCTCCCCGCCGGGCTCGCCGCATTCTCCGAGGTGATCCCAATGCGCCATCAACAGGACCGCACCCGAGCCAGGCACCTGTCCAGCGAGTCGTCCAATGACGTTGTTCGATGTGAACTCGCGCCGCTCAGACGAGGCTTCGATGCTGATGCCGCGCTCGAGGGTGACCGGCTCGAACCGGTCGGACCCCGCCGCCGCTTCCAGCTCATTCCAGCGATCCGCGCCGATTGCGGCGGCAAATTCGTCGGTGGTGACAAAGCCGGTTAGGCGATTGCTGTCATCGCGGGCGAGGAAGGTGCTGCGCGCAGAATAAAGGGTGCGCACGGCCTCCACCTCATCAGTGGTGTCGACCACGGTGATGATCGCGGCGGGATCGTTTTCAAACAGGGTCTCTCGACGAGCGGGACTCACCCCCGGCTCGCCCAGCATGACCAGCACCTTGCCGCTGATCTGAGCGCCGTCGACGCTGTCCGACAGCCTGCCGACGAACAGCATGTCTGGCGCCTCAACCTGTGTGCGCCGACGCGAGGTGTAAGCGACCGCCTGATCGGCATCGAGGACGATATCGCGTCGTCCACGTTTGATCGTCAGCGTGCTCGCGCTTGGCTCTGTCGTCACCATTTGGACCGGAGCGCGCCACGGATTGCCGGGATCGTTGGTTCCCGAAGTCAGCCCCGCGAGCCGCATCTCGTCGATCAGGAAACCGACCGTCATGATCTCGCCATCGGTGCCCGGCATACGGCCACCGAATGAATCGCTTGAAAGGGTGGTGATGTCGCGCATTAGACCCGTGGCGATGCTGTCGCGATCGATTGGCGGCACCATCGGCAGCGGCTGCATCGAACAGGCCGCTAAACCGATGAGCAATATTCCGAGAACAATATGACGCAGTCGCGAAATGCTCATTCGGCGGTCCATCCGCCGTCGATGCTCCAATTGGCGCCGGTCACATTCGCCGCTTCATCGCGGCAGAGGAACACCGCCATCGCCGCGACCTCGTCAGGCTGTACGAATTTCTTGGTCGGCTGTTTGGCGAGCAGGACATCATTGATAACCTCTTCGCG
This sequence comes from Erythrobacter sp., assembly GCA_965249945.1. Classification (GTDB taxonomy): domain Bacteria; phylum Pseudomonadota; class Alphaproteobacteria; order Sphingomonadales; family Sphingomonadaceae; genus Erythrobacter. The sequence goes on along the minus strand of OZ252258.1, from coordinate 1,787,512 downwards.
GGACAGCCCGCGCGCCGCCATGGTGTCAGGGATCTGACCTTCGACCAACGGGGTCCAGACATAGCCCGGACTGATGCAATTCATAGTCACCCCGGTCTGCGCCAGCTCGAGCGCGACTGTCTTGGTGAAGCCCGCGACGGCGTGCTTGCTTGCGACATAGGCGCTCTTGAACGGTGAAGCAGTGAGCGAATGCGCGCTGGCCGTGTTGATGATCCGCCCCCAGCCCGCGCTTTTCATATGCGGGACAACCAGACGCGTGGCGTGGAACACGGCCGAGAGATTGAGGCCAATCACAGCGTCCCATTTATCGGTCGGAAACTCCTCGACAGGTGAAACATGTTGCATCCCGGCGTTGTTGACCAGAATATCGAATGGTCCGAATTCAGTGACCATTGCTTCAATCGACGCGACATCGAGCAGGTTTGCCGGTGAATGGCGAGCTCCCAGCTCTTCGCAAAGGCCTGCGATTGCATCCGCATCGCCAAAGCCATTGAGCACGATCTCGGCCCCTTCGGCGTTCAACGCACGCGCGATTGCCAATCCGATGCCCGAGGTCGACCCCGTAACCAGTGCCCGCTTGCCCTTGAGAAACACCTCGACCTCCAGATGACTGGCGCATGAAACGGCGCCTGCTCTCTATTTGCCCGGTAAATCATAGCTGTCCAGCAGTTTAGCGTGGCGAAGCGCAGGAAGGCGGCCTATCACTCGCGACAGGAGGACATTCGCATGCGGCTCAATCCGTTTGATACGTCGAAGATCAAGGTGCGTTCTAGCCGGGGCGGCCGGATTCCTGGCGGTCGAGCCGGAGGGGCTGGATGTGGCACTATCATCATTGTGATAGTCGCAGCGCTGGTGTTTGGGGTGGACCCGCAGCAAACCATCGGGATGCTCGACGGAGTCCAGCAGCAAGCGCCGTCACAGACCCAATCGAATGACCTCACTGAATCCCAGATCTGTTCGAGCAGCCCCTATGCTAGGGAAGCCTGCGATGCCCTCACCTCACTCAACGAGACCTGGGCACCCGAATTCGCCCGCGCAGGCATTCGCTTTGAGCAACCCTTCCTTGACCTCTATCGTGATGGCCGCGTGACGACCCAGGGCTGTGGAAGAGCTACCTCGGCCGCGGGCCCATTCTACTGCCCGGCCGATTACGGGATCTATATCGACACCAGCTTCTATGATCTGATGGCGCAGCAGATGGGCGCTGGCGGAGACTTCGCGCGCTATTATGTGATGGCGCACGAGTATGGTCACCATATTCAGAACCTGACTGGTCTCGCGGCCCAGGTTCGCAGCGCGCAATCGCAGAACCCGAGCCGCCGCAATGAACTCAATGTCCGGATGGAATTGCAGGCCGATTGTTACGCTGGCGTCTGGGCTGGCAAGAACCGCCGCCTGATCGAGCCCGGCGATATGGAGGAAGGCTTGCGCGCAGCCAGCGCGATCGGTGACGACACGATTATGCGAAGATCGGGTCAACGGATCAATCCCGAGAACTTTACCCATGGTACCAGCGCACAACGTGTCGAGGCGCTCAGGCTCGGTCTGCAGAGCGCCAATAGCGATGCCTGCAACGTTTATTTCGAATAGCTTCGAACATAAGAAGGCCGGAGCGCTCGCTGCACCCCGGCCCTCGTTCCTGAACGGAGAAACGCTCGCCTAGGCGGGAGCCTCCTCTGTATTGTGGTCCGAACCCGGCGATACTGCCGACCAATCGACATTGCGGGTGGCATACATCACTCCGGCCAGAGCGATGAACAGCAGGACCGAGCCGATCACCAGTGACCAGGCTTCAAGATTGAGCAGGACATAGAGCGCCACATACAGCCCGACCAGAACGCCGCCGATCATGCTGGCTCTGCGCCAGGAGCCCAAAACCGCGGCGGAATAGGCCGTGACAAGGCCGATGATCGCGCCGCTGGCAACCAGATAGGCCAGGGTGAATCCTATCAATTCAGCAAAGGCCAGCAGCATCACAAAGAACAGCACCAGCCCTGCCCCGGTGAGCAGATATTCGGCGCTCGCCACCCTAGCTCCTGCAATGATGTCAAACATCAGGAAAGCCAGGAAGGTGAAGCCGATAAACAGAAAGCCATACTTCACCGATCGATCAACCTGGCTGTAGAGATCGACCGGTTCGACCAGACGAATGGTTGCGACATTACCGGCGGGCGAACCGCGATCGGGTTGGTAATAGCCCGGACTGCCCAGCTCGCTGGCCGCTGGCAGGCTTGGCTCACTCGTTCGGACCAAAGCCTGACCGAGCGCCAGGTTCGAGATCGACCAATTGGCTGAGAATCCCTCGTCGGAGATCTCGACAGTCTCATCAGCTGGAAGAAAGCCGCCCGAAAAGCTGGGGTGCGGCCAACTCGATCGCGCATTCCAGATCGTCTTTTTGCCGCGTGGCACCACGCTGAAAGCGCTGCTGCCGCGAAGCGAATAGCCGAACTCAACGTCCAGCTCATCACCCTCCGACCAATCGACCAGACCGTGGACCCCGCTGCCCTCTGAACTGGTGCCCAGGCCGGGTCGCAGGGCAATCTCTTCGCCCGCAAGCGTCAATCGCGCGTCGGTCTCTAACCCTCCGGTGTCGGAGATCGGAAAACGGATTTCCGCTTCTCCCAGCAACAATTGCTCCGGCTCAATGCCGAGCCGATCGAGCTCCTCCGGCACCACAAAGCGCGCCGACCCCGTCAGATCGACATCGTAGATTACCGATTGATAAATCGCGCCACGGGTCTTGATCTCGGGGTTGATCATAGTGTCGAGCACTTGTTGCTCGGGCGCGATGTAGAGATAGCGCCGCGCCTTGAAAGTCCGCGTGATGGTCTTGCCATCGACCACCTCATTGGTGACCTGATCAACCATATAGGGGACCACCATCTGCGGACCCGAGACAAGCTGTTGCCCGGCCCATCCGGCGGTGATGGAATCTTGTGCCACACGGGCTTGGTGCTGACGGTCGGCCACCAGGGCATAGACCATCAATAGGGGTATGATGAGTGCTGCGCCGACCAATCCGGCAAACAGCAATTTCACTCCAGGGGATCGTTCACGTGCCACAATTCGTCCTCCTTATGACTGCGACGAAACGTGCTTTGTGAGCGATGGAATGAATTCTATGTGAACTGCCCAATACAAATGGCCAAAACAAATGGCGGGCCCCTTTCGGGACCCGCCATCAGGGTGTGATCTCTGCCCGGGATCCACCAATCCCGGGCGCGATCCTTACGATTCAGACCAGCGTTCGATCTGCTCGTCGAGGGTCTCGAGCAATTCGCTGCGCATCTCGCTGCTCAGCTCGCTGTCCTTGGCGATCTCAGCGCGCGCTTCTTTGAGACCCGACAAGGCATGCGCCATCACCTTGGCCTTGCAGATGTAGATCGTACGTCCGTCGTCTCTCTCGACTGTGGTCGCGACATCGGTGTCACCGCCGCGGCATTCCATCTTGACTTCGGTCCGCGCGGCATCGGCTTCGGCCAGCGCTTCCTTGATGATCACATCGGTGTTGGAGAGCACTTCGTCGACCTCTGCCAGGCTCTCACGAACCTCAGTCATGATCTCTGCGCGCTCTTCCTTCGAAAGACCTTCGCGATCCTTGTTCAGGAACACGCGACGCTCCTTGGAAACCCTGCGGTGCTTCTCGCCACCTTCATGGTCGCCATCCTCGATCCGGATGACATAGGTCTCCTGCTTGTGATCCGGTTCAACCTCGACTTCCATATCGACTTCAGTGTTGGGATCGAACTCGGTGATCGCCTGGAAAGCGACCGGAGCCGGCGGAACCGGGGCTGCCGGAGGTGCCGGCGGCATTGGCGCCGCGAGCGGTGCTGGTGCAGCCGGGGGGGTCGGCACCGGCGTTTCGGCATAGGTGATTGAGGCTGTGAGAGGGACAGCCAGCAGAGCGGCTCCCAAAGTGGCATAGCCAGCGACCCGACGGCGCGGGGAAATGTCGGTCATTTGTAGACTCCTTAAGCGATGAACTATCGATTTGTCGCCCAGCACCGGACAGGCCATCGGAGCGGCAAGGCTGGCGTTGGGACCGATCGCAGTGCTTGCGATCAGATTGGCATAGGCAGAGCGTTGCTCGGCCGGTTTGGATGCGAGGACGCGGGCGTCACAGGCGGCTTCCTGGTCGCGCCGCAAGGCAAGCCAGCCATAATGAGCCAGCGGGGTGAACCAGTGCAGAGCAAACAGGGGTTGAACGAGGATATTGACCAGCAGATCGTTCGCCTTGTGATGAGCGAGCTCATGCGCAATCGCGAGGTCGCGCGAAGTGCGGTCGTGCTGCGCCATGAAGCCTTCAGGCATGGCGATCACCGGATCGAGCACACCAAAGGCCAGCGGCGCATTGGTGCCCGGGGTCTCGATCAGGCGGATCCGATCAGCTCGACCGACTTCCCGCGCACCTTCCAGAAGATCACGCCGCAGCCGGAAATAGGCCGAGAACCTTAGCACCAGGAAAATGGCGGCACCCAGCAGCCAGACCCCAAGGCCTATTTCAAATAGGGGCAGCGGGGTGTCGGGCATGGCTGCAGCGGGCGCCGCCGCCTCTGCCCCGAGAGTCGCAACAGGGGCAGCGGTTTCTAGCAGCGCCAAGGTCAGGAATTCGTTTGACGCCGCGGTTTCAGGATTCGGATTGAGCCACGCTGGCAGCTCGAGTGGCGGCAGTAGCAAGCGCATGGCTGGGAGCGCCCACAGCGCATAAGCTGCATGCGGACCAAACCATTTGGCAACCGGCCGGCGAGCGAGCAGGACGAAGGCGATCAGCACAGCCGTCCAAATAAGGGTATCGAGAATCCAATCGGTCATTGCTTGAGCTCCTTGAGCAGGGCTTCAATCGCAGCGAGATCATCCTCGGTGAGGGCTTCCTGCTCGGCCAAATGGGCGAACAGTGAGGATGCTTTCCCGCCAAACAGGCGATCGACCAGACGGCGCGATTCTCCGCCGACATAGTCGGACCGGGCAATCACAGCGCTGTAGAGGTAACGCCGACCATCAGGCCGGGCCTCGATCGCTTGCTTCTGAACCAGGCGCGAAAGCAAAGTCTTTACAGTTGGAAGGCTCCATCCCCGCGCCTCGCACACTTCATCGCATACGTCGGCGGCAGTGACCGTTCCTTTGTCCCACAGAACTTCCATCACCGCATATTCGGCTTCACTGATACGTTCTGGCTTATTGTCATCGGACTTGGACAAGCGAACCTCCCACTCTTTGATTACGCCTGTAGTCAGTTCGACTACAGTTGTAAACATGAAGCCCGGGTGAACGATCGATCAACCGCCTTGTGCTTCGATCAAGCGTCGATATTGTCTGACAAATGACGTGGATAAAGCCCTCCCTGCCGCTGCTCGCCGCACCAATGCTCGCGCTGTCCTTTGCGCAGACTGCCTCAGCCGAGGAATTGCTGATCGAATCCGAAGTCGTTTCGCTGGATCCGAGCGAATCCTATGATCAACTGATCTTCCAGGGCGGCCTGGAGATCAAACCGGGCGATGACGGAGCCGATGGCATATCGGGCGTCTCAGGACTGGAATGGTCGGGCGACACACTCTTCGCGGTAACCGACAATGGCTATTGGATGGCCATCGCGATCGATGAAATGAACTCGCGCTTGGTCGATGCCTTTGAAGGCGAGCGTGGACGGCTAACCAATCTGCGCGGCCGCAGGCTCGGCAATGCCGACCGCGATGCCGAAGCGATCACGCAAACTCCCGAGGGCGATTGGCTGATCAGCTTCGAAGGCAATCACCGCATCTGGCGCTACGCTGAGCTGGACGGTGCTGCTGAGGAAAGCAGCATCGACCTGGCTGGCTTGCTCAGTGTCGCAGAGGCCAGCGATAACGCTGGCCTGGAAACACTCGAGGCGACCGGAGATGGCTTGATTGCTTGTGGCGAATGGGCAGCGACCGGTATTCCCAATTGCGTGAGGGTCACGTCAGAAGGCACCGAGCGGTTCGAATTGTTGGTGCCTGATGCGCTGGTTGAGCACGGCGGTGCTCCGACCGATGCCAGCTGTCTCGATAGTGGGACCTGCTATGTCCTGGCGCGCAGTTGGCGCGAAGACGTGGGCAATCGCATCGCCATTGTCGAGCTTTCGCCAGACAATCAATCGACCATTCTCGCAAGCTTCGCCGCGCCGCTTACGGTCGACAATTTCGAGGGGATCGCCGCGCGCGAGCGCAATGGCCAGACCGAGCTCTATCTGATCTCGGACGATAATGAGAACAATTGCGACTACAGCAGCTCGGCCAGTTGTCAGCGGACCTTGCTCTACAAATTCGCTATCCGCAGTGAGGAGCCCATACAAGTCGCAGCGCCGCCTGTCGGCTCGGTCCCGGTGACTGGTCCTTCGGACGAATTCGAGACCGTGCCGGTTGTGCTGGAGACTGCATATGGCGAGATCACCATCGCGCTCGAGGTTGAGCGCGCTCCGATCACGGCCGCCAATTTCCTGCGCTATGTCGATGAGGACCGGTTCGACGGTACGGTGTTCTACCGCGCGATGAAGCTTCAACGCGAACCGCTGCCCAACGGCCTGATCCAAGGCGGCACTCAGTTCGATCCCAAGCGCATCCTGCCCGGCATTCCGCACGAACCAACCAGCCAGACGGGTCTGAGCCACACAAGCGGTGCGCTCTCCATGGCAATGCTGGAGCCCGGGACCGCCAATGGCGACTTCTCGATCATGGTGCGCGATCAGATCGGGTTGGACGCCCAGCCTGACAATGAGGATCCGGTCTGGCGCAATGGCTATGCCGTGTTCGGTTATGTGATTGACGGCATGGATGTGGTTGAGAAGATCCATGGCGCGCCGGCTGATCCGGACAAGGGTGAAGGGATTATGCGGGGCCAGATCCTGGCGGAACCGGTTGAGATTATCGACGCGCGCCGGCTCGCGCCCGCTCAAGCAGATCAGCAAGACCCTCGGTCGACGGACGCCCAACCGGCTCCCCAGCCATAGTGGGGGTGCGCGCATTGAGCTGCGCGATCCAGCCCTCGACCGAGGATCCAATCGAGATCTGCGGCAGCGACGCCGGGAAATAGGCCCGCGCCTCCCATCCCGCGATCGCCAGAGCGGCCTCCTGGTAGGCAGCTTTGAGCGTCTGCTTCTTGCGCAGCGCGCGATTGATCATCGCATCGCCATAAAAGGTCCAGTCATTGTCGGGCGTGCAGCCAAACGAGGTGCGATTGTGGGCCGAGGCTGTCAGGATAGCGCTGTTGTCGTCGGCCAGCTTGGGCACGAACACGCCAGAATAGCAGGCGCTGAGTATCAACACGCGGCGCTCAATCTGCAATTCGTCGAGAATGCTCTTAAGCCGCTCCGGCGACAATATGCCATAGCCGGTGTCGCCGTAGTGATAGGCCAGACCCGCCGGGAGGCCGTGGCTGGTAGAATAGAGCACCAACACGTCCTCATCGCGATCCATCACTGACGCAACCCTTGCCAGTGCGAGCGTCAATGCGCGGATCGATCCCTGCGGCAGCTCATCTGTGGTCCCATCGGGTCCGGCGAGCGTGATAGTTCGCCCCTCCCCTCCGTAACGCCGCGACAGGACCCGCGCCGCCTCACGCGCTTCGCGGGCGAAGACCGGATCGCTGTCGAGCGCGATCGTCACGACATAGGCGTCGATCGTGCCGACCCGTTGGGGCTGCAAAGTGCTGAGTGTGTTCGCGAGCAAGGTCTCTTGACGGAGCAGCTCATAAACCGACACGCCGCGGGTCAGCTCTGGGCCCTTCTCCATGCTCGCATTGCGTGCCGCGTCATCGGCACCCGAGGCCAGCCCTGGCCATCCGGCTGTGTGTTCGGGCGGCTGAGCGTCCGAACTCTGCGCGACAGCGGCGCCGGACAGGCACAACGCGGCGATTGCCGAAAGAGATGTGGTGACTGCGCCCCGGAACATTGGACACAAGCTGCCGAATTCTGAGCCGGGGTCAAGTCTCCAGAAAGCGATTTTCAGATTGCGGTGGTGCGAGGAGCGCAGACCGGGTCGCCTCCACGAGGTAAAGCGCAACGATTCCGGCGGGCGTCCCGATGAAGCCAGAGTGGACCGAGCCGTCGATTGTCAGAAATGCGATAAGCAAGCCCAAAGCCCCAAACACCATGGTCAAGCTCCAGCTCTTCATCCGGTGCTCCGGATCCCAATTCAACAGCTTAACGGGCAGTTTTTGAAACCAAAGGGTGAGGACCAAGCCAACAATTAGGGCGACACAAGTCAGGATCGTATACAGAAACTTCAGACCCATCATGGGGATGATGAGAGTGTCCGCGCAATGCGGGAACATGCCTCGTTCTTGATCCAGGACCAGGCTTTGCAACTCGGCGAAGGCGCTCAATGACAATACTCCCAATCCCAGAACGAAAAAGGTTGCCTTGTGAGCGGGTGATCGCAGCCATCCAAACTCTGATCGGCCAAACACCAGCCATAGGCCCGCAAGAGTTGCGCTCGCGAGCATGGCGCTGATCCCGCCCTGGATGAGCGGATACCGCCATGTCTGGACCGCTGCGATCTGTACGTACCAACCGGGAACAACGCGGCCATCGTTACAGGCACCAGACCTGAGCGCGTTCGCCAAATGAGGATCAGTGTGAACTGGAGTGTTGATGCCTGCTGCGAAAGCAGCGAGCCCAGCCAATGCCAGGGCCAGAAGAATCCCAATCTGAAGACGCATCCGTGACATGCACCAGATGATAGAAAGTGCCGAATTTCAGATGGATGAATGGAATTCTGGCTGGTAGATCGTCAGTATGGCCGCAAAAGCATGACCCGTCAGCCCACCTTACGCGCAACCTCATACCGCTCCAGATCGCGCGCCATCCATGAGACCGGCAGCTTGCGGGTCGTGATCAGCCGCTGGAAGTCAGGCCAGTGGTCGAAATTCTGCAGCTGGCGGTGGTAGTAATTGACATATTCCAGCGCAGCCAGGACCGCAGCGATGGTGATCGACCAGCGCTCTCCGGTCGAACCAGCCAGCTCGGTGAACCATGCGCCGACGGCCAACACACAGGCGAGACGGGTGGTGGCAAGAAGCGGCAGGCGCCATTTGCGCGCCAGCCCCAGCACGCGGTCGAGCGTCTCGGTGTCACCATCAAACTGATATAGCTTGGCGCGCCAATATAGTCCGCCGAGCACCAGCAGGCCGCACATCGGTACCAGCGCAAGCAGCAGGCCAAACCCGATCGCCTGCTCGTAATAGAGACACAGGCCGATCATCGCAGCCGGAAGCAGCAAAGCATTGCCGACTTCCATCTTCCAATAGGAGGAAAGCCGGTTTCGCAATCGCTGCTTGGGGCCTTCCATCCTGATCAAAGACTCTCTGTTTGAGTGTTAGTAAACCCGTGCCTTCGGCTCGATATAGGTCGCGTCATCGGTCAGCGTGTATTCGTGCACCGGACGATAATCGATCCGGATGTTCGAATCCCGTCCACCCCAACTTTCAAACCAGGCGATGGTGTGCTTCATCCAGTTTGCGTCATCGCGATCGGGGAAATCCTCATGCGCGTGCGCGCCGCGGCTTTCCTTGCGATTGGCAGCGCTGGCCATGGTGACATTGGCTTGGCTCATCAGATTGTCGAGCTCCAATGTCTCGATCAGATCGCTGTTCCAGATCAGCGATTTGTCGGACACATGAATGTCTTCCATCCGCTTGTTCTGCTCGGCGAGGATCTTGACCCCTTCATCCATCAGCGCGGTGTCGCGGAACACGGCGGCGTGCTTCTGCATCGCCTTCTGCATGTCCGCGCGGATCGCGGCGGTGGGTGAGCCGCCTTCGGCATAGCGGAAGTGGTCGAGCCGGGTCAGCGCCATATCCGCGCTGTCCTTGGGCAGTTCGTCCTGTGCGGCCCCAGCGGTGAGATTGTCCTTGAGGTGCAGACCGGTGGCACGGCCAAACACCACCAGGTCGATCAGCGAGTTCGATCCAAGCCGGTTGGCGCCATGGACCGAGACGCAGGCCGCTTCGCCCACAGCATAAAGACCAGGCACGACATGATCGGGATCACCATCCGGTCCGATCGTGACCACCTGGCCGTGATAGTTACAGGGAATACCACCCATATTGTAGTGGACGGTCGGCGTCACTGGCAGGGCTTCGCGGGTCAGATCGACCCCGGCAAAGATCTTGCCGCTCTCGGTGATACCCGGCAGGCGCTGCGCCAGGGTTTCGGCAGGAATGTGATCGAGGTGCAGGTGAATATGGTCGCCATCGGGACCAACCCCGCGCCCTTCGCGCATTTCCAACGCCATCGAACGCGATACAACATCGCGCGACGCCAGATCCTTCGCTGAAGGCGCATAACGCTCCATAAAGCGCTCACCTTCGCTGTTGGTGAGGTAGCCGCCCTCGCCGCGTGCGCCTTCGGTGATCAGCACGCCCGCGCCGTAGATGCCGGTCGGGTGGAACTGAACGAATTCCATATCCTGCAAGGGCAGACCAGCGCGCAGCACCATGCCGCCGCCATCGCCGGTGCAAGTGTGGGCTGAGGTTGCGGTGTAGTAACACCGGCCATAGCCACCAGTCGCCAGCACCACGCTCTGCGCGCGGAAGCGGTGGATTGTGCCATCATCCAGGCACATCGCCATCACCCCGACACAGCGCTTGTCCGCGCCTTCGCCAGCCATGATCAGGTCGAGCGCAAAATACTCGATGAAGAAGTCGGCATCATACTTCAGGCTCTGCTGATAGAGCGCGTGAAGCATGGCGTGGCCGGTCCGGTCAGCAGCAGCACAGGTCCGCTGGACCGGCGGGCCTTCACCCATATTCTGCATATGGCCGCCAAAGGGACGCTGATAGATCGTGCCGTCTTCGTTGCGGCTGAACGGAACACCGGCGTGCTCAAGCTCATAAACCGCCTGCGGCGCTTCGCGAGCGAGATACTCGATCGCATCCTGGTCGCCGAGCCAGTCCGACCCCTTGACCGTGTCATACATATGCCAGGTCCAGTGGTCGGGCGTGTTGTTGCCCAAGCTGGCTGCGATACCGCCCTGCGCTGCAACCGTGTGCGAGCGGGTCGGGAAGACCTTGGAGATATTGGCGGTGCGAAGGCCGGCTTCGGCCGCGCCCATCGTTGCACGCAGGCCCGAGCCGCCTGCACCAACCACCACCACGTCATAAGTGTGGTCGATGATTGTGTAGGCGCCTTTCAACTCCGGTCCTGAATCATTTGCGGGTGCGGTTGCCATCAAGCAGTACCTCCAAGCGCGAGCCGGACGACGCTGAATATTGCGAATGCGCCGCCGCCGACCACGGCGATGTTGAGAAGAGCGAACAGGCCGAACTTGCTGCCGGCGTCTTGAATATAGTCTTCGATCAGAACCTGCAGGCCCAGGCGTGCATGCCAGAAGGTGGTGATCACAAACAGCACCATGGCGGTTGCTGGGATCGGCTGTGCGATCCACCCGCTGACCGTTTCGAAGCTGAGATCCGGCAGAATGACCAGGCTGACCAAAAGCCAGACTGACAGGATGACATTGCCAACAGCAGTGAAGCGTTGGAGCAGCCAATGCTGCGCGCCGTGATGCGCCGAACCGAGGCCGCGCACTTTTCCGATTGAGGTTCCGTTACCCATTGTTCCGTTCCCTCAACGCAGCAGAATGTATGACCAGAGCGCGATCGTCAGCAGGATCGCGATGATCGGCGAAGCGATCGACCACATCCGGTTGCTGTTCAATTCATAGCCGGCGCCGATATCGAGCACGAAGTGACGCAGGCCGCTCGTCAAGTGAGTGAAGAAGGCCCAACTCAGGCCGATCATGACAACATAACCGATCGGAGAACCCATGAAGCCGGTGAAGGTCGCGTAAGCAGCCGGTCCGCTTGCGAGAGCTCCAAGCCACCAAACCAGGACGCTCAGTCCCACCAGAGCCATGCCATCGCCCGACACCCGGTGCAGGATCGATGTCAACATATGCGGCCCCCACCGCCAGATTTGCAGATGCGGGGAAAGCGGTCTGTTCGCCATGAATTGTAAGTCCCACGTTTTTGTTTGAGCCTCACTTAACGTTCACAACGCGTGTGGCAAGCACCCAGCGCTCGACACGGGTTGCAAAGTTTCGGATACAGCCTTGCATGGGACACATTCTCTTGACCGGATCGAGCCGCGGAATCGGCGCATCGGCACGCCAGATTCTGGTAACTCGCAAGGCTTCCGTTATCGGCCAAGCAACCCGCCCGGTGGATGGATCAACAATCTCTGCGAACTTCACCGATCCCACGGCAGCCCAGACTTTGTGGGAAGCTGCGCTCGATCGCGCGGGGGGACAGATCGACGTGTTGATCAACAATGCGGGCCTGTTTGAAACCAATCGGCTCGACCGATCCGACATCGAATGGCTCGATGCCTGGGATGACACTTTGCGAATCAATTTGACCGCCGCTGCGCAGCTTTCGCGCTTTGCCGTGCGGCACTGGTTAGATCGTGGGGTCAGCGGTCGGATCGTCCATGTCGCGAGCCGGGCAGGCCATCGCGGCGATTCGCCAGCGCATTGGCACTATGCTGCGGCCAAGGGAGGCATGCTGGCGATGCACAAGACCATTGCTCGCGCCTACGCCCAGAACGCAATCTACAGCTACGCCATTGCGCCGGGTTTCACCGACACAGCTATGGCCGGGGATTATCTCGAAAGCCGCGGCGGCGAAGGACTGCTGGCGGACATTCCGCTCGGTAAGGTGGCGGAGCCGGAAGAGATCGCCGCGATCATCGCCTTTTGCGCGCTCGATGCTCCGCCGAGCATGACGGGCGCGGTGATCGACGCCAATGGAGCGAGCTATGTTCGCTAGACGCATCGCTCAGCTCGCCAGCGCCTTGGTGCTCGCCGGGTGCCAGACCTGGACGAGCGGCACAATTGTCCTCGAGGAATATGGAACGCAGCAGGAATTCGCCGAGACCTGCAAGCCGTGGGACAATTGGGCCAAGCCCGCACCATCCTTCCGAGTGGACAACATAGATGCTTTCGTCACCGCCTATGTCGGCAGTTGCGGCATTACTGTGCTTGCGGTCAGGACCAGACAAGGCGTGGTGCTGATCGATACCGGCGAAGCGGTGTTTCACGAAGAGCTACTGAAGAATCTCGACAAGTTTCACATCGATCCCAAGCGGATCACCCACATCCTCACCAGCCATGAACATTACGATCACGTTGGAGGATTGGCCGCTATGCAGCGCGCCACGGGCGCAAAGATCGTCACCAGCCCGGCCGCAAAACCGGTCATCGAAAGCGGGGAGCTGGCGGCAAATGACCCTCAGTTCGGCACGCATGAGGCGATGACACCCGCGAAAGTCTGGCGGACTGTCGAGGATGGCGAAACGATCAGGCTTGGGGGCAAGAATTTCACCGCTTTCCACACGCCAGGGCACACGCCGGGGGCGCTGACCTGGCAATGGACCACCTATATTGGCCAGGAAACGATAAAGGTCGTCTATGCTGACAACCTGTCGCCGGTCAGCGGCACCAGCTATCGATTCTCCGATCACCCTGAATATCTGGAGCGCTATCGTGCCGGGCTGGAACGTCTGGCAGCGCTTGATTGCGATATCTTGCTGACTCCTCATCCCTCAGCCAGTTTCATGCTCCAGCGCGCAGCCAAGGGGAGCATGCAAAACGGCATGACCTGCAAGAAGTACGCTGCTGCAGTGACACGTCGGCTCGACAATCGCCTCGCGCTCGAGACAGAGCGCAAATGAGCGCGAGCTACAAACTCACAGCCTATGCCGCCAAGCCGGTGATCCAGGCCGCGCTTTTGGCGCATGATGAACTCGATGATTGGGACTTCGACCTAGTGATCTCCGGCAGTGAAGTGACCGAGGATCGTCCTCAGGATTGGGTGCTCGAAGCGTGGTACCCCAAGGAACCCGGGCCTGATCAGGTCAAAGCGCTGCAGTCACTGTTTACCGGGCGCGCACCCAAGATCAGTGTCGAGCGACTGGGTGATGAGGATTGGCTGGCGATAAGCCAGCAGGGGGTTGAGCCGATCACGGCCGGGCCATTCTATGTCCATACCCCCGATTTCCCGCCCGCTGAGGGCGCGATCAACTTCGCGATCCCGGCCGCCCAAGCCTTCGGAACTGGCCAACACGAAACCACCGCAGGCTGTCTTGAGATGCTGGCAGCGATGAAGCGCACCGGAATGGTGGTGCGCAATTTGGCCGATATCGGCACAGGCACTGGCCTGCTCGGCTTTGCCGGGATGCATCTGTGGCCGGCCACCTTTGCCACGGCCTCGGATATCGATCCGGTCTGTGCCGAAGTGGTGGAAGACAATGCTGCAATGAATGGCGTCGACCTGGGCCCAGGAATGGGCGAGATGACGATGGTCATCGCCGATGGGATGCAGGATCCGCTGCTCCAGCTGCGCGGACCCTATGATCTCCTGATTGCAAACATACTCGCCGGTCCGCTGGTTGAGCTGGCCCCGGACTTTGCAACCGCGGTTCAACCGGGTGGAAGTGTGCTGCTCGCCGGATTGCTAACCGAGCAAGAGTCGCGCGTGCGCCGGGCTTATCGCCGCGCCGGGTTCCGACTGACTGCGCGATTGATTCGCGGCGATTGGTCGATCCTATGGTTGCGCAAGCGGCGCGCCACTTGAGCCGCGAACGCCCGCCATTGCTGCGCCTGCTCGGCTTTGTGGCGGGATCTTTGGCCTCGCTCCTGATCCTGTTCCTGCTGACCGCCTGGATTGGCTCTTCGATCCCGCGTGGTGAGCGAATTGAAACGATCGAGCGGCCGGTCACCATCATGCTCGAGAGCAATGGGATTCACACCCAATTGGTCTTGCCGATCGCGCATCCGACCAAGGATTGGCGCGAGACTTTCCCCAGCGCGAATGAATGGGTCGATGGAGCTCAGCCAAGCCATGTCAGCATTGGTTTTGGCGAGCGCGAGGTGTTCATGAACACACCGACCTGGCGCGATCTGAGCCCCGGAACCGCGCTGCGGGTGGTCGGGTTTGGCGGGGAGGGATTGATCCGGGTGACGCCTTTGGTGAATCCACCTCAAAGTCGCAATCGCCGCGCTTTTGCTATCTCGCAGGAGCAATATGCCGCGCTGGTCGCCACGGTGCTTGCAGATCTGCCTGAGCTGAAGGGCCAGGGTTTTCGTAGCTATGAGCGCGCCAGCTATGGCCCGCGCGACGCCTATTACGAAAGCAATCGCGCCTACTCTGTCTCCACCACCTGCAATCAATGGACCAGCGATCGGCTTGCTGATGCTGGGATTCGGACCGGTTGGTGGACCCCGCTGTCCGGCGGGGTGATGAAATGGGCCCCGCCCTATTCGACCGATCTCAGCGTTGATTGAGCGGTATCGAGCGCACGCAAGCGACCCTCTAGGTACAATTGCTCGGCCGGATTGGGATCGAGCGAGAGCGCCCGGGTGAGCGCTGCCTTGGCCTCATCCCTGCGGTCCAAACCCTCGAGCAGCTCCGCCCGCGCCACGTGATAGGCCCGCATCCCTGATAGCTTGTCTGCGGGCAATCGCTCCAGCTCCGCCAGTGCTTTCGCTTCGCCCTCCACCTTGGCCAGCGCCATCGCCCGATTGAGCGCCACAACCACTGAGGGCCGCACCAACATTAGCGCATCATAGAGCGCCAGGATTGCTACCCAATCAGTCTCGCCATCGAACGCCCGCCGGGCATGAGTCAGCTGGATCGCCGCCATCAGCTGATAGGGGCCGCTCTGCCCCAGCGCCGCCGCTTGATCGAGCCATTGCCGGGCTTGTTTGATCGCGGACCGATCCCACAGGCTGGTGTCCTGCTGCGAGAGCGGGATCATCGCGCCGTCCGGCCCCACCCGCGCATCCTCACGCGAGCGCGCCAAAGCTACCAGAGCCGCGAGCCCCAGCGCCTCGCCCTCCTGCGGCAACAGCTCCGCCAGCATGCTAGCGAGCCGCGCCACTTCGCCAGCCAGCTCACAATCCCTCGCCTGCGCTGCGTCCTGATAGGCCACAGTGTAGGCCAGCTCGAGCGTCAGCAGGACTGCGTCCAACCGCTCGGCCCAGAGCTTGCGAGCGGGCAGTTCAAACGCGATACCAGCCTCACGGATCTTGGCCTTGGCGCGCGTGATCCGCTGATACATCGACGGTTCGCTGGTCAGGAACACCCGCGCGATTTCGGCCACCGGCAGGCCGCAAATGATTTTGAGCGCCAGCGCCGTGCGGGTCTCCAGAGCAATCGCAGGATGGCTGCAGATGAAGACCAGCCGCAGCCGCTCATCCGGGATCGGTTCGGGCAGAGTCAGAATGTCAGCCATGTCGCTCACCATGCTCAGTTGTTCCGCGGCGCTCGCAGCCGATTGGCTTCTGCGGATCGCATCGATCCCCTTGCGCTTGGCCACCGTCAGCAACCACGCCGCCGGTCGATCCGGCGGTTCCGCCTGTTGCAGCAGCGCTTCGCAGGCTTCGGCAAAGCAATCCACGGCCATATCGAGGTCGCGGAAATGCGCGGCCAGGGCAGCGATCACCCGCGGCCGCGCTTCCATAATGTCAGCCGGCAGGCTCACCCTTGCATCGGCCAGATCGGGCGGACTTCAACCGCACCCTTGCCCGGGATCGGGATCTGCTTGGCCCATTCGAGTGCTTCGTCGAGGCTCGCGACATCGATGATGTAGAACCCGCCGAGCTCCTCATGGGTCTCGGCAAAGGGTCCATCATGCAGCACGCTGTTGCCGTGATCCCACTTGATCGTCGTCGCGGTGTCCCCTGGCTTGAGCCGCTCGCCCGAGAAGGTGATGCCCTTCTCTGCCAAAGCCTGGCCCAGCGCCATATGCCCCGCGAGAGTCTGTTCCATCAGCTTGGCACCACCCTCGCCTTCGTAGACGCTCTCATCTTCGCTAATAATCAGCATGTATTGCATCGTCATTCTCCGTGGCTTCCCACGCCCCAATGGCGAGGTTCCGACCTGGAGACGGATGACGCAAGCCGGATTCGACAGCGCGCGACAATTTTTGCGAGATTTATTGCGACAGACTGCTTTCGAGCAGGTCGAGCGCGTTGCGGGTGAAGGCGTACATATTGTCGATCCGCATATCGCTCTGAGTCTCGACCAGCTGGATCCGCTCGCTGTCCGGACCAGCCACAGCGGCGACACTGCGCCCCGAAGCCACCCCCAACGGATGCTTGCTCGACCCGGCTGAGCCACTTTCGGCAATGCCCCATTGCGCTTCGAAATTGTCGCGGATCGCCTTAGCCTGGAGAAGAGCGTACTCCTCGGTCGCCGAGCGCATGCCCTTGTAGAAATTGGGCGGCAGGTCGAACAGAATGTCGCGCCCGCGGAAGGAATAGACGATCCCGCCCCCGACATAGAAATCGAGCGCGCCAGGTACCGTCAGCAGAGCCGCGCCGATCAGGCCGCCGGTGGCACCATCGGCCACCGCGATCTTTTCGCCTCGCTCGCGCAGCGCGCCGGCAATCCGCACAGCCTGCGGGTGAACCTCTTCGAGAAACGCCATCAGCCCGCCTGCTCCACAATCTTCGCCCAACCCGCTTCGTCGGTCACTTCGATCCCGAGGTCCTGCGCCTTCTTGAGCTTGGAACCCGCACCCGGCCCTGCCACCAGCAGATCGGTCTTGGCGCTGACCGAGCCCGCTGCCTTGGCGCCAAGCCGTTCGGCCTGAGCCTTGGCTTCGTCGCGGCTCATAGTCTCGAGCTTGCCAGTGAACACCACGGTCTTGCCCGCCACCGGACTGTCGAGCACTTCGACTTCATAGCGCGGTGGGGTGAGCTCGCTCAGCAGGTCTTCCCACACCGCGACATTGTGCTCCTCATGGAAGAAGTCGCCGAGCGCCGCGACCACAGTCGGGCCTACCCCGTCGATCGAGGATATCTCCTGCGCCGCCTCCTCATCGCCCGCCCGGGCTTTCTGAGCCGCTTCGCGCAAAGCCGGCAGCTCGTGGAAATTCTTGAGCAGATCACGCGCAGTGACTTCCCCGACATGGCGAATTCCCAATCCAAACAGCAATCTGGCGGCATCGGGAGAGCGCTTGGCTTCCACAGCTTCCAACAAATTGTCCACAGACTTATCCTGCCACCCTTCGAGCGCCAGAATCTCCTCGCGGCGCTGCTTCAGGCGGAAGATATCCGCGGGACTTTCGAGCCAGCCCAGCTCGAAGAATTGGGCGATGGCCTTCTCACCCAACCCCTCGATATCGAGCGCCTTGCGCGAGACAAAATGTTCAAGCATTTGAGTGCGTTGCGCCGGACATATGAGACCGCCTGTGCAGCGCACATCAACCTCGCCCTCTTCGGCAACCGCTTCGCTGTTGCATTCGGGGCAGCGGTCAGGGAACATGAAGGGATCGCGTTCGACCTCGCGGGTCAAGTTATCCACAAGCTGTGGAATAACGTCGCCCGCCCTTTGCACAACCACCCGATCACCCGCGCGCACACCGAGCCGCTCGATCTCATCGCGATTGTGCAGCGTGACATTGGTGACGGTCACCCCGCCGACCAGAACCGGGGCCAAACGGCCAACCGGGGTGAGCTTGCCGGTGCGACCGACCTGAATGTCGATCGCCTCGAGCGTGGTCTCGGCCCGCTCCGCCGGGAATTTGTGCGCCAAGGCCCAGCGCGGCGCCTTGGCAACGAAACCGAGCC
This sequence comes from Erythrobacter sp., assembly GCA_965249945.1. Classification (GTDB taxonomy): domain Bacteria; phylum Pseudomonadota; class Alphaproteobacteria; order Sphingomonadales; family Sphingomonadaceae; genus Erythrobacter. Next base: position 1,768,925 of record OZ252258.1, on the reverse strand, counting down.
TCGCCTGATAGTCCAACCGGTCGACCTTGTAGACGACCCCGTCGATCTCATAGCCAAGATCGGGCCTTTGCCGTCCAATCTCGTCATAATGCACGATCATGGCATCGACGCTTTGGGTCGCAATCAGGAAGGGTGAGAGCGGAAAGCCCCAGCTCTCGATCAGCCGCATCATCGCGTGCTGGCTCTCACACGGCAGGTCGGACGCCGCCCCCCAACCATAGGCCCAGAACTTGAGCAGGCGCTTTGCGGTGACGCTGGCATCCTTTTGCCTCAGCGATCCCGCCGCAGCGTTGCGCGGATTGGCAAACAATTTCCCGCCAATCTCTTCCTGCGCGGCGTTGAGCGCGGCAAAATCTGCGCGGGCCATATAGACCTCACCGCGAACCTCGAACACTTCGGGTACGCCATCGGGCAATTGCTGCGGAATGTCGCCAATATGGGCGACATTGGCGGTGACATCCTCGCCGACCTGGCCATCACCGCGGGTCGCGGCGCGGACCAGTTTGCCTTGTTCGTAGCGCAGTGAGCAGGACAGGCCGTCGATCTTGTCTTCGGCGGTGATCGCGATCGGATCGCTCTCTTCGAGATTGAGATAACGCCGCATGCGCGCGACCCAATCCTCGACCTCTTCGCGGTTGAAACCATTGTCGAGGCTCATCATCCGAACCTCATGCGTGACCTTGCTCAATGGCGAAGCATTGATCGCATGACCAACTTTCTTGGACGGGCTGTCATCGCGAACAAGGTGCGGAAATGCCTTTTCGAGCTCGCGATTGCGGCGGACCAGCGCGTCATATTCCTGGTCACTGATCTCGGGATCGTCCTGCGCATGATAGAGCTTGTCATGCCGCGCAATCTCGCGTGCAAGCCGCATCAACTCATTGGCGGCATCGGCTTCGGAGAGGTTGGAAGGATCATTCATCGCTGTCTTCCTAAGACGAAGCCAGCACCGTCACAACCATGCTTCTTGCAGTCACAAAGCCAAGCCCTTGATAGAGGCCGATGGCAGCTTCATTTCCGGCATAGGAGTGAAGAAACGGAGTGTCACCACGGGCGCGTTGCGCCGCCATGACCCGTTCGATCAGCCGTCGCGCCATGCCCTGTCCGCGATATTCTGGCCAGGTGCACACACCGCTGACTTCGGCAAGACCCGGACCGGGCCGCATTCTTTCGCCCGCCATCGCCGCAAGCTTGCTGCCATCAAATATTCCAAAGAACTGGCCGTATTGGTGCGTGCTTTCGCGCCAAGGGCCGGGCTCGGTTGCGAGCGCCAGTTCGGTCATCGCTTCAACATGGGCCAAGCCGAGCGGGACAATCTCAGGGTCTGTCGCATTTGTATCGCCATCACCCTCCGCCACCATCTGTACGAGCGGCGCAATCCGCGCGATCTGGGTGCCAGGAGGTGCTGGCCAGTGCTCTGTTTCGACCAGCCACAGCTGATCGTCAGAGGAGCGAACGATCCCGGCCAAGACAGCCTGTGCAGCCATGCCTTGATCGGCGGCCGCGGCAAATGGCCCATAGCGCGGATCAATCCGGGCCGCCCGCCCGCTGACTGTGGCGAGGTGCGCTTGAGGACCATTGAGCAAGGACCAGACCGGCCGCTCAAGCGGAACTAGATTTGGTTTCATTCCAAGGCCTCCGCGCTAGCTTGGTTCACCAATCTACCAGCTATCGAGCACGTTGTGTGAGTGTTTCTATCGAAACGCCACCACCCCCAACCCCCTACTTTGTAGAGGAGGGGGCTTTCACGGCATTACTCCCCCTCCTTCCCAAGGAGGGGGTCGGGGGGTGGTGCAGCAAGATCAATTGCCCGCTTCGTCGGGATCAGGATCGGGATCGCCCTCGGCGGGCACAGGTTCGGCCGGAGCCGGTAATTCAAGCGGCACGCCACTGTCGCGTTCGCCGACAACCAATCCATCGCCATCGACATCGATCGTGATCCGCAGATCCTCGATCTCGCTGAGGATTTGCTCGACCCGGCGCTCCGCTTCTTCTTCGGTCAAATTGCCACGATCCACATCGCGCGAAACCTCTTGCAGCTTGGGCAGCGTCTCACGCCACTGTTCGCCCATGTCATCCGGCAGCTGGACGTATTCTCCCAACCCATCGCGCAGATCGCGCTGGAGTGAGCCATCCTGCAGGGCTCCCACCACCGCTCCGCCAAGCAGCAGCGGCGCCAGCAATCCCAGTCCGAACGAGATGAAGAACACCCGCCGGAAGCTCATCTCGGTCAGCAAGCCCAGCAGCGCCATCAGACCAAAGGCGATCACGCTCGCCAAGCCGACGCCAGCAAGCAGCACCATCAACACCAGAGAGGCAAGGACCCCACCGACAATTTCCATTACACGCCCTCCAATAGACGATCTGCTTGTGCTCGTGCCTCGCTGGTGATCTCAGCGCCTGACAGCATCCGCGCAATTTCCTCCTGCCGTCCCTCGGCATCGAGCAGCGCGACGCTGGTCTTGGTCACCGTTCCGGATGAGGCCTTGGCTATCAGATAGTGTGTCCCGCCACGCGCTGCCACCTGCGGGCTGTGCGTGACCGCAAGCAATTGCCCTTCGTCTTCGGCAAGCCGAGCAAGCCGTTCGCCGATCGCCGAGGCCACAGCCCCGCCGACCCCGCGATCAATCTCGTCAAAGATGATCGTTGCCGCCCCGCCCTTCTCCGCCAGCGCAACCTTGAGCGCGAGGATGAAGCGCGACAATTCGCCGCCCGAGGCGATCTTGGCCAGCGGTGCAAAGTCGGCGCCAGGATTGGTCGCGATCACAAACTCGATCGTATCAATACCTTGCGCGCCCCATTTATCCTCAGGCAGGATCCCGATCGATGTCAGGAAACGCGCGGCGTCCAGCTTGAGCGGCGCCAGTTCCGCGGCGACAGCCTTGTCGAGCTTCTTGGCCGCTTTGGCGCGCACTTCACTGGCCTGTTCGGAGGCCATGACATAGGCCTGCCTTGCCTCGCGCGCCGCCGATTCCAGCGCAACCAATTGCGCCTCGCCGCCCTCGATCGCGTCCAGCTGAGCTTGCAGTTCGCGCATTTTCTTCGGCAGTTCATCAACCTCGCAGCGATGCTTGCGGGCAAGCCCTCGCAAATCGAACAGACGCGTTTCTGCGGCATCGAGCGCTGCCGGATCGTGCACTAGAGCCTGAGCAGCTGATTCTAGCTTTTCCTCGGCCTCGCCGGCCTCAATCACCGCACGATCGAGCGATTCCAGCGCCTCGGTAAGCAAGGGATGCTCCTCAGCAATCCGGTCGAGCCGCCGGGCGGCCACCCGCAAATGCGCCAAGGGCGATTCCGAACCTTCCCAAACATGCCGCAGCTCTTGGAGATCGCCCGATAGCCGTTCTCCCTTCTGCATATTGGCGCGGGTGTCTGCCAGACGCGCCTCTTCCCCAGCCTGGGGTTCGAGCTCGTGCAATTCTGCCAGATGCGCGATCAGCAAGGCCTGATCCTCTTTGGCTTGCTCGACCATTCCCCGGGCTTCGGCCAATTGCGCTTCCGCCTTGGCCCAGCTTCTCCATGCCGCCTCAAGCCCCAAAACATTGGTTCCGGCATAGCGATCGAGCAGCGCCCGATGGCCGCGCGGATTGACCAGACCGCGATCGTCATGCTGGCCATGAAGCTCAACCAAGGAAGAGGCCAGCTCGCGCAGCAGTGCGACGCTGGTCGGTTGGTCGTTGATAAAGGCCTTGGACCCGCCATCAGCTTTGAGCTGCCGCCTTATGATCAGCGGTTCGCCCGCTTCGATTTCGAGATCAGCCTCGTCAAGCACAGCGACGATGGGTGGCGGCAAAGTTGCAAACTCGAAACTGGCGGTGACGTTGGCCTTGCTCTCCCCCGCCCGGACAAGCGAAGTTTCAGCCCGATCACCCAGGATCAGACCCAAAGCATCAAGCAGGATTGATTTGCCGGCGCCGGTCTCTCCGGTGAGTACGCCCAGACCGCGCGTGAAATCGAGGTCGAGTGCCTCGATCAATACAATGTTGCGGATGGAAAGCCGGGTGAGCATGGTAATGGTGTTTAGCCAGCACCGCTGCCGTCGTCACGCTCAGCCTTGGTCGTTACGAACAATAATCAGCTCGGGACGACGCCCTGAGCGTGATCCTGCACCAGTTCGTAAGCCTTGTCGTACCATTCGCTGCCCGGATAATTGGCACCCAGCACAGCAGCGTATTTGACCGCCTCTTCGCGAATGCCAAGCGCCAGACTGCTTTCGGTCAAGCGATAGAGCGCTTCGGGCGTGTGGCTGGTCGTCTCGTACTGGTCGATGACGTTCTGGAACCGCAGAGTGGCTGCGAGCCAGCGGCCCGAGCGCTGGTAGAACCGCCCGATCTCCATTTCCTTGCCTGCCAAGTGGTCCGCCACCAGGTCGAGCTTGAGCCGGGCGTCAGCGGCGTATTCGCTTTGCGGGAAGCGCCGGTTGACCTCACGCAGCGCGGTGCGCGCCTGCTCGGTGATCTTCTGGTCGCGGTTCACATCGCTGATCTGCTCGTAATAGCTCAGCGCGATCAGGTAATAGGCGTAGGGCGCGTCCTTGTTGCCCGGGTGGATCGAAAGGAAACGCTGCGAGCTCTGGATCGCCTTGTTGTAATCGCGCGCAACGTAATAGCTGAACGCACTCATCAGCTGTGCACGGCGCGCCCATGGCGAATAGGGGTGCTGCCGCTCGACTTCGTCGAACAGCGCCGCAGCAACCAGAGTGTTGCCATTGTCGAGGCGGCGCTTGGCTTCGGCATAAAGCGATTCCACATCGCGCGCGACATAGGCGATGTCCTCATCCGCCCCGCCTCTTGAACAGCCCGATACGGCCAGGGTGGCGCCCGCCAGACCGACGAGCATAAGCGAGTTGCGAAGCGATAATCTACGGTGATTCATGGCGCTGCCTATAACCTTGGTCTGCGTGAACGCCAAGTGAAGTTGGCGTGAAGGTGGCGGATTGTTGGCAGAGGGTCGCGCGCCAAATTCTCCGCGAAGAAATAGGGGGAATCAATAACCGCTTCTTAAGAATTATCTGTGATTTCCGGTACTTAGAGACCGCGAGGGCAACCACACGTTGGAGTACCACGCGATGTTCAAGAGACTATTGAAAAACGAAGACGGCGCCACAGCCATTGAATATGGGCTGATTGCGGCGCTGATCGCTGTCGCAGCCATCACCGCCATGGGTTCGTTGGGCAACAATCTCGAAGCCACCTTTGAACGGGTCAGCGATGAATTGGTTGAAGCCGAATAGACCCTATCCCCAAAACCGAGTTCATGGGCAGCTGGTCACTGCCGGTGAAGTGACGCGCTCCAGGGACATCTGGTCTCTGTCCCTGGTCTCGTTACCCAAGCGTGTTGCCCGGGTCTGGCGCCCACCGCCAGGCTCGGGCAATCACGGCTATCGACCTTCCCAACTCCATCAGAAATTGATCCGTCCGGTCTGGATATCCTCGTCCAGCGTCGGACCCCAGCGGAACCGCACCCGCCGCTCATTCTCACCAGTGCATTCGCGCATCTTGCCGCCGTCGGCAAAGCGGTCCTCCCAATGGTCGATCACGAATTTCTTCGCAGTGTTGACGCACAGCAGCGGATCCTCATTGTCGCGCGAGCCGCCCCAGGTCGCCGCATTCTCCCCGGTGGTGAAGGCGCGATACATCGTGGTCAGCTTGATCCCGCGGTCCCCGCCCAGCACTCTCTGCGCCCGCTCCGAGTAATTGACCGTGGCGCACTCGCCCTGCTCGATCTTCCAATAGCCCTCGGTGATCGCGGTCTGCTGGACCGTCATCCCGATCATCAGCCACACCGGCTCGGCCCGCGAGGTGTTGCAGAACTTGACCCGATATTCAGGCGGAGGCGGCGCCGGCCGCGGCTTCCATGACGATTGCACCGAGCCACCCACACCCGAAGTCGCGAGATAGACCGTGTCCTTCTTGAGAGCGAAGCTTTTGAGCAATTTGTCCGGCCCGCGCCGCACCTCATAGAACGCCGTGCGGAAATCTTCATCGGGCTTCTCCCGCTCCCACAACACCCAATCGCCCGGATCAAGCGTGAAGCATTTGCGCGGGAGCAGCTTCCACGTCTCCTTGGCGAAGATGCAGATCTTGCGCTTGGTCTCGGCCCGGTTCTCGAGCTTGAGGAACCCCTTCTCGATATATTCGACCGCCTGGGCCGGAGCCGCACTCAGACCCATCGCCGCAAAAGCCGCCAGACCGATGATTTTCGCCGCACGGAACATAGTGTGTCTCCCCCATTGGGCGTTGGTGATGGAGACTATCTGACCGATCGTGCGAGCACCAGCCATGGGGTGGATACCCTATTGTTTTCCTACTCGTGAGGTTTGTGCTTCACCCTCCCCCATGACACGCATCTCCGATCCCCGCACCCAGCGCTCGCCCGTCCCCGCCAGCGAGCTCCCCGCCTTCACCCCGGTCCCGCGCCAGACCAATCGCCACGATGGCTGGACCGAACAGCGCCAGCGCGACTTCATCGAAGCGCTCGCCGACACCGGCTCGGTCCACGCCGCCTGCCGCGCGGTCGATATGAGCCAGCGCGGCGCCTATTACCTCCGCCGCCAACCCGGGGCGGAGAGCTTTCGCCAGGCGTGGGAGGCCGCGCTCGACCTTGGCGTGCAGCGGATCGAGGATGTCGCGATGGACCGCGCGCTCAACGGGGTGGAGGAGCCGCTCTATTCCTATGGCAAGCTGGTCGGCTCGCGCACGCGCTACAATGATCGGCTGCTGATGTTCATGCTGCGCAACCGCGCGCCCGAACGGTTTGCCGAGGGCCGCGCGAAAGGCCCCGGCGCGATCGGCCAGATGGAGCTCGAGCGCAAGAAGAAGCAATGGCGCAAGGAATGGGAGGAGGAGCGCGCGGCGAACGCGCCCTCGGTGGCGGAGGTCAAAGCGAGCCTCGACCGCAAGATTGAGGAGATTGGCAGACGCAAACTCTATGAGCAACGGGAGCAGTGGAAGAGATTGTCAGAAGTGACCCGCCGCGCATGGCGGCTCTACCAGCGCTTGAAGGAGCGGGACATTGGCGTGGGCGATCCGGACAACCGGGCGAGACTGCTGCCGGATTGGTAGGGGGTTGCGGCGCGGCCCAAGTTGTCTAGCATAGGAAGCTTGAGTACTTTGAAGACGCCGACTTTTTTCTTACAGAATGCTATGTATTGGGGGGCTGGATGGACACTAGGTTCGATACTGTTTTTGATGATTACGTCGAGCGAATCAAGAAATCCACCAAGCTCTCTCGGCTCGTTGTCTCGTCCCCGTGTCCGTTACTCGAACCAGCAGATAATAGCAACGCTGACGGCGTGATGGCATCGAACATTTACGAATATGTCTCCGACGAATCCGAACATTTAGAGAATAGGATCTTCCAGAAGGATATTTTCATTGAAACATACGATAATAAGACCTTCTTCCTTAAGTTAGAGTTGTTTGGTCACAATGAGAACCTAATCGATATTAATTTCCAAACAGCATCACTGTCAAAATCCTTGTCACTTTGTTTGCAAAACAAGGTCATAAATTTGCGTGACTATATTGTATCCATGTCATTGGAGACAAATAACTTTAGCAGCTTCTTTTACAAGACACTCAAAGATGGTTTGAAGCGGTTCATAAAGTTCGAAGGCGCCTCGATCTTCCATCACAACTATGATCAAGACTGGCTTGCCCTTAGTGCAACAACCGGTATTCGTGCCATAAAGGCTAAGGACCTTAAGCGATCAGACATAAAATACTACGAAGACTCGGAATCATGGGTCCGTCAGTCATTTGATGAAAACAGGACCATTTATGAACACTCCTTAGAATCTGGTTCTCTGAAGGATAATACCTTTGGTGAGTCAGTTGAGCGCATTCATAATCGCATTTATGTGCCCATCAATGTCCGCCCAAAGATAATTCGAGAGCTCGAAGTCCGTTACGGCGGGGATTCCCGAGATGACGGCAAAATTGGCGTGCTTCGCCTAGTAAACATTCGTCGGAATGGGCACTATAACCACCCTAGCGAGATCGATCTCTATATTCTCTCTCATTTTCTCGAATACATAGCAGTACTCGGTAGACGCTATCTGCAACTCATACATGCTGACCATGTGTTGGAGAAAGCGACACACGGCTTTACCACCGACCTATCAACTCTGCGCCTCCAACAGCAACTCTTCTCAAAACAGGCTAAGCTATTCCTGGATTATCTGGAGTCGGTAGACTCAGCGATCAGCAGTCATTTCGTAAGTCGTTTTCGAGAGGATGCACTAATCTACGATCGCGATTTCACAGCTATTCAGGATGGCATGGCTTTTCAGCTCGAAACGGTCCTTGACCTAGCTGGTGGCAACATTGGCGGCGTAAACCTGCAAAAAAGCGTTTGCAGGCGACCGTTTGTCGAGGCTGTAAAGCGAGTCCATGATGCCGCGCAGTCAATTGCTGCCTCCTACCGAAGGACAGGGACCAAGATTACATTGGGGGGCAGGCAAAATCCGGCAGATGGTTACATCCACATGCCGCCAGTTGCGGTTCCTTCCAAGGTATTATTCCTCGTTTTAAGGAACTTGGTTGAGAACAGCATCAAGTATACGGATCGGTCTAAAAGCCCAGTAATTGATATCAGTTGGGTTCAAACTAGCGACGAGCTTCATGTTGATGTCAGGGACAACGGAATGGGCATACCCCCTCCTGACCAAAACAAGCTCTTCCGAGAAGGCTTTCGCGGAAGGCACACGTTGAGTGTATCTACAAGAGGCAATGGTCTCGGACTATTCGTATCTAAGAAGGGACTTGAACAGTTCGGAGGCAAGCTTGACTTAAGAGCATCGAGCAAACAAGGGACGATTTTCAGAATTACAGTTCCGAAATTGGGGGACAGCTATTGAAGACCGCAATTGTTATTGACGAAGAACCTTATTTCTCACGTGTAGTATCGACAGCCTTGTCCCTCGATGGATTTGACGTAAACCAATTCTACGACGCAACGTCAGCCAAGGCTTTCTTAGATAAGAATAGGGGTAAGCTCAACGAAGCCATAATTTTGATTGATATGAATCTTGAGCCGGGCGACGATCACAAGTCATTTGGATTAGAGCAAACTTCAAACTATCTTCAAACAGGGATAGTACTCGCAGAATGGATCATTAGAGAGAGCATCATACCGACAGAACAACGGAACAATATCATACTCTATAGCGCGCTAAGATCAGCGGAACTTTGGGAAACAATTGAAACATTCTGCCAAGACAACTCAATTAGGATGTGGCAAAAACGCACAGACGCAGATTTGGACGAGATCATCCGATTGGTATCAGGCACGCAAGATAACTCCGAGTTGGAGGACCCAAGCAGTTGAAGATAGTCTCCACGCTTTCAGCAGGGCAAGAGTTTGGTGCTGCAGAGATTGCAGGACTGGGTTTGTCATTTATGGCAGTCGTACTCACTGTGGTCACTGTGGTCGCTACCGCAGTCGTGGTTTTTCTAGGAATTCGGTATTCTTCTCATTTGAAGGAAATCGAAGACGAACGTAAATCACTCGCTGAGAGCAATAGACTTCTGCAGGAAGCGGTAAAACGAAATGAGGCGCAAGCCCAGCAAAGTCTGATCGGGTTTGAGATTACCTTTGCGGGTCAGATATCACAACGAATCTTGCATAAGCTTGAACGAGTTGAAGGCCAATATAAGAACTCTGCTGCATTCCAGAAACAGATCGAGAAAGCTCAGTCTGAGCTTGAGGCAAGATACATTGAGCTGGAGATACTCATAGGTGGCCCAGATCAGAATAGGACCAACCTGCGGTATCTTTGCGAAAAGATTGGAGACCGTTATACTCTGCAATATGTTGAAAAAATGATCAGTCTTTACAAGCTGACAGAAAAAGACCTTGAGGATTTGTATGATGCCAAGGCAATACTAAAGAGCCGCCTCAATATAAGTTCATAGCACCACAATTGACTAGCTAGCCAGGCGGAATCCACCTTGTCTACTCCCCCTATAGCTCAGCCTCTCATAGTGACTGATAGACCTTAAGGTTGTCCCGACGTCCGGGCTATTCAGTGGAAATGGACCGTTTTTGATCCCTTCGATCACCGAGATACTCTGTGAGAAACACGAGGCACCACCCCCAACCTGTCTGAGTCACCTCTCCTAAGAACCTCCCCTCCTTTCTAAGGAGGGGATCGAGGGGTGGTTGCGAGCCGCAAGGCTCGCTCGATGCTTCCACCACCCCCAACCCCCTCCTCAGGGAAGAGGGGGCTTTAGCCTTCTCCGTCCCGCGCCGTTTCGCGTTTGCGGAGTCTTTTGTTGGCTTCAAGCGCCAGCGCAGACATCCGTCTGCTCGGCTACCGCGCCATTCGGCGCGACGGGCAGTCGCCCTTGCGGCTCGCTAGTCGCTCGCCGAGTCAGTGCTCTTCAGTGAACTAGACGCGGGGTCTCAACCACCCCTCCACCATTCCCGTGCTGAGGCAGGGAATGGTCCCCCTCCCCATCTTGCGACGGGGAGGATCTCAGTCCTCTCCCATGCGGAGTGCCGCGATGAAAGCCTCTTGGGGAATAGAAACATTCCCGTACTCCCGCATCCGGGCCTTCCCCTTCTTCTGCTTCTCGAGCAGTTTCTTCTTCCGGGAAATATCGCCGCCATAGCATTTCGCGGTCACGTCCTTGCGCAGCGCAGCGATCGTCTCACGCGCGATGATCTTGCCGCCCAGCGCCGCCTGGATCGGGATCTTGAACAGGTGCCGCGGGATCAGATCCTTCAACCGCTCGCACATGCCGCGCCCACGCTCTTCCGCCACGCTGCGGTGGACGATCAGGCTCAGCGCATCGACCGGCTCGGCATTCACCAGGATGTTCATCTTGACCAGATCGCCTTCGCGCAGGCCAATCTGCTCATAGTCAAAGCTGGCATAGCCGCGGCTGATGCTCTTCAAACGGTCGTAGAAATCGAACACCACTTCGTTCAATGGCAGCTCGTAGGTGACCTGCGCGCGGCCGCCCACGTAAGTGAGCTCGGTCTGGATTCCGCGCCGGTCCTGACACAATTTGAGGATCGCGCCGAGATATTCGTCCGGGGTGTAGATCACCGCCTTGATCCACGGCTCCTCGACAATCTCGATCCGGTTGACATCGGGCCAGTCGGCCGGGTTGTGGATGTCGATCACCGTCGCCTCTTCATTCTTGGTCTTGCCGAGATGGACGCGGTAGACCACGCTCGGCGCGGTGGTGATCAGGTCGAGATCGTATTCGCGGCTGAGGCGCTCCTGGATGATCTCCAAGTGGAGCAGACCGAGGAAGCCGCAGCGGAAGCCGAAGCCGAGCGCGGCCGAGCTCTCCATCTCGAATGAGAAGCTGGCGTCGTTGAGGCGCAGCTTGCCGATGCTCTCGCGGAGCTTTTCGAAATCGGCGGCGTCGACCGGGAACAGCCCGCAGAACACCACCGGTTGGACTTCCTTGTAGCCGGCGAGCGGCTCGCTGGCGCCGTGCTTGACGGTGGTGATGGTGTCGCCGACGCGGGCCTGTTCGACCTCTTTGATCTGCGCGGTGATGAAGCCGATCTCGCCCGGGCCAAGCTCGGGCAGGTGCTCGATCTTGGGGCGCATGCAGCCGACCCGGTCGACCAGGTGCTGGGTGCCGCCCTGCATGAAGGTGATCTGCTGGCCTTTGGTTAGCACGCCTTCGACCACACGGACGAGGATCACCACGCCGAGATAGGGGTCGTACCAGCTATCGACCAGCGAGGCCTTGAGCGGCTTGTCGCGCTCGCCCTGCGGTGGGGGGATTTTGGCGACGACCGCTTCGAGCACGTCTTCGATGCCTAGGCCTGACTTGGCGCTGGCGAGGACTGCTTCGGAGGCGTCGAGGCCGATCACTTCCTCGATCTCTTCCTTGACCCGTTCGGGCTCGGCCGCGGGCAGGTCGATCTTGTTGATCACGGGGACGATTTCGTGGTCGTGCTCGATCGATTGGTAGACATTGGCCAAGGTCTGGGCTTCGACCCCTTGCGCGGCGTCGACCACCAGGAGTGCACCTTCGCAGGCGGCGAGACTACGGGAAACCTCGTAGGCGAAGTCGACATGGCCTGGCGTGTCCATCAGGTTGAGCTGATAGGTCTCGCCATCCTTGGCGGTGTAGTTGAGGCGGACGGTTTGGGCCTTGATGGTGATGCCGCGTTCGCGCTCAATGTCCATGTTATCAAGCACTTGCTCGGACATCTCGCGCTCGGTCAGCCCGCCGGTGAACTGGATCAGCCGGTCGGCGAGCGTCGACTTGCCGTGATCGATATGCGCGATGATCGAGAAATTGCGGATCTTGGAAAGGTCAGTCATTTGACCGGCCATTTAGCGATCCCCATCGCGCCTGTCATGCGCGAAAAATGCAAGAGCCCCCGAGTGTGTTTCAGAAGGTGAAACTGAAGGTCAGATTAGGCCGTTTCAGGACGCTGTGACGGGGCATAGCCAAACTGAGGCGCACTGCTGCTTTGGCCCAGCAAACCGCCTTCCATCCCTTTGTAATCGCCCTGCGAAAGCGCCGACAAAGGCGCACCTGCAGAGGCCAGCGCATAAGGCGAAACGCGGTTACGGGTGCAGAGTCCGCCCGAACCATCATCGACCAGCGTCTGCTCAAACTCCAGGCCCTGGGTGTCGCCATTGCTGCGGATCACACTCGCCACAGCCAGCTGCCCTGCCCCCAAATCAACGACGAACTGCGTTCCTTTGGGAACATCAACCAGACCCTGGATGAGCGCGCCAGACTTGGAGAGGTTGCGCAAGGTCACTTCGTAGGAATGGTCATCATGGATGACCTGTATCTTGCGAAACACGGTCCGACGCTTGGCTCGCTTGGTTCGGTTCTTGTCGGGCGCAATCTTCCATTCGCCGCGGTTAAGCTGCACAAGAACATCGTCACCGGTAACCGGCTCCGAATAGATGTCGCCCTGAATGAAAGTGAGCCCGCATTTGAGCAGGGCATCATTCAGGTCCATCACCTCCACGCCATCGGCGATTGTTTCCATCTCCAGCGCCTGTGCAAGAGCAACAATCGCCTTGATCAAGCCAAGATCGCGGCCGTCATGCTGCGCTGCCTCGGTGATCAGTCTATCGTCGATCTTCAGAGCATCGAACGGTGCTCTGCGGAGATAAGCGAGCGATGAGTGGCCGCTGCCGAACTCGTCGAGTGTAAGTCTGACTCCCAGTTTGAACAGCAGACCAAGCGTGCGATCGACCCGATGCGCGTCGCCAAAGAAGATCGCCTCGTTAATCTCCAGCTCCAGCCGCGAAGCTGGCAGTTCGCTGTCTTGCAAGGCCTGGGCTACGCCATCCACAAATTGATCGGTCCGGAACAATTGAACCGGCACATTGACGGACACCCGAACAGTGTTCGGCCAGTCCATTGCGCTCTTGCAGGCAGTCTCGATCGCCCAGCGGCCAACTGCGACGACGGCGCTCGAACCTTCAAATATGTTTGCAAACTCTTCGTCGTCGATCTCGCCCCTCTGCGGGTGATTCCAGCAAATCTTGGCTTCAAGCGCGCGGACGTTCTGATCACTGCTGGATACGATCGGCTGATATTTGAGGAACAATTGGCCATCGCGGACCGCCGCTTCCAGATCCTCCTCCAGCCGCCGACGGAACAGAGCCTCATTCTCAAGATCTCCCGAGAAGAAACGAAACTGGCCGCGCCCACCATTTTTGGCCGAGTAAAGCGCCAGATCGGCCGAGCGCACGATTTCATCAGTCGTCACTCCATCATGCGGCGCGATGGCAATGCCAATCGAGGCCCCGATGACGCACCGACCCTCTTCGAGCGAATAGGGCTGACTCAGCATGGTGATGACCTTCTTGGCCATTTCACCAAGCACACCCCGGTCGTCGACATCAGGGACCATGATTTGGAACTCGTCTCCGCCCAATCGGCCGATTTCACATTCACGATCGATCGATCGGCTAAGACGGTCTGCAACCTGTCTTAGCAACTCGTCACCGGCGGCATGACCCAGAGTGTCGTTGACGTGTTTGAACTTATCGAGATCCATCATCATGATGGCGCAATTGCGCTTCGCCGCTTTGAAAGCGGTCAGCGTCGTATCGATAAGATGCGCCATACGATGGCGGTTCAGAAGGCCAGTCAACGAGTCATACTTTGCAAGCCGAGCGGTCTCTGCCTCGCGATGGTGCTCTTCACTGATGTCCCAGCCCGTGCCGCGGAAACCAATAAACTCTCCTTGGCCATCGAATACTGGACGGCCTGAGAGACGTAGAACGGCCGAGGCATCAGAATTGGACGAGCAAACCGTCACCCCGGAAAATGCCTTATGAGTACCCAACATTAGGGAAAGCGGTTTGGACCGGACTTCGCCATCGACCGGAGTGAAGAGCTTCGCAAAGGGCTGACCGACCAGCTGATCGGAGGAAAGGCGCATACGTTCAGCCAGCGAAGCGCTTAGATAAGTCAGATTGCCGACCGAATCGCTGGCCCAGAACCATCCCATTCCGGCTTGTTCGAGTTCGTCCAGCAACCCGAGCTTTTCAGTGTCGTTTAGTTGTGAGGCGGCTTGCGGCTTTTGACGTGCAGGCTCTTTCGGGCCTTCGGGAGCGCTGCGCTCGCGGGCCGAACCGTTCTTTGAAGACAAGAGACCCTTCAGGGGCACCCGCATTTGTCCTTTCTGTCATACGCAGCTCAGTCTGCGTGGTGACCCACACGTAAAGCCGGTTGGTTAGTATTCTGCTAAATTTTCGGGTGTCCGGGCGATTAACCTCGCCGCCGCCACGGACCGGTCAGACGCGGGCGAACGCCATCTGATCCGGTTTGCCACGGAGCACCGCGAAAGTGCCATCAGCGCGGCGCTTCAACGGAGCAGGAAACTCGACGCCAACCCGGTTTTCGCGCGACCAGCGGACCGTTGCGGGAGCGACCTTGTCGGTCGAGAATTCGATTTGTATCTGGCTTCCCGCCGGCATGTTCCACAGGCCTTCCAGCATGGCTCCGGTGTCGGATATATTGCGGACCGTAGAGTTGAGGCGATTGCCATTGAAGATAACAGTCACGCGCCGCAACAGAACCTGACGCGGAGATCGAGCCGCCTGTGGGCCATCGGCTTCGGCGGCCAGATCGCCTGACACCACTGCGGTCGCCTCTTCGCCATTCATCGGTTTGTAGTAGATGTAGCCTTGTACGTGGCTGCAACCCAGCGCCTGGATTAATTCCAGCTCATCCAGCGTCTCAACGCCCTCAGCGGTGGTGTCCATATGCAGAGCTTCAGCCAAGCTGGTGATCGAGGCGATAATGGCCCCATTACGACTGCCCTGCTCAGTGGCTCCCCGAACGAAGCTCTGGTCGATCTTGATCTTGTCGAACGGAGCTTTCTTTAGATAGCCGAGTGACGAATAGCCGGTTCCGAAATCATCCAGTGCCAATCGCACGCCGACCCGCTTTAGCGCCTTGAACATTGCATCAGTTCCCGCGTTGTCGTTCAAGAACACGCTTTCGGTGATTTCAAGCTCCAAACGGGACGGATCCACTCCGCTATGAGCCAGCGCATTGGCTACGACCGTCGGAAGCTCAGGATTCGAGAATTGGAGTGGCGAGACATTGACCGCGCAGCGGATCGAGTCCGGCCAACTCGCCAAATCTTCGCATGCCTTGCGCAAGGCCCATTGCCCGAGTTGATCGATCAAACCTGCATCTTCGGCGATGGGGATGAACTTTGCTGGCGACATCCAACCTTTTTTCGGGTGTTGCCAGCGCATCAACGCTTCAAATCCAACGATCTTCTCGGTGGCAGCATAGACGACGGGCTGATAATGCAATTCAAGACCACCCGTTGCCAGAGCATCACGCAAATCCTTCTCGAGCGCTGAGCGTTCCTCAGCGGCAGAGTGCAAGTCTTCTGCGTAGAAACGATGCACCCCGCGACCAGCGTCTTTTGCCGCGTAGAGTGCGAGATCGACATTGCGGATTAGCGCGTCGTTCGAGACGCCATCTTCGGGTGCGACCGCCACGCCAACTGATGCGCCGATGACCACACTTTGTCCCTCGATCGAATAGGGTTGTGACAGCTGAGCAATAATCTCTTTGGCAAGATCGCCCAGGTATTCGCGCTTTTGGTGTCCTGGAAGGATCACCTCAAACTCATCGCCGCCCAGTCGACCGCATCGTCCATTCGCACCGACCGTCCGTTCAAGCCGCTGGGCAACTTGCTTGAGCAAGGCATCCCCTGCCGGGTGGCCGAGGGTGTCGTTAACGTGTTTGAATCGATCGAGATCGAGCATCATGACGGCGCAGCTGCGTTCGCGTTCACGCGGAGCCGCAAGAATGCGGTCGAGTGTTTGCGACATCTGAAGGCGGTTAGCGAGACCGGTGAGGGAGTCGTAGTGAGCCAGCCGCGTGACCTGCTGTTCGCTGCGCCGCTGCTCGGTCAAATCGGTACCATGCCCCCGAAAGCCACAGAAGTTCTTGTAGGAATCGTAGACCGGACGCCCAGTTAGTGCCCACCATCGCTCAGGATCGGTGCCAGCCGCCCGCATTTCGATGTCCTGGAAAGCAGAACGTGCCGAAAGATGGAAAGCCAGGGTCCGCTCGGCATCCTTCGCTCCGCTCTCGATGTCTACAATCTCAGTCAATGGTCGACCCAATAGATCCTTCGAGGTCTTGCCAAGAACAGTCGCGGCCGACGGGGAGATATAGTTTATCTGACCGCGACGGTCGGTCTCCCAAAACCATCCCTGCCCGCTCTCTTCAAAACTGCGCAGGATATCTTCCGCACGAGCGGCCACGCGCTCTCGGGCTTCGCGAGCAATTCGGCGCTTTTCAGCGGCTTTCCAATCCAGCCTTGCGATCAGCATCAAGGCAATGCCGGCGCCGACCAGAGCAGAGATTGTTAGATAGCCCGGTCCGATCAGAGCAAAACAAGACCAAACCGCAATTTTTGCAGTGAACAGCGAAACAATCCGCATTCCAAAAAGAGTCGCAGACGCAGCGTTTATGCATACGATTGTGGCAACCGCCCATTGCCAGGCAAGACCATGAAGGACCCAGTTCCCTAAGGCATAGCCTGCCAATCCCATCGGGAACACAACGGCCAACAGCAACAGGAACAGTCGGGCCGAGTGTGGGACACCGGCACGGCGCTCAAATCGAGCAAAGTTCGGACCAGCAGCAAAGATCGCCACAGCAGCGATTGCTGCGAAGCCAGGAAGACCGGCGATGAGGGTTTGCGCAACGCCGCCAGCGACTATGAATGACACAGCCAGAAACAGCGCCATCGGTCGCGTGTCCCTTGGCACATAGAACTTATGCTCTGGTGTGCCTCCATTCGCGCGATTGTCCGGGATCGTGGCGAGGGTTGCGTCAGGCCGGTCATTGTTGCGGCGATCCGACTGACTTCGAATAGTCGCAGCGCCACCAACGACATCTCCGCGCGAGCGCTCTGACGCACCAAAAGCGCGCGGTTCATTGCGTGATCCGGAATCCGGACCCGCAAATTTTCTGATTGCCCTCGTTTTCACACAAGCGGGAATGCCACAAACGCCTTTGAGAAAGCGTTAACTCCACGAGCAGAATTTGAAGGGTCAAGTTGATCGCTTTTGGCTGTTTCGCAAGCTTAAATCGGCTGAGTCGAATGGGTTAACGCAACCCAAGCCTTTTGCGGCTCCCGCTCATTCTTCGCGCCAGCCTAAGTCGACTTCCGTAAAGGCCTTGGCAGATGATGCCAGCGTAAGCGCAGCTCCACATTCCTGTTCGCTGCTCTCGGCAGCCTCAGTTGCCGCCTTTAACTCCTTTGGTGAGATGAGATTGGGCGTGCGCAGTCCATAATGGGCATCAGCGACCAATGGCACTTCGAATTCGACCCCTTGGCTGCTTCCTTCAGAACGCCTGACAGTGGCTACCGCGAGTTGGCCCTGAGCCAGCTCAAGAACGACCTGGGTGCCAAGTGGCACCTCCAACAAACCCTCGATCTTGGCACCAGTGGAGGACAGGTTTCGTAGAAAGACATGATAGCCATGATCTCCATGGAACAAACGAATCCTTCGAAACTCAGTCCGCCTTTCTGCGCGATAGCGCTGGGGGCCTTGGGGAGAATATTTGAGCCGGCCAAGCTCTAGCCGGTCTTGGACCTCATCATTTGGAACTGCTCGAGAGAACAACACGCCTTGGAGATGCGTGACCCCGAGGTTCGTCACATGGTCCAAGTCTTCGTGCACCTCGACTCCCTCTGCAACGGTTGCCATTCCCAGTTGCGCCGCAAGGCTGACGACCGCGCTGATAATCGCTGAATTGTTGCTGTTGCGGACCGAGCATCCGCGAACAAAACTCTGGTCGATCTTGATCTTGTCAAACGGGGCGTCGCGCAAATAGCTCAATGAGCTGTAACCTGTCCCGAAGTCATCCAATGAGAGACTCACGCCCAGTGCCTTGAGTTTGCGAAACAATTCCAGCGACCGCGCAAAATCTCCAACAAAGACGCTTTCTGTTATCTCCAGTTCAATCTGCGCCGGGTTCACCCCGGTGGTCGCAAGTGCCCTCCTCACGATCTCGACAAAATCGTCGGACGAAAACTGAACCGCAGAGACGTTCACCGCCGCCTTGATCGAATGGGGCCAGTTACTGACCTTGCGGCAAACGTCGCGCAATGCCCATTCGCCGAGCTCCCTGATCAAGCCCACCTCTTCGGCAACAGGAATGAAATCACCAGGCGGAATCTTGCCTCGCTCGCCATGGTTCCAGCGCATCAGGGCCTCCATGCACTCTACGTGGTGGGAGCCAGCGCTGACAATCGGCTGAAAGTGCATCTGCAGTTCGTTCTTTGGGATTGCGTCCCTGAGATCAGTCTCCAACTGGTGACGGTGATTGGCACTTGCTCGCAAATCGCTCGAATAGAATTGATGTTGGGCGCGCCCAGCCCCCTTGGCGGCATAGAGGGCAAGATCGGCGGCCTTGACCAGTTCTTCTGAATCTGTGCCATGGTTCGGTGCCATAGCTATCCCGATCGATGTCCCAATGATGGCTCGAGATCCGTTTACCGAATAGGGCTGAGAGACCAGGTCGATCAGACGTTCGGCCAGCTCCTTGAGAACCGATATCTGGTCGATGTCCGGCAAGATGATCTGAAACTCGTCGCCCCCCAACCGACCAATCTCGCATCGATCACCTACAATGCGCGTGATCCTTGCCGCGACCTGCTTGAGAAGCTCGTCACCAGCGGGGTGTCCAAGCGTATCATTGACTTGCTTGAACCGATCAAGATCAAGCATCATCAGAGCGCAACATCGGTTTGACGGGATGAAAGTCGACAGCACAGCCGCGAGTTGCTGCGACATACGATAGCGGTTCGCCAGACCCGTTAGTGCATCATATTGTGACATTCGTTCGGCCTTGCGCCGCGCTTCATGGGTTTGACTCACATCACGAGCAAACCCGCGATAACCGACAAATCGGCGATTGGAATCATATTCCGGTACGCCAGCTATCTCCCACCAGATGTGGCTGTTCTCACGGCCCACCCGCACCGTCTTCTGAGAGATTGAGCAGCGCGACGCGAACAGGAAACGCAGCGTCCGCTCGCCAGTCTCATGGATCTGCGTGTTCCCATCGAACAACAGGTCGGAGACATCGCTCCCTAGCGGAACATCACGCCATTGGCTTAGTATCGCAAGAGCGGAATCTGACGCATAGGTCAGCTTTCCCAATCGATCCGTTGCCCAGAACCAGCTGGTTCCGGAACGCTCAAGGCATTTCAGAATGCCACCAATCGCTGTTGATCTATCGTCGTTGTCGGCAACAGATCGGCTAGCACCGTCATCGAGCTGTGAGGCAAATTGGGCTTTGGCTCTCAATCGGGAAAGTGGGCTAACCATTTCATTGTCCTGATCCCATTGGATCGGTCGAAGTGATCTGCCCTGTGGAATTGGGCCTAACTCGAAATGGTTGACAAAGGTTAAGCGGAAAACCCTTGTCGTTTGGAAGTGAGATCAACGGGCTGATGGCTTTTTTGTTCAGCCAATCCAACTGCTGACCCGAGCGTCAACTTGCCATTCAAGATCGGTCGAGTCATGACAGCATTGAAACGGGGGCTGGCGCTCGTCACGCTGACAGTCTCCAATGGTTAGTAGGCGCATAAGAGGGACACTATGGCCGAGGAAATCAAACTCGAGAACGAAGCAGCGCAATCAACAAATGCTCTGGGACCATTGGTCGGAGTGGCCAGGGAGGACTTCGTCGGTGCGGTGGCGTTGCTGCTCAGAGAGACTGCCACTGATCCGCAGCGATTTATGCGACATGCCCAATCGCTCGGCGAAGATATGGTCAAGATCCTGACCGGCAAGAGTGACCTCGCCCCTCACCCCAAAGACAAGCGCTTCATGGACCCGGCCTGGCAGTACAATCCGTTCTTCCGCGCTGGCGCACAATATTACCTAGCGGTCCAGAAAGGCATGCGGAGCTGGTTGGAAGAACTTGAGCTCGATGAGCTGGAGCGCAACCGCGCCAATTTCATTGCCAACATCATTCTCGATGGCCTCGCCCCGACCAACACCTTGGCGGGCAACCCCAGTGCGCAAAAGCAGATCATCAACTCGGGCGGCCTGTCCCTGCTTAAAGGCTTGCAAAACGCCTACAATGACATCGTGCACAACAAGGGCATGGTCAGTCAGGTCGATAAGCGACCATTCAAACTGGGTGAGAACGTTGCGACATCGAAGGGCTCGGTTGTAATGCGCACCGAGATGTTTGAGCTGATCCACTACGCTCCGACTACGGACGAAGTGTATGAGATTCCACAGCTTACGATCCCTCCACAGATCAACAAGATGTATATAAACGACCTCTCGCCGGAGAAGTCGATCATCAAATGGCAGGTCGACAACGGCTTGCAGACCTTTGTCATTTCCTGGCGCAATCCATCGAAGGATCAGGGCCATTGGGACATGGCGGACTATATCTCATCCTGCGAAGAAGCGCTTGCCGCAGTCTCCGAGATCACTGGTTCGAAGAAGGTCAATGTGTCGGCGGGCTGCTCAGGCGGTCAGACAGCGTCAGTCCTCGCATCCAAGCTGGCGGCCACCAAGAATGACATTCTCGGCACTCTGACCCTGATGGTCTGCGTGTTGCATCCCAAGAACACCGATATCGAAGCGGGTTCACTGGTCAGTGAAAACGGCATGCAGCTCGCTCGCCAGCGCGCTGCCAAGAAAGGCATCATCAAGGCCGACGATCTGGCGCGTGGGTTTGCCTGGCTGCGACCCAATGATTTGATCTGGAACTATGTGATCAACAACTACCTACTGGGGATGGATCCTCCGGCATTTGACGTGTTGTTCTGGAATTCTGACGCGACCAACCTTTCGGCCAGCCTGATGGGTGACTTCCTGACACTTTACGAGTCCTTGGCTTTCACCAAGAAAGGCGAAGTCGAAATGGCTGATCACAAGGTCGATCTCAGCGCGGTCAAGTCGGACCTGTTTATCCTCGGCGGCGTCACCGATCACATCACGCCGTGGAAAGCGACCTATCGGTCTACCCAACTGTTTGGCAGCAAGAACGTCACTTATGTCCTCAGTCAATCGGGACACATGCAGGCAATCCTAAACCCTCCGGGGAATCCCAAGGCCAAGTATTTCGTTCAGAAGAAGAAAGGCAAGCTGCCCACTACGGCTGATGAATGGCTGCAAGGCACCGAAGAGGTCAAAGGAAGCTGGTGGCCCTATTGGATGGAATGGATCCAGGCCCGCTCTGGCAAGAAGACCAAGGCTCCTGAGGCTTTGGGAAGCGAGACCTTTGCACCGTCGGACGCTGCACCAGGCCTCTACGTCGTCGAAGAGGTCTGATGCGGTCGCAGGACTAGGCGGTTATCCCTGAGCCCGCCGAATCGTCGAATCTTGGGACAGTTTGAGCCTACCCGAGGTTCGGACTCTACCTGACCCGCCAACTCTGGTAAGTGGCTGCCGCGCATTCGGGATCATGCGCGCCTATATTCACGGTGTTTCGCTGGTGAGGGATCAACCGGCAGGTGCCGAGCGACAAAGGACGGATACTTGGCAGATGCAATGACAGACGCGGTCGTGACCATGGAAGAGGTCGGCGGTCGGACGCTACGGACTGCTACATGGAGGCTCGATCAAGAAAGCGAGCACCTTCCCATTTTGTTCTTCAATGGGATCGGCGCAAATATCGAGGCTGTGGCCCCTCTCGCGGCCGCATTGCCCGAGCGTGGATTCATCATGTTCGATATGCCCGGCGTCGGCGAATCACCCGATCCCGTCATGCCCTACAACCCCTTCACCATGAGCTGGACCGCGGCTGAAATCCTCGGAAAGCATGGTTTGGGCGAAGTAGATGTCATAGGCGTGAGCTGGGGCGGCGCGATGGCACAGCACTTTGCTCTGCAGCATCCGGCCCGTACACGGCGCTTGATCCTTTGCGCGACGACAGCGGGCATGGTCATGGTTCCAGGAAATCCTGCAGCTCTGACCAAGATGGCCAATCCGCGGCGCTATATCGATCCAGAATTCATGAATGAGCACTTTGCCACGCTCTATGGCGGAGTCGATGTCGACGGAGCGGCGCACCAGAAGGACAGCCATATCGGCCGGCTTAAGCCCCCTTCCCCGCGCGGATACATGTACCAGCTTCTCTGCATGATGGGCTGGACCAGCATTCCAGCATTGCCATTCCTGGGCAAGCAAACGCTGATCATGATGGGCGAGGACGATCAAATCGTTCCAATGATCAACGGCAAGATTCTCAACTCGTTGATCTCCAACTCCGAACTGGTGACATTCGAAGGTGGTGGGCACCTATTTTTGCTGACCCATTCGGACGAAAGCGTGGAAGCCATCCGCGACTTCCTCGACGCGCCGGAGACCGCCGAAGAACAAGAGCGGGCTAGCGCCTACGCGGCCTGACTTTCAGGGCGCAGTGCGGCTCACCCCGCATTGACCTGCGGAAGGCTGATATCAGCGAAGCCCCTTCAGCTTCTAAGCAATCAAGCATGGCCGAGAGGCTGGTTTCGGGCATCAATCGCCAGGTGTCGGGATCCGACTGCGCCTGCTGGAATCAGAGACAGCCAGGGCCGCACCCGCGATCAGTGAATTCTTCAATAAAACAAGCATGTAGATCGATCTATTCAACCATTGTTGCAGCTTGACTTCAGGTGCGAGGAAGCCAAGCCGCAAGCTCCGCATTGACCTCGTCAGGGGCATCCTGCTGAACCCAATGCGAGACGCCCGGAAAGCGCTTAAGCGTGAGGTTGGGCACCCACTCTTCGGTGCCTTCGGTGCAGTGAATATCGATCGCGACGTCCTCTTCGCCCCACAGCATCAGCGTCGGCGTTTCGATCCGGAAATCGCCCGGATCAACCACGTCCTGATGCCGCAGCAGAGCACGATAGTAATTGACCATCGCTGTGCGCGCTCCCGGTCGACGCGCCGCCGCGCTGTAATGCTCGCGCTCTTCCGGACCAAACCGCTCCTTGTTGCAACTGGTGTCGGCGATCAGCCGACCGACCGCACGGCTGCCCCCCCTGCCCAGCATCAATTGCGGCAACCACGGCAGTTGGAAGAAGAAGATGTACCAGCTCTTCTTCATCTGTCGCCAATTGCGCAGCTCCCTTCGACCGACAGCGGGATGCGGGACGTTCATGATCACCAAGCGCTCGAGCGGGCGAAGCTTTAGGATCGCAAACATCCAGGCGATAATCGCGCCCCAATCGTGGGCGATCAACGTGACCTTTTTCGCTCCGCTCGCATCGATCAACGCGGCGATATCCTGCGTCAGGTGGTCGAGTGCATAATTGCGAAATCCCTCGGGTCGCGAGGTCCCACCATAGCCTCGCAAATTGGGAGCCCAGACGCGATATCCCATCTCGGCGAGCAAGGGCATTTGATGGCGCCAGGAGTAATGAATTTCCGGAAAACCATGCAGGCACAGGGCGAGATGATCGCCTTCGCCCGCCTGCGCCACCTCAAAGGTTAGGCCATTGGCCTGAACCCAATCGATCGAAATCCCACTGTCAGGCGAAGGTGCCCAACTTGCTGGTCCACTTGCTTGCATCACCATGCAAAGACCGTAGCAGCCCCAGCACCATTGTGATAAGCCGGTTTCAAAGAAAAACTGGGAGAGAAAGACAATGCCGGCTTTTGATATGATCATCCGCGGCGGGACCATTGTGGATGGCACAGGCGCGGAGCGTTTCACCGGAGATGTCGCGATCAAGGATGGCCTCATTGCTCAGGTTGGCACAATCACTGGCGATGCCGCTGAAGAGATTGATGCAAGCGGCAAGGTGGTTGCGCCGGGCTTTGTCGATATTCACACCCACTATGATGGTCAGGCCACCTGGGATCAGGAGATGGCCCCCTCGAGCTGGCACGGGGTCACCACGGTGGTGATGGGCAATTGCGGCGTTGGTTTCGCGCCGGCCAAGCCTGATCGTCACGAATGGCTGATCAGCCTGATGGAAGGCGTAGAAGACATTCCCGGCACCGCCCTCGCTGAAGGCATCACCTGGGACTGGGAAACTTTCCCTGAGTATCTCGATGCTCTCGAGAAGCTGCCCCGTACTATCGATGTCGGCACTCATGTCCCACACGGCGCTGTCCGTGCCTATGTCCTCGGTGATCGCGAACAGCCGGGCGCTGTCCCGACCGAAAGCGACATCAATGAGATGTCCAAGATCGTTGAGGAGGGAGTCCGCGCTGGTGCGCTTGGCTTCTCGACCTCGCGGACTGTTCTGCACAAATCAGTCGATGGCGAATTGGTGCCAGGCACCACCGCTACGCCCGAAGAGCTGGTTGCGATCGGGCATGCCATGGGGCGCGGCCAGCAGGCTGGCGGTCATGCCGTTTTCGAAATGGCGAGCGACCTCAATCGCGAATGGAATGAGTTTGAATGGATGGGCAAGCTCAGTCGCGAGGCGGGCATTCCAGTGACCTTCGCGGCGCTGCAATCGATCCAGAAGGAGCTCAACCTCGACGAGCAGATCAGTGAGATGCGCGCACAAAATGACAATGGCGCCAATATCGTGGCTCAGATCGCCTTGCGCGGCAATGGGATCATCATGGCCTGGCAAGGCACAGTTAATCCCTTTGCCTTCCGCCCGAGCTGGCAGGAAATCAGTGAGCTGCCTTGGGCTGAGCAGAAAGCCAAGCTGCTGGATCCCGAATTCAAGGCCAAGCTGCTGAGCGAATCCAACGATTACACCGAGGCTCCGATGGACATAATCGGCGTGGTGATGGTGATTACCCAAGGCTGGGCGCTACAATATGAGATGGATCCGGACTTCGATTACGAGCCGGAAGCCAGCGCCAGCGTAAACGCGAGGTCGCAAGCAGCCGGGGTCGATCCGCAGGAATATGCCTATGACATGCTGTGTCGCGACGACGCGACCGGCTTCATCTATCTGCCGATCCTCAACTATGCCGATGGCAATCTGGACTTTCTCCACCCGCTTCAGCACAGCGATGACACAGTCAATTCGCTGTCAGACGGTGGCGCCCACTGTGGCACCATCTGCGATGCAGCCTCGCCGACCTTCATGCTCCAACATTGGGTTCGCGATCGTCGTCGCGGAGACAGGATCAGCCTTGAGAATGCGATCAAGCGCCAGTGCCACGACACGGCAATGCTTTACGGGCTCGAAGACCGCGGGGTGATCGCTCCGGGCTATCTTGCTGACCTCAATGTGATCGATATGGACGCGCTCAAGCTCGGTCGCCCATGGCTGGCGTTTGACCTTCCGGCGGGCGGCAAGCGTCTGCTGCAGAAGGCTGATGGCTATGTTTGCACAATCAAGAATGGCGTCGTCACCTTCGAAAGCGGAAAATGGACCGGCGAGACTCCGGGCGGACTGATCCGCGGGCCGCAGCGCGCCGAGCTTGCAGAAGCTGCTGAGTAGTCGATCATGAGCGTTGTCGTTGAACGTGACGGTCCCGTAGCGATTGTCACGATCGATCGGCCTGAGCGACGCAATGCAGTCGATCGCGACACCGCTAATGCGCTGGTCGAGGCTTTTCAGGACTTTGACGGGGACCCGGATCTATCAGTCGCTATCCTGACTGGCTCACAGGGTCAGTTCTGCGCGGGTGCCGATCTCAAGGCCATTTCCGAGGGCAAAGGCAATCGGGTGAGCGAGCAAGGCGATGCCCCGATGGGACCTTCACGGATGCGGTTGAGCAGGCCAGTGTTGGCGGCCATTGAGGGGCATGCTGTCGCAGGCGGTCTCGAGCTGGCGCTGTGGTGCGATATGCGAGTGGTAGCCGAAGACGCCACCATGGGCGTGTTCTGCCGCCGCTTCGGTGTTCCTCTGATCGATATGGGCTCGATCCGCCTACCGCGGCTGATTGGGCATTCGCGCGCGATGGATTTGATTCTGACCGGAAGAGCTATTGGGGCAGAGGAAGCGCTGTCCTTTGGCTTGGCCAATCGCATTGCTAGGTCTGGCGAGGCGTTGGCTGAGGCCAAACAGCTTGCAAAAGAGATCGCAGCCTTTCCTCAGGCCTGTATGCGCGGTGACCTGCAATCCGCGCGCGAGCAATGGTCGCTCAGCGAAGACGACGCGATCACCAATGAAATCCGCATCGGCATGCAGACCATTGCGAGTGGTGAGACCGTGAGCGGCGCGACCCGCTTTGCTCGGGGCGCCGGCCGTCACGGAAGCTTCAAGGACCGTTGATCAGGGTTCGACCACGATCCCCTTGGCCGGGTCAACATGGCCATCAATCATTTCAAGATAGGTCACTTTGGCGCCTTCCAGCCCGCTGAGCTTGACGATCTCAATCGATGAGCCCGCCGCTTCGAGAAAGCCCATCCACGCCGCGGCAGCCATCTTGCCACCCTCAACCGGGCCATGTTCCTTGAAGAACGCCACAAAGTGATCCGGCGCAAAGAACAGAGTTGGTCGCGGACCCGGCAGGTCTCCTGCGGCGCCCAGCCCTGCGCCGCGCTCTTCAATATGGGTTGCGCCGACCAAGCAGGAGTACTTCAGGCTGTCACCAAAATGCTGGTGGATGCTGGCGAGCAGCTTGGCATTGCCGGCGAAGTCAACGCTGACACTATCCGTCACCGCCAGATCGCCAAGCTGGTCGTAGGAATAGACTTCGTCATACAGGCCTGTGCCTTTGACGAAATCGACATTGCCTGCCGATGTCAGGCCAATCCGCTTGATGCCGGGCGAGTTTTGCTGCGCAACGCTGGCGAGGCCCATCGCGGTCTTGGAGGAGGCGCTGGTGAGGATCACCTGGCTTGCGCCGAACCACTGCTCACCGCGCATGAAATACTCAATGATGAAGCCGGTTTTGAACAGAGGGCCAAAGATCATCCGCTCGGCCTCGCGCGAAGGATCGTGTTCCGGATCAGCCGCAAGCCGGGTGTAATTGTTGTAGACCGGGCTCATCGGTTGCCGGTAATCGGTCATGTCGCTGAAGCCCATCGGCGTGACCTTCCCCGGCACCACATCCAGATGCGTGCCCATCGGCAGATAACCATAGACCCGCTCACCCACGGCAATCTCGTCCGAATTGCTTTCGATCACCTCGGCGTGTCCCCACATTGGGACGATGCCGAGGCCTTCAGGAGCCGGAAAGAAATCCCAATATTTGAAGCCATCGCCGACCACTGCATAGGTTATGTTGTTGGCGGTGACCGAGAAGCTTTGCACCTTGAGCCGCACTGCCCCAGGTGCGAGCGCACCGTCGTCGATCTCCACCACGCTGGCTTGGTTCAACTCATCCTTGCGGACGTGGACTTGCGATACGCTCATGTCGGGATCCTCCTCTTTGACGGATGTCCTAACTCAATTGGGTTCGGTTTCCCAGCGCGTTCCAACGATCGAGGGGCGCTTTTCACATTCGCGCAGCCACTCCGCGATATGATCACATTGTGCGATCCCCACCTGCCCCTGCGGAGTGAGCTCCAGCCCCCTCAGAACCGGGTAGAGAAACACATCGGCGAGATCGAAGGAACCACGGGTCCAGGCACCATCGTTCGACAATTCGGCCTCGACAAAACCCAATGCGCGGCTGATCTGCGGCAGCGCTCGGTTGATCTTCTCAACCTCGAGTGGCTGACCCACGATCCGATGCATGATCCACGGCATTACCAGACCATTTTCGAACAGCGGGAACAGGTAATTGTTCGCCAGCGCGATCCATTTATCCATAACTGCCCTTGCAGCAGGATCAGCTGGCTGAAGCGAAGATGAACTGTGAGCATTGTCGACATATTGCGCGATCGCCACGCTCTCGATCAATTCCAGCCCGTCTACTTCTACCACCGGCACCTTGCCAAAGGGATGACGGTTCTGCGGCGATTGGGCGGGCGTCGCGATCGTCTCATGCGATATGCCGGCTTCTTCGCAGGTGATTTGCACAATGCGAGTATAGGTCGAAATAACCGTTCCGAAGATGCGGACGGTGGCAGCCACGCAATTATTCGCCTGAAGGCGGCGGAGCAGTACCCTCTTGCAGCTCGGCCTCTTCGATTGCGGAAATGGCCGATCCCGCAATTTCCAGCCTAGTGCCAATTGCGATCATTCGGTCCGAGCACATGGTCCGATAATTCTCAAAATCATTCTGCGCGAAGATCGGATAACGCGCTGGCATCGCCGTATCGACATCGTCACCCGAAACTGCTTCGTAGCGGCCGACAAAATAGGTCATCCCAGAAATCAGTCCCGACATGTCTTCGGCGGTCGCATTGTCACCAAGACTGCCAAGAACCACCGAGACGAACATCGCGCAATCAAGATCATCTTCCGGAGTATAGACCGGAGCGGTCTCTTCGGCAGGAGCTTCCTGCGCGGCGATCGGAAGGGCAGCCAGCCCCAGAGCCAACGGCGCAATCATCGCATAGCGCAGCATGATCACACCCGCATCGGCATGAGGACATACAGAGCCGGGCTCTTGTCATCCTTGCGGATCAAGGTCGGGGCTCCTGCATCAGCCAAGTGCAGCTCAACAATGTCGCTATCAATCTGGCTCAGGATATCCTTGAGGTAATTGGCATTGAAACCGATCTCAAAACCATCCGAGCCATACTCAGCTTCAAGCTCTTCTGCCGCAGTACCATTGTCGGGCGAGGTGACTGACAGGGTGACCTTGTCCTTGTCGAGGCCCATCTTCACCGCGCGGGTCTTCTCGGTTGCGATGGTCGCAACGCGGTCAACCCCCTGGAAGAAGCTGTGTGGATCGACCTTGAGCAGCTTGTCGTTCCCAGTCGGGATCACCCTGCTGTAATCGGGAAAAGTGCCGTCGATCAGCTTACTGGTCAAAACAACACCGCCCTCTCCACTCAAAGTGAAGCGGATCTTGCTGGCTGAAAGGTCGATCTGAACATTGCCGTCCATCGCTTCTTCGAGCAGCTTGCGTAGCTCGGCGACCGCTTTGCGTGGCACGATTACATCGGGCATGCCATCGGCGCCCTCCGGCCGAGCCAATGTAAAGCGCGCCAAGCGATGTCCATCGGTTGCAGCAGCCTTAAGCACGGGCTCGTCATCATCCGTGACATGCAAGAAGATGCCATTGAGATAATAACGGGTCTCTTCGGTTGAGATCGCGAAGCGCGTGCGATCAATCATCTCAGCAAGCGTCTTGGCCGGCAGCTCAAAGCTTGTCGGCAAGTCACCTTCGACAATCACCGGGAAGTCATCGCGTGGCAGGGTCGGCAGTTTGAAACGGCTGCGTCCAGCCTTGATCTCCATCCGGTTCTCAGCGGTTTCCAGGCTGACCTGGCTGCCCTCGGGCAACTTGCGGGCGATATCGAACAGCAAGTGCGCTGACACGGTGATGGCTCCGGCGCTTTCGACCGAAGCCGCCGACATGGTTTCTACCACCTGCAGATCAAGGTCAGTCGCCATCACTTTGACGCCGCCGTCTTCGCCCGCATCGATTAGGACGTTTGAAAGGATCGGAATGGTGTTCCGGCGTTCAACCACCGACTGAACATGGGACAGACACCGCAAAAGCGTCGCGCGTTCGATCGTAGCTTTCATTGCTTACCCACTACCTTTGTTTTGTGACGGGTTGGGGCCGGAATCGCCTCAAACACGTCCGGAAAGTCTCAAAAACCTTAGCGAGATGAGCAAAACGGGCAAGTTTGCGCCCAGTAAAGGGCGAATTCGCTTGGGGATAAGGGCGGCCTTGGGTTGAAAGATCGCCCATGACCTAAGGCTTAGATGTCTTTGCAGCGCGAATTTCGGTCAACAGTACATGGACAAGATGGTGATAGAAAAACATTCCACCGGATGGTCGATTGCTGTTTCAAGCCAATTTGGCCGTACATCAAGATAGCAATATGCGCTGGCCCAGTGTCCCTACTTTGACGGAGCCTGCATTCTCACGATCTCGCTGGTCAAAAACGAGACAAACCGACCGAACACCATGGTAAAGTCATCGAGGCGCCGGTCCAGATAGGCGGGACCGACTTCGCCGTCGACTACGACAGCGTGGTCAAAAACGACCGTCTCATCGTTGTTGATCAGGTAGGATCGACCATATCCAACCTGAGTATTGTAACTACTCATTCCGGCTAGCACTGCGCTCCGAACGCTCGCGTTTACTGGCACGTTCGCCACAAAACGGAAAGTCCGGCACCGCTGGATTTCTCCGGTACTGCAATCATATCCGACCAACCGGAAGGCCCATTTTCGATCCTCCCGGTCGGAGATCTCTCCGTCCCACCATTTGCTATAGCTATCATCGTCGCGCACCAGTTTGAGTCCGCTGATCCGATCGTTTGAGAGCTGGGACACCTGGTCGATTGTCAGCCCGCTTTGGGCGACCGCGGGGGTCGCGACTAGAGTAAGTGCTAAGGCCAGAAGCGCAGATAGTCTGATCATTCTAAACTCGTTGTATTTGTCTCTTGGGCAGGATCAAGGATGGTCTGCCATCAAGAACCTTCGGTCAG
Organism: Erythrobacter sp.; assembly: GCA_965249945.1. Taxonomy (GTDB): domain Bacteria; phylum Pseudomonadota; class Alphaproteobacteria; order Sphingomonadales; family Sphingomonadaceae; genus Erythrobacter. The sequence goes on along the minus strand of OZ252258.1, from coordinate 1,738,059 downwards.
AAGCTCCTGGGCCGCGGCCAATTGCTGTTGCATCCCAACATAGCCTCCCAGCATTGCCAGGATGTGGCCGCGCGTCAGTCCGCTCGACTCGGCGGCCTGAGCTGTCGGGGCTGCAAACTCAGCTGGGCGGCTGTCGACATATTCAACGATATCAAGTTCCGGATCGGCCACCAACGCCGCCACGAGCAAATCGGTGGGGGCCATATCGAGCCCAATCTCGATCATGCGTCGGCGCATCTCTGCCGAAACCATGTGGCTGATATTCGCAGCCATAAACAAATCTGTGTCTTGCTCTGAAACGCCTTCTTGATTGAGGCATTCGGTCGCGACTGCAACAACTCTCGGCTCGATCCCTTCGGGTTTCTCCCCGATCCCATTTTCGGCCAGATATTCATCCGCCATATCGCTTGCGAGAGTTGTATCGGTCGAACTGGCAAAGCACTCGACCGAAGGACTCGCTAGTGCCGCAGCAGGCAGAGCAAAAATCGCTGCGGACAGCGCAAGGGTCATTCTAACGATCATGAAGGTCCTGTTTTCTTGGTCTCTTCGGCTCAGCTCAGCATCGCCATGCCGCCATTAACATGCAGTGTCTGTCCGGTAACATAGCCTGCTTCTCGGCTAGCCAGATACGCGCAGGCCGCGCCGATATCGTCGCCCTCGCCCATCTTGCCAGCGGGGATCTTCGCATTGATCGTATCGGTCTGCTTTTCATCCAGAGCGGCTGTCATTGCTGTACGAATAAACCCTGGAGCGACGCAATTTGCGGTGATGCCGCGCGAGGCGACTTCTTGGGCAAAGCTCTTGGTCATGCCGGTGAGGCCTGCCTTAGCAGCGGTATAGTTCATCTGCCCGGGATTGCCTGTAGCGCCGACCACACTGGTGATGTTGATGATACGACCAAACCGCGCTTTCATCATCGGACGCGCACTGGCGCGCATCAGACGGAAAGCAGCTTCGAGATTGACCCCGATCACCTGATCCCACTCCTCATCCTTCATCCGCATGGCAAGATTGTCGCGCGTGATCCCGGCATTGTTGACGAGAATGTCGATCCCGCCGAGCGTGTCCAGAGTCGCAGGAATGAGCTCTTCCACCTGCGTCGTATCTGACAGATTGCAAGTAATCTCGACATGGTCGCCGCCCACTTCATCGATCAATTGCTCGCGAAAAATGCGCAGCTTCTCTCCGTTCGATCCGGACAGCGCCAAGCGAGCGCCCTGCTTGGCCAGTGACATGGCAATGGCCGATCCAATCCCGCCAGATGCGCCGGTGACCAGCGCGTTCATTCCTTCAAGTGAAAACATTCGCGGTCTCCTCACCACTCCAGATAGTAGATAATGGCCTCTTCGCCCTTGGCACCGGTGCTCTCATAAAGGCCCCGAGCCGGCAAATTATCGGGCTCTGTCCCAAGCCAAATCTCATCAATTCCTTCAGCATCGGCCCGATCAAACATCATTTGCATCAGCGTGCGAGCAATGCCTTGCCTGCGCCAATCGTCGCCCGTGCCGATTTCGTCAAGGAATAGCTCGGTCGGCTTGTCGGGATGAAGGTGGACTACCGCCATGCACATCCCCACGACAAGATCGCCAGACAATGCGATGCAGATCCAGTTGAGCGGCGTCGAGAGGTAGGCCTCCAATCGCTTTGGATCGATCGCGTGATCGAAAACCCCGGGTGCGACCCTTGCGAGTCGATCGACGTTGGACCCGTCGATCCAGACTGTCTCGAACGGTTCACTCATCAAAGGCTATTGGCGAAGGCTTCCAGATCCTCCATCGTCGACAGGCTGGTGGTTTGAGCCTCACGGTCTATCCGTCCAATCATCGGACTCAGCACCTTGCCACCAAATTCTACGAAACTCTCCACGCCGTCTGCCCGCATCGCCAGGACGCTCTCGCGCCAACGCACCCGCCCGGTCACCTGTTCCACCAGCAAGCGTTGCTCTTCCTCGGGATCGCTGACTTTGGCCGCTGTAACATTGGCATAGACCGGCAGTAGCAGGGCCGAAAGCGGACAGGCCATGAGCGCTTGCTCCATTTTCTCGGCAGCCGGCTGCATCAGCGAGCTGTGGAACGGTGCAGAGACCGGCAAAGGGATCCCGCGCTTGATCCCATGGTCCTTGACCAACGCAACCGCGCGCTCAATCGCACCCTTGTGACCGGAGATCACGACCTGGGTTGGATCGTTGTCATTGGCGACCTCACAGACTTCGTCTGCGGCGGCCGCTTCAGCCAGTGCTTTCGCCTTATCGATATCGGCGCCCAATAGGGCCGCCATGCTGCCCTCGCCCACGGGGACCGCGTTTTGCATGGCTTGCCCGCGCAGTTTCAAGAGACGCGCGGTGTCAGAGAGCGATAGAGCGCCGACCGCACAAAGCGCCGAATATTCACCAAGCGAATGTCCGGCGACACAATCGGCGAGATCGGTCACCGAATATCCGAAATCAGCCTCCAACGCTCGCGCCATGGCGATGGAATAAGCCATGATCGCAGGTTGGGCGTTCTCTGTCAGCGTGAGCTGATCCTCAGGGCCCTCAGCCATGATCTGCGAGAGCTTTTGCGACAACGCATCGTCGACTTCCTCGAAAGTGTGCCGGGCCGCCTCACTGGCAGCGGCCAGACTGGTTCCCATACCGACTCGCTGACTGCCTTGGCCCGGAAAAATGAATGCGCGCATGTTGACTTGTTCTCCCGCGCCTTCGGTTATTGCGCAGCAATAGGACTGGCAAGCCCAAATGGCACAACTTTATTGGAAGATGTGTGCCCAATCTCTGCTCGACCAAGATAGGGAATGCCGGCTCGATCACACCAGAATTTGGCAATCTGTTCCGGCTGCTGACCGAATTCGCGGTCATTCTCCGGGACATTCGTCACCTCTCCCAACCGCAAGCCAGCTAAGCGTGGGAGATTGCCGGCGAGGTGGAAAAACACCCGATCTATCGCATAGAGGTGCTCGCTGACCTCCTCGACCATCACGACATGCCCTGTCAGATCAGGCATCATCGCGGTTCCCGAGAGCATCGACAGCGTGATCAGATTGAATGCCGCCGCCGGAGTTTTTCCATCGAGATGAGGCTCCAGTCCACGGCTGTCTCCGGCAAGCCAATGGAGCACCCTGCGCACAGCTTCGCGCCCCTTCTCAGACCCTGCGCTGACTGGCATCGAGCCGTGCACCGGCTGCCCAATTCCTGCGCGGTACAACGCCGCCAGTAGGTAACCACAATCTGAAAAACCGATATAAGTCTTTGCTCGCGCAGCCTCGTTCATCCGGACAATCGCTGCCTCGGCTATCCGATTCGAACCATACCCGCCCCTTGCGAACCAAACGGCATCGAAGCCTGGGTCATTGGCGCAATCCAGCAATGCCTCCAGTCGACGCAAGTCAGATCCGGCAAAATGCCCCTCCTGCTCGAAGCTTTGATCGTGAAATGTCACCGAATGCTGCGGGAATTCGGCAGCAACCAAGGCCTCAAGCGCGGCGGCATGATCACGGTCTATCGGAGTGGCGGGTGCGCAGATCGCAATTTTCGACATTTTATTGTCTTAGTTTGCTTGTCTCACCATCGGCAAGTGCATAGCTCTCCGAGCGATGGATGACAGGTCAGCCTTGCCGAGCACTTTGGACAGCGCATTTGCTGGAAAGCGGGTGTTCTTCTGCGGCATTGGCGGGTCGGGAATGCTGCCGCTCGCGCAAATTATGAAGGGCCTCGGGTTTGAGGTCGCTGGATCGGACCGCAGCCGCGACCAGGGTCGGACGCCGGAGAAATTTGCCTGGCTTGAGGGACAGGGCTTCGCGCTCTTCCCGCAGGATGGGAGCGGGCTGACCGGAGAAGATCAGACCCTGATCGCATCGGCCGCAATCGAAGATACGGTGCCGGAGATCGCGCGTTCAAACCAACTCGGCTGCAATCGGCTGACACGCGCGCAGGCGCTTTCGCGACTGTTCAATCTTTCAGAAATGTCGGTCGCGATCGGTGGGACCTCGGGCAAGTCAACTGTGACCGGGATGATCGGCACAATCCTCCATCACGCCGGATTGGATCCAACCATCATGAACGGTGCGGTGATGAAGGACTTTGTCACTGAGGAGAATCCTTTCGCGAGCTCGCGCGTTGGCGCCGCCGCATCCTTCGTTAGCGAAGTCGATGAAAGCGACGGATCGATCGCACTCTATCGCCCCACAATCGGCGTCCTTCTCAACGTTAGCCTCGATCACAAATCGCTCGAGGAGCTGCGCCAATTGTTCGGTGATTTTGTTCAGACCTCGAGCACGGCGGTGGTGAATTACGACAATGACGAGGCGCGCCTGCTGAGCGATCGCGCCCAGCGCTTGGTCAGCTTCGGTATGGCAAGCCAGGAAGCAGATATCGCTGTGGTGCCTGGCTCGATCGAACAAGGCTCGTTCTCAATCCAAGCGAGCTTGATCGACAATCGGTCGGGGGAAACCGCCTCGCTAACCCTCCCCCTTCCCGGGCAACACAATCTCTCAAACGCTTTGGCAGCGATCGCCGCGGCGAGCGCAGCGGGAATTGCACTCGAGACATCGGTGAAGGCGCTCGAGAGCTTCAAAGGGCTTGCCCGGCGGTTTGATGTCATCGGCACCAGTTCCAACGGGATCACGGTGATTGATGACTTTGGCCACAATCCCGAAAAATGCGCGGCTACGCTTAGGACACTCAAGGCAAACCCCGGCCGGGTGATCGCCTTCTTCCAGCCACATGGCTTTGGTCCGCTCAAGCAGATGGGCGACGAGCTTGCTCAGACCTTCGCGGAGGAGCTCGACCACAGCGATATCACCATCATGTGCGATCCAGTTTATTTTGGCGGCACGGTGGATCGCAGTGTCGGTTCCGAGCGTATTGTCGGTCTGATCGAGCAAGCAGGCGGCCAAGCAGAGCATGTCCCGTCTCGCGATGACTGCGGAAAGTGGATCCTCGAACTCGCCGAAGCGGGTGATCGCATCGTCATCATGGGCGCCCGTGACGACACGCTGACAGACTTCGCAAAATCGCTGATGGCAAGGATCAAGGCCCGCCCCTAAATTGTTTTCCTAGAGGAGACAGATGATGCAGGCCCGCGACTTTTCGATGGACACATTGCTGCGCAATTGCGCGACGCAGCATGCTCAGCGCGAAGCCACGATCGATGGGTCACAGCGTCTTACTTATGAAGAACTTGATCAGCGGGTGGAGCGGCTCGCGCGCTGGTTCGTTGCGCAGGGTATCAGTCCAGGCGATCGGATTGCCCTGCTACTAACTGATGGCGCGCCCTACATAACAACTGTGCTTGCCTGCGGCCGGATTGGCGCCATCGCGGTTCTGCTCAATTGGCGCCTTGCCCCGGGCGAGATCGCCTGGATAGTTGGCAATGCGGAGCCTTCGATGACATTCCTCAATCCGAGGTTCGCTGAGCTTCTGCTTGAGGCAGACACCGGACAGCGGGTTGAGGTGGACGAACAGCACGATCCGCACGGCGCATTCGAAGCGATCGTAGGAGAAGATCAGCCGAGCCTGCTGATGCCCGACATGGGATCGGACCGCCCGCTCTACATGATGTACACCAGCGGCACGACCGGTAAGCCCAAGGGCTGCCTGCAAGCAGGCGGCGCGGTCGCATCCTCGGCGCTGGGCTTTGCAGTCCGCCGCCACTTCACCAAGCAGGAGCGATTGCTCTCGATCAACCCGCTTTTTCACGTTGTCGGGATGCAGCAAGTCGCGGCCATGCTCGCCTGCGGCGGGTGCTCAGTCTTTGCCGGGCGCGATGATGACAATGCCGCGGTGCTCGATCTGGTCCACCGGGAACAATGCACCACCACCAGTGCCTTTCCGACGATCTGCTTTCCCTGGGTCGGCATGGAGCCGATCCGCAATGGCGTGATGCCGCTGACCAATTACACCGGCGGAGCGGGAATGGGCCGCCCTCAGATGTATGAATTTATCGAGACAGATTGGGATGCCCGCGTGGTCGGCGGCTATGGCCAGACCGAGGTCTGCGGCTTCGCGACCTTCATCGATTATGAAGACATGCTCGAGCATCCTCGCTCGATCGGTTGGACCATGCCGCATGTCGAAATGACGATCCTCGATCCGGCAGGCAACCAGCTCCCGCCTGGTGAAGAGGGTGAGATCTGTCTGCGCGGACCTTCGGTCATGCTGGGTTATTGGCGCAATGAAGAGGCCACCCGCGCCGCGCTCGGTCAAGGCTGGCTGCGCACCGGCGATCTGGGAACAATGGACGAGCTGGGTCTCGGCTATCTGCTGGGACGCGCCAAAGAGTTGATCAAAACCGGCGGCGAGAACGTCTATCCGGCCGAGGTCGATGCCGTATTTGCCGAAATGCCCGAGGTCGCCGATGCCGGCTGCGCCGGCGTGCCTGACAAGCAATGGGGCGAAGCGGTCAAGGCCTTCGTCGTATTGCAGCCCGGGGCCTCGCTGACCAAAGAGCAGATCACCGAGCGGTTCAAGGATAGGATCGCCGGCTACAAGCGCCCGCGCTATATTGAATTCGTCGACCAATTGCCGCGCGATCCGATCGGCAAATTGCTGCGGCGGGAATTGTCAGCCCGTCCTGTGACTGAGGACCAAGCGGCGTAGAGCGAGTCCCCAGACAGATCAGCTCTTGGGCAGGCTTGAAGGTCTGCGTTTCATCGCAGTTGTGATTTTGCCTTTCAGCGCTGTTCCACATTGGTCGATAACGAAGAGGAGCGGCGATGAAGCTAGCGACCGGTCTTGTGGGCAGGAAAGACGAACTACCGGTGAAAGCGATAGCAGTGCTTTGGCTGAAGAAGTCTTGGCTGCATAATCAAGAGAGTATACTGAACCTGCAATTCTATGGACTGAAGCCTATTCAATCGGCTAAGTATTTGCATGCGTTTATGAAAAATGAAGAACGAAAAGTATGAGCGAGACACAACATCTTACTTTGCGTGAGTACGAAATTTCTAAAGAGAGCATACGGTCGACAATGAGTCATCTTGTGACCGTCTCCGGCACAGCGATAACCATTTCGTTGGTCATCTTTAAGCTCGTGTTTGATGGTGGCGAATTGACTACGGCTCAGACCACTCCACTGCTTCTCATGATCATTCTTTTGATGAATTTGACCTTTGCATTTATTTCATACCAGAATGTGCAGATCATTGGCCTTCAACGCCACATTCACTCACTGGAATTGACGCTTGAGCTTAGTGCGGTGTTTAGGTGGGAAAGCCGGGTCGCGCGCATCTGGTACGGAAGCAATCGTGTCACACTGCTATTCAACCTGCTAGTTGGCTTGCCCATCGTTGGTCTAGTCGCAATTCTCTACCTAGCATTGGGCGCTGCAACAGATTTACCAAACTGGTATTGGTATGTTTTGGTTGGCAATGTAGCCTATGTGATTTTGCTCGGGCTCTGTGTGAAAGAGATCTCAGCAAGGATCGAAACTATAATTCCCTTGGACGATTAGGACGCGCTTGCGAGGAGCGGCTCCCTCAGCCCTTCATTTTATCAAGCGCCTTGCGCCCAGCTTCTTCGCGTTCAAACGCGCGGATGTAAGCCGGTCGCGATGTGATCCGCTTGCGATAGGCTTTGAGGTCTTCGGGGACATCGTCATCCAGACCCACCGATTGCGCTAGGATTAGGGCATAGCCGACGCAGATATCCGCCATGGTGAAACGATCGGCACAGAGATAGTCGCGGTCCTTCAACCGCTCTTCCACCTTTACGAGCCGCTTGTGGAACCACTTGGCGTAGGCCTTGCCCGCTTCCTCCCAGCCTTTGTGCTTCTCGAAGATCGCAAAGCGCATATAGACCGTCTGCGGAAAGGTGATCGTCGCGTCAGCATGATAAGTGTAATCGCAATAGGCGGCGTAGTCAGGCTCGCCCGGTGCCACAGCCAGTTCGGTGTATCCGTCCTTTGTCGCAAAATAGTGCGCGATCGCGCAGCTCTCGGTCATCCGCGCCTCGCCATCAATCAGCAATGGCACAGTGCCGAGCGGATTTATCTCGAGATATTCGGGAGCCATATGCCGCGGAGGGAACGGCAGGATCTTGAGATCGATTTCGAACCCGGCTTCTTCGGCGGCCCAGGTGGCGCGCAATCCGCGAGAGCGGGCGCAAGTGTAGAGAATGGGTTTGGTCATGGCGGTTGCTTATGATCCGCACGCCCCCCGAACAAGCTGGTTAAAGTGTGACCATCACCTGCCCGCCCTTGCCAGTCGCGGTTCAGATGATAGCCTTTACTGCGTTAGGGGTCGTGATGTGGGGTTTTGGGGAGAACCGCGATGCGGGTGCGTGCGCTTTCTATTTCTCTAGCTTTGGGATTTTCGTCCGCGCTGACCACGCCGGTTGCGGCACAACAAACTGCGCTGCCCGATTTGCCGACGATCGGAGAGCGATTGGCTCCCTTCAAAGCGTCGTATGAGGACATTGGAAAGCTCGCTGCGCAGGCAGATGAGGCTTATAGGAAGGCGGCCCGTGAAGCATTCGAAGCCAAGGTCGCCTACAGGGAGAAGTTTCAGGCTTATGACGTTTCCGTGAGGGCCGCAAAGCTCAGGCTCGATGCTGCGGTCATCGCCCGGCCGATCGCAGAGAAAGCTTACCGCTCATCGAAAAAGAGCGACGAACAGGTTCAATACCCTGCGGGGAGTGAGAACGCGAAACGGCAGGCTCGCGAAGCTGCCGAAAGAAGAGAACTCAAAGCAAAATGGGATGCCGCCGAAGCGGAAGTTAAAGCAGCAAAAGCGGAGTACAACAGGTTGATCCTGAACGATCCGCTGGTCGAGGATCTTGCGAGGAAGGGGCTGACCGGGACCAAGGAACAGATCGCGCTCGACAATTTGGCAAAGGTCGAAGATCTGCTTCTTAAGGCGACCTACGTTTACACACGCGAGCTGCTCAAATACCCACCCCCCTATCTAAACAAGATTGAGGTCGGCGACGGTGCGACAGTTTACTATGCGGCGGAATGGCAACTGTCCCAGTCCGAGGCCGCTAAACCTTCGGCAAGCAAGGACAGACTGCTTGAGGTCGAATCCCAACTGATCGCGGACATCGGCGAGATGGACGCGATCTTGGGGCAACATGCTCAGCAGCGCAGCGAACTGGCTAAGAAGATGCAAAGCGCATCCAAGGTGATCGTTGGTCAGGCTGATACGATCGAGAACTATGAATGGGCAAGAGCCTGGGCGCCAATCATCATCGATTCTGCCGCTTTCGCGATCGATGTATTCACCACTGGTGGAGCAACGACAGCCTCCGGCACGGTCAGCGATGCAATCTCGCGTTCGGCATTGGAGAAAGCCTTCTTGAAGAATCCTCGCGCAGCCGAGCAGCTCAACAAGGCGGTAACCAAGGGCGTAGGAGCGATAACGACAGAAGCGCTCAATCAGCTCGGCGGAGGAAAAGAGGCTGGGCAGCTGCTCGACAAAGCAGTGGCCGCACCAGAAGGAATAGGCATCAAGGATAGCGGCACCAGCATCTTGTTGTCCGATGCGATCGAAACGACAATCGGCAACGGGATCGGCAACGGCACAGACGCACTTCAGTGGCGACTGATAAAGCAGGGTCGGAAAGCCAGCCTGTTTGGACCTGGATACCTCAATGCAATGAAACAAGCGGCGCCTGCCGCAATCGTCACATCGCTGAGCAAAGCAGCAGTCAATAAATTCATCACTTACAAGCTCGACGAGACACGCGAGAAGTTTCTTAAGTCGAACTTTGAATTCGAGGTTTCGTCGCAACTTTACAGCAAATCACTCCTCGCCGATCGTGAGATGATCGAACTGCGCAAGCAATTGCGCGCTTCGCTCGCTTCAGTGCAGTTTCAGCTGGCTTTGGATGGCCGCTCACCTGTCCTTGTTAAGAAGCTAGACAGGGGCATCCCCGCCAAGGATCTGCGCGATGGCAAACTGACCATTCGCGCCTTCTTCAATCAGCCGATGTCGGTTGAACCAATCGTAAAGTTTGGCGATGATTTCCTGCTCGACTGGAAGCAGATCCGGGAACGAGATGGTACGCAATGGATCGGCACCAAGCTGTCCGGCAACGGTTTTGAGGACGCCAATCAGGTTCAGTTGTTCGTTGCAGCCAGCAAAGGCAATGACGGGCATGACTCGCTCGATGGACGCCCCAGCACCGTCCCTGAACTCGATTTCATCGAAGCCAAGTGGACCAATTTTGAGCAGCTGGCCGACGGCAATCACAGTGTAAAGATTGCCCACCCCAACAATGACCTGACCGGTTTGTGGCGGCGCAGCGACGGAACACTCTTTCGATTCACCCACACCGGATCGCGCCTGGAATCCGACTATGCCTCGCGCCCAACCGGCTTCGCCCACGAGATTGGCGGGATCAACTTCAATGGCACGATCGAAGGCAATAAGGTGACCGGCCGATTGCTGGGACGTCCTCGACGCGTGCACTATCAGCGGTGCAAGCTCGACATGTTTGAGAATTTCTCGTTCACGCTGTCAGATGATCTGCAGACGCTGTCCGGAACCCACAGTCGCTCCACCTACAATACTAGCAATTGCCGGATCACCGCGAAGGACACAATGCGGACCTCCTACACCAGGGTTCTTGATGAGGACGGCAAGCCACAACGCTAGTTAGGTGGTTCACGCCCGCGTACAAAGCTTGCATTCCCTACCAAACCCGCTATGTGGCGCGCTTCTGTGGGGGCGACGGCCCCCACGGAAACCAAGAAAGCCGGAGGGGCCCCGTGGATCCGCCACGGACTAGCCAACGATCGGCGTGGAAATGAAAGGAAGCGAGATGGCTCTCTACGAGCATATCTTTCTCGCGCGTCAGGACCTCTCGCAGGCCCAAGTAGACGCGCTGGCGGCCTCGGCCACCGAAATCGTCGAAGCGAATGAAGGCAAAGTCACCAAGACCGAAACTTGGGGCCTGAAGTCCCTCGCCTACAAGATCGACCGTAACCGCAAGGCGCATTTCGTGCTGCTCAACATCGAAGCCCCTGGCTCGGTGGTTGAAGAGCTGGAGCGCCAAACCCGTATCAATGAAGACGTCATCCGCTACATGACCATCCGTGTTGAAGAGCACGAAGATGGCCCCAGTGTGATGATGCGCAAGAACGAGCGCGACCGTAAGCGCCGTGAGCCCAGAGAGGAGCGCGACTGATGGCCCGCCCGTTTTTCCGCCGCCGCAAATCCTGCCCATTCTCTGGCAAGGATGCCCCCAAGATCGATTACAAAGACGTGCGCCTGCTGCAGGGCTTCATGTCTGAGCGTGGCAAGATTGTGCCGTCGCGCATCACCGCCGTTTCTGCGAAGAAGCAGCGCGAACTCGCCAAAGCCATCAAGCGTGCACGCCACATCGGCCTGCTGCCTTACATCGTGAAGTAAGAGGAGAGACGAAATGGATATCATTCTCCTTGAACGGATCGAGAAGCTCGGCACCATCGGCGACATCGTCACCGTCAAAGACGGCTATGCCCGCAACTTCCTGCTCCCGCAGAAGAAGGCCCTGCGCGCGAACGACGCCAACAAGAAGGTGTTCGAAGCCAACCGTGAGCGGCTCGAAAAAGAGAACGCCGAGAAGCGCACTGTCGCTGAGAAGACTGGCGAGAAGGTTGCTCGCGCAGAGGTGGTACTGATCCGCGCTGCGTCCAACGCTGGCCAGCTCTATGGTTCGGTCAATGTCCGCGACATGGTCGCCGGTCTGGCTGAGCAAGGCCACGACGTTAACAAGAAGCAGGTCATCATGGGCGCACCGATCAAGACGATCGGCATGCACGATGTGACCGTCGCTCTGCATCCCGAGGTGCATGTGACAGTCAAGGCCAATGTCGCCCGTTCGGACGACGAAGCTGAATTGCAGGCACAGGGCGTCGACGTTCTCGCTCAGCTGTTCGAAGAAGAGCAACGCGAGATCGAAGAAGCGGCCGCTGACACGCGGATCGACAACTCAGGCCTCGAGCCGGGCGAAATCCCCGCCGAACTGCTTGAAGACGGTGTTGCTGAGAAGATCGAAGCGGAAGCTCAAGAAGCCGCCGCTGAAGACGCTACAGCTGAAGAAGCACCTGCTGAAGAAGCTGCCAGCGAAGAGGAAGCCGAAGGCTGATCCAGCCTTTTCCTCGCCAAGCCATTCAATAGGGGCGCAGGTCACACAGGCCTGCGCCCCTTTTTTAAAAGACCACTCTGGATTGTCAGTGTGGTCTGTCTTTGAATTATCCCATTGGAGGACTACCTCACATCTTATGAACTCTATCGACTCAATCCTCGACCAACTTCAAACTGTCTATCAAGGCGCGGTGACTACACTGCGCGAAGACGTGATCGCCTTCGGAAGAGACGGGACTTTGCCCGACCCCTTGAGGCGCACCGATGGCAGTTATGCCTATCCGCAGCTGACCTTGCGCTATTCGGGCGTTGGCGATCCCAAGGACCGCAGCCGCGCGTTCGGCCGCCTGGAGATGCCAGGGACCTACACCACCACCATCACTCGGCCTGATCTGTTCGCAGCCTATCTTGCCGAACAGCTCCAATTGATCGCAGAGGAATATGAGGTCGAGGTCGAAGTCTCCCGCTCACGCCAGGAGATTCCCTTCCCCTATGTGCTCGATGGTGATGCTGGTGCCGCCATGGTCGGAATTGCCCCGCAAGAGATTGCGATGCACTTTCCCTCGACTGACCTCGCTCTGATCGGGGACGAACTGGCCGACGGCATTGAGTTTGACGATGAGCAGGACATGCCGCTGTCACTATTTGATGGATTGCGGACTGATTATTCGCTCGCTCGATTGGCGCATTATACCGGGACCAAGGTCGACGATTTTCAGGATTTCATCCTGTTCACCAATTACCACCGCTACGTTGATGAATTCGTCAATTGGGGCGCCAAGCAGATCGGCAATGATGGCTATACCGGGCTGACTGGTGCTGCTGGGTTGGATCTGAGCGCGAACACCGACAATGCGCAGGAGCAATTGAACGATACCGCCTGGCGCAAGCACCAGATGCCTGCTTACCACCTTATCCGCGAAGACGGCCGCGGCATCACACTGGTGAACATCGGCGTCGGTCCGTCCAACGCCAAGACGATTTGTGATCACTTGGCGGTTCTTCGCCCGCATGCCTGGATGATGATTGGCCACTGTGGCGGTGTTCGCTCAAGCCAGAAGATCGGCGACTTCGTTCTGGCTCACGCCTATCTGCGGGACGATCACGTGCTCGACACTGTGCTTCCGCCAGAGATTCCGATCCCCCCTATTGCAGAAGTGCAACAAGCGTTGGCCGGAGCCACTGAAGAGGTCTCGGGCGTTCAGGGCGCGGACCTCAAACAACGGATGCGGACCGGCACTGTCGTCACCACTGATGACCGCAATTGGGAACTGCATTACGCAAGCTCGGCCAAGCGTTTCTCGCACAGCCGTGCTATTGCTGTGGAGATGGAGAGTGCAACCATCGCTGCACAGGGCTACCGCTTCCGGGTGCCCTACGGCACGCTGCTCTGCGTTTCGGACAAACCTCTCCATGGTGAGATCAAGCTCCCTGGGCAGGCTAACCAATTCTACGAACAGGCGATTGCCGCTCACCTTCAAATCGGATTGCAGGCGTGCAAGCTGCTGCGCGATGAGGGTGACCGATTGCACTCACGTAAGCTGCGTGCGTTTAACGAGCCCCCTTTCCGGTAAGTAGCTCGCCCTAAGGCCAAACGAACCCGGTTGAGACTCTTCGGGCGCATACATTCCTTCCCAACACAGGAGGAAGGGATGCGACCCCGAATTCTTCTCAGCCCTGGCTTGGCCCCAATCGGACTGGCCAGATCGACCAATGCCGAAACCAGCGTGATGCCATGGCCATCCCTCAGCAATTGAGGATTGTGGCCGGGCTGGTACTCGCAATCTCGATCAATGCGCCCGCTGCGGCTGTGACCTTTGGTCCGTTGCAGAAGTCTGGAAACACCACTAGCGACCGCAAGGGCTTCTACCTCAACCTCGCCAACCCCTACGATCAAGCTTTCGAGTTCAGGATCTTCCTTGAGCCCGGGGACATGGGCTTGCGAGACCGGGTGAGGATACTTCCCGCAGCCGCCATTCTGAGAAGCAGAGGCAAACGAAGAATCCTGGTCGTCGTGCAGGACCTCACGCCGGGAGAGGCACTCGAATTCAAAGTTTGTGCCGAGCGCGCGCCTCAATCCAAGGAGACTGTTCATGCGCGGGTTTGCTCACGCCTTACTGCTCGTCGGCCTGGCTAGCCTGGGATGTGGCAGCGCCTTGGCCAACACGCAGGGCGTATACCTGCCTCCTGCACCACGTGGTCCAGGAGGCGAGGATTCAGTTCAGACCACTACCGGTTCAACCTGCCGTCAATCAATCAATTCCAATGGTGCCTATCTTGATATCGGCGCCGCAGCCAATGCCAATGAGACGCTGGAAGCCAATACCAGCAATCTCGCGAACTATTACAACCGCGATCCTGAGCGCTCCGGTCTGGTTTATATTCGTGTCACCATTCCTTTGGGCAAACGACCGGCTCGGATCGACTGCTCAAGACTATATGAAATGGAACTTGCACGCCTGCGCGCGGAACTGGAGTTGCTCAAGATGGCAGCGGAGTAGGCGCCTCAGTAACAATCCATGGAGGAAGACATGCGAGACACACTAAAACCAGCCCTAGCGACCGGAATTGCGCTGGCGACATGCGGCAATGTCGATGCTTCCCTTGATGTGGACTTCAGCGCGACAATCGAGGCAGCCTGCACAATGGAAATCACCAGCGGGGCACTGGGCTTGAATTCGGATGGGACGCAGCTTTCCTCCGAACCCAGTTACGGGACGCCAGCGCGGTTGACTGTCTTGCCTACCGGATCTTCAGCCAATATCTCTTTCTCGGCTCCGCAATGGAGCGCCGAAACGCCAGCAAACTCTGCAACACCGCAAGTGAAGTTTACGACGAGCATCAATGGCTATTCGCAGGATTATACGGCGCAGGCGATGGGTCCCTATTCCCTGACCAACTGGGGTGACACATTCACCCTCAATGCCAAAGCGCTCAACAATGAACCATTTGGTGCCGGGGACTACACCATCACCACCACCGCAACCTGTTCGGGTTAAACGGTTTTCAAGCCAGCCTGATTGCGCGATAGTCTCCCAAAACAGGGAGAAACTGCATTGTCCGACCAACCCAACCGCTCGCGCTCAATTGCAGGCCGCGTCGCGATCGTGACGGGAGCAGCCAGCGGCATGGGGAGAGCGACCGCCATGCTCTTTGCAAGCGAAGGCGCAAAGGTAGCGGTAACTGATCTCGACCTCGAAGCCAGCGAGAAAGTGGCGCGCGAATGCGGAAACGGGGCCAAGGCCTATGCTCTGGACGTCAGCGACAAAAGTGCGATCGAGGGTGTGATCAGTCAGATCGCGGCGGATTTCGGCGGGATCGACATTCTGGTGAACAATGCTGGCGTATCAAGCTTTGCTCCGCTCGACGGTGGAGACGCTTATGAGGAGATCTGGCATCGCGCTCTGTCGGTGATGCTGACCGCGCATCAGCGAGTGGTCCGCGCCGCCCTGCCCCATCTGCGCCAAAGCGACGCTGCACGGATCGTCAACATCGCTTCGACCGAGGGCCTCGGTGCCACCCATGGTGATACGCCCTATGTCGCGGCCAAGACTGGAGTCACCGGGCTAACCCGCGGGCTCGCGGTTGATCTTGGCAAAGAGGGCATCACCGTCAATTGCATCTGCCCCGGCCCTATCCGCACCGCGATGACCGACGCCGTGCCTGATGAGCACAAGCAGATCTATGCCAATCGGCGGACCGCGCTGCGGCGCTATGGTGACCCGGAAGAGGTCGCGCATATCACTCTGTCGCTGGTGCTTCCCGCGGCGAGCTATATTACCGGAGCCGTGATACCGGTCGATGGCGGTCTGATGGCGCGCAACGCTTAAGTCCCCAGGCTATTTGACGATCGCCAATCCGTCACCGCCATTGCCGACTGCAAGGCGACGCAGCACCGTCCCGCTGTCATAATCCACCTCGGCAACTGTATCGCTTCCGGTCTCGGCGACATAGACTCGGCTGCCGTCATCCGACCACAGGATCGTCACCTGAAAGCGTTGTTCAGCCTCCTCGGGGCCAGAGACCGTGATCGTGCGCACCACTTCAGCTTTTGCCAGATCGATCACGCTCAAAGTGCCATCGACCAGATCAGAGGTGACCGCCACATCGCCTTGTGGGCGGATGGCCAGACGCAAGGGGAACTGACCGGTGTCGAGCGTGCTGCGGATCGCCAGAGTCGTCGGATCAACCGCAAACGCCTGATTGGAGCCGCGTGCGGACACCCATAGGGTTTTCCCATCCGGGGCAAGTGCAATCCCTTCGGGCTCATCCCCAACCGCGACCGAGAACGGCCCGGCCTCTCCTGAAAGGTCAATCCGAGTAACAGTCCGTGATCCAAGATCCGTGGTCCAGGCTGCACTCTCGTCAGGAGCCACAGCAACCATATGGCTGCCTTGCTTGTTGGTGCTGTACTCGGTCAGCGTGAGCTCGTCCTCGAGCGGATTCGCAATCGAGAAGATCGACTGGCGCCCTTCGGCAGTAGCGTAGATCGTACCGCTGGCGTGCCATACGATCCCATGCGGCCGCGCATTCTCGCCAAGATCAATGGTCTTGAGCTTTTCCAGGGATTCCCCGTCGAAGATATCAACGGTGGTTCCGCCATAGCAGCCAAGCGCGACCCATTGATTATCTGGCGACGTGACCAATTCATGCGGATTGGTACAACTGTCGAGCCTCATCACCTCCTCGCCCGTGGCAAGATCGACCTTGGACAGAGTGTTGCCGCGCTTGTTTGCAACATAAAGCGTGCCGCTTTGGCCGTGCTCGGCCGCTTGTGGAGACGGCGGCTCCAATGGCTGAGCACAAGCGGTCAATGGAGCGCCGAGAGCTAGCATGGTGGAGGCGGTCAATATGAGGCTATGTTTGAGCATTTCTGAACCCTAGCCTCGGTCAGAGAAACCGCCAAGCGCAAGGCTCCAGTCACAGACCAAACGCCAAGGTTCCTCGACCAAAACTCGCAAATGCGAAAAAATTGCAAAAACTCGGGAACCCGGTTTCTGATGAAACATTATCTCTACGCGGGACCGGGCCCCTCTGGCGTGCTTCGCTGAGCACGTGATGTCGGACCGCATCGATTGCGATCCAGAGGCGGCCACCAAATCCAGTCCGGCCGTACTCTCACAATCGATCCTGTTTTTTCACGCTTGGCCCGTGCGTGTGTGCGGGCTGATGGGAGTAGACAATGAAGAAGTTCGTTATGGTTCCTGCGCTTGGCGCAGCCGCACTCACCCTCGCTGCTTGCGGCGAAACCGCAACCGCTGACGCTCCGGCCACTGGCGCCGCGATCACCGCTGAAGAAGTTGAAGCCGCGCAACAGGCGTGGGGCCAAGGCATCGTTGCCATCGGCCAGGTCTTTACCGAAGAAGGTGACTTCGCCGCACGCGCGACCGAGCACATCAACACCCACTATGGCTATGAAGATGGCATGGACATTCTCTTCAAGCCTACCCTGGCTGCTGAAGATCAGTTCCGCGGCACCTTTGAAGAAGCTCTGAGCTACTTCATCGGCACCGAAGGCACCGAAGACGGTGGCTTTGCGATCGCGCCTTACACCAACGTCCGCTGGGAAAACGAAGGCACCATCCTCGATGGCGACAGCGCCATGGCGATGGGCAATTACTTCTTCACTGGCACCGACGGCAACGAAACCAAGGTTGAGTACACCTTTGGCTATGCCAAGAACGACGCTGGCGAAGTGGTGATCAACCTGCACCATTCTTCGCTGCCATTCAGCGCAGAATAATCGCTTTCAGCGAGACCGCTCGTCCCCCCGAGCGGTTAGACCCCCGTTGCTCTCCGGAGCGGCGGGGGTCTTTATTTGGGTGCTCTGAGCGGCTCGAGCATCAGTGCGACCGCAATGCAGAGGAAGCTCACAACAAAGCTGACCGACTTAGGCCCCTGCAGGGTTGATGCGATCAACGCCAAAGTGTCGGAGCCCGCATCGTTGAGGACTTCAATCAGCTGCGAACCTGTTTCCCCAAGATCGGAGATCAGGAAAATGATCGCCGCAATGGCCACGATCCACCCGAGCCCGCGCAGCAGATTGTCGGGCTTTGACAGGAAGTATCGCCCGCCAAGATAGGCGCCGTAGCTGTAGATCACGATGAAGATCAGATCGCTGATCATCGCCCACATGGCCTGGCCGAACACGCCAGCATCTTTCCAGCCAGTATGAATGGCATCGACCGTTGCCGCATCGGGAGCGGCCTGATGGTCGAGGATCCCGCCTGGAACGGCGTCGATGTTCAAAGGCGCATGCAGAGCAATCGCGCCAGCAAAGGCGACGAGGCCGCCAATCCACCACATCAAAAAACTGCGTTTGCTTACCATCATTCCCCCTCCAGAAATTCCAGCATCGCCGTGCCCAACTCAGGTTTGGTCGCGCTGTCGAGATGCGCGCCCGGCACTTCCCTGTAAGTCGCATTGCTGAGCAGATCGGCAAGATCGCTGGCCGAGCCATTGTCCTGATCGTTCACTCCACACACAACCAAGGTCGGCATGTTGACATTGGCTAGCAGATCGAGCTCAAGATCGCCCATCGCATCCAAAAGCAATCGTGCAGACACCCGATCTACACCCTGGGATTTGAGGAACTGGCGGGAGTAATAGGCTGGATCATCGCGGGTGATCGTATCGAATTCATCGATCACCCGTTTGAAGAAGGCCGAGCGCTTGCGCCATTCCGACAGGCCCGAGGCACCCATCCCGGCAACAATCAGCTTGCTCGGCGTAAGAACCTGATCAGCGGTCGCGTGCAAGGCCGTTCGAGCGCCCAACGAGAATCCGGCAAGGTCGTAGTCCTCCAACTCATAATGCTCGATCAGCGCTGCGGCATCGCGCACCAGGACTCCTGGAGGATAGGATCCGGGCCCTTGCGGAGACTCGCTTTCGCCATGCACGCGGAAATCGAGCATGATCGCCTCAAAGCCCGCTGCGGCAAATCGCTCAGCATGGCCCCATTTGATCCAGTTCATATTCGCGCTGGAGAACAGACCATGCAGAAGCACCAGAGGCCTACCCTGCCCGATGCGGTGGACAGCCAGACTGGTTCCATCGAATGACGCGAAGGTTTCTGTCTTCATGCCGTCCATCCCAGCAATTGCATCCATTCCTCCTGACTTTGCGGCTGCCGCGCCCATTGCGGAATGTCATTCGGCAGTTCGAACCAATCGAGCTTCCGGTCAACCCAGATATGCGCCACCATGGTCAGTGCGCTTATGTCATCGAGCGAGCCGCCCTTTATCGTCACCATGCCGGGGCGATTGTCACCCGCATGATAGAGCCGCGTCCCGCATTGCCGGCAGAAATGGCAATTGGTGTATGATCCGCTGTCGGTTGGACGACGCCAGTACTGAGTCTCACCAGAGATCTCGAGATTGTCCAGGAACACGGGGACCGAGATTCCGAACGCACTGGCGGCTTGCTTTTGGCACTCCCTGCAATGGCAGGCATAGCCGACTAGCTTT
The DNA here is from genome assembly GCA_965249945.1 of Erythrobacter sp. Lineage (GTDB taxonomy): Bacteria > Pseudomonadota > Alphaproteobacteria > Sphingomonadales > Sphingomonadaceae > Erythrobacter. The sequence continues at coordinate 1,718,533 of OZ252258.1, read as the reverse complement.
TCAGCCTTGATGCGATAGCGCACCGCGCCGCATTGGCATCCGCCAGTGAAGCCTTGAGCAGCGCTCACCTTTTGGTCAGGCCCTTCTGCTCCATCCGCCATTGCGCCATGTCGATCCGGTCCTGACCGAAGAACGGCTCTCCGTCGAAGACCAGCGTGGGCACGCCCCAATGGCCTGCTGCTTCGAGCGCATCCTGGTTGTCTGCGATCTCGGCGTCGAGCGCTTCAGCGTCGCTCTTGGCTTCTGAATCGAGCTCCGCAAAGTCCAAACCCGCGCGAGCGGCGGCCCCGGCGAGATGGTCACCCTCGTTCCAGCCATCGACTGCGCCCGAGAAGATGATCTTCGACACCTCATCGGCGAAGGCCAGGCCCTTGCCGCGCCGAGTTGCCGCTTGTCCCATACGGCAGACCCAGTGAATCAGCGGCTGTTCCTTGGCGATCGCGCGCGTCTCCAGATCCTGCACCACCGGATCAGGCCGTGGCCAGCGGATCGGGATGCCGAGGAAGGCACCGGCGCGCATTGAATCCATCAGAATGTAGCGCGGCGCCGCCGGATTGCCGGTAAACAGAATGTCGGGATCGCGCACGGCTATGGGCCAGACCGTACGAAGATTGATGTCGACGTCAAACTCTTCCGCCATCGCGCGATAGCGGCCAATCGCAAGGTAAGAATAGGGCGAGCGAAAGCTGAAAAACAGATCTGCTGAAAGTGTCATACGATTACCTTAGCGAAAGAAGCATTGCGTGCCAGCGTAGAGCGTCGAGACACCTTCGGCGTCGAGGAATCCGCCGATCTCTGATCCGAGAAAGAATTCCTCACCCAAGGTGCTGTCGGCGAACAGTTCGAACCCATCAGCCGCCAACGCCTCGTCGCGCGGCGTGCCGACCTGAACATCGCCAACCACACTCACAGCATCGATCGGAGTGTCGAGGAACCAGCCCACCAGGCCGCCATTCTGAAAATTGACCCGCAAATTGCCGGAATAGTCGGCGTGAACCATTGGTCCGGCGCCGCACTCTTCATTCTCGCCCTCGCCGATCGGCTTCCCCAGTAATTCGGCGAGCGCGGTTTGCACTTCGCTTTGCCCTGCAGGAAAATAGAAAGCTTCGGCACCCACTGTCAGGCCATCACCGCGCAGCAGGATCTCCTGCTCCTCGACGGCCGGAGCATCAGCAGTCTGTTGCTGGCGCTCTGTCGGAGAAGGGACATCGTTGCCGCCGCATGCAACCAAAAGAAACGCACCGGCACTCGCAATCAATATCCGCATCATTCTCACCCCTTTTTCAAATGCCGCCGTCCCAAGAGTTCAGCGATCTGGACCGCGTTGAGCGCAGCGCCCTTGCGGAGGTTGTCCGAAACACACCACAAGGTGAGGCCATTCTCAACCGTCGGGTCTTCCCGCACGCGGCTGATATAGGTGGCGCCATCACCGGCACTCTCCACCGGGGTAACGTAACCACCATCGTCACGCTTATCGACCAGCATGATGCCAGGAGCCTCGCGCAGGATTTCCATTGCCTGCTCAGCCGAGAGCTCTTTCTCAAACTCGATATTGACCGCTTCGGAGTGGCCCACGAACACCGGCACCCGAACGCAGGTCGCGTTGAGCTTGATCTTGGGATCGAGGATCTTCTTTGTCTCGACCATCATCTTCCATTCTTCCTTGGTCGAACCATCGTCGAGGAAGACATCGATATGCGGGATCACATTGAACGCAATCTGCTTGGTGAACTTGGTTGGCTCGACGGGATCGCCAACAAAGATCGCACGGCTTTGCTCGAACAGTTCGTCCATGCCAGCTTTGCCAGCGCCTGAGACCGACTGATAGGTCGATACCACCACCCGCTTGATCGTAGCGGCATCGTGCAATGGCTTGAGCGCCACCACCAATTGCGCGGTCGAGCAATTCGGGTTCGCGATGATGTTGCGCTGGGTGTAGCCGTCGATCGCATCGGGATTCACTTCGGGCACGATCAGTGGGACATCGGGATCCATCCGATAGAGCGAGGAATTGTCGATCACCACGCAGCCAGCTGCAGCGGCCTTGGGCGCGTATTCCTTAGCCGGGCCGCTGCCAGCAGAGAACAGGGCAATATCCCACCCCGCCCAATCGAAATGCTCGATATTCTGACATTTGAGCATCTTGCCAGTGTCACCGAATTCCACTTCGGTCCCCTGCGAACGGCCAGAGGCGACCGCTGCGACTTCGTCACAGGGGAATTCGCGCTCTGCCAGCACTTGCATCATCTCGCGTCCGACATTGCCGGTCGCGCCGACCACTGCCACCCGGTAACCCAATTTCATTCTCCAGTGTCAAAACAGACTTCACCTTGCCCGCTGCCTTGGCTAGCTCACGAACGCAAGGGATTCTTGGGGAGGAAACGTATGCGGATCGATCCGCAGGAATGGCGGCAGCAGGCACGGACATTCGAATTTCAGGGTCATTCAATCGCATATTGGACCGCTGGAAGGGGCAAGCCCCTGCTATTGGTGCATGGCTTTCCGACCTGCGCCTGGGATTGGGCGCCGATTTGGAATGTGCTGGGCAAGCGGCACACACTGATCGCTGCTGACATGCTGGGGTTCGGTCTCTCAGCCAAGCCCCGGACCGGATACACGATCCACCGCCAGACCGATCTGCAAGAGGCATTGCTCGACCATTTGGGCATCAAACAATTTGATGCGCTGGTGCATGATTACGGCGTTTCGGTCGGACAGGAACTTCTCGCGAGGCAACAGGAAGGTTCGGGCGCGGCGGGCCTCGAAAAGATGGTGTTCCTCAATGGCGGGATCTTCCCCGATCAGCATCGCCCTCGCCCGATCCAGACGCTCGGCATATCGCCGATTGGCTTCATCCTGGGATGGCTGATGAGCCGCAAGGGCTTCGGCAAGAGCTTCTCCGAAGTGTTCGGGCCCGACACCCAACCCAGCGAGGAGGAGCTTGACCACTTCTGGAGCTTCATCGCACACAATGGCGGCAATCGCATCACCCACAAGCTGCTGCACTATATTGGCGATCGGGTGACTCATAAGGACCGCTGGGAAGCAGCGCTGGTCGAAGCGCAAGACAAAATCGGCCTGATCAATGGCGCGCTCGATCCGGTCTCGGGCCAGCATGCCTATGACAAATGGCGCGAGGTGGTGCCGCGCGCGAAGCACCAGCTGCTGCCGCATGTTGGACACTATCCGCAGGTCGAGGCACCGCGCGAAGTGGCCACGACCGCGCTCGAATGGCTTGCCGACTAGGCTAGCGATTGTCCTGATGCCGGTGCCAACGTCATCCCGGGGTTTGCAGCATCCGTCATCCTGAACTTGTTTGCCCTTCGGTCGTCTCCGACTCCAGTATAACCTAAGACCTCGCCATCGTTTTTCTGGAATGAATTGGCCGTTGGCCTTCTGCGAATCCAGAATGACGGGGAGATGAAGTCAGAGTGACCGAACGGACGCAATCATTCCAGCGGAGTGACCCCATTCGCTTCGAGGAAGCGGAAGATCGAATTCCACATATGCGGCGAAATCTGCTCGCCTGAGACGCGGTGGGTGTAGCCGGGATAGAGCATCATCTCGAACGGCACATTGTTGTGCTGCAGGACCGAAATCAGCTCCGAGCTGTTCTCGAACACAACATTGTCATCCGCCATGCCGTGGATCAGCAGCAAGGGATCGCTCATCTTGGTAGCGTCAGGGATCGCGCTGGCTGTCTCATAGGCCTCAGGCACGACCCGTGGATCGCCCATGAACCGCTCCGTATAATGCGTGTCGTAGAGGCCCCAGCGGGTTACCGGCGCGCCTGAAATCCCCGCGGCATATTCGCCCGGATAGGCCTGCATCCGCTTGAGCGTCATATAGCCGCCATAGGACCAGCCATAGATCGCAATCTTGTCAGGATCGACGAAGTCCAGGCTCTTGAGGTATTTCGTGCCCTCAGCCTGGTCACGCACCTCAACCCCGCCCATGGCGTGATAGAGCGGCTGTTCAAAATCGACCCCGCGATTGGCGGTCCCGCGATTGTCGAGCGCAAAATAGATATAGCCCTTGTCGACGATCGCCTGTGCCAGCGCGCCATTCCAGCCCTTGTCGACGATCTGAGGGCCCGGCCCGCCATAGTGATAGAAGAACACCGGATATTTCTTGCCAGGCTCCATATCGGGCTTGAGCATCATGTAATGCAGCTCGGTCCCGTCTTCGGCTGCCACGGTACCAAATTCAGGCATGACATGGCTCATAAGATAGGGCGTGTAGGGATGATCGGCGCCGAGCGCGTTCTCCTCAATCCACTCCACTCGTTCGCCGCGGCGATTGGCCAGAAAGCTCTGAGGGGGCTGGTCAGCCGATGAACGTGTAACCATCAGAATCCGGCCCGAGCCATCCATGGTTGCCGAATTGGTGTAATCGCGATCGGTCAGCAGGACCGGTTCGCCACTACCATCGAGATTGGCGCGGTAGATTTGCTGCGTGAGCACCTCGTCAGTCGCCTGGAAGTAAAACAGGCCATCCGCCTCGTCGACCCCGACCAGCGATGTGGTGGGGGACGTGCCAAAGGTGAGCTGCGTCCATCGCACAGTTGCGACAGCGGTAGCGCCGTCTTCATCGGGTCTACGGTCCTCCTCAGGGATCCAGGTCAGACCGCGCGTACGGTAGAAATGGCCATAGCCATCGCGCTCCGACCACCACAGCAGACTGCCATCCTTGAGGAAGCGGTAATTGTCCGACAGGTTGATCCAGTAATCTTCCCGCGCCGCGTCCTCGATGAACCAGATCTGGCTATCGCCGGTGACGGGATCAACCTTGAGCATGTCGAGCACGGTCTGTTCGCGATTTTGGCGCTGGACATAAATCGCGCTGCTGTCAGGCGCCCAATCGACCCGTGCGATGTAGATATCTGTGTCGTCACCCAGATCGACCTTGACCGAATTGCCGCCGTCGGGATCGACCACATACAGCTCGACAATCGCATTGTCAGAGCCAGCGACCGGATAGCGTTGGTCGAACACGCGCGTGCCGGTTGCCCCGATCGCTGCGCGGGTGACGATGCCGACCGGGCTTTCATCGGTGCGCTGGACCACCAACCGGCTGTCATCCGGTGCCCACCAATAGCCATTCATCCGGCTCATCTCTTCCTGGGCAACGAATTCAGCCTCGCCCCAGCGGATCGTGTCATCCTCTTTGGGTGTGATCGGGCTCGGCTCGCTGCCAATCGTGCCGACCCACAGCTGACGGTCGCGTACGAAGGAAACGTAGCCGCCCCTGCTCGACAGCTTGGGATTGAGCTCGCTCTCTTCCGTGTCGGTCAGGCGGGTGACCTCCCCATCAAGCTTGGCGAGATAAAGGTCGCCATCCAGGGGAACCAGCACGCCGCTGCCATCGCTCGACCATTGATAGGAAATGATCCCTTTGAGATTGCCGACCCGTGCCCGCTCACGCTGCATCTTCTCGTCTTCGGAAAGTTCACGTCCGCTGCCGAGCTTTTCGCTGTCGATCAGCATGGTCCACTCTTTGGTCGCGAGATCAAAGCCCCACAGATCGTAGCGCTCAAGCTCATCCTCGCGATTGCGCAGCAGGGTCAGATAGCGCCCGTCGGGTGAAAGCTTGGGCTGGCGCGGGGCCGAGCCATTGAGCGAGGGCGACGCGAACACCCGCTCGAAAGTCAGCTCGGGAGCATCGCTCATCGCGTGATCATCCGCGACGGCAGGAGTGGCGAGCAAAGCGACGGCAGCGAGTAGAAAACGCATTTCAAGACAGACCTCTCTTTTCCCTCATAACGAGCGAACTCTCAGCCTGTTTCCATGACACGAATGTCGGTGATGGCAATGCCAAATCGGGCCCTGTTCACACCAGATGGCTTGCATGTCAGGGGCAATCATGCTGTATTATTCGAATAACACACCGTAATTGGGAGAGCGCGATGCTCGTCAGATCAACTCTTGCCGCTTTGGCCCTGACCACCGCTGCCGCCGTCGGGGCGCAGGAAAGCACAGAGGCCACAGCGCCGACCCCCGATCCGTTCGTCGAAGCGATCTCCGATAATCTCTATCCGCTAGAGCAAGGAGACGATGGGGCGCTTTCGGGAGCAGGCTACGACCTGCTGATGGAACAGGCGGACGAAGCGCATTTCTTTCTGATCGGGGAGAAGCACGCGACCGCCGATATCGCCATAATCGCCGCACGGCTGCATGACGGTCTGGCGCAGCGGGATTATGGCCATATGGTGGCTGAGATTGGACCGTGGTCGACTATGAAGGCGGAGGCGCTGATCCGCTCTGGCGATGGCGAGCTGGCGAACTTCATTGCCACGCCGGGCAATCAATTCACCCTGCCCTTCCTGTTCTTCACCGAAGAGATCCATTTTGTGGAGCAGATCGTGCGCCAATCGCCGCATGGCGAGGAGGTGCTATGGGGCGTCGATCAGGAATTTCTCGGCGCAGGCCCGATCATCGCACCGATCCTGCAAGACGCTGTCCAAACGCCCGAGCAGGAAGCAGCGGTCGCCACATTGGTCTCCGGAGTGGCAAGCAATGCGATGTATCTCGGCACAGCGCCCGATGCGGAAATTGCCGCGCTGGTGACAGCCTTCGAAGGCGCAACTGGCCCGGAAGTGGAAATCACACAGGGTCTTGCGCTTACGCATGAGATCTATGGCCCCTTCACTCGCGGGACCGGACCGATCTATCCCGCCAATCTGGCGCGCGAAAACTATATGAAGGACAACTTCCTGTTCCATCTGAGAGAGGCTGAAAAGCGGCTTGGCTTCGTCCCGAAGGCGGTGTTCAAGTTCGGAGGCTTCCACCTCGAGCGTGGGCTGAGCGGAACCAATGTCCCGAGCCTTGGCAATTTCGTGATGGAATGGGGACGATCACGCGGGCTCTCGAGCGTGCATGTGATGATGGATTGCGTCGATGGCGAGGCCTATGAGATCATGAAAGGCGGCCCCGGCCCCTGCACCAGCTACAGTCTGGCCGAGGGCTCACCGATCCTCGCGGCGCTGAGTGATGCCAAGATGTCGGTGATCGATCTGCGCGCGCTGCGCCCGCTAATTGGCCGAAAAAAGGATCTGGATGCCAAGACCCGCGATCTGATCCTGTCGTATGATTTCTACATCCCGATCCGCGATGTGAAGCCGGCCACCCCGGCAGCGGATCTGACCTTGCCCAATATGTAAGAATTGAACGCTGAAACAAGAAAGGGCGGCCCCGCGGAGCCGCCCTTCGAATTCTTCGCTTGTCGCTGAAGGCTTATGCCTTCGGAGCGTTTTCGCGACGTTCTGCGATACGCGCACGCTTACCGGTGCGGCCACGCAGATAGTACAGCTTGGCGCGACGCACGACACCGCGACGAACCACGGTGATGCTGTCAACGATCGGCGAGTACAGCGGGAACACACGCTCCACGCCTTCGCCAAAGCTGATCTTGCGAACGGTGAAGTTGGAACCCATGCCGCGGTTCGAACGGGCGATGCAAACGCCTTCGAAGTTCTGAACGCGCTCGCGGTTGCCTTCTTTCACCTTCACACCCACGCGGACGGTGTCGCCAGCGCGGAATTCAGGAATTGCCTTGTCGCCTTCGGTCGCCTTCGCGATTTCTTCGGCTTCGATTTGCTGGATCAGGTTCACTGGTCCGTATCCTTGTCTTTTCGCCGCGCGCCAGAGGCAGACTGGTCCCGAACGCCCTCATGACGTTCCCAAAGGTCCGGCCTGCGTAACCGTGTATCTTCTTCGCTCCTTGCCTTGCGCCAAGCAGCGATCTTCGCATGATCCCCCGATCGCAGCACTTCAGGGATCGTGCGCCCTTCCCATATTTGAGGTCGGGTATATTGCGGGTACTCTAGCAAGCCATCCTCGAATGACTCTTCGGTCCCGCTTGAAGGCGCGCCCATTACGCCGGGAAGCAGCCGAATGCAAGCGTCTAGTATCGCCAAAGCCGCCGATTCCCCGCCGGAAAGCACGATATCGCTGAGCGAGACCTGCTCGATCTGGGGCCGAGCCTCAAACAGACGCTCATCAAACCCCTCAAACCGCCCGCATAGAATGGTGACACCGGGGCCTGCGGCAAGCTCTCGAATACGCGCCTGAGTGATCGGCCTGCCCCGCGGTGTCATGGCGAGGATTGGGATAGTTGGATGCGGTGCCGGGCCACCCGCGCCCTCCACCCTTCCACCCGGATTGTCTCCCGGTAAGCTCCGGGTGGAAGGGTGGAGGGCGCGGGTGGCTTGGGAATCCAGAACAGAATCCAACGCCGCCGCCAGCACATCTGGTTTGAGCACCATCCCCGCCCCGCCGCCGGCCGGCGTATCATCGACGGTGCGGTGCTTGTCAGTCGCAAAGTCGCGCGGATTGACGGTTGCGCAGGACCAATCCCCGCGCTCGAGCGCCTTGCCGGCGAGCGATTGCCCCAGCGGCCCGGGAAACATCTCTGGGTAGAGCGTGAGGATGGTAGCTGCGAAGATCATAACTTCTGCTTCCTCTCACGCAGCCTTGCCCGGAGCCAATCCACACCAAGGATGAAAACTAGGAGCAGCGGGACAAGTGCGAAAGCAGTTTCAATGTAGAAGTCGACAAAATAGGCTTCAGCCGTTGGTGAGGGGCAATCCCAACATCTGAAGAGGTTTTCTGGCGCTTCATGAGATCCACCAGGCCTTGTCTCGAGGGCCTCAGCTGCGCCCTGAATGGGGCCCTCTAACTGGACGGTTCCCTCGGCCTCGGCACCGGTACTGGCCAATCGATTGGGCCGATTGATGAAATAGACTGTTACCGCAGCGGCTAGAGCGATCGCCACCCCGCTCCCGGCTAGATAGTAGGCTGACCGCAAGGCCTTTGGTCGTCTCAGGACCAGGAAGAGAGCAATCACACAGGCTGCGACAATGCCAAAGAACGCGAGCACATCCGGCACGACCAGCATGGGTGGGGTGTGTTCGACTAGAAATGCATTGGCTGGCACTTCAGCGGCCGCCATCAATTCCAAGGACACCTCGGATGAGAGCCTGTGTATAGTGGCAGCAACGGACATGACTGTGCGAATAGGCCCCGGGTTTGAGAGAATGCAAACCATTTCGCGCTAGGCTGCGCGCATGATCGGCAGCGTGCTCTATCCTTTGACCGGTGCTCTGTGCCTGTGGATCCTGGCCTATGGCTCAGGCCTGTTTCCCTATCTGGGCTGGGGTCGCGCGCAGAACCAGACCGAATTCGCGGTCAGTGTGGATGTCGCGAGCTTCAATCTCGGCCTGCCCTATATGCTGCTGTTCGAGGGTCAGACTGCGTTCTACGAATATTCGAGCCATTCGGAGGAAAGCCGGATCACCTTTGATGTGAAACCGGTGATGACGATCGGCTATTCGGATCAGGTCAAGCGCGTCTCGGGCGAAGGATCAGGCCGGGTCGAGATCCCGATTACCTCGACCGGTCTCTACCGCTTCAAGCATGAGCCGGCGATGGCGCGCGGCCATGTCTACACCCATTATGATACGGTCTGGGGTGCGGATTAGGCGGTGGGGATCATCGCTCCAAACTTCCTGCGCTCATCACTCGTTTGCGGTTCGAACGCGCAAATCGAACGCCAACCCAGAAAGTGATCAGCGCCGCGACTGGCATCCACCAGACCCAGTGGTGTTGAGTGTTCAAAGCCTCTGCGATGCCGCTGGCATACACGCCCACTGCCCACCACACCGCAATCAAGGCTGGCCACATAGCGGAGATGGCGATTGTCATTTCTAACTTACCGAGACACCTCAGGCTCTTCCGGTACAATTAGTGATAGCCCCAGATGGTCGCGACGTTTAAAGCTGCGAGCAGAGCAATGGCAAAAACAATTGGCAGCAATGTCGCCATGAAGTCACTCACTCCAATTCACGCCCAAATGGCTGCGCGTATCGACATTCAACTCAAACACATCGGGCCGTGAGTAATGGCCATCGGTGTCTAGGCTGGTGAGGCCTCGCCCGCGCTCGGACAGGTCAAGCTCGGCATGGAGGATCTCCTCCCCCTCACCCGCTTGCGCCAGCACCCGCGCATCGGGTGCAATGATCATCGAACCGCCGCGATTGAGCACAGAGCTGTCGATCGCTTCAAACAGCTCCCGTGCTTTAGGTGACCCGCCGACCCGCATCAGACCTTCGAACAGATCTTCCTTCGACTGCACCAGACCGGCGGCCAGCACAAAGCACCGTCCCTCCATCGCGTAGTGCCGCGAGGCAATCGCGTATTCCTCACGCACGGTCGGCCAGGCCGCGACATGCACGCTCTCGCCGAGATTGTGCATCGCCGCGCGCGCCAGCGGCATCCAGTGTTCCCAGCAGATCAGATTGCCCGCGCTGCCCCATTCGGCCTGGTGCACGCCCAGGGTTGAGCCATCGCCGCGCATCCAGATCAGCCGCTCTCCATGGGTCGGGACCAGTTTGCGATGATCGAGCGGCGCTTGGCCTGGACGGAACAGCAATTGATTGTTGTAGAGGCTCTGGCGGACCCTTTCATGCGCGCCGAGCGAGATCAGCGCCGCGCTCTCATCAACCAGCTCCTGCAGCGGCAGCAGCCGCTCATCATTGGGCACAATCGCCTGGTCGAGCATGATTTGATGGCAGGCCTTGGTCCCGGGATGGTCCCACAGCGCCGCGCCGGGCGCTTCATCGAGCCACAGCGGATAGCCGCCGAGAAAGGTCTCTCCGAACGCAACCATTTGCGCGCCTTGGTCAATCGCTTGCTTGGCGAGCCGAGAGGCCTTTTCGATCCCCCCGGCAAAGTCGAGCGGGATTGGCGCGGCCTGGCAAATCGCAACATTGAGCATTGTCATCGGCATCGCTTAGGCGCGCGGCCTATCCCCCGCAACCGCCACAGCCACCGCCCCCATCGCTGCTACCCTTTCCGCCACAGCCCGCAGCGGCGCCTGAACTGCTCGAAGCCACAGCGCTATTCTGCATGCCATGGACAGCTTGCCACGGAGTTCCAACCAGAACTCCGGTCCCGAACAAGGCAACGGCATAGGCTGCTTCCTTTGCCTCAGGAGCCTGCCTGAGCCGGGATGCTTCAGCTTGAGCCTTGGCCACTGTCTCATTGCCCGCCTCCGTGCGGGGATTGAGGACCATCCAACGCCAGGCAGCCAGAGTCGCAGCGATAAGCATCATGACGACAAGGAAGCCAATCGCTTCCCCTTCGCCAAAGCCGGCGATGGCACGGTACAATCCCACCACAAGCAGCGCCGCATACGGTGAAACGGACAACCACCGTAGGCGCTCTCTTTGTTGCGCAGTCATTATCAGACCGCGATCGGTGAGATTGTTGGTAATGGCGTGGGCGTCGGCGGCTGTCGTCACGCACAGCTCGCGGATATCAAAGTCGCCGATCTTCCGAAGAACCGATCGCCCCGCAGACGTCGTCTCCACTCCATTGTTCGATACCACTCTCAGCTTCTTGCTGGAGGCATTGGCCAATGCCCCATGGGCCATGAGATCGGTCGCCAAAGCGTGAGCGTGACGCTTGGGTCCTGCAGCAAGAATCGCCATCTCCTCAGCATGATCCACACTATCCAGCTTGCCGGGCGGGCGCAGCTTGGCTGGAACCCAGAACCCTGCTGCAACGGTAGTCGCCATTAGCAAGGCATAAAAGGCCAGAAAGTCAGGCCCTGTGTAGGAAGAAAAGAGCTCCATGGGGGAAGCGCTCCAAGGTCAGCAATCGACTTCGGCAAGGCTATCATGCCCAAGCTATCCCCCGCAACCGCCACAGCCTCCGCCGCAGCCGCCTCCGCCATCGCTGCTGTCGCTGCTTGAGCCGCCACTGTCGGTGCTTTGCCGCATGGTATGGAGCGCGACGAAAGGCGTGCCTGCGAGCACTCCGGTGCCATAGAGGGCTACCGCCTTGCCCATTTCGGGCTGGGTCGGCGCTTGCTTCAGGCGGCTGTTGCCGCGCAGGGCCCGCTTGACCACGGCAATGCCTCCCCGGGTCTTGCGATCGAGCAATGCGAAGCGGAGAATGGCCGCGATCCCCGTCATCACCATCATGAAGAACAGCAGACCGGTCGGCTCGCCCTGCGCTTGTCCGGCGGTGAAGCGATAGTAGCCAAACGCGATCACCAGCAGGAATGGCAGGGTCTGGACGATCCGCATCATCCAGGTGTCCCCACCTTCGATGAACCAGCCTTGCGCGATCAGCCGGTCCTCAATCGCGTCAGCGTCCTGTTTAATCGCCTTGGTGATATCGGGCCATTTGATCGGCGCGACCTGGCGCAGGATCGCCCGCTCCGCCGAATTCGTCGCCGCATCGGGCTTCAACACTTTGAAGCCGGCTGTCTTGTCGACCGAAAGCGCCCCTGCCCCTAGCAGGTTGGCCGCAATCGCTTCGGAGAACCGGTTGCGCCCGCCAATCAGCATGGCCAGCTCTTCCGTGGTCGGCACGCCATTGTCGCGACCTTGCGCCTTGAGCCAGCGCGGCAGGGCCATGCCAGTGACTATGGCTGCGGCGATCAGCCCGCCATAGAGCCACAGAAAGTCCGCTCCGGAGAGATCAGACAGAAAGGTCTCAAACATCAAAGGCCTCCCAAGAGCCAACCAGCAATCACAGCCGGAACTGCAATCGACAGCGCGGCGAGCAGCGCCGGGCGCGGCGATAACACCATAACATCCTTGGGGTTTACCCGAATTCCAAATGGATCGCGATTGAAGCGCCTGTCGGCATTGGCCCAGATTTCTGCAGGAGGAGCTTCACCGAAAGCCTGCTCATAGGATTTCAGCGTCGCCGCATATTGATCGTAATAGCGCGTACGTTCGACCTCTCCGCCCGCAGTCGGCCCATGATGCAGATCGGCTTGCAGAACATCGGGGCAGAAGCTCTGCCAATAATCGCGACTGTAGGTGAGATGGAGATGCCAGGCCTGATCGACCGCATCAGACGGCGTGACCTCATGCCCCGCTGTCACGGCGAGATAGCAGAACCTTTTGTATTCGTGGATCACCCGCTCGGCATAGCTGTCGTCCCAGCGGTTCTCTCGCGCCAAACGCGCGGCGAAGGTCAGCGTCGCATCGGGCGGGCCGATGTCATGCGCTTCAAGCCTTTGCCATAGATCGTGATCGAACCCTTGCACCGGCTCATTCTTCGACGAAGTCGCCTGAAATCACAAGCCGCGTCTCATCCCACTCCAGCACCGCCTGCGCGGTCATCGGGACCATAAAGCTCTTTTGTCCCTTGGCGGGCGCCGGGTCCTTCGCGATCTCGATGATGTCGGTTGCGCCGAAATTCTCGACCGCAACCACATTGCCGACCGTGTCACCTTGCTCCGTCTCAACCGAGAGCCCGATCAAATCGGCGTGGTAATATTCGCCCTCATCGAGTGAAGGCAGCGCCTCGCGCGACACCGACAGCACAGTCCCGCGCAGTTTTTCAGCCTCACTGCGTCCGGAGATTTCGGCAAAGCGTGCAATGGCGCCGCCCTTGTTGTCGCTGCGGATTGCCTTGAGGGTGAGCGTCCCCTCATTGAATGCACTGTGCTGGGAGAGCGCTTCAACACCCTCCCCGAACAGCTTGAGACGGACATCGCCCGCCACGCCATGCGCACCGGTAACCGCGGCAAGCTCAATCGGCTTGCCGCTGGGCACTGACGAAGCGGGCGTATCCGCCATCGGGCCGGGTTACTCGGCCTTGTCTTCTTCAGCAGCTTCTTCGGCCGGAGCCTCTTCTGCAGCGGCTTCTTCAGCGGCAGCCTCTTCAGCAGGTGCTTCTTCAGCAGCAGCTTCTTCGGCCGGAGCCTCTTCTGCAGCGGCTTCTTCGGTTGCTGCCTCTGCTTCCGCAGCCTTGGCTGCTTCTTCAGCTTCCTTGGCCTTTTCAGCCTTTTCTTCAGCGCGTTCCTTGGCCTTTTCGCCCGGCTCAGCCTTCTGCGGGTTGTTGCGTGCTGCACGCTCCTGGATGCCAGCGGCATCGAGGAAACGCAGAACCCGGTCGCTCGGCTGAGCGCCAACGCCGAGCCAGTAACGGGCGCGGTCTTCGTTGAGCTTCACGCGTGCTGGATCATCCTTGGCGAGCAGCGGGTTGTAGGTCCCGATCTGCTCAAGATACTTGCCGTCACGCGGGCTGCGGCTGTCGGCAGCCACGATGCGGTAATAAGGGCGCTTCTTTGCGCCACCGCGCGAAAGCCTGAGTGCAATTGCCATTGTTGGTTACCTTTCGAATCTAAACTTCTGTAATTACTTCTTATTCAACATATCTCTGAGTTCGGGCGGGAGCGTGTTGGGGTCAACTCCCGGGCCTTGGCCGCCAGCTTGACCGCCACCGGGACCTCCCAATCCGGGAAGACCGCCAGGCATTCCGCCACCTAGTCCGCCGCCAGCGCCGCCGCCCATTCCGGGCAGGCCGCCGCCTCCAAACATCGAAGCGAGGCCCTTGAGCCCGCCCATCTTCTTGATCTGCTTCATCGTGCGGGCCATTTCCTGGTGCATCTTGAGCACCTTGTTGACCTGCTGAACTTCGGTTCCGCTGCCGGCCGCCACGCGGCGCTTGCGCTTGGCGTTCATCAGCGCGGGGTTGGCGCGTTCTTTCGGGGTCATTGAGCCGATGATCGCATCCATATGGACCAGCACTTTGTCGTCCATATCGGCTGCTGCCATCGCTGCCTTGGCCTTCTTCATGCCGGGCATCATGCTGGCGAGCATGCCGAGGCCGCCCATCGCCTGCATCTGCTTGAGCTGAGTGCGCAGGTCATTGAGGTCAAACTGACCCTTGGCCATGCGCTTGGCCATTTCCTCAGCTTCTTCTTCCTTGATCGTCGCTGCGGCCTTCTCCACCAGACTCACGACGTCGCCCATGCCCAGGATGCGGTCAGCAACCCCGGACGGACGGAAGGTCTCAATCGCGTCGAGCTTTTCGCCCGTACCCGCGAATTTGATTGGCTTGCCAGTGACCGCGCGCATTGACAGCGCAGCACCACCGCGGGCATCGCCATCCATCCGGGTCAGCACCACGCCGGTCAGCGGGACTTCGCCGCTGAAGCTCTGCGCGACATTGACCGCGTCCTGACCGGTCAGACTGTCGACCACCAACAGCACTTCGGTCGGCTCAGAAACCTGCGAGACAGCCTTCATCTCGGCCATCAGCGCTTCATCAACATGCAGACGACCTGCAGTATCGAGCAGCAACACGTCGAAATTCTGCAACCGGGAAGCTTCCATCGCCCGGCGGGCGATATCGACCGGCTGCTGGCCAGCCACGATCGGTAGGGTCGCAACCTCGACCTGCTCACCCAGGACAGCGAGCTGTTCCTGCGCGGCCGGGCGGTTGACGTCGAGCGACGCCATCATCGCCTTCTTGCCGTGGCGTTCCTTGATCAGCTTGCCGAGCTTGGCGGTGGTGGTGGTCTTACCCGAGCCTTGCAGGCCGACCATCATGATCACGACCGGAGGTTTGGCTTCGAGATTGAGGCCGCCCAGCTCTTCACTGCCGCCGAGCATCTCGACCAGCTCGTCATGGACGATCTTGACGACCTGTTGGCCCGGCGTGACCGATTTGAGCACGTCCTGGCCAACGGCCTTCTCAGTGACAGAATCGATGAACCGGCGCGCTACGGGAAGCGCGACATCGGCTTCGAGCAGAGCAACCCGGACTTCGCGCATGGCATCGCGGACATCCTGCTCATTGAGCGATCCGCGACCCTTCAATCGATCGAAGACGCCGCCTAGGCGATCGGACAGATTGTCAAACATCGTCTTCGTTCTCCTTGAAGCTGTTACGCTCCAGATTGCTACTACTCGCTCCAAATCAACGTCGTTCGTCGATTTGTCCCGATCTGCTGATGAGCCTCCGAAGCCGGAAACGCACCAAACGCGAAAAACGCCGGCGGACGAAACCTCGTCGGCCAGCGTGCGGCTTTCACCACATATTTTGATGACTGGTGGAGCCTAGCGGGATCGAACCGCTGACCTCAACACTGCCAGTGTTGCGCTCTCCCAGCTGAGCTAAGGCCCCGAGCCAGTCATGAATGTGAACCCGAAGGCTCACGGAGGCGGCGCATTATAACGGAGCACCGCGATAAGCAAGAGTCTTTTATTCTTGCGCAAGCGCATCCGCGCTCGCGACCTCCTCGACCCTTTCGGGTCTGCGGACGGCCTTGCAGGTGTGCTTTGCACGTCTGCGTCTTCGACTTCGACTCCGCCCTTGCGGTCGGCTAGTCGCCGACCGAGCTCCGCCATAAACCCGTTCCCATTGTCAATTTCACGAGAACACGAGCGATAGCGAGTGCAAGCGCGACCGCGCGCCGCGGCTTATGCCGCGAAAGCCAAGCGGCCCGGATGGGCCGCGCTGGCGCTTGAAGCCAAAGAAATCAAGTTTCCGCTTCGTCCTCGTCGCCCTTGCCCTTGGTCACGCCGAGATCGTCGTCGCCGCCGAGATCAACGTCATTATCAGGCGAATCATCATCCTCGTCGATATCGCCGATATCGTCGAGTTCATCGTCGCCGCTCAGATCGCTGTCGGCTTCGCCCTCTTTCTTCTTCTTCTCGTCCTCTTCGAACGGAATCGGCTGCTTCGACTTGAGCACAGGCTCAGGATACCATTCTTCCCCGCATTCGATGCAAGTCACTGGTTCATCATTGCCGAGATCGTAGAAGCGTTCTCCGCATTTGGGGCAAGAACGCTTGGTGCCCCATTCTGGCTTCGCCATGTTTAATCCTCGATAGTCTTCCGCACCGGACGCGCTGCGGACAATATGTGCATTTGTGTGGGACCGGACGGGTCTGGAATCAAGAGCCTCAGTCCTGAGTGCGCGGCGCCTTGCCAGAACCGCACCGCACTGTCAAAGACGCGCGGCCTTATTCGCAAACACAGATGCAAAGACAGACAGGGTTTCGCGCTTGCCCGCACACACTTTTCATAGCTCTGGCCCGCTGACCGGCTCGATCCGAGTACCGGGCGACAAATCGATCAGCCATCGCTCGCTGATGTTCTCCGCCCTCGCGGTTGGGGAAAGCCGCGTCACCGGCCTGCTAGAAGGCGAGGACGTTATCGCAACCGCCAATGCCATGCGGCAGCTCGGCGCGACAATCGACCGCGACGAGGACGGAACCTGGCGCATCTCCGGGATCGGTCTTGGCAGTTTGATCGAACCGCATCAGGCGCTCGACATGGGCAACAGCGGGACTTCCACTCGCCTGCTGATGGGGATCCTCGCCAGCCATGGTCTGCGCGCAACCTTCGTCGGGGATGCCAGCCTGTCCGGCCGTCCGATGGGCCGCGTGATCAATCCGCTTAGCCAGATGGGTGCAAGCTTTGAGTCCTCGACGGGAGGAACCCTTCCGCTGATGATGCACGGAGCCCAGCCCGCCATCCCGATCACCTACCGCCTGCCGGTCGCCAGCGCGCAGGTCAAAAGCGCGGTGCTGTTGGCCGGGCTCAACACGCCGGGCATCACGACCGTGATCGAGCCGGTCCCCACCCGTGACCATACCGAGCGGATGCTGACCGGCTTCGGAGCCACTTTGGAGGCCGAAGAAGAAGCGGGCGAGCGCGTGATCCGGATCCACGGCGAAGCCGATCTCAAGCCGCAGAATGTTACCGTCCCCGGCGACCCCTCCTCCGCCGCTTTCTTCATCACCGCGGCGCTCCTGGTTGAAGGGAGCGATCTGACGATCGAAAATGTTGGCCTGAACCCAACCCGTGCTGGCCTGGTCCACGCATTGCGGCAAATGGGTGGCTCAATCGAAGAGGTGAACCCGCGCGAAGTTGGCGGCGAGCCGGTTGCGGACCTGCGAGTCAAACACTCGCAGCTCCAGGGTGCCGAGATCGATCCCGCGATCGCCCCCAGCATGATCGATGAGTTCCCCGTTCTGTTTGTTGCGGCAGCGCTTGCCAAGGGAACGACCAAAACCAGCGGACTGGAGGAATTGCGGGTCAAGGAAAGCGACCGCCTGACCGCCATGGCCAATGCTCTCACCGCTGCCGGCGCTCGGATCGAGGAGCTCGAAGATGGGCTTGTGATCGAGGGAAGCGACGGTGAGCCTTTGCGCGGGACCGCAAACGCGCCGGTGGCAACCCAGCTCGATCACCGCATTGCGATGAGCATGGCGGTGGCGGGCCTGGTGAGCAGGCACGGGGTCGAAGTGGACGACACCGCTCCGATCGCGACCAGCTTCCCAAGCTTTATGGACTTGCTGGCAGAGGCGGCGTCATGATCGCCGCTGGTTTTCGTCACCCCCGCGCAGGCGGGGGTCCAGTTGAAAGCGATGACCAAGCCAAGCTGGATTCCTGCATTCGCGGGAATGACGAACGAGCGGATCACTCTAAATGACAACACCCTTCGACATCTACACGCTGATCGGCTTTGTTGGGACTGCCTGTATCATCGGCGCCTACGCCTATTTGACCTACGTCAATGAGCCCAACCCTTATGTCTTGCACGGGACTAATCTCGTGGGAGCTGGGCTTTTGACAATCTCTCTGATCGTTCACACCAATTGGCCGAGCCTGGTGCTCGAAGGGTTTTGGGCGGCGATCGCGATTTTCGGGCTGATAAAGGCGTTCAAGAAGCGTAAGATCAGCCAATGATCATCGCCGTCGATGGACCCACCGCCTCAGGCAAAGGCACGATCGCCAAAGCGCTGGCCGCGCATTTTGGCTTGCCGCATCTCGATACCGGGCTGCTGTACCGCGCCGTCGGTCGCCAAGTCGCGCTCAACCAGGGCGATCCGGATGATGAGGCTGACGCGCTGAAAGCAGCCCAATTCCCGGACGAGCTGCTCGAAGACATCGTGCTGCGGACCGAAGAGGTTGGCGGGCTCGCAAGCCGCGTCTCGGTCCATCCTCAAGTGCGCCAGGCTCTGTTGGAACGCCAGCGGGCATTCGCCGGACAACCAGGCGGTGCCGTGCTGGATGGACGCGATATCGGGACTGTGATTGCCCCCGACGCCACGGTGAAACTGTTCATCACAGCCAGCGTACAGGAACGCGCCAGACGGCGATGGCTCGAGATGACACAGACGCATTTGGGGCACGAGGATGAAATCCCACTGTCCGAAATCGAGCAGGATATCGTTCGCCGCGATGCCCGCGATATCAATCGCAAGGATGCACCGCTGCGGGCAGCTCCCGATGCTCTGGTGATCGACACCACCAGCTTCGACAAGGATCAGGCGTTTGAGACCGTGCTCGAAGCGGTTAAGGAAGCGCTCAAGCGCTAGTCGGAAGTTCGCGGCTGCGCTGTTCGACTTGTTGCTCAAGCTCTCCGAGTAGGCCGATAGCGAACAAGCCTTCCACCACCATGAATAGCGGCCCGACCAGCAGGCTGCGAAGATCTTCGACAAAGGCCGGTTTGCGCCCTTCATAATGGTGGCCGATGAACTGAAACAGCCATCCGACCACGAACAGGCCGATCCCTCCGCCGAGCCAAGCGAGGGTGGAGATCTGCGCAATCTGGTGCCCGAGCGCGATAAACAAGCCGAGCAACGCCGCCATCAACAGACCAAACGACAGGCTCAGTCGCAGATACCAGATTCCGGCCAAGATTCCGCCAATCACGGCCGGCGTTAGCGGCATTCCTGCGACCTCCCACACCGGGCGAGCGAGCAGCACGGTAACCGACAGAACGATCATCGGTATGCCAACGGCGTGCGTCAGAACATTGCGGTGATCGCGGTGAAAGTCGCGATAGGCGGCGAGTGATTCAACAAGCTTGCTCATGGCTCTGGTTTAGCAGCGCCGTGCCTTTGCGCAAACCTTGGAGCGCTTGCTCGCGCGACCTGGTCTGTCGCAGCGCTTTCCTACTTTGTCGCCGCCTTGCACACTCTCCGCATGGTTCTCGCTCGCATTTCAAAGGCAACAGGATTCGAACATCATAACCCTGTTCCATGTGTTCCATCCTGTAGGATTGGGGGACGGGATTCTGTGCTATACTTTGACTCCAAGCCACCCGCTCCCTCCACCCTTCCGCCCGGAGCCTACCGGGACACAATCCGGGTGGAAGGGTGGAGGGAGCGGGTGGCCACGGCACTCGGATCGAACTCACCCAAACAACACCCGAATTCCCTTGCCTTTGCCCCCGCTTTGGCCTAAGCGCGCGCCCGTTCTCGCAATCTTCTGGATTGGAAGGACCTCGGCGGTGGCATTCGGCCTCGCAGAGATGTCGGCCTCTTGCCCGCAAGGCCAGCGCAATGGTGCGCCAGGCGGCGGTTTAAGACCCCGGAAAAACCGGTGGCCGGTAGCAAAATGAAAACAGGATTTTTCCTCCTATGGCGACTTCGCCCAACCCTACGCGCGACGATTTCGAAGCGCTCCTCAACGAACAACTCGGCGGTGCTGGCGACGAAGGCTTTGAAGGCCGCGTCGTAAAAGGCACTGTGACCGCCATCGAAAACGGCATGGCAATCATCGATGTCGGCCTCAAATCAGAAGGCCGGATCAACCTCAAAGAATTTGCACGCGGTGACGATGACCACGGTCTGACCGTTGGCTCTGAAGTCGAAGTCTATGTCGACCGCGTCGAGAACGCAGATGGCGAAGCCATGCTCAGCCGCGACCGCGCCCGCCGCGAAGCCGCTTGGGACAAGCTTGAGAACGAGTTTGGCGAAGGCAAGCGCGTCGAAGGCCGCATCTTCGGTCGCGTCAAAGGTGGCTTCACGGTCGACCTCGACGGCGCCGTGGCCTTCCTGCCTGGCTCGCAGGTCGACATTCGTCCGGTTCGCGATGTGCAGCCGCTGATGGATGTGCCGCAGCCGTTCCAGATCCTCAAGATGGACCGTCGTCGCGGCAACATCGTTGTCTCGCGTCGCGCTGTGCTCGAAGAAACCCGCGCCGAACAGCGCAGCGAGTTGATCGACAAGCTGGCTGAAGGCCAGGTGATCGACGGCGTCGTCAAGAACATCACCGATTACGGCGCTTTCGTCGATCTCGGCGGTATCGACGGCCTGCTGCACGTCACCGACATGAGCTACAAGCGGGTCAACCACCCGAGCGAAGTGATTGCGATCGGCGACACCGTTACGGTTCAGATCGTCCGCATCAATCAGGAAACCCAGCGCATCAGCCTCGGCATGAAGCAGCTCGAAAGCGATCCATGGGATGGCGTGGCTTCGAAGTATCCGGTTGGCGCCAAGCTTTCGGGCACCGTCACCAACATCACAGAATATGGTGCTTTTGTTGAGCTCGAAGCTGGTATCGAAGGCCTGGTTCACGTTTCTGAGATGAGCTGGACCAAGAAGAATGTTCACCCGGGCAAGATCGTCAGCACTTCGCAGGAAGTTGATGTGCTGGTGCTCGAAGTCGACAGCGACAAGCGTCGTATTTCGCTTGGCCTCAAGCAGGCTCAGCGCAATCCTTGGGACGAATTCGCCGAAAAGCATCCGGTTGGCGCCGAAGTGGAAGGCGAAGTCAAGAACGCCACCGAATTCGGCCTGTTCATCGGTCTCGATGGCGACGTCGACGGCATGGTCCACATGTCAGACATCGCTTGGGGCATCTCGGGCGAAGACGCGCTGGCGCTGCACCGCAAGGGTGAGCAGGTCAAGGCAGTCGTGCTTGACGTCGATGTCGAGAAAGAGCGCATCAGCCTCGGCATGAAGCAGCTCGAAAAGGGCGCTCCAACCGAAGCAGGCGCAGCCGCCGCTGGCTCGCTCCGCAAGAACCAGACCGTCACCGTTACCGTTCTCGAAGTTCGCGATGGCGGCCTCGAAGTACAGGTTGGCGACGATGGCGCAACCGGCTTCATCAAGCGTTCGGATCTCGGCCGTGACCGTGACGAGCAGCGTCCTGACCGCTTCCAGGTCGGCGCCAAGGTGGACGCAATGGTCACCGGCTTCGATCGTTCGAAGAAGCCAAACTTCTCGATCAAGGCGCGTCAGATCGCCGAAGAGAAAGAGGCAGTGGCACAGTTCGGTTCGTCGGATTCGGGTGCATCGCTCGGCGACATCCTCGGCGAAGCGCTCAAGAAGAACGATTAAGGTTGTGGGCTGGCCCATCCGGGCCAGCCTCCTCGGTGTTAACCCGGGCCCATTTTGGGCCCGGGCACCTGCGGACGGGCGCTTGCCCTTGCGGACCCTTTCGGGTCCGTTTTCATATCACCCCTAGGGACTGGCAATGATCGACACCGAAGGCGTCGCAAGCGCGACTGCGCGCCCGCAGCGATGCGCCTGAAAGGCGCGTGAGCGAGGATAGCCAAGCGCGCGGATGCGCGCGCCGGCGCTTGAGGCCAAACAAGGACTCCTCTCTTTCCTATTTTGCGAGGCAGGCGTAGACTGCTCAGGCGCAATTCATTGGGAAGAGAGAGACCAATGCTAGAGATTCACCAGTTTCCCTGCCTGTCTGACAATTACGGTTTCCTGGTTCACAATTCGGTGACCGATGAGACCGCCGCGATCGATACACCCGATGCCAAGGAATACCTCAAACAGGCCGAAGCCAAGGGCTGGACCATCACGCATATCTGGAACACCCATTGGCATCCTGATCATGCCGGCGGGAACAAGGAGATCGTCGCGGCGACCGGCGCGCGCGTGCTCGCTCCAAAAGAGGTTGAGCAACTCTCTCCGATCGATCGCGTGCTCTATCACGGCGATAGCGTGAATCTGGGCGAACACCGCGCCGGGGTGATCGACGTTTCCGGTCACACCAATGGCCATATCGCTTTCCACCTGGTCGATATGGGCGTGGCCTTCGTGGGCGACAGTGTCTTCGCGCTGGGTTGCGGCCGGATGTTCGAAGGTGAGCCCAAGCAGTTCTGGACCAGCCTTGAGCGGATCAAGCGGATGTCGACCGCGACCATGCTCTATTGCGCGCACGAATACACTGAAGCCAATGCCAAGTTTGCGCTGCATGCCGATCCCGACAATGCAGCTTTGCAGGACTATGTCGCTGAGATTGCCGACAAACGTTCTCGCGGGGAGCCCACGGTTCCGACAGTCCTCTCGCGCGAATTGGAGACCAACCCTTTCCTGCGGGCGGATGATCCAGCGATGCAGGCCAAATGGGGCGGCAGCGCACCGCATGAGACCTTTGCTGCCCTGCGCGCCGCCAAGGATAATTTCTAAGACACTAGGAGACTTCGTCATTGCGAGGAGCAAAGCGACGAAGCAATCCATGACCCAAGGCGATCAGCGCAATCCAATGGTTCATGGATCGCGTCGCTTCGCTCGCGATGACGAGGTAAAAGTATGAGAGCATTGCGTGTTGAACGCCTGAGCGACGATCTGTCGGGCGTTGGCCTGGCTGAGGTATCTGGGCCAGAACGCAAACCTGGTGAAGTTTTTGTCCGGGTTCGCGCCGCTTCGCTCAATTTCCCCGACCTGCTGATGACCCAGGGCAAATATCAGTTCAAACCCGAAGTGCCCTTCACCAGCGGCTTGGAATTGGCCGGCGAGGTGATCGAGGCCGATACGGACAGTGGCTTTGCACCGGGCGACAAGGTCATCGGAGGCAACAAGACCGGAGCCTTCGCCGAATTGGCGAGCATTCCACTACGCGGCCTGTCACGCCTGCCTGAAGGCTTCTCCTTTGCACAAGGCGCAGCGATGGGGGCCGCCTACTCGACCGCTTATACCGGTCTGATCGAGCTGTGTGATCTGCAAGCGGGCCAAAGGGTCCTGGTTCACGGAGCGAGCGGCGGCGTGGGCCTGGCTGCGGTTGATCTCGCCAAGGCAATCGGAGCAAAGGTCATCGCGGCCACCGGTGTACAAGCCAAATGCGAGCGGATCGAGGCGCTGTATCAGCCCGACGCCGTGATCACCGCCGAAGGACGCTTCAGAGAGCAGGTCGCCGAGCTCACCGAGGGCAAGCTTTGCGACGTGGTTTTCGATCCCGTCGGGGGCGACATATTCGACGAATCGACCCGCTGTGTCAGCTTTGCGGGTAAATTGGTGGTGGTCGGCTTCACCAGCGGCCGAATTGCCGAGATCGCGACCAATATTCCGCTGATTAAGGGATTCTCGGTGGTTGGATTGCGTGCCGGGGAGTACGCCCGGCGCTTCCCTGAGCGCGGCGCTGCGATCAATGCTGCGATTGCCCATCTGGCGGAAGCAGGCCGGATCTCACCTGCGATCGACCGGGTCCTCCCGCTATCCCATTGGCGCGATGGATTCAAAGCGATGGCCAATCGCGAGCTGGTTGGGAAAGTGGTGTTTGAGCCGGGCGGCTAGGCGCCCGAATAAGAAAGGCGGCCCGCGCGTCTATCGCGCTGGACCGCCCCTCCCCTCTCGAACTGAAAAACCTTTTAGATCGAAGCGATGATCTCGTCGGCCAGCTTGCCGTCGGCGTCGGCGTCGTGATTGTCAGCGATCAGAGTCCGCGAAGCCATAGCAGCGGCCTGCACCGCGTTGGCGCGAACTTCGTCGATTGCTTCGCGCTCAGCCGCGGCAATCTTGTCCTCGGCCATGCGTTGACGGCGAGCGACCATGGCTTCGCTATCGGCTTCAGCCTTATCCAGCATCGCTTCTGCTTCACGCTGCGCGCCTTGCATCATCGCTTCAGCATCCTTCTCGGCACTGGCGATCTTGGAGGCATATTCATCACGAAGCTTCTCGGCTTCGGCACGAAGGTCCTTCGCCTCGTCAAGCTGCTGCTTGATCTCGGCGATCTTGGAATCGAGCCCGCCGGTGATCAGGCCTGGAACCTTCTTCCAGACCATGATCGCAATCAGCACCAGCATGGCCACCGAGACCCACTGGTAGTCCTGCAGGAATAGAGCGGATGGAGCGGTCTTGCCGCCCTCTGCGCTGGCGAGGATGGTGAGGATATCAGCCATTGGCGAGCGCCTTCTTAACTGCCGACCGCGCCGAGCGCTTGTCGACCTTCGCTCCAGCAAGCCGCGCGACAATGTCCTGGGTAGCCTCTGCAGCCACCGTCTCGATCTCTGCCATGGCAGCAGAACGAGCCTCAGAAATGCGGGTTTCGGCCTCGGACAGCTGCGTATCGAGCTTGTCCTGAGCTTTGGCCAGCTTCGCCTCGGTTTTCGAGGCCGCATCGGCCTTGGCCTGAGCGATCACACCTTGAGCTTGAGCGCGGTTCTCATTCTCACGCACCCGCCAAGCTTCTTCCTGCTCATCAGCCGCATCGCGCGCCGCCTGAGCTGCAGCAAGATCGTCAGAGATCTGCTTGTCGCGCAATTCAACGGCACCCATGATCTTGGGCACCATGCCTCGTCCAATGACGAAGAAGGTGATGCCGAAGAACACCAGCAGCCAGAAGATCTGGCTGGAGTAGGTATCGGCCAATTGGGCTATCTGAGGCATAGACTCGATCCGTGCGCGTCGGTGTCAAAAAACAGCATTGCGGGCCAGCCCAACAGCCAGCCCGAAATGCAGCAATACTTAGGCGACGAAGATCAGGATCATCGCAACGACGAACGCCAGCAGGCCGAGAAGTTCGGCAGCGGCGAAGCCGATGAACAGGCGGCCCTGTTGGCCGTCTGCGGCGCCTGGGTTACGCAGTGCGCTCTCTAGGAACGAACCGAACACGTTACCAACGCCGGTCGCTGCAAGGCCGGCTCCGATTGCTGCGAGACCAGCACCGATAAGCTTGGCTGCTTCTGCTTCCATTTTGAAAAACTCCTTTGGGAACAAACTTGTTAGATTGAAAAGTTGAAACTCAGTGCAAATGCTCAGCGTCGTTTATGTAGAGCGACGTCAGCAGTGCAAAAACGTAAGCCTGGATACCTGCGACCAGGATTTCCAGCGCGCTGATGGCGACCATCAGCGTGAAACTCGGAATGCCGATGAACCCGCCATAGACCGCGCCAGCGTTGACGCTGTCGATCACAAAGCTCGAGAGAACCTTGAGCAGGACGTGGCCAGCCATCATCGCCACAAACAGACGCAGGGCCAGGCTGAACGGGCGAACCATGAACGAGATCAGCTCGATCACCGGGATCAGCCACATCAACCACAACGGCGTACCGTGCGGGACGAAAAGGCTGAAAAATTTGAAGCCATGTTTCCAAAAGCCAACAATCAGCACGATCGAAAAGCTCATCACGGCGAGCACGCCGGTGACCGTGAAATGGCTCGTAAAAGTGAATGGGTGCAGGCCAACAATGCCAATGGGCATCAGGCCGAGCAGGTTGGCGAACAGAATGAACATGAACAGGCTGAAGATGTACGGCACATATTTGCGCCCTTCCTTGCCGATGTTGGCTTCCAACATGTCGTCGATGAAACCGGTGAAGGTTTCGACCATCATCTGCCAGCGCCCAGGCACGAGCTCACGCTTCATGCCGCCAGCGACGAACACCCACAGCAAAACTGTGGTAATCGCCATCCACAAAGCGGAGTTGGTGAATGCGATGTTGTAACCCGCCAGTTCCCAAGCTTCCGAACCAAACAATGGTTCGATCTGGAACTGTTTCATCGGATCGACTTTGCCTTCTTCGGCTGCCACGATCTGTCGGTCCTTAAACCCTGTTTGAAACGCACCCGGTCAGCGGTTCATTCCGCATCATTTGGGGGCGTATTTGCCGCACGAATAATGTTTCTGAAGGCCGCGCCTATTCCAAGGAACAGGCCGATCAACAGACCCCAGGGTGTAGTTCCGACAAAGGCATCAAAGGCCCAGCCAATCACCGCACCGCCGAGAATCCCACCGAGCAAATCGGCCAAAACCCGGTTGCCAGCGCGATAACTCGCGTCAGCGCCCGAGACCTGTGACCGGGTGCGTTCCTCTTCACGCTCTCGTGCGGCCTTAAGCCGCTCCTCGAGCGCGTCGATCCGCGCATCCTCGGCGATGGGTTCCCGTGCGGGCTTTTCGTCGCTCATGCCACTCTCCAAGCGCTATTAGACCATGGAAGCTGCGGCACGGGCAAGAACTGCCCGCCGAAGGCGCCGCCCCCTTAGAAGGGGGCCAGAAACGAGTCAACAATTAGCGGCATGGCTTCGGGGCAATATTCGAAACCAATGTTGCATTACCTGCACGCTTGTGTCTTCGGCAACAGTGGCGCAAAACCACCCAAGCCACTGAAGAATCGAGCTTTACTGTGAATGATAAGCCAAAGTACCAAGAGTCCAAACCGACTACGAACCAATCTTCAGGGCACCGGGTGCGGCTGCGCAAAAGGCTTCTCTATGGCGGCCCCAACGCTTTGGCTGATTATGAATTGCTGGAGTACCTTCTGTTCGCCTCAATCCGGCGCGGAGATACCAAGCCGATTGCGAAGGCATTGCTAGCCAAATTCGGCACGCTACCTGCTGTTCTCAATGCCACATCAGAGGCATTGGCCCAGGTGGAGGGCGTCGGGATCAGCTCAATTGCCGCTCTCAAATCAGTCTCGGTCGCCGCGCGAAGAATGGCCCAGCGACAGGTCAGGGAACGGCCAGTCTTGGGCTCGTGGCAGTCGCTGATCGATTATCTCACCATCGATATGGCGCACCTTACGGTTGAGCGGGTCCGCGTTCTCTACCTCGACGCCAAGAATCGGCTGATTGATGATCACCACATAGGCGATGGCTCGATTGACGAAGCTGCCATCTTTCCCCGCGAAGTGATCCGGCGCGCGATGGATGTCGGAGCAAGCGCCTTGATCCTGGTTCACAATCACCCGAGCGGTTCGCCCGAGCCAAGCAGAGCCGATATCCAGATAACCAAGCAGATCGCCGAAGCAGGACGATTACTAGGAATTCTCCTGCATGACCATGTTATCATCGCAAGAGAGGGACATGTCAGCCTGCGAGCCAAGGGGCTTATCTAGGGCGGATAACGTCCCAATCTTGGTTACAGCTAAGCGTCACGCCCTTGCCTTCTTGCGCCCTACCGCATAGCCGCTCTCGCAAACCTCACACATTTGGAGTCAGTTGTGGTCCCTCGTTACGCCCGTCCCGAAATGTCAGCTCTGTGGGAGCCAGAAGCCAAGTTCCGGATCTGGTTCGAAATCGAGGCGCATGCGACCCAGAAACTCGGGGAATTGGGGGTCGTACCCGAGAGCGCTGGAAAGGCGCTGTGGGATTGGTGGGCAACCGAACCGGCGATCGATGTTGAAGCCATCGACGCGATCGAAGCGGTCACAAAGCACGACGTCATAGCCTTTCTGACCTGGGTCGCCGAGCAGGTTGGCGATGAAGCCCGTTTTATGCATCAGGGCATGACCTCAAGCGATGTGCTCGACACCACGCTCGCGGTCCAGCTTGCACGCGCCTCAGATATTCTGCTGGCCGATCTCGATGAACTACTCGCAGCGATCAAGACGCGCGCGGAAGAGCACAAATACACTGCCACAATCGGCCGCAGTCATGGCATCCATGCCGAGCCGGTTACATTCGGGCTCAAGCTGGCTCAGGCCTTTGCCGAGTTTGATCGCTGCCGTGATCGCCTGGTCGCCGCTCGAGCCGAAGTGGCAACCTGCGCCGTTTCCGGCGCCGTGGGGACCTTCGCCAACATCGACCCGCAAGTCGAAGCATATGTTGCGGACCAGCTCGGTCTGACACCGGAGCCGGTCAGCACTCAGGTTATCCCGCGCGACAGGCACGCCATGTATTTTGCGACACTGGCCGTTATTGCCGGTTCGATCGAGCGTCTGGCTGTCGAAATTCGCCATTTGCAGCGGACCGAAGTGCTCGAGGCGGAGGAGTACTTCTCGCCAGGGCAGAAGGGCTCTTCGGCGATGCCGCACAAGCGCAACCCGATTCTCACAGAGAATCTGACCGGTCAGGCCCGGATGATCCGCGCCTATGCCCTCCCCGCGCTCGAGAATGTCGCATTGTGGCATGAGAGGGATATCTCGCACTCCTCGGTTGAGCGCTTCATCGGTCCCGATGCAACGATCACCCTCGATTTCTCGCTCAAGCGACTGACCGGCGTTGTTGAGAAACTGCTGGTCTACCCAGAGCGCATGCAGGCCAATATGGATCGCATGGGCGGGCTGGTCCATTCCCAGCGGGTCTTGCTCGCCCTGACCCAGGCCGGGGTCAGCCGGGAAGATGCCTATCGTCTGGTACAGCGCAATGCGATGAAGGTGTGGGAGAGCGATGGCTCGCTGCAATTGCTCGACCTGCTCAAGCAGGATGCAGAGGTGACTGCTGCACTGAACGATGCGGAGCTCGAGGAGAAATTCGACCTCGATTACCATTTCAAACATGTCGATACGATCTTCGAGCGCGTCTTTGGCTAGCCGCCTAGAGCTGCCCAAGCGCTAGACTCGGCAAGGAAATCGCGTAGTTTCAGCCGCTCAAGACACGGGAGCACAGGGAACCATCATGCAAATCATCCGCACCATTGTCTGGGTGCTGATCCTGGTCGGGATCATCGCATTCACATTCGGCAATTTTGACCGGCAAACTGATGTTCGCATCTGGCCTGGCCTGGTTTGGGATACGCGAGTGCCCGCGATCGTGATCGTTTCATTCGTGCTCGGCCTGATTCCAATGTGGCTCTATCATCGCGGGGTCAAATGGAGCCTCAACCGTCGGATCCGCTCGCTCGAAAGCGCGGTCAAATCCAATGCTCTGGCGCAGCGGCACCAGCCCGCTCCCTCCCCTGCACCGGAACCAGCTTCACAAGCTCCAGCCGAAGCGGCACCCGCTGAGACCACGAGCAATGACACGCTCTCCCCCGAATCCGACACGACTACAGGAAAACCATGAGCAACCCAGTCTATCTGGCTCTGGATGTACCGCAGATCGATCCTGCCAAGGCGCTGCTTGAAAAGGTCAAAGCGCATATTGGCGGGGTCAAGCTGGGGCTTGAATTCTTTTGCGCGCATGGCGGACACGGGGTTCACGAAATGGCGCATATGGGGCTCCCGATCTTCCTCGATCTGAAGCTTCATGACATTCCGAATACGGTCGCCGGCGCAATGCAGGCAATCCACGTTTATGAGCCCAAGATTGTTACCGTTCATGCCAGCGGCGGCCGCGCGATGATGGAAGATGCCAAGGCCGCGGCAGCTGAAGGCTGCAAGGTTGTCGGCGTCACGACGCTAACCAGCATGGATTCGTCTGATCTTACCGCCACCGGAGTCTATGGCAGCGCGGAAACGCAGGTGATGCGGCTGGCCGAGCTCGCCCATAAGGCGGGGCTCGACGGGATCGTCTGCTCGGGCATGGAAGTGGGTAAGGTCCACAAGCAGTGGAAGGATGGCTATTTTGTCGTGCCTGGCCTGCGCCCGCCCGGTGCTGGCACAGGCGATCAGAAGCGGGTCGTGACCCCCCGCTCGGCTCGCGATAGCGGTGCCAGCGTGTTGGTGATCGGTCGTCCGATCAGCCGGGCTGATGATCCAGTGGCCGCGGCTCGGGCGATTGAAGCGACACTTTAGAAGATTGTCATGACGCTACAGATCAAAATCTGCGGGCTTTCGACGCCCGAGACCATCGAGGCAGCCGTCAGAGCTGGCGTCACCCATATCGGGCTGGTCCATTTCGAGAAGAGCCCGCGCCACGTTTCGATTGAGCAGGCGATGCGATTGCGCGCCCTGATCCCGCCGACGGTCAAGACTGTTTTGCTGACCGCCAATGCCGAAATCCCGGTCGCAGCGAGTGCGATCGACAAGATAAGGCCTGATGTGGTGCAGTTCCACGGGACTGAGACCCCTGAGTGGATCAAACTGGTCCGCGAGAAGGCCGGGGTGGAAACCTGGAAGGCGGTTGGGCTCAAGGATGCCGGCACGCTGGAGCGCAGCAGGAAGTATATCGGCGCGGCGGATCGTCTGTTGTTCGACGCCCCTGCCAAAGCGCTTCCCGGTGGCAATGGCGAGACCTTCCGGTGGGAACTGCTGCAGGGACATGATCATTATCTGCCGTGGATCCTGGCGGGCGGTCTGACACCAGACAATGTCGCCACGGCCATTCGCTCCACCGGAGCCGATTTCGTTGACACATCCTCGGGCGTCGAAAGCGCGCCGGGCATCAAGGACGTAGACAAGATCGCTGCCTTCTGTCAGGCGGCCCGCTCGCTATGAACACACATCCCAATTCCTTCCGCACCCAGCCCGATGACCGCGGGCATTTCGGCGACTTTGGCGGACGATATGTCGCCGAAACGCTGATGCCGCTGATCCTCGATCTCGAGCGCGAATACCGCGCGGCGCAGGCCGATCCTGAATTCCAGCGCGAATTCGACGATCTGATGGAGCATTATGTCGGACGCCCCTCACCTCTGTACTTCGCTGAGCGGCTGACCGAAGCGCTCGGCGGCGCACAAGTCTGGTTCAAGCGGGACGAGCTCAATCACACCGGCGCGCACAAGATCAACAATTGCATCGGCCAGATCCTGCTCGCTAAGCGAATGGGCAAGACCCGGATCATCGCCGAGACCGGCGCCGGTCAGCATGGGGTGGCGACGGCCACCGTGTGCGCGAGGTTTGGCCTGCCCTGCGTGATCTACATGGGTGCCGAAGATGTGAAGCGGCAATCGCCCAATGTCTTCCGGATGAAGCTCCTCGGTGCGGAAGTCGTCCCCGTCACCAGCGGTGGTGCAACGCTCAAGGACGCTATGAACGAGGGACTGCGTGACTGGGTCGCCAATGTCCATGACACTTTCTACATCATCGGCACCGCTGCCGGGCCGCACCCTTACCCTGAGCTGGTGCGCAATTTCCAAAGCGTGATCGGCTTGGAAGCGCGCGCGCAAATGCTCGCCCGCGCTGGTCGTCTGCCCGATCTGCTGGTCGCCTGCATTGGCGGCGGATCCAACGCTCTCGGACTGTTCCACCCCTTCCTCGACGACGCGGACGTGAAGATGCTGGGCGTCGAAGCCGCTGGCTATGGTCTCGATGGTGATCAGCATGCCGCCAGCCTGCTCGGTGGTTCGCCTGGCGTGCTCCACGGCAACAAGACCTATCTGCTGCAGGATGAGGATGGCCAGATCACCGAGGGCCATTCGATCAGCGCCGGACTCGATTACCCTGGGATCGGCCCCGAGCATGCCTGGCTCAAGGAAACCGGCCGGGTCGAATACACCGCGGTGACCGACCAGGAAGCGCTCGACGCCTTCCAGCTGCTGTGCCGGACCGAGGGGATCATACCCGCACTCGAGCCGAGCCATGCGATTGCCGCCGTCAAACAGCGCGCGCCGCAGATGAGCGAAGACCAGATCATCCTGATGAATCTGTGCGGCCGCGGCGACAAGGACATCTTCACCGTGGCTGAAAAGCTCGGAGTGGAGATGTGAGAAAAGCGGGCTACGTCCTGGTGGTCCTGGCTTGGATCCTGCTGTTTACCCAGATGATGATTGGCTCAGAAAATCGATATGTCGGTTTGGGCGCTTTGCTGAGCATGTTTGCAGGAATTCTGTTTCTGGGTGTGAGCTTCGTTCATCGCATCGCGATCGGGCAGATTGAGTTGAGACCGCTGGCGGCACTCAAGCGAGCGCCAATTCTCTTCGTTGTGATGGCCGGAATGCTGCTAGCAATGCGATACTTCTTTCCATCAACCGATCGGAGTGATGCCGAGATCTTAATGATTGCACTGATCTTTTCTGTCTCTTTCGGCATTTACACCACCGTTTACCGCAGGATTGCATGACCCGCCTCCAATCCGCCTTTTCCAAGCCGCATCCGGCTTTCGTTGCCTTCATCACCGCCGGTGATGGCGACACAGCCGCCAATCTCGACGCTCTGGTCGAGGGCGGCGCCGACGTGATCGAGCTGGGCATGCCCTTCACCGATCCAATGGCCGATGGCCCGGCGATCCAGAGCGCCAATCTGCGCAGCCTTGGCGCCGGAACCACCACCGCTGACGTGCTGCAGATCGCGACCGACTTTCGCGCGCGGCATCCGGAGGTCCCGCTGGTGCTGATGGGCTATGCCAATCCGATGATCCGGCGCGGGCCCGAATGTCTCGCCGAGGCTGCCAAAGCCGCTGGCGTCGATGGCGTGATCTGCGTCGATATCCCGCCTGAGGAAGACCAAGCGCTTGGCCCGGCTCTGCGAGATGCGGGCATATCCCCCATTCGCCTCGCTACACCGACAACCGATGCAGCGCGACTGCCCTCGGTGCTCGAAGGCTCCAGCGGGTTTCTCTATTACGTCTCGGTCGCCGGGATCACCGGCCTGCAGCAGGCCGCGCAGGACAGCATCGAAAGCGCTGTCAACGCGCTCAAAGCTGCGACGGACCTGCCGATTGCGGTCGGTTTTGGGGTGCGCACGCCTGAGCAAGCCAGCGCCATCGCCAAGGTCGCTGACGGCGTCGTGGTGGGCTCCGCACTGGTCGATCTGGTCGGAGAATTTGGCAGCGAGGCCCCGGCTAAGCTAAAGGAGCTGACTTCGGCTCTCGCACAGGCGGTTCATTCCGCTCGATAGGAACAGACATGAACTGGTTCACCCGCGTCCGCAATTCGCTCGGCTTTGGTGCCGAGAAGAAGAGCACCGAGAAAGATCTCTGGATCAAATGCCCGAACTGTCAGGAAATGCTGTTCGTGCAGGATTACGAGGAGAACCTTTCGGTTTGCACCTCGTGCGAGCATCACGGGCGGATCAATGCCGATACGCGGATCAGCCTGATGCTCGACCCGGGCTATGAGCTGCTGGCTCAGCCCGAGGTGACCGAGGACCCGCTCAAATTCCGCGACAGCAAGAAATACACCGACCGGATCAAGGCGGCCAGGGCGAAGAGCCCGCATGAAGATGCCTTTGTGGTGGCTTCAGGAGCGATTGACGGGCGCGCGGCTGTGGTCGGCGTGCAGGATTTCAGCTTTATGGGCGGATCGATGGGCATGGCGGTTGGCCAAGCCTTCTGCAACGGCGCAGAGAAGGCGCTGGAGCGCAATTGCGCCTACATCGTGGTCACCGCTGCCGGCGGCGCACGGATGCAAGAAGGCATCCTTAGCCTGATGCAAATGCCCCGCGCGACCGTGATGACGCGGCGGCTCAAGGCCGCTGGATTGCCCTATATCGTGGTGCTGACCGATCCAACCACCGGCGGGGTCACCGCCAGCTACGCGATGCTGGGCGATGTCCATATCGCCGAGCCGGGCGCTCTGATCGGCTTCGCCGGCCAGCGCGTGATCCAGGATACGATCCGCGAGCAGCTACCCGAAGGTTTTCAACGTGCTGAATATCTCCACAAGCACGGCATGGTCGACATGGTGGTTGACCGCCGCGACCTCAAAGCGACTCTGGCTGACGTGCTCGGCTATCTTCAGCCCAAAGCAGCATGAACACACATCATCCCCTCTTCTTTAGAGGAGGGGCAGCCAGACATGGTAAGCCGAAGGCGCGCCTAGTCGCAGCGGGGTGGTGCCTACCGCATCAACCACCCCCAACCCCCTCCTTGCGGAAGGACGGGGCTTTGTGATGGATTTCGGTCGCTCTGACGATCCCAGGGTTCAGGCACAACTCGATCGCCTGTCGCAGCTCAGTATTCCGCAGGGGCGTTTGGGTCTCGACACCATCCGCGCATTGCTCGATCGGCTCGACAATCCGCATCGCAAACTGCCACCGGTGTTTTATGTCGCCGGTACCAATGGCAAGGGCTCGGTTTGCGCGTTCCTGAGGGCCATGCTGGAGGCCGATGGCAAATCGGTCCACGTCACAACCAGCCCGCACCTCGTCCGCTACAATGAGCGGATAAGAATCGGCGGAAAGCTGATAGAAGACAGCGTATTGGCCCTGCTTCTTGAGGAAGTGCTGGATGCCGGGCCTGATCTGGGGCCGAGCTTTTTCGAGGTCACAATCGCATCTGCCTTTCTCGCCTTTTCGCGCACACCAGCAGACGCCTGCGTGGTTGAGGTGGGATTGGGCGGAAGGTTCGATGCGACCAATGTGCTGGAACCCAATGCCCTCGCCGCCTGCGGGATTGCTGCGCTGGGCCTGGACCATGAAAGGTTTCTGCTCGCCCCAGAAAAGGGCGTCCCCAAGCAGCCGATGGCGCGGATTGCGTTCGAGAAAGCCGGGATCGCCAAGCCGGGCGTCCCTTTAATCACATTGGGCAATAGCTACCCCGAAGAAGCACAGGCGGCAATCCGGAAGCAGGCGCAGAAGGTCGGGGCTGAACTGCGCGAATGGGGCGAGAGCTGGTACTGCGATGATTTCAACGCTGGCGCCTTCCATCTCTATTACAGTGAGAATGACGTGGATGAGCGGCGCTATCCCGCCCCTTCACTCGCTGGAGCGCACCAATACAAGAACGCTGGTCTGGCCGTGGCGATGCTGCGCCACCAGAATGCAATCGCGGTGAATGACGAAGCCATTGCCAAGGGAATGCGAGCGGTAAGCTGGCCAGCGCGGATGCAGCGCCTGTCTGATGGCCCGCTTAGCGTTTTGGCGCCGGACAAGGCGCTGTGGCTCGACGGCGGGCACAATCCCAGCGCCGGGCAAGCCATAGCCGAGCATTTCGACGGGCCCCTGCATCTCATTCTGGGGATGCTCGAAGCGAAAAATCCTGCAGCTCTGATCGAACCCCTGGGCGAGCGGATCCAGACGCTGACGGCCGTGCCAGTCCCGGGGCATGACTATCACCAGGCGTCGGCGTTCGGGGCGCAAGCCACATTCGCGGATGACGTGGAGCAAGCGCTGCTAAACCTGCCCTCAGATGGTCATCCGGTGCTGATTGCGGGATCGCTTTACCTTGCGGGAGAGGTCCTGCGGCTCAATGACGAGATCCCCGAATAACTGGCTCAACCGGTTTCCGCTTGATCGCTATCCTTGCCTGCGGTTCCCATCGCTTCGTCGACCAGGCCAGTTCGCATCATCCACCAGAACAGGATGATCCCCGGAAAGGCCAGCACGGTGGTGAGCACGTAGAAGTTCACATAGCCCATCCACTCGATCAGCCCGCCCGCCGTCGTGCCGGTCAACAACCGCCCAACAATGCTCGCGCCAGCGCTGATCAAGGCGTATTGCGCTGCAGTAAAGCGCAGATCGCAGAGGGCAGAGAAATAGGCGACAACAACCACGCCGCCATAACCGCTGGCGAAATTCTCGAACCCGATTGCTGCGGCCATGCCAAGATTGGAATGCCCAACCGCTGCCAGTCCGGCGAAGCTCAAGTTTGAGATCGCCATCAGGATAAGGGCAATCAGTACGGACCGCTTCAGGCCAAGCTTGGCGTAGATGATCCCGCCGATGAAGACACCGATGATCAGCGCCCAAAAGCCCACCCCGACGTCGTAGATCGCGATTTCGTCATTGGTATAGCCGAGATCTTCGAACAGCAGGCGCAAGGTGAGATTGGCGAGCGTGTCACCGATCTTGTGAACGACGATAAAGATCAACACCAACCACGCGCCATGACGGCTAAGGAACTCGATGAAGGGGTCTGCGATTGCCCGGGCTTTCGCTGCCACGGTGGTGCGT
This sequence comes from Erythrobacter sp., assembly GCA_965249945.1. GTDB lineage: Bacteria > Pseudomonadota > Alphaproteobacteria > Sphingomonadales > Sphingomonadaceae > Erythrobacter. Next base: position 1,682,377 of record OZ252258.1, on the reverse strand, counting down.
TCCGCCGGAGCCCGATGCCGTGGCGGCTCACCAAGTACAAGTGCAGTCAGCATGGCTGGGAGAGCAAAAACCGAGCACACCATATAGGCCATTGTCCAATCGGTCCGCGCAGCAACAACAAGCGCAAGTGCGCCGGCACCAGCCGCGCCAATCCGCCAGCCGTATTGGCTCATTCCTGAACCCACGCCCAATTGGTAGGGTTTGAGCGTCTCAATCCGATAGGCATCGATAATGATGTCGAACGTCGCGCCCGCGGCGCCAAGCATGATCGCCGAGATGGCGACCCAGGCGATGTCCTGCTTCGGGTCGGCCAGGGCCAGGTTGAACACGGCAGCAATCACCAGCAATCCGACCACGATCATCCAAGAGACACGCAGGCCCAGCCGACCGATAATCGGCAGCTTCACCGAGTCGACGATCCATGCCCACAGCCATTTGAAATTGTAGCTCAGGAAGACAAGAGTGAAGGCAGTTACAGTCGACTTTTCAATGCCGTCTTGTGCCAGCCTTGTTGTCAGAGTTGCAGCCAGCAACGCGAAAGGAAACCCTGAAGAAACGCCGAGAAAGAACGCAGCCAGCGATTCCTTTTCGAGATAGGGTTTGATCGCTCCCCACAGGTTCCGCTCCTCGGTCGTCGCTGACTCCGCCATTACCCTGCGTCCTTCCGTCCAGTCTCGAATTCTGTCACACTAAGCACGGGATCGAGGAAATAGGAACGCTTCAATGAACGGCGTAACAACACAATCAACATCTTCCGCACCTGAGCGGCACCCTACCGCCGGACAATTGGCCCTGGCTGAGAAGATCCGCCACGGCGAAGGTCGCGCGACCGACCGGATCGGCCACGTTCCGGCTAGCCATTACACCGATCCTGATCACTTCGCCCGCGAGAAGGCCGCTCTGTTCGACCGGCTGCCGCAGGTGATTGCGCCCTCTGTCCTATTGCCTGAACCCCATATGGTGATCCCGCACGACGCCACAGGACGTCCACTGCTAATCACCCGCGATGCCGAGGGGCAGGCACATGTCTTTCTCAACGTTTGTCGTCATCGCGGCACGCGTTTGGTCGAGGGCGAGGATATTCAATGCGCGAAGCGGCTGGTCTGCCCCTACCACGCCTGGACCTACAAGCTTGATGGCAAGCTGTTGGCGCTGCCAAGGCCCGAGACCTTCCCCGGGATGGACAAGAGTGAATATGGTCTGGTCGAGTTGCCGAGTTGCGAAGCCGGAGGCATGATCTGGTTTGCACCGCAGGAAGGCGCAGATTTCACCGAGGCAAAGCGGATTGGCGAGGATTTTGCGGCCTTCGGTGTGGATCAAAGCTTCCTCTTCCGGCGCAAGCTGCACACGGTCAAAGGCAATTGGAAGCTGATTATGGATGCTTTCCTCGAAAGCTATCATGTCACCCGGCTCCACGCCGATACGATTGGCCCATTTTTCAAAGACGGGGTGACCAGCGGCGATACCGTTGGTCCGCATCAACGCTCTGCTGTCGGCCGCCTCGAAGAGATGGAGACAGTCAATCTTGAGGATATGGCCGAGCTGCGCCGGGTCGTCACTTTCGCTTACCAGCTGCTGCCAGCCACGGTGATCGTACCGAGCCCGGACTACGTCAATGTCATGGTGTTGATGCCACAGGCCCAAGATCTGACCTTGGTCGAAGACTTCATGCTAATCCCCGAAGAGCCAAAGACCGACAAAGCGCGTGATCATTGGGAACGCAGCTGGAAACTGCTCGATGGAGGGGTTTTTGCGAGCGAGGATTTCCGTGCTGCTGAACTGGGCCAACAAGGTCTTTCTTCTGGCGCGATCGATCATTTGACGCTCGGCACACTCGAAGGCGGGATTACCCGCTTCAGCCAAATTGTTGAGGACGCCTTGCGGGCCGCTGACTGAGCGCCTAGGCGCTCGGCATGTCCAACACTGCCCGTTCACAAGATGGCCGCTCAGATGGCGACCGCCCCGAAGGCGATCGTATCGCCAAGGCGCTCGCCCGCGCCGGTGTCGCCAGCCGCCGCGAGATCGAGCGGATGATCGCCGATGGCCGGATCGCGCTCAATGGCAAGACCATTGAGACACCCGCGACCTTCCTGACCAGCCTCAAGGGGATTACGGTCGATGGCAAGCCGGTGGCAGAACCAGACTCGACAAGGCTCTATGCCTTTCACAAGCCGACCGGTCTGATCACTGCGGAGCGCGATCCCAAGGGTCGCCCGACGATCTACACCGCCTTGCGCAATGCCCTGCCCAAGCACGCCCCGCGACTTATGCCGATTGGGCGGCTCGATTTGAACACTGAGGGCCTGTTGCTATTGACCAACGATGGCGGGCTGAAGCGCGAGATGGAACTGCCCGCAAGCGGCGTCCCGCGGACCTACCGCGCCCGCGCCTTTGGCGAGGTAACCCAGCAGCAGCTCGACGAACTGATCGAAGGGGTCGAGATCGACGGCGTCCGCTATGGCTCGATCGATGCTAATCTCGAACGCGGCGCGGGCGGAAGCTCGGGTAAGAACCAGTGGATCGAGATGACCATCACCGAGGGCAAGAACCGCGAAGTCCGCAAAGTCCTCGAATATCTTGGGCTCAAGGTGAATCGGCTGATCAGGACGGCCTATGGTCCGTTTGAACTGGGCGACCTGCCACGCGGCGCCGCCGCCTCGATCCCGCGAGCCCAGCTTGGCCGATTCCAGAGCATGCTCAAGAAGCGGAAATTCTCATGAATCCCCTCTTCTTTAGAGAAGGGGCAGTGAGACTTGGCCTTGCACAGAAAGGCTTAGTCGCAGCGGGGTGGTCCCTGACCAATCAACCACCCCCAACCCCCTCCTTTCAAAGGAGGGGGCTCGTATGAGGATCATCGCCGGGGATTGGCGCGGTCGCAAGCTGATCGCGCCCAAGGGCGAAGCCACGCGCCCGACTGCCGATCGCACGCGCGAGACCCTATTCAGCATGCTGACTAGCCGCTTGGGTTCATTCGAAGATCTGCGGGTGGCGGATCTCTTCGCCGGTTCGGGCGCGCTGGGCCTGGAAGCGTTGTCACGCGGTGCCGCGCATTGTCTGCTCGTTGAGCAGGAGCGTTCGGCACTGGACGCGATCCGCGCCAACATCACCGCGCTGGACGCGCGCGACCGGACGCAAGTGCAAGCCGCTTCGGTGATGACCCTGCCGGTCGCCAAACAGGCCTTTGATTTGATCCTGCTCGACCCGCCCTATCAAACCGGCGCTGGCATGGTCGCGCTCGATAGGCTCTTGCGGCTCGACTGGATCGGTGATGCGACCTGGATCGCGCTCGAGACCGCCGCCAATGAGAGCGTCGAGGTCAAAGGCCTGACCATCGAGACAGATCGCAAGGTCGGCAAGGGCAAGCTGACATTGCTGCGAGCCGACCCTGACTGATAACTAAAAGCTGGGATCTTCGCCCGGATCTGGCGGATTGCTCGGACCGGAGGGGCCATTCGAACTCAGAGGGTAATCGATATCGTCGACCCCATTCTCCTGGGCGATAGTCGAATTGAGCAGGAGTTGAGGCGTATTGAGCGCGATGTAATTAGTCATATCGCGACAATCTGTCCGCACCCAATCCTGTCCACCCCAATCAGTGACATCAAGTTCGCCAGTCGACGTGCCACTTGTCATCTCGACGCAGCGGGTGCGAAGATCGACTTCGTCGCTCGCAGCAGGGCCGTTTTCAGGGTAGCAGTTTACGCGCAGCTGGCCGCTCGGCACCTGGGCAGCTTCCGACACACATCGGCTCCGCGGCACCCAAGCCTCCCAGCGGGTAAAGCCATACTCCTTGGTGAAGTAGAACATTTCGAGTGCATTGTTGCCGGAAGACAAGTCGGTTGCAGCAAAATGGGCCGACTTGATGGCACGCAACACTTTTCCTGTTTCAAATCGATAGTTGGCTGGCGCGTTCCAATAGGTTCGGGCCGTGCTCGAACCGTTAGAGCATCCCTGTTTTGACTGAAGTTGGATTCTGGCAGTCCCGTTGGAAATCGCGTTGATCTGTGCCCAGGCGCTTGGAGGGGACGCTAATGGAAACAAGACCCAGCCGCCTGCCCGAACATTGGGCATATGTATGAAGCGATTGGTCCAGGAATTGTTGGTAGGCGCGAAAGCCTGATCCAGACATCCCGCGTCGTAAGTTCGGATGAATGACGCATAAGAGGAGTAGTTGATATCGGCCAGATCAAACCCATCATCGGGTGTCGACCATGAGAATTGAAAGCCACCATTGAACTGATTTTTGGCTGAGCGTTTCTTTACGGTCAGCACACGCGTGCGCCCGTCTTCACCGAGCACTGGGATCGAGTTCCATGCGTAGTATTCTTCACCGTTCTGATTGTTGAAGTCCGTCACAATATAGGGCGAGGCCTCATACAGACCGATGTTTCGACGATTGGCGCAGGTCGCCGGATCGCCAGCTATCGCGCGGTTGGCCCCGTCAACACAGACGTCCTGGACCATGTAGTCGTATAGTTCTGACGAGATCTGAGCCTGCGAAGGCGTGGATCCGAGCGCGACAATTGCCGCAATTGCGGTGGAAAGCTTCTTTATCATGAGTGCGACCCCTTGATTCTGTCGCACCTAACATCTCACAAGAATTCGTAATTTCAATAGCTTATTTGATAAGGTCGCGTGCCAGCCGGCCGCTCAACCGAGGCAACACACATTGAATTGCGGCCTTGCGGCAGCGCGCGGCGTTCTCTACCTGTTCACATGCGACAATGACTGAAACGCCCTCCCTTCCGACCGAGCAACTCCCGCCCTACGCGGCCCGGCTCAACGAACCGCAGCGCGAAGCCGTTCTGACGACTGAAGGGCCGGTTCTGATGTTGGCAGGCGCAGGCACCGGCAAGACTGCTGCCCTGACAGCACGATTGGCGCATCTGGTCGCCACGCGCCGCGCCTGGCCCAGCCAGATCCTGTGCGTGACCTTCACCAACAAGGCTGCGCGCGAAATGCGCGAGCGGGTCGCGCAACACCTCGGTCAGCCCGGCGAAGGGATACCCTGGCTTGGCACCTTTCACTCGATTTGCGCCAAGATGTTGCGGCGTCATGCCGAGCTGGTCGGGCTTGAACAGAATTACACGATCATCGACACCGATGATCAGTTGCGGCTGCTCAAACAGCTGATCAATGACAATGATCTCGATGAGAAGCGCTGGCCCGCACGCCAGCTCGCTGGCCTGATCGATCGCTGGAAGAACCGTGGGCTCAATCCGGGCGATCTCGATGCGGTTGAGAATGAAAGCTACGCCAACGGCCGCGGCGAGCAGATGTATCGGCTGTATCAGGAACGGCTCAAGGCACTCAACGCCTGCGATTTCGGCGATCTGATGCTGCATATGCTCAATATCTTCCGCAAGCATCACGATGTGCTGGAGGAGTATCAGCAGCGCTACAAATACATACTGGTCGACGAATATCAGGACACCAATGCGGTCCAATATCTGTGGCTGCGGCTGCTCGCGCAGAACCACAAGAATATTTGCGTTGTCGGTGACGATGACCAGTCGATCTATTCCTGGCGCGGGGCCGAAGTCGCCAATATCCTGCGGTTTGAGAAAGACTTTCCGGGCGCGCATGTCGTTCGCCTCGAGCAGAACTATCGCTCCACCCCGCACATCCTCGGCGCGGCCTCGGGCCTGATCCGCGCCAACAGCGAACGGCACGACAAAACCCTGTGGACCGAGGTCAATGGCGGCGACAAGGTCCGCGTGGTCGGTGTGTGGGATGCGCCCGAAGAAGCCCGCCGGGTTGGCGAGGAGATCGAGCGGCTGGAAGGCCAAGGCGCTGACCTCAACCAGGTCGCGATCCTGGTGCGCGCGCAATATCAGACCCGCGAGTTTGAAGATCGCTTCATCCAGATCGGGGTCAATTATCGCATCATCGGTGGTTTCCGCTTCTATGAACGAGCCGAGATCCGCGACGCCCTCGCCTATCTTCGGGTGATCGCGCAGCCGCAAGATGATCTCGCGTTTGAGCGGATCTACAATCAGCCCAAGCGCGGCTTGGGCGCCAAGACGCTCGAGAAGATGCACCAGCACGCACGGCGGACCAATATGCCGCTAGCAGCGGCCTCGCTCGACTTGGCAGATAGTGACGAGCTGCCCGCCCGCGCCGCCAATACGATCGGCGGCCTGATGCGGCAATTCCTCGCCTGGCGCGAAGCAGCGGAAGCGATCACGCCTGCGGAACTGTTGCGGATGGTGCTCGAAGAAACCGGCTATAACGACATGCTGCAGAATGATCGCAGCCCGGAAAGCGCCGGTCGGCTTGAGAACCTATCCGAACTCGCTCGCGCAATGGAAGAATATCAGACGCTCGGCGATTTCCTTGAGCATGTCAGCCTCGTGATGGACAACGATGCCGCGGATGATGAGGAGACCGTCACGATCATGACGATCCACGCCGCCAAAGGGCTCGAGTTCGACAATGTCTTCTGTGTCGGGTGGGAGGAAGGTGTGTTCCCCTCCCAGCGCGCAATTGACGAAGGCGGCCTCGCCAGCCTCGAGGAAGAGCGCCGTCTGGCCTATGTCGCGATCACTCGAGCACGGCGCAATTGCCAGATCTTTCATGCGGCCAATCGCCGGATCTACGGCCAATGGACCAGCTCAATCCCCTCGCGCTTTATCGAGGAACTTCCGCCCGAGCATATCGAGCAGGAAACCACGATGACCGGTGGTGCGTCGCTGTGGCAGGCCAATTGGACCGAGCAGGAAGATCCCTTCGCCCATGTCGCTCGCGATCGACCCGGTCGATCCAAGGCCCGCGGCCCCGGATGGCAGCGCGCGCTCAGCTCGGGTTATGAGACCAAGCCTGCGCGGGTGAAGGAATCGACCCGTTCGGCCGCCAGTTTCGCCGCCAAAGCCCGGACCGATATCTCGATCGGCGCGCAGGTCTTTCACGAGAAGTTTGGCTATGGCTGCGTGACCGACCAGGAAGGCAATAAGCTGGAAATCGAGTTTGAGAAAGCCGGCACCAAGCGCGTGATCGACAGCTTTGTGAAACTGGTGGAGTGACCGGCGCGAGTCGCACTCGCCGCCATTTTCCTACACAGCTCCAAACCTCTAGGACGGCATCCGTCTTTGAAATTGTCTGGCCGTTTGCCGCTCTATCAAGGCTGTGCAGAGCAGTCGCTTTGCTGGCAAAGTGTCAACCAGATGTCAATGTCTTAAACTCCTGTTTTATATAGCCTTTTGTCACATTTGTGTACTTGACACACTGTCCATCTGTCAAGCGTCATGCGAGACACTCGCAACAAACATTGTTAGGCCGATTTGCTCTCCAACTCCTTCGCTGCGCAGCGTGCCAGGAACTTGCCAACACCTTGGTTGAACTCATCGAAGGCCGGTCGCTCCAAGGGCAAATGCGTGCCGTTGGACAATTCGATCAGTGTCTTCTCGGTCTTGAGCCGCTCAAACACAGGCATGCTCATGGAGGTCGGTGTCCATTCGTCCGATCCCGGATGAATCAGCAATAACGGGCAGTCCAGGGTATCCGATTCCAGCTGGCGCTGATGAATCAGCCGAAAGAAGCGCGCGGTCATCCAATTCCCTCCGAGCAGAGGATCGCGGACGAAATAGTCTTGCAGCCTTCTGCTGCTGGTCATCGCGCGCAAAGGTGTCGCTAAGGCCAGTGGCATGCTGATCCGATCGAGCAGGCCGGGCATCCAGCGCATCGAAAAGCGGCACAAGCTGCCGAGCCAAGGCCAGCGCGCGACGTGATCAAACGTGGCGGGATCGCTCGGATCGACCAGGGTTGTCGCAATCACGCCGTCGATGCTCTTCGCATATTGAGCCGCGAAGACAGCGGTCAAACCGCCCAATGACATACCGAGCGAGACCACCCGCCCGGTCGTACTGTCGGCGATCTCGGCAATGATCTTCGGCCATTCGGAATAGTCGCCGTTGAAGCCTGGTGCGGGGATCGAGAGGCCATAGCCCGGCAAGTCTGGGGCGATCACCCGCCAACCTGCTTGGAGCGCGGGCAACGCCGCCGGAGCGAGAATTCGCCCGCTGCCGCCACCGCCATGGACCAGGATCACCGTCCCGACCGAAGTCTGATCTGGCTCCCACAGATCATAGCGGATCGAATGCCCGCGGATCTTTTGCCAATGCTCGCTCGGCTCAATCGGGAAGGTGATCGCAAACTCCTCGCGCAGAATATCGCGATAGGATGTCCAGGAAGGATGGTCGGCGAAGCTTGATTTATGTGGATGTGTCATGCACATAATATTGAGCAATTGCTCAACTTTTGAAACTCGGGTTTTTCGATGGCGAAACTCAAGACCGAATCCTCCGCTAAAGCGCTGAAACGGCGTGCGAAACAGGCGCGGTCAAAAGCGACGGTTGAGGCCATTGTTGAAGCCTCCGCTCAGATTTTATCGCGAGATGGGGTCGCCGGACTCAACACCAACGCGATCGCCAAACGGGCGGGAGTCTCGGTCGGGTCGGTCTATGAGTATTTCTCAAACAAGCGCGAAATCGTCGATCTGCTGCTCGATCGCCATCTCTCGGAGGGCGAAACGGCCTTGCTCGAAGGCGCGGCACTGTTGAGCGAGGACCTCAGCCCGAGGGACGTGGTTGGGACCTTGGTGGCGGGCGCGATCCGGCTCCATCAGAATGACCCTAAGCTGCACAGAGCGCTCTCAAGCGAGATCGCGCTCACCGAAGCACAGCAGCAGCGGATCGACAATCTGCGGACTGGCCTGATCCAAGCCATTGCTGCAGCCTTGGCGCCAGCAGTCGATGAGGCCCAGATCAAGGCAACCATGCTGGTTGATACGGCTGATGCGTTGGCTCATCGCTGGATCGTTGACGAGGTCGGATCGCTCATCCCGGCAGAGCGGCTGACCGAGGAGATGACCAAGATGCTGACCAGCTATATCGAGGCGCCTTAGCCCTATCGGCTCAGGACAGAGCGATCCAGATCGCTGCGAAGAACGACGCTCCGCCAAACGAACCGAAGAAATGCCAGATCGGATAGCGGTAGGGCATGCCTTTCTTGCGGTAGAATTGCGTACCGATCGTGTAAAACACAGCTCCGGCCAAAATCGCCCAGGTTGATGCTCGCGGGAGCTCTGCCCAGAAATCGGGAAGCGCGATCAGGGCGAAAGCGCCAAGGCCGAGGTAGGAGATCAATGACCAGCGCGAATCTCCATTGTCGCCTGACAGTTTGAACCACACGCCCAACAGAGTCAGAATCCAGATGACCGACAGGATTGCAAAGGCACTCGCTGTTCCGGCGGTGAGCAGCAGCGGACTGAACACCCCGGCGATCACGGGATAGATTGCGGCGTGATCCCATTGGCGCAAAGTCGGGCGCAGATCGTGCCGCGGCGAGAGGTGATAGGCAAAAGAGATGCACAGCGAGAACAGCGCCGCCACAGCATAGACCCATGTGGCGATCAGGACAGTGCCCTCCCCAGTCGCAGCTGCCCTCGGCAACAGAAACGCGAAAGCAATCAGCAGGCCGAGCAGGCTGATCGCGTGGATCAGCCCGTCAGCATAACGTTCGGGAGGGGTCTTGCTGGGGTACATTCCCCTGCCCCTTAGTCAGGCGGAGAGCGCTATACCAGAGCTTTGATTGGATCGGCCAGTTCGTGGCCTTTACCAGGCTCACCCGGTGTCGAAAAGAAGCCCAGCACCGGGCCGCCACGCGAATAGCCGATCAGCTTCTGCAGCTCGGGAGACAAGGTCTTGGCCACTTCTGGCGGGCAAGACAGGTACTGGTTCTCTTCCTGTCGTAGCCAGTTGAGCGTGTAATGGATCAGCACGGCGAGGCGATACTCGTCCGCGGTCCTGTTGGTCCCACCGCCATGGATCACCGTGCCGGAGTAAATCAGCACGGAGCCTGGCTTCATCTCCGCCGGAACAATCTCGTCCGGCTGAGGCTCGCGGTCTGCCTCCCAAAGATGCGAGCCGGGCACCAATTGCGTGGCGCCATTGGCGGCGGTGAATTCGCTGATCGCCCAGATCGTGCTGAGCTGAGTTTCGATCCGGCGCGGTATCTTACCGCCCCACAGCCCACGATCGCGATGCAGTGCCTGAGCTGATTCTCCAGGACCAATATTAACAGCCTGGGTGAAATGCAGCTGATAGCCATCAGCATGGGGCGCAAGATATTGCGCTGCCGTGCCATTCACAATGTCATGCAATGCCAGCTCGCGGCATGCCGGAGACCGCGCGATCAAAGCACCGATGCGCTTGGTCTTGAAGCCGGTGAATTCATCGCGGCCGTTGCCGCCAGCTTCGAGGTAAGGCGCCAGCTCGCCGCGGATCTGCGCGACCTGGTCTGCCGACAAGACATTGTCGATTATCAGTGCTGCGTCGCGATCGAGCACTTCGCAGATTGCATCGGTCGATGCCGCGGCCGGCAGATGTGTGATAGAGGTCATCAATGCTCTCCCGTCAGATTTATCGTGTGAATAGATGGCCGATCATTTGACGCAGGCATGCGCGCTGGCGGTCAGCTGGCCACAAATCTTCATTCAGCGTGGCGCACAATCCTATCCCGTCCATCGCAGCGATTACCGCTCGAAGATCATCGCGGGACACCTCATCATCGTGCTCCGCGAAAGACTGCATCAGCAAATCTTCGAGCTGCGCATAAGACTTGCGGTAATGCTGGTTGATCTCGGAAGAGGTTTGCGCCCGACCACAGAAGGCGAGCCATACGCTCCAGCCTCGGCGTCTTTTGTCATCGAGCGGCAGTGACTTTTCGAACCGTTCGAGGACCCAACCGCCTTCAAAGGCTGCAATATCTGCAAACATTCGGCGCCAAGTCTCGTCGAACGCCGCGATCAACAGCGCATCCTTGTCTTCGAAGTAGTAGGTGACTGCGCCGGTCGTGACCCCGGCCTTGCGCGCCACATCGGTCAATTTGAAGCGATCGAGTCCTCGCTCATAGATCGCTTCCACCGCCGCAGAGGCGATGTTTTGGGCCTTGGGATTGATCTCAGACTCAATTATCATAATGGTAATTATGTTTCGGGAGGCAGATAGAGTCAAGGCGCTTCCCCAAGTCCCTGAAATGTGGAAGACTGCGCTCGCATTGGGAGAGGTGAACAATGAAAAACGTCTTGGCTGCGGCTCTGTCGCTCGCATTTGTAGTCACAGCAGCGCCGACTGCCGCTCAAGATGAAGCGAGCAACGCCATTCAATTTGGCAATGGTGAGCGCAATTGGATCTCTGTGGAAGGGATGGAGCGGGCTGACAGCTCCGCACCCTATTCTGAGGTTCGAATCTCCAACGGCGAGCCGCAGATCAGGCGCGGCGATGGCCTGACACTGACCTTCCAAGAGGTCCACGTAGAGGGCGATAGCTGGCTAGTGATGCACCCCTTTGTCGGCGGAAAGCCCAGCGGGACACATGTGGCGGGCTATAGCTTCGTCGAGCAGGGAACAAACTTAGACGTCCAGATCACTCTCAACCCAGCCCCAGCAGCGGGCGAGGCCTTTATCGTCATGCTTCACAAAGACGCCGATCAAGATCGCGTGTTTGACTTCGTGTTTGTCGCGGAGAATGTGGTTGAGGATGTGGCCGTGTTTGAGGGATCAACAATGATTGCGCATGTCGTCACGATCCCGGAATAGATCGAGGCCAACTTCGCTCACAATGTCTGGGGTTTTGCTTTAGCCAAAGCCGACGTCGAGGAAGCCTGGGCGCGGGCCATTCCATTCACCCGCTGGAACCGGCTCTTCGTCCCGCTCGTCACGCCGACGCGAGCGAGCGCGCTTCTCGTTCTTCTCGGGCCTGGCTGCTTTTTCATCACGCGGCTTTTTGCGCTTGGCCGGCTTCTCTTCTTGCCTCTCTGGCTCGTCCGATCGCTCCGTCTTGTCCGACCTCTCGGATTTCTCGGCCAACTCGACGCGAACATCCTCTTTGCCAAACACCTTGATCACATTGCCGGTCAATTTCTCGACATTGGCAATCGCCTCGGCATCTTCGCCGGCCACCAAAGTAAAGGCACGGCCCTTTGCCCCAGCCCTGCCCGTCCGCCCGATCCGGTGGACGTAATCATCAGGATGCCACGGCGTATCAAAATTGAAGACGTGGCTGACGCCCTTGATATCCAGACCGCGAGCGGCAACGTCAGACGCGACCAGGATATTGATGTCACCCGATTTGAACCGGTCGAGCTCCTTGAGACGCGAGTTCTGGTCCATATCGCCATGGATTTCCCCGCTGGCAAAACCGTGCCCTTGCAGGCTCTTGTTGAGCTCACGCACCGTCGTCTTGCGGTTGGCAAAGACGATTGCGGTCTCGATCTGGTCATGCTGAAGCAACCAACGCAAGGTCTCCCGCTTCTTGCGTTGATGGACCGGAATCTTGAAGGCGGTGATATCCTTGTTGGTGGTCGCTGCGCGAGCTGTCTCGATCCGCTGGGGGTTGGACAGGAAATTCTTGGCCAGCTTCTCAATCGGAGCTGGCATAGTCGCCGAGAACAGCATCGTCTGGCGCGATTCCGGCAATTTTGAGCAGATGAACTCAATGTCTGGAATGAACCCCATGTCGAGCATGCGATCAGCCTCATCGATGACCAGCAATTCGCAGCCATTGAGCAAGATCTTGCCGCGCTCAAACAGGTCCATCAGCCGGCCTGGCGTTGCGATCAGGACGTCCACACCCTCGTCAAGAGTCTTGAGTTGGTCGCCCATCTGCACGCCGCCGATCAGCAGCGCCATCTTGAGATCGTGGTTCTTGCCGTATTTCTCGAAGTTCTCGGCCACTTGGGCGGCGAGTTCGCGGGTCGGCTCCAGAATGAGCGACCGCGGCATCAGCGCGCGCCTGCGACCTGCGGCCATTACGTCGATCATCGGCAGCACGAAACTGGCAGTCTTGCCCGTCCCGGTTTGCGCTATGCCAATCAGGTCACGCATCATAAGAACCGCAGGAATGGCCTGCGCTTGGATGGCAGTCGGCTCAGTATAGCCGGCGTCTTCGACGGCACTGAGCAATTCAGGAGAGAGGCCGAGATCGGCAAAAGTCATATAATTCGCAATTTCCGGATAAGTGGCGGCGTGATGCGCCGTCTCATATTCCCCAGCGCACTTGGTCGCCAAACGGTTGGCGCGCCCTCGCGCAAAAGCGCCTGAAAGTCAAGAAATCCGGTTGGTGAGGCCTTGATGGCTCAGGTCGCTATTCGTTGATCGCAACCAATTGCCGCATGCGATCAATCTCGCATTTCGCGCCATTGCGCGAATGAAGGCGATCACGATCAACACACAATTGCCCGTCTTCGCTACGCTCTACATAGAAGCCCGAATAGAAATCTCGGGCGCGGCACGATTTCTCAAGGTTGAGCGAGATGATCCGCCGATCGCGCAGAAACAGCAGCAACCGATTGCCGCTGTCGGTTTGAACCCCTGAGATTCCTTCCACCGCCAGACATTTGCCTATCCGCTTCTCTTCGAATTGCTGCGTTCGGGGGCGCGTGGTCCGGTCAGCAACGAGGTTTTGGCGTTGGTTCTGGCGTGCCGGGGAAATACGAATGATCACCCGTTGTTCAATCCGCACTTGCCGATTGATCTGCGATTGCTGCCACAATTCGAGAGCGCTCATCGTCGCTGACTGGGGCTGCTCGCTCAGGGTAGGCAGATCAGGACGCTTGCCCTCGGTGGAATGAGCGGGATTGCCATCGGCCGAGATATGCGGTGCAGAGGATTGCCCCAGAACGGGAAACAGCATCGCCAAAGGAGCAGCTAATGCAAGCATGCCAGGCACTATCCTGTTCCTCCTGATACCCAAAATCCAACCGCATGCCCCACCATGCGTTGGCCAGACCTAGCACGATAGATTGAACGGCGGCTTAATCCATATTCACCGCGCCGCAAAGCGCTGGAATTTGACAGGGCGAATGTGTCATAGGCGCCACAATGAATCAGACCTCCGAATTTCTCGATAGAGCGCAAGACCTGTTAGGCCCGAAAGGTCTGACTACCGATGCCGATCTGGTCGATCCGTGGCTCACTGATTGGCGCGGACGCTATACGGGCAGAGCATTGGCTCTCGCGTCCCCTTCCTCGACTCAGCAAGTTGCTGAACTGGTCAAATTGTGCGCTAGGTTTGAGATCCCAATTGTTCCGCAAGGTGGAAACAGCGGCATGGTCGGGGGCGCGACGCCGGACAAAACCGGCAGCGCCTTGCTCTTTTCGCTCCGCCGGATGAACACCATTCGCTCCCTTGATCCCGGCGCCGGTCAGGCGATCTGTGACGCAGGTGTGATCTTGCAAACGCTCCACGAAGCGGCCGAGGCAGCCGATCTGCGCTTTCCGCTGACTCTCGGCGGGAAAGGGTCAGCCACAATTGGAGGCCTCGTTTCAACCAATGCAGGTGGCACACAGGTCCTGCGCCATGGAACCATGCGAGCGCAGGTCCTGGGCCTGGAGGCCGTGATGGCCAATGGCGATGTGTTCGATGGATTGGTGGCGCTCAAAAAGGACAATCGCGGGTTCGACCTGAAACAATTGCTGATCGGCTCAGAAGGCACACTCGGAATCGTTACCGCCGTAAATCTTCGCCTGCTGCCCGCCACCAAAGGGAGAGTGGTCGCGTGGGTCGGATTGGACAGTGTCGTCACCGCCCGAGCCCTCCTTCAGTTTGTCGACCGGGCGCTTGGCGACGAACTGGAAGGTTTTGAAATCGTTCCAGATCATTGTCTGACCAGCGTGCTGGATCACCTGCCCGACGCGAGAGCACCACTTCATAACCGCCACGCCTGGAACGCTCTGATCGAGCTTGTCGCGGGGCGTGATGAGCCCGAGGAGCTTCGCGAAAAGGTGGAACAGGTCCTGGCGGAAGCCATGGAACAGAGATTGATCGAAGACGCTGTGATCGCCGCAAACGAAGCGCAGGCCGAAGATTTTTGGTTGCTACGCGATTCGATTGCTCCCGCAGAGCGAGCGATTGGCCCGGCGATGCAGCACGATATCTCGGTCCCGGTGGAGTGCATGCCTGAGTTTATCCTTGCCGCAATTCCCAAGGTGGAGGAGGCGTTCGATGGCGCGCGCGGAGTGGCGTTTGGTCATCTTGGTGATGGCAATGTCCATTTCCATGTACTGGCACCGCAAGGGGCGACACCGGGCGAATGGGAAGACACCGAGGGCAAGAGGATCAGCCAGGTTGTGTATGACCTGGTCGCTGAATGGGGCGGTTCGATCAGCGCCGAACACGGTATCGGTCAATTGAAGGTCGATGAGCTGGAACGGCTTGGAGATCCGGCCACGCTCTTCATGATGCGCTCAGTCAAGCAAGCGCTCGACCCGCAAGGACTGCTCAATCCGGGCAAACTCCTGGCGAATCTTTAGCCCGCTTGCGCCAAAGGACGTGAACGCCTAAAGCGCGGCGCGTCTTTGTTCGGACTCAATTCCGACCGCATTCTACAAATCGAATCTTCTTGGAGAGTTTACATGGCCAGCGCGCCACAACAGCCGCCGCTTCCGCTTTTCTATAAAGACCTGCTTCCGCTCAACAGCCGGGACCACTCGGACTGGAAAGTTGGTCAGTTTGAAAACGCCGACTTTCTGGCTTCAACACACGCTATCCCATTGACTGTCGACGAATTCGTCGATGCTCAACGCAGCTATCCGATCGTTTTCACCGCGGGCGACAACCCGCTTCCGATCGCTCTGCTGGGCCTTAACGAAGGCGTCAATGTCTTCATCGGCGATGATGGCAAGATGCTCAGCCACGCCTACGCGCCGGCCTATGTTCGCCGCTATCCGTTCATGCTGGCCAAGCTTCGTCAGGATTCGGACGAGCTTTCACTCTGCTTCGATCCGGGTGCAGGCGTCGTCGGCAAGTTTGACGATGGCAACCAGCTGTTCGAAGAGGATGGCAAGCCGACCGCTTACACCGACAGCGTGCTCGATTTCTGCAAGAAGT
Source organism: Erythrobacter sp. (assembly GCA_965249945.1). Classification (GTDB taxonomy): domain Bacteria; phylum Pseudomonadota; class Alphaproteobacteria; order Sphingomonadales; family Sphingomonadaceae; genus Erythrobacter. The sequence goes on along the minus strand of OZ252258.1, from coordinate 1,666,490 downwards.
TCGAGGAATCGGGCCAGCGGACTCGCAATTTCCTTGATGAGCTGGCCAAGCTCGACATCATGATGGAAGGCGAGATTGCGATCACCCGCAACGACATGCCTGACAATCCGTTTGTCTACCGCGGATTCCAGATGATCGACGAGCAGAAGCTTCGCGCTCTGCCTGAAGACAAGCTCAAGATGCTGCATGAAAACGGCATGATCGTGTTGATCCATGCACATCTGTTCTCGCTCAACCTGATGCGGACTCTGTTCGAAATGCAGAGCGCCCAAGGCAAGATGCCAGATCCGCAACCTGCGGCACCGGCGGCTAGCTAAGCAAGCTGTGAGGGGCTTGAAGCAGGCCCCTCCATTGCCTATCTTTTAGGAGCTAGTGGCGGCTGCCCCCTCATGAGCTGCCGCTGGCTGACGCCCTATGGGCGTCAACCTCCCTGAACCTTGGCCACCTCGTGCAAATTTGCACGAGGTGGTTTTTTCTTTCGGGATCAGTCTATTCCGCCGCCTGGCGGAAACAGTCGACATCGCCCAGTCGTGCAGTCTCTGCTCCCAATTCGCGCACTAGGCCTGCCAGCAGCTCCGCCATACCGGCCAAGCCGGAGCTCGGCTCAGCTAGGCGATCATCAAGATAGGTCGAGCGGCAAACCTCAATCTGGATCGCATGGACTCCGCGCAGCGGCGACGAATGCCGATCAAGCACATACCCACCAGAATAGGGGCGATTGTGTGCAACCGGATACCCCTCTCCATCAAGATATCGAAAAGCTCGCGCTGCCAGACCGGCATGGCACGAGGCCCCAAACCGGTCCCCAATTACAATTTTCGGAGCCCTGCTTTGCCCGGCCTGTTTGCGAAGCGGTGGCATTGAGTGAAGGTCCAGCAGAAAAGCAGCTCCCCAACGATTGCGGATTAACTCCAGCTCCCGCGACAAGTGCTGGTGGTACGGACGGTGGATGTTGTCGATCCGCATATCAAGTTCCGCTTGATCGATTCTGTCAGTCCAGATCTCCCCAAATCCCGGCAAGCGACGGGGGATCAATCCCAGACCGCTGCGGGCCCTACGATTGGCCTGAGAATGCTGAGGGCCTTTGGGCCTGCCCCCGGCAACCATCTCCCAATCAACGTCCTCCCGTGACCGATTGAGATCAAGCATCGCGCGTGGAGCCTGAGCGACCAGCAATCCAGTGCCGGTCCGTTTCGCCACCTCTGCGCCAAGTAAGTCAACCAGTCGGTCTTCGAGGCGCAAAGTCGACAATTCGGCATCCCGCATCCGCTCGAGCACTTTTGGAGGATAGCTTCGACCAGCGTGTGGAACAGCTATCAGGACCGGCAGAGGCTGCGTTTTAGGAGCGAAATAGTTGAAAGCAGGCGCGATCGACGGTTCGCCAACGGCTCCTCCGGAAACAGTCTCCGAATCGGCATCCATGTGGTTGCGAGACGTCATAGCCAAACCGTGCTGCCCGCTTTCCGGAACCGAGTCAAAGCTCACCTTTGGCACTTCAGGTGTGTCAATTCTGGTCAGACCCACCTGAGGGAAAGATTTCTTAAGCGGGTGGTGCTATCAGGCTCGCATGACAGCCCACAATCCACCACGAATCCTTCTGGCCGAGGACGAAGAAGCAATGCGCACCTATCTGGAACGCGCTTTGACCAACGCCGGTTACGAAGTCCATTCCGTCGACCGCGGCACGGAAGCACTTCCGCTATTGGAAGAGCTTGAGTTCGACCTCCTCCTATCGGACATCGTCATGCCGGAGATGGATGGCATTGAGCTGGCTCAACGATGCGCTGAGATCAGTCCACGGACGAAGGTAATGTTCATCACCGGTTTTGCAGCGGTTACGCTCCGTGCCAGCCGCGAACAGCCTAACGCCAAGGTGCTGTCCAAGCCGTTCCACTTGCGCGATCTGGTGCTTGAGGTGGAGCGGATCTTCGAGGAACAGCGCGAAGCCTCACTTTAGTTTCGCGAATCGCTTGCACGATCGCCGAGGGCGCGTTAATGCGCCGCTCCGCTCTGGTTCAGGGCGGGCGATTGATGGCTCGGGCGTATAGCTCAGTGGTAGAGCACTGTGTTGACATCGCAGGGGTCGGAAGTTCAACTCTTCCTACGCCCACCATCATTTCGACACTTGCAAGAACCCGCCCTCACCCGGCGGGTTTTTCTTTGGCCAATCCTCCAATTTGAGGGGCAGATAGGGTCCGGTTGACCTTGCATGCTGTTACTCCTCTGCTAAAGCCTCGCGCAGGGATTAAATCATACATTTGAACGGTCGACCCACGCGACGTGGCTGGCTGGACAGCATCCAGGAAGACGGGATACTTCAATGCAAAAGATTCAGGTCAAGAATCCGGTCGTCGAGCTCGACGGCGACGAAATGACAAAGATCATCTGGCAGTGGATTCGCGAGCGATTGATCCTGCCTTATCTCGACGTTGACCTGAAATATTACGACCTTTCGATCGAAAAGCGTGACGAAACTGACGATCAGATCACCATTGATGCCGCCAATGCGATCCAGGAGCATGGTGTCGGCGTAAAGTGCGCTACGATCACCCCTGACGAGGCACGGGTCGAAGAATTTGGCCTCAAGAAGATGTGGCGTTCGCCCAACGGCACCATCCGCAACATTCTCGGCGGCGTGGTCTTCCGCGAGCCGATCGTAATCGACAATGTTCCACGCTTGGTTCCGGGCTGGACGCATCCGATCGTCGTCGGTCGTCACGCCTTTGGTGACCAATATCGCGCCACAGATACGCTGATCCCAGGGCCTGGTAAGCTCCGTCTTGTTTACGAAGGCGAAGACGGCACCAAGCTCGATCTCGAAGTGTTTGAGTTTGAGAGTTCAGGCATCGCAATGGCGATGTACAATCTTGACGATTCAATTCGTGCTTTCGCTCGCGCCTCTATGAATTACGGGCTGGATCGCAAATGGCCGGTTTATCTGTCGACCAAAAACACCATCATGAAGGCCTATGATGGTCGCTTCAAAGACCTCTTCCAGGAAGTCTATGACGAAGAATTCGCTGACAAGTTTGAAGCCGCCGGAATCACATACGAGCACCGTCTGATCGACGACATGGTTGCTGCAGCCCTGAAATGGAGCGGCAAATTTGTCTGGGCCTGTAAGAACTATGACGGCGACGTTCAGTCAGACACCGTTGCGCAGGGCTTCGGCTCGCTCGGCCTGATGACCTCTGTCCTGATGACGCCGGATGGCAAGACTGTCGAAGCTGAGGCCGCGCACGGTACTGTGACGCGTCACTATCGTCAGCACGAGCAAGGCAAGGCGACCTCGACCAACCCGATTGCGTCGATCTTCGCCTGGACCCGTGGCCTGATGTATCGCGGCAAGTTCGACGACACGCCCGATGTTGTTCGCTTTGCCGAGACGCTCGAGCGTGTCTGCATCCAGACCGTCGAGAATGGCCAGATGACAAAGGACTTGGCGCTTCTGATCGGCCCAGCCCAGAATTGGCTCACTACCGAGCAGTTCTTTGAGGCGATCGTGACCAATCTCGAAAATGAGATGCAGAACTGGGCCTGACAAGGACCCTTCGGCGAGTAACCAGTTCGCCGGTGCTGCTAACAGCGCTGGCGCTTCTGGTTTCGCCGCTGTTCGCTCCACAGCTACTCGCCTTTCCGCATCGGGTGGAGACTCCGATCGGCACGGTTTGGTCTACCAAACCCGTCGAGCACGAGCGTCTGCTGGCGGTGGCGGATGAAACCTCGCAATTGTTGGCCGCTAGCCCGCTTGCGTCGGAAAACGAGCGCCGACCGATCTTTCTGACTGACGGTGGATGGCGCTGGCAATGGTTGGCGCTCGGCTACAGCGATGCCTTTGCGATCACTCGCCCGCTGACCAAGGCGGTGGTGACCAATGCGGTGTTCTTCGACGAAATGACGGTGCGCACGGCCAGGCCAGTGGCCAATCGACGCAATCTTGCGTCACTTCTCGCCCATGAGTTCACCCACGGACTGATACGCCGCAGGTATGGAGAGATCGCCGCCTACAGCTTCCCCACCTGGAAGGTCGAAGGCTATTGCGACCACGTCGCGCAGGAAAGCAGTCTGACGGTGAAACAGGCCGACAGGCTTGAGCAGCTGGGGCAAGATGACCCCGCACTAATCTATCTGCGGGGAAGCGAACGGGTCGCTCAAATCCTTGCAAGCAATGGCGGATCGGTCGACGCCTTGTTTCTCGGATCGGTCCGCGATGACAATCCTTAGTGACATAAGCCGACCTCCACTCTAACTCTTGGGTGTGGCAGGCGAATTGTCCTTTTCTCCGGTTATGTCGGATGCGCTCGTAATCCTGGGCGCAGCCGGTATCGTCATCCCCGTTTTTGCCCGCTTCAGGATCACTCCGATTATCGGATTCATTTTGATCGGCATCGCGGTGGGGCCCTATGGATTGGGAACGCTGGTCGAGGAAGTGCCGTGGCTGAGGCACATCACCATCTCAGAGCCGGAACGATTAACGCCCTTTGCCGATTTCGGGATAATCCTGCTGCTGTTCGCGATCGGGCTTGAACTCTCGTTCAACCGGTTGTGGCAATTGCGGAAATTTGTCTTTGGCCTTGGCTCGCTTGAGCTGATCATCATCGGCAGTTGCGGCGCAGCCTTCCTCTACTACGCCAATTCGATGGACCTGACCGGCGCCCTCGCCTTGGGTTTCGCTCTCGCCTTCTCTTCAACAGCAATCGTGCTGCCGATCTCGGGCACCCGAAGCCCAGTTGGCCGCGCTGCCTTGTCGATGCTGCTGTTTGAAGACATCATGATCGTCCCAATCGTTTTCATTCTAGGTGCTTTAGCCCCGCATGCTCAGGCTGAGGGGCTAAGCGGCCTGACCACGACCCTTTGGCAAGGCGGCTTGGTTGTTCTGATCTTGCTGGTCTTCGGACGCTACGCACTGCCGCATCTGTTTTCGCAAGCTGCGCGCACGAAAAGCCCGGAACTGTTCCTCGCTGCCTCCTTGTTGGTCGTCATCGGCGCCAGTCTGGCGACGGCGGCGACAGGCTTATCGCCAATCGTGGGCGCTCTTATCGCTGGCCTGCTGATCGCTGAAACTGAATACCACAGCGAAGTCGAAATCATCATGGAACCGTTCAAAGGCCTGGCCTTGGGCGTGTTCCTGATCACGATCGGCATGAGCATCAACCTCCTGGAGATTTGGGCTGACCTTGGCACGATCATGATGGCGGTTGTCGGCATCTTGGTGTTCAAAGCTATCGTCACCGGCGTTCTCCTGCGCCTGATGGGCGCGCGCCGGAGCACGGCAGCAGAGACCGGCGTCTTGATGGCCAGCCCGAGTGAGACCACTCTGATCGTTCTAGCTGCAGCCACGTCGGCCTTGGTGATCGATCAAGAGACGGCGCAATTCTGGCAAATCGTGACCGCAATCGGACTGACCGTCACACCGCTACTGGCCAAGCTGGGCCGGGTGATCGCGCGGCGGGTGGAACCTGTTCCTGAACTGCCTGAAGAGGACCACGACGAGGCACGAACGATCATCATCGGAGTCGGGCGCGTGGGTAGATTGGTTGCAGACATGCTGGTCGCGCACGGCCAGCCTTATGTCGCATTGGACTCAGATTCGGATCTGATCGAGCGCGCGAAGCGCGATGGATACCGTGCCACCTTTGGCGATGCGGGTCGCGGCGACGCTCTTTCGCGCCTCGGTATCGAGAGATCGCCGGCCATTGTGTTGACCATGGATGAGCCGGTTCTGGCGCAACGCATCGTTACCAAACTGCGCAAGGAGCATCCCGATCTGTTGATCGTTGCCCGTGCGCGCGACACGGATCATGCGGCTGCGCTCTATCGTGCCGGTGCCAGCCACGCCGTTCCGGAGAATTTGGAAAGCTCGCTGCAGCTGTCCGAGGCGGTCTTGGTCGATATTGGGGTTGCGATGGGACCTGTGATCGCCTCGATCCATGAAAAGCGCGACGAATTCCGTGAAAAGATCGAGCGCGATGGCGGGCTCGACCGCAAGCCGCAATTGCGCACCTCAAATGCAGAAGGGTGAAGTCATGACAAATGGCGCGACGATCAAGGCACAATGCCCATGCGGCGAAGCACGCATCCGGATCGACCACATGCCAAAGCTGCGTTTCCTGTGTCACTGCACGATCTGCCAGCAGGTCTACAATCGCGATTTCTCGGACGTCACAGTGATGCTGGCCAAGCATGTCCATGTCTCGGAGGATGCGAATATCAGTTTTGGACAATACAAGCCCCCTCCAGCCTTGGACCGCGGGACCTGCCGATCCTGCAACCATCCGGTGGTGGGCTTTCTCAAAGCTCCTGGGATGCCGCGCCTCGCTTTCCTTCCCACCGCAGTGCTTCCTCAGCATCCTGACCTGCCTCAGCCGCAGCGACACATTCACTATGGAACGCGGGTCAAGGACGTTGCCGACAACCTGCCCAAGACCGAAGGTGAAATGATGAGCAATCTGGTGCTGATGCCATCGATCCTGCGCGTCGCCTTGGCTGGCTAGATCAGGACTGCGGCGAGCCTAGTCAGCTTCGCCTTGAACGAGCAGATCCTCGACCCAAGGGTCAATCATGGGCGTGAAAGCATCTTGCCCAGGATAGACCAGATCCATGAAAGTATCGATTCCGACTGCCACCAGGAAGATTCCCGCCACCAGGGCGAAAAAGGCCCATGGAATCGACATTGAGCGAGCCTGTTTGGTCAGGCGCAGCTTGTGCTCGGAAGAGACCCTGAGCCAAGCGAGCCAAAGCAGTGCCGGGATCAGCACAAAGTCCGAGAATAGGACCACTATGGGATGAATTCCCGGGACCCATTCAAGCGGCATGACGCCGACCAGAGCGGCGCCTGCTCCGAGTGCCTTGGGTCCCCATCCAATCGCCGGATCGCACAAAGCCAGCCACGCAACATTGAGCGCAGTTCGAGAATCGCGCCATCTGTTCTGGAGAAACCGGCGTGAAAGCACGCGGAACCTGCGCAACATCACGCTGTCCTTCCGCCAACAGTGGCTAACTAGCCATCTGACAGCAATCCGCGCACCGCATCGATCGCGGCGTCGCTCTTCGAACCATCAGGCCCGCCACCCTGAGCCATATCGGGACGACCGCCACCGCCTTTTCCGCCTAATGCCTCGACGCCAGCACGAACTAGGTCGACCGCGCTGAAGCGATCAGTAAGGTCGTCGGTGACTGCCGCGGCGATGCTGGCCTTGCCATCATTCACAGCGATGATGGTCGCAACGCCGCTGCCGAGGCGCTGCTTGGCTTCATCGAGCAGTGGACGCAGCTCTTTGGGATTGAGCCCTTCCAGAACCTGACCGCTGAACGCGATCCCATTGACTTCTTCGTCCTTAGGGCCGCCGGCAGAAGCGACGCTGCCACCACCCAACGCGAGTGCCTTTTGAGCCTCAGCCAATTCCTTCTCGAGCCGCTTGCGCTCTTCCAACAACGAAGCGACCCGAGCAGGCACTTCCTCAGGCGTCGCACGGATCACTCCAGCGGCCGCCTTGAGCATTTCTTCGCGGTCAACCAGCCATGACCGCGCGGCATCACCGGTCAGTGCTTCGATCCGTCGGACACCAGAAGAAACCGCGCTTTCCGAGACGATCCGGAACAGGCCAATGTCTCCAGTCGCGCGGACGTGGGTCCCGCCGCACAGCTCGACCGAGTAGTTTCGCCCGCCCTCGCCTTGCCGGCCCATCGACAGCACACGAACTTCATCGCCATACTTCTCGCCGAACAGGGCAAGCGCACCGGCTTCGACCGCATCGTCGGGACTCATCAAACGCGTTCCGACCGGCTCATTGGCCAGGATTTCGGCATTCACCTCGGCTTCGATCGCTGCAATCTCAACTGGATCGAGCGGCTTGAGATGCGAGAAGTCAAACCGCAAGCGATCTTCCGCGACCAAAGAGCCCTTTTGGGTCACATGGTCGCCCAGCTGATTGCGCAAGGCTGCGTGAACCAGGTGCGTGGCTGAGTGGTTGGAGCGGATCCGCGTGCGGCGCTCATCATTGACCTCAAGGTGGACCGTGTCGCCAATCGCAACCGTGCCAGCCTCAATCGTCACATGATGCGCGTGCAGCCGGCCCAGAGGCTTTGAGGTGTCGGACACCGCAGCCGCGAAACCGCCCGGGGTCGAAATCGTCCCGGTGTCGCCGGTCTGGCCGCCGCTCTCGCCGTAGAACGGGGTCTGGTTGGTCAGTAGCACGACTTCATCACCGGCCATTGCTGAGGACACTTCAGCGCCGTCCTTGACGATGGCGACGACATTGCCCTCGCCTGAGACTGCCGCGTAACCTGTAAACTCTGTCGCGCCTTCACGCTCAGCAATATCGAACCAGACTTCACCCGAAGCCGCATCGCCAGAGCCTTTCCAGGCTGCCCGGGCCGCCGTCTTCTGCTGCTCCATTGCCGAGTCGAACCCCTGGCGATCAACCCCGATCCCGCGGCTGCGCAGAGCATCCTCGGTCAAATCGTACGGGAAGCCGTAGGTGTCATAGAGCTTGAACACGGTGTCACCGTCGAGCTCATCGCCCTCACCCATGGTGCCGGTCGCATCGTCGAGCAATTTGAGTCCTTTTTCGAGCGTCCGACGAAACTGAGTTTCTTCGCGCTCGAGTACTTCCTGGATCAGGGCCTGCCCGCGCGCCAATTCCGGATAGGCCTGACCCATTTCGGCAATCAACTGTGGCACCAGACGGTGCATCAGGGGTTCCTTGGCACCGAGAAGGTGCGCGTGCCGCATCGCCCGCCGCATGATCCTGCGCAGGACATAACCACGGCCTTCATTCGACGGCAGCACGCCGTCTGCCATGAGGAAGCTGGTAGAGCGCAAATGGTCTGCGATCACGCGATGACTGGCCGTCGCATCGCCCTCAGCAGCAACCCCGGTGAGGCCTTCCGAGGCAGCAATCAGCGCCTTGAAGGTATCGGTATCGTAATTGTCGTGGACGCCCTGCATGACCGCAGCGATCCGTTCGATCCCCATGCCGGTATCGATCGAGGGGCTTGGCAGATCTTCGCGCTCCCCATCAGCAGTCTGATCAAACTGCATGAACACCAGATTCCAGATCTCGACAAAGCGATCCCCGTCCTCAGCAGGACTCCCCGGAGGGCCACCAAAGATATGCTCTCCATGATCGTAGAAAATCTCGGAACACGGCCCGCACGGCCCGGTATCACCCATGGACCAGAAGTTATCATTGGTCGCGATCCGAATAATCCGATCCTCGGGCAGGCCGGATATCTTGCGCCACAGATCGAATGCTTCGTCATCGGTGTGGTAGACCGTGGTGACCAGCTTGTCGGCATCCAGCCCCCACTCCTTGATCAACAAGGTCCAGGCATGCTCGATCGCCTGTTCCTTGAAGTAATCGCCGAATGAGAAATTGCCGAGCATCTCAAAGAATGTGTGGTGCCGCGCCGTGTACCCGACATTGTCGAGATCATTGTGCTTGCCGCCGGCGCGGACGCATTTTTGCGACGACGTCGCGCAAGGCCCGGGAGGCGTCTCCAGACCTGTGAAGGCATTCTTGAACGGGACCATGCCCGCATTCACGAACATCAGTGTCGGATCGTTGTAAGGCACGAGAGGCGCGCTCGGCACCTCGGTGTGCCCTGCACCCGAAAAATAGTCGAGAAATGAACGGCGAATATCGTTGGTCGAAGTCATGACGCCTTCCAGTTAGGCAATGGAACTCGCAGCGACAAGCCGCTCTGTCTCAATCTGTTGTCATCGGTTCGATTTAGGGTGCCGCTGCAACACTTCACTGATCGGATAGGAAGGCCACTGACCCTCCCCCACACCATATTCACTGGGACCGAGCACACAGAAAAGCCGAGACGCATCATCGCAGCGGATGAAACTCGCCTCGGCTTTCCGGTTTTCCGGGCGCGCAATGGTCCTGCGCTGGTGCCCGCTTGAGGATTAGCTGTCAGATTCCGCGTCCGGACCTGTCATCATCTCCTCGGCAACCTCATCGGTCCGGCCGCGAATAGCGGCTTCCAACTGGCTGCAAATTTCTGGATTTTCGCGCAAATAATTCTTGGCATTTTCGCGACCTTGGCCAATCCGTATGCTGTCATAAGAGAACCAGCTGCCAGATTTCTCGACGAGACCGGCCTTCACCCCAAGGTCGAGAATCTCGCCAATCTTGGAGATCCCTTCGCCATACATGATATCAAATTCGACCTGCTTGAACGGCGGAGCAACCTTGTTCTTCACCACCTTGACGCGGGTTGAGTTGCCGATCACTTCATCGCGATCCTTGATCTGGCCCGTACGACGGATGTCAAGCCGCACCGAAGCATAGAATTTCAGCGCGTTACCGCCAGTGGTCGTCTCAGGATTGCCATACATCACGCCAATCTTCATCCGCAGCTGGTTGATGAAGATCACCATGCACTTCGAACGGTTGATCGACCCGGTCAGTTTGCGCAGAGATTGAGACATCAGTCGCGCTTGAAGGCCGACATGGGCGTCGCCCATCTCACCTTCGATTTCGGCGCGGGGGACGAGCGCCGCAACCGAGTCGACCACCAACACATCGATTGCGTTTGAGCGGACCAAGGTGTCAGTAATTTCCAGAGCCTGTTCACCAGTATCAGGCTGCGACACGATCAATTCATCGATGTCGACACCCAGCTTCTTTGCATAGACCGGATCAAGCGCATGCTCGGCGTCAACAAAAGCAGCTGTGCCACCGGCCTTCTGCGCCTCGGCGATGCAATGCAAAGCCAGCGTCGTCTTACCCGAACTCTCCGGCCCATAGACTTCAATCACACGGCCTTTTGGCAAGCCGCCAATGCCCAGGGCAATATCGAGGCCGAGCGATCCGGTTGAAATCGATTCAACCTGCATGGCTTCCTTTGAGCCAAGCTTCATCGCCGAGCCCTTGCCGAATGCGCGATCAATTTGAGCAAGCGCAGCGTCGAGCGCCTTTTGACGGTCCACGTCGTTTTCCTTTTCTACCAGCTTGAGTTTCGATGCCATCGCATGGGCTCCTTCGCTTGCCTAGGGCCGGTCTTGGGTTATCGACCACCCTTTCTTGCAGGAGCGTGTACCGCATTTGTTCTGTTGGAACAAGAGTGGAACAAAATTTTTGTTGGAAAGGCCGTGTCAGCCGTCCCAATACTGCCGCGACAGTCGCATGCGCCAATCGATCTCAAGCGTGTCATTGGCCGGAATGGTCAGCTCGACAATGTTCCGTCCGTCCTTGACCCGCGTTTGCATTCGGCGGAACCGATAGTCGAATTGGCCGGGCGTTCCGAGCAGCACCCGCATGGTTATGTCGTGCGGATTGGCATTGCTGAACGACATCCGCATGTTTGACCATTTCTTGCCGGACTCATTGAGATCGGTTTCGCTCACCCGAGCGCATTGACCCTGAACCTGTGAGCTCACGCCAATCTCCAGTTCAACGTCCTGACCTCGGGCATAGTCTCTCAGATCGATCTCAGCGACCAGTTGCGGTCCGAACGAGCTGGGCTCAAACACGGTCATCGCACCCTGTGGCAATGCGATACCGAGCCCCTTCTCGTCTTCATTTGTGGTCGTCAGATAGATGTCGGCCGGAGAGCTGCCAGCCTCGTCAAACAGGCTCCAGGGATCACAATCCACCTCATACAGCAGCTGTCCCTCGACATTCTGCCGATTAAGGAAGGCTACCTGTTTGATCCCTTGTGCAGAGACATCAACCCGCTCGGGCACACGATAGAGCTTGAGATCGCCTAGCCGCTCTTCACCCGCTTCCATCACGGATAGAGGGGCTTCCATCACATCTTCCGCGCGTCGGCTGGCAGTGACGGAAATCATGCCCTCTTTCGCCATCATTGGCGGCGGTGGAGGCGGCGGAGGCGCTAGCAATGGCATTGGAACAGGAGAACCAGCGGCTGTGCTGCCAATCGGATAGCACGTCAGCCGCAAAGGATTGGCCTCAGGGGGGTCGGCCAAACCCTCAAAATCGCTTTCGACATTCAAAGTGCCAGCCACGACGAGCAATTCGGCATTATCAAAGCTCTGACCATTGTTGTTGAGCACCGTCAGCCAGCTCAGCCAATTCATGGCGAAGCCCTCGCCCTCTGGCTTGTCGGTGAGAGTGGCCACGTAATTGGCCTGCCAATCGAAGCCCCAGGACAAATAGGTCAGCGTGACCTCGTATGTGCCGCCGGTTGCATCGCGCGTATCGATTGAAAAGACCGGCTTGGCGGAAAGCCCTTGCGGAACAGAATCGAACGTCAACCGCTCAGGCAGGCCGGCGCACCGGACCGCCTCAAACCCCGCACTGGATTGCAACACCAAGCCGCCGTCGGCGCGTGTCCTGACAATGGCACTCTCGGAAACTTCCGCACCCGTGGCTGGATTGGTGCGTGTGATTGTTACTCGATTGCCCAGCGCACCATTCACGAGCGCCGCGGGCGACAACAGTTCGGCATTGCGGTTCTTCTCGATTGTGCCGCCAGGCAGGCCAGTCACAATCGCGCTGACCCCAACCATGCCCTCGGACACTCCGTCAAACCGGATGGTCGACTCACCGGCAGGCAATGTGACCCGCCGGGTCTCGCTGATCATTGCGAAGCCTTCAGGCCAATCGGCATCGATCTCCTGATCGCTATCGCGAGCAGGATCACGATAGACTGTGACGGAGAGGTTGGTCGGCTCGGAGGCATCAACCACCGTCCGTGCCTCAACCGGCGAGAAGGCTCCGATCGCTGCGAGAGCTGTCGCGAGGACTAGGGATTGCCGCATGGCAAATTCTCCCGCGCTTAATAGCGGGTTTCGAATGTAACGCGGATCACCCGCTCCCCTTCCGCAGGGACCGGCACCACCCATTTGCGGCGATCGCTGTTGACCTGCTCGCCAGCAATGTCTTCACTGACCACGCGGAAGTCATTCGACCACCACCCTCGGTCCAAACCTCCTTGAGTGAGATCAACCTCAATCGGTTCATCCTTGGCGTTGGTCAGAGTGTAGCGCATGGTTGTGCGATAGAAACGCTTGGGTCGCTCGACATCGACGCGTCGAACCACCTCGCCATCCTCGATCACGCGGAAGCGCGCGCTGCGTTCCCATTGTGAACTCGTGATTGTCTCCCGGTTTTCGACCTCAGCCTGAACAAATATGTCAAAGGCATCACCGGTGCGCAGCGACAATTGGCTGCCCATCGGCGTGTGTCCGATCCGGTTCTCGCCGATGAATTGCGGAGTGCCTTGGCTGTCGCGTTGATAGAACCGCACGGTTCCCGCGGGCAGGGCATCGCCGAGCCCTTGGTCACGCGAAGAGGAAAACGCGATCGCGCTCGAAACGTTCATCGGGCGGCTGTCATTGCTGAGCCAGCCGACATTGCGCTCATAGACTTTGCGCGCGCTCACGCCTTGAACGTCGAGGAAACTGACCTGCTTGGTCTGCGCATTGGCGATCGTGGTCCGTCCACTGATCGGATAAAGATAAAAGTCTCCTAGGCGCTCTCGATCCGCGCTTTCGGTGCCTGGAGCCAAGAGCCCTCCGCGACTGCCAAAGCCCGCGCCGCGCGAGCGATTGGGATTCCCGGCTACCAACAGCGTGTTGGCGCGATGAAAGGTCGTGCCGGTGTTGTTGGTGAGCGTGACCCAACCCTGCATATCGATCGAATCGCTCTCCTCATTGTAGAGCGCGACATAATCGGAAGACCAACCGAGGCCATTCGAGAGATAGCGCAAAGAAACGGGGCGCTGCCCTGCCCGACTGCTGTCGAGATTGACCGAAAGCGTCGGACGGGCGCGCAGATTGGGCGGCACTCGATCAAAGATCACCCGTACTGGCAGGCCGTCGTCGCGCAGCACTTCGATCCGATCACCGATCTGGACGACCACACCGCCTGCCGTGGAAAGGACCTTGGCACGCTCGCGGGTCTCATTGCCGGTTGCTGGATTGGTCCGCAGCAGCGTCACCGTTTGACCAATCGCCTTCTCCATCAGCTTGGTCGGCGTCAGCAGGTCAAAATCAAAATTCTGTTCAATGATCGTCGTGTTGGGCGCAAAGAAGCTCAGTGTTTGGGGGCGAATGCTAGCCGAGACATCAGGAAATTCGACCCGGCTGCGACCCCGTTCAATCTCAAGCTGCCGGACATCCTGAATCAGCGCGAGATTGCTGTTGTAGATCGTGACCGAGACATCGCCTTGGGCGGAGCTGCCCGCGTCAGGCAAAGACTGGGAAGCGGCCGCCCCCGTCATCAAACTGCTCGCGATCAAGGCGAATGCGATACGACGTGTCTTCATTGCTGGACCTCCCGACAAACCCATCCGGCAATCATTACCCGAGCCGGTGTATCGACAATGAATAGCATGTTTGGAAAAAGAAAGGGGCGCCTCCACCCACAAATGGAAGCGCCCACTATCTGTTTGGTTGAGCTCTGTATCAGTTACGCGATGGGAAGGTTCCCTGCAAAACGACACAATAGCGCGTCACCAGAAACGGTGGCCGGTTCTCGTGCGATTGACTACCGCCCGTGTTGCCGACCTGGATCGATCCCGCGTTCATATTCACGCTCGGCGCTGCGGTCTGGAAGTTTAGCTCTGTATTAGTGCCTGCCAAACTGTTGTTGGTAGGATCATCGCTGTTGGCTTGTGCAGTCCGATTGGCCCGAAGCGTCGCCGTGTGCGAATGCGATGGCATTTCGGCAATAGACAGCGTCACTCTCTCAGCACCGCCGCGCTGGCCCATAGTGTAGGGGCTTAGCCCGGGACCATTGCCCACACTGATAGCAGTGCGACCGCGAAGGTCTGGAAGCGCGAATGTGGTGCGCCCGTCCCCGCCATAGGTCGTTCCGTACAGCGAAAACAGCGCTGAGTAGGATGCGATCGGTAACAATTGGCCGTCTGCATTGGTGGTCGTTCGCGGACAGAAATTGAAGCCGACCTGGACAATTTGACCAATCCAGAATGTTTGCGCCTGGGCAGGCGCGGCTGGCATAGTCATGGCTGCAGCGGCTGCTCCAATGGCCGCCAGTTTTGCGTATTTGAACATTTTTGTTCTCCCTCGTTTCTATTGAATTTCGTCAGAGCGTTCTTGTGAACCAAGCGCTCAGTTGCGCGACGGGTAGATCCCCTGAGTGACAACGCAGTAGCGGTTGACGAGGAACGGAGCACGGTTCTCGTGCGATTGACTACCGCCCGTGTTGCCGACCTGGATCGATCCCGTGTTCATATTCACGCTCGGCGCTGCGGTCTGGAAGTTTAGCTCCGTATTAGTGCCTGCCAAACTGTTGTTTGTAGGATCATCGCTGTTGGCTTGTGCAGTCCGATTGGCCCGAAGCGTCGCCGTGTGCGAATGCGATGGCATCTCGGCAATAGACAGCGTCACTCTCTCAGCACCGCCGCGCTGGCCCCAAGTATATGGGCTTAGCCCCGGCCCCGTCCCCGGGTGAATAGGCGTCCGACCGCGCAGGTCAGGCAATCCAAAGGTGGTCCGACCATCTCCACCATAGGTTGTCCCATAAAGCGAGAACAGAGCGTTCCACTGGGCAATTTGCAACAATTGGCCTTCGGCGTTCAGTGTAGTGCGCGGGCAGAAGTTGTAGCCGACTTGAACAATTTGCCCGAGCCAGAAATCCTGCGCCTGCGCTGGTGCTGCAGGCATAGTCATTGCTGCAGCGGCGGCCCCAATAGCCGCAAGCTTCACACGTTTTAGCATCTCAGTCCCCTCTTGATACTTGGTACCGTGCAGACCCTAGGCAAATTTCTCTGTTAAGACCCCCGCCTGTCGCGACAATAGCGCACAAACCGCAAAGTACAAGCAGGTTCGATACTTAAATAGCCGAAACAGCTATACTTTTCATACCGCAGCGCAACATGACCGTGGTGGACGCAACCAATCTCGAAACCGGATCTTAAGCGGGCTAATCGGACTTTACTGTCCGCATCACCGTTCCGACTTTATCGCTAATCGCCTGCACACTGAAAGGCTTGGCGATGAAATGCATGTTCGGAATGTCAATCTCATTGCGGAGGTTCTCTTCGGCATAGCCCGACATAAACAGGACCGGGATATCGGGAAGCTGTTGCCGAATGGATCTCGCCATTGTGGGCCCATCCATTCCCGGCATGACGACATCACTCACGACGATGTCAAAGCTGTCGTCCCTGCCGATTGTGGACAGACCCGATTCACCATCCGCGCATGCAATCACCTCATAGCCCGCTCGCGCTAATGCCCGTTCTGCGACAGCACGGACCATGTCCTCATCTTCGACCAACAGGATCTTGCCGCCCACCGACCATTCAGAATTGGTCTCGACCGGAGGATCATCGCGACGGTGCGTCACCTCCCCGTGATGGACCGGGAAATAGATGGTGAAACGTGCGCCCACTGTGTGACCGCCTCCATCCTGGATATTATCAGCGAAGATAAAGCCACCTGACTGCTTCACGATACCGTAGGCTGTCGAAAGGCCGAGCCCGGTCCCTTTGCCTTGATCCTTGGTGGTGAAGAACGGCTCAAACAATTTTGGCAGAACACTCTCTGGAATTCCACCGCCATTATCCTGAACGATCAGCACGGTGTAATCGGCGGAGGGGAGCACCTCACTGCCGAACTTCACGACCTGGTTGGCCTTTACACTGCGGGTCATCAACGAGATTCGCCCAACACCCTTGCCGTGCGACTGAATGGCGTCGCGGGCGTTTACTGCGAGGTTCATGATCACCTGCTCGAGCTGTTGCGGGTCAGCACGGACCGGGCCCAGATTGCGATCGTGTTGAACGTAGTAAGTGATCTTCTCTCCCAAGAGACGCGTGATCAGCGGGCCGACTTCGCTGACGACATCGGGCAATTGCAAGACCTCGGGGCGGAGCGTTTGCTGGCGGGAGAACGCCAGCAATTGTCGCGTCAATGCTGCAGCGCGATTTGAGTTGGCTCGTATCTGCTGAATATCGTCATAATCGCTGTCACCCGGCGTATGACGCAAAAGCATCAGATCACACGTTCCGATAATTGCGGTCAGTACATTGTTGAAATCATGCGCCACCCCGCCCGCCAATTGGCCAACTGCCTGCATCTTGGTCGCTTGTGCGACTTGGCGCTTGAGCTCAGTTTCCTCACTTGAGTCGGTAAGGCTCAACAAGACAGCTGCCTCACCCAGCCCTCGCACACCGGCGAGACCAAGCGAAACCGGCTCATCCGGCTGAGCTGCCAAACGCACAGCCATATCGCCGCTCGCCGCCGGTCCCCGTCCGTGTCGCCTGACCGCGTCAGACAACGCTGCCTTATCATCACGCACAACCAGATCGGTCGGGAACGGAGGAAGCCGCTGCCCCTCTCGCCCGATAGCCCGCAGGAAGGCATCATTGCCAAACAAAAATCGGCCGTCCCTATCGGTCATGGCGAGCCCCAGCGGCAGTTGGGAGAGGAGCGCATCCAGCTGCGCCACACCAGCCTGCGACGATCCGTCCCAGCCCGCACCGATTCCGACCCCGCTATCCACCAGCAGCATGAGCGACTGACCTTCGTCCGGTCCTGGCGCGGCTTCATCGCCAAGATCTTCAAGCCCGACATGAATAAGGGTTTGCGGGCTGCCACTGCGGGTCTCCCTGGCAAAGAAGATCCGATCCCGCTCATCCGAGCGCAAGAAGGAGACGTATTCCTGGCCAGCCAAAGTCGCTTGAGCATCACCGGCGGCACGCAGCGCAAAGCCCGAGCTTGCCCGCGTAATGATCCCTTTCGCATCGGTCATTGCGGAT
The DNA here is from genome assembly GCA_965249945.1 of Erythrobacter sp. Lineage (GTDB taxonomy): Bacteria > Pseudomonadota > Alphaproteobacteria > Sphingomonadales > Sphingomonadaceae > Erythrobacter. The sequence continues at coordinate 1,648,787 of OZ252258.1, read as the reverse complement.
TCGATCCCGGCCCGGCTCAACAGATTGCCAAGCGGCCCGGAAAGATCGATCTCCGCCAATGGATTGTTCGACTGTTCTTGCTGCGCCGCAAAAGTCCAGATCAGGTGATCTTCGCCCCGGCCTGCGCGTTGCGCCGAAACGCTCCACTTGGCCCCATCGAAATCAATGCTGCCGGCGCCGGACGATTCAACACCATCGCGCCATGCTGCCCTGGCAAGTCTCGACAGCGTTTCAAGTCCTTCCCGGGGGACCGACAGTGAAGGCGGAGCAGCGCCGACTCCAAAACTCTCGACATAGGCTGTGTTTGCGCAAACCATGCGATTGGCCCGATCGGTGATGACAACAGCCGCGTCGATCCGCTCAAGCGCACTCACCGTCACCGTCCAGTCCGGCATGACGTCAACCGCCTCGGTAGCCTTGGATTGAAGCCGCTCAATCAAATAGGCTCCGAGCAACAAGATGCACGCGCCGACCCCGAAAACAGCGGCGATGATAGTGCTGCCGGTCACCCACCCGATCGCGCCGATGCTCGCTATTAGGCCGAACGCCAACCCGCCAAGCAGAACGGCGTCGTCAGTGGTCTTGCCTAATTCTAATCTGGCCAGAGTGGTGTCTTGGTCCATGCCAAGCTGTTTACTGCCCGCTGAGACGCTGGTCGAGCCGTTGTTCCATCTTGCGCAGACGTTTTGCACGACGTTGAGCAACCAGGTAGCGCCAGGTTCCACCTGCAATGAGATATCCAAGGGCGGAGGAGACCACTGCCAAGACGAAAAAGCCAAACACCGTCACGCCCGCTTCCTGAAACAGATCAAACAGCCAGCTCCAGCGACCGCTCGACATTTCTTCAGCCGCAATACCCCCGACCGCCGCGTCAAGGTTGAGCATCAGCTTGCCGACCTGGTTGGCGACATAGATCCAAAACGGGAATGTCAGTGGATTGGTCACAAAAGTCACGAGCGACGCCAGCGGAACATTGGCTCGTGCTGGCAGAGCGAGGAAGGCGGCCAGGAAGATCTGCCCGACAGGAATGATGAAAGCAGCGAACAGGCCCAATGCCACACCGCGGGGAACCGACCTTCGCGTGAAGCGCCACAATTCCGGTGACAAAAAACGATGCGCAAACGGCGCGAGATAGCGATTGCGCGCCAGCTCTTCGCGGGTGGGCATATATTTGCGGATCGTGTCCGCTGCCCAGGTGTTGCGCCGTTCGGGTTTCATCATCGTTCCATCGTTGGACCAGTGCCCTGCTCTCAAGCGGCGTTCAGTTCAAGCATTTGTCTACCAAGCGCTCGATTGGCACGATCATCTCATATCTCGCCAAGTATATAGGGGGTGACTGCGATCTGAACACCGGCTCTGGTGCGGTTTTTTGCCTGATCTATCCGCGTTCGCGCATCAACCGAGCCTTGTCCCGCTTCCAGTCGCGCTCTTTGACGCTGGCGCGCTTGTCATGGGCTTGTTTGCCCTTGGCCAGAGCCAGCTCGACTTTGGCTCGTCCCTGCTTGTTGAAATAGACCGACAGCGGGACCAGCGTCATGCCCTTACGCTCAACCGCACCGAATAACCCTCCGATCTCGCGCGCATGGAGCAGCAGCTTTCGCGGTCGGCGGGGTTCGTGATTCAAGCGATTCCCATGACTGTATTCCGGAATATTGGCATTGATCAGCCAGACCTCTCCATCGCGCACTTCGGCATAGCTCTCTGCAATGCTCGCTTCGCCGGCACGCAGGGCTTTCACTTCGGTCCCTTGCAGCGCAAGTCCGGCTTCGAATTTGTCTTCGATGTGATAGTCAAATCGCGCGCGGCGGTTCTCCGCCACGGTCTTTTGCTTATCAAAGGTTTCAGGTTTCGGACGTGCCATGGTGCGGCCATTTAGGCGCTTCTTTGCAAATGGCAAAGGCAGTGCCGTCCACCGGTTGATTTCTCTTGTATTTTCGCAATGATGTTTGCCGCCAAGAGTTCGGCTTGTCGGTTGCTATAGGGTCTTTCATTTATGCGTTTCGGATTGATAGCCACCATGCTGGCGCTGTTCATTATTGTACCGGCCGTTCCCGTCGTCGCTCAGAATGCGGTTCCGATTGAGGAATATGGCAAGCTCCCCGATGTGGAAATGGTTGCCATCTCAGAATCCGGCAATCGATTTGCTTTCATTACCACGATCCGCGGACAGCGGATGCTGCTTGCCGTCGAGGGCCAAGACACGGTTCTTACCCGGGCAGCGGTCGGCGATGCGAAAGTCAGACGTCTTGATTGGATTGGTGATGATCGGGTTCTCCTGATCACCAGTCAGACACAGAATCTGGGACCAAACTTCACCACAAACAAAGCCGAGTTCTTCATCGCGCGAGTGCTGAGCATGTCGGACGGCGTTAAATCTGGCCTGATCTTCAATGAGCAACGAGATTTAGTGGATTCAATCCGCGGAGATTACGGCGTTCGGCAAATTGATGGCAAATGGTTTGGATATTTCGGCGCGATCAAACTGAGCCGACGCGCCGGCGGCCAATTGGTCTTCAATCATGGACGACCATATCTCTATCGAGTTGACTTGCAGGACTTTTCGGCAAGACGGATCGCTAACGCCGCAAATGCCGGTTCCGACAACGAATGGTTGATCGACGCCAATGGCGAGATTGCAGTCTACTTCGACGTCAATGACCAGTCCGGGCGATGGACCCTTCGCAATTCTGAACGCAAGAAAATCGCAGAAGGCGTTAATCCGACCGGGCGTGTCGGCCCAGTTGGGCTAGGCAAAGATGGTACCAGCGTGATCATGTCAGAGTTGCGGAATAACGAATCCAATTGGTTCGAGATTCCCTTGGCTGGTGGCGAACCAACACCTTTTCTTAATGAGGCTGGTTTCCAGCGCCTCTTCTTTGATGATGCCACCGGTCATTTGGCGGGCTATCTTACCCCAGGCGACAGTCCCCGCCCCGTCTTCTTCGACAAAGATCGAGAAGCCGCTGCTGAAAAGGTGCGCAAGGCATTTGGGGCGTTGGAATCGCGGATGGTCGATTGGACGTCTGATCTCCAAAATGTGCTGGTGCGGACAAGTGGGAATTCTGACAGTGGGACGATCTATACGGTGGATGTCCGAGCGCTCCGCGCCCACCCGCTGGCCTATGAACGCCTCCAGATACAACCAGGCGATGTCGGAAGAATCTCTGTGTTCGACTACGTTGCCCAAGATGGCATGAAGATGGACGGGGTGCTTACACTGCCGCCCGGTAAAACAGCCGAGCAGGCGAAAGACATGCCCGCCATCTTGTTTCCTCACGGCGGCCCTCACAGCCATGATACGGTCTCATTCGATTGGTGGGCGCAGGCCTTTGCCTCGCGCGGCTATGTCGTGTTCCAACCAAACTTTCGAGGTTCGACCAATCGCGGCGACGCATTTCGCCGAGCCGGTTACGGCGAATGGGGTCGAAAGATGCAGACCGACAAGTCGGATGGCCTTGCCGCATTGGTAGAGGCAGGCATTGTCGACCCAGAGCGCGTCTGCATCGTCGGCGCAAGCTATGGCGGCTACGCGGCTTTGGCCGGTGTGACGATCCAACAGGACATCTACCGTTGCGCTGTTGCTGTGGCGCCAGTCAGCGACATCAAGGATTGGTACCAGCAGGGGTACCAAGCCACAGGCCGAGATCGCACAACCAAAACTGCCCTGCTAGAGCAATTGGGCGATCGAAATACATGGGATGCCGTCTCGCCACGCAGACTGGCTGAGCGCGCGAGCGCTCCGATCATGTTGATCCACGGTAAGGATGACATCGTCGTTACCTACAGCCATTCAGTAAAGATGGCAGACAAGCTCAAGGACTTCGGCAAGCCCCATGAAATGGTCACGCTCGATGGTGAGGATCACTGGCTGTCGCTGTCAGAGACCCGCCAGTTGATGCTCTCCTCGGCCATTCGTTTTGTTGAGCAGCACAATCCTCCCGGCGACACCGGCGCGGGGGATTGAACCCGGCAGGTCAGACCAAACCGGCGTGTTCAAGCGCAGCGTCAACCGCGGCTCTGGCGCTGTCTGAGCATTCCACCAGTGGCAAACGCACAGTCGGCTCGATCCAATTGTGCACGCGTGACAGCGCATATTTGACCGGCGCAGGCGAAGCATCGCTGAACATCGCATAATGCAGCGGGAACAGGCGATCATTCAGTTCACGCGCCTTCTTCAGCTCATTGGCAGCAATCGCGGCCTGGAACTCTGCGCAAAGCGCGGGAGCAACATTGGCGGTGACCGAGATCGCTCCCCTGCCCCCTGCCGCAGAATGCGGCAACCACAGCTCATCATTGCCCGACAATTGGCAAAAGTCGCTCGATAGACCCATACGGTGATCAGCCACGCGCGAGAGGTCTCCGCTGGCATCCTTGATCGCGACTATCTGATCCGGGTATTTCTTGACCAAGGCGATGACGGTCTGATCCTCGATATCAGTGACCGTCCGGCTTGGGACGTTGTAGAGCACGATCGGCAATGTGCTTTGTTCGGCAAGATAGCTGAAATGCGCGATCAGGCCGGCCTGACTTGGCCGGTTGTAATAGGGCGCGACACACAGGCCGGCCGCAGCCCCTGCCTTCTTGGCGAAGTTCATATGCAGTAACGCGTTCTGCGTATCATTGCTGCCGCAACCGGCTATCACGGGAACCCGCCCGGCAACTTGCTCAATGCAGACCTCGATCACGCGATGGTGTTCGGCATTGGACAGGGTTGAGGCTTCGCCTGTGGTGCCGCACGGCACCAAAGCAGAACTGCCCTGCTCGATCTGCCAGTCGACCAGCTGCCGAAACGCCGCCTCGTCAAACGATCCGTCGCGAAAAGGAGTCACCAGAGCGGGTATTGAGCCGCTGAACATTGTTCTTTCCTTTTTTGGGGCCAAACAGCGAGTACCGCTGGTGCTTTGCGAAGCACTGAGCCATTGTTAAGCGCCTGATAAGGAGCCGATCGGCAAAATGTCCAGCATGCCTTCACGTTTGCTCAAAAAACCTCTCACAATCGCTGCTTTGTCTGCGGCTGCATTCGGCGGGCTTTTGTCGCCTGTCTTCGCCCAGCAGACCACTGGGCAGTCCAGCAATACGATGATTGCCCAGCAGCCTCGCGGAATCGCAGCGGCCATCTCGCGCTGGGAGTATCTGCAGGCCCAGCGAGGGCTGAGCTTTTCAGACTATGCCGATTTCGCGAAGACCTATCCGACCTTTCCGCGCATGGCGATTCTTCGTCTCAGGGCTGAAGCTGCTTTGGAGAATGAGGCCCCCTCGTCAGACCAGCTGATCGCTTTCTTTGACGAGCTCGAGCCGCTGACCAATTCCGCGCGGGCGCGTTATGCGCTGGCGTTGGCTGGCCAGCAGCGCCCCGAGGCCTTCGAAGTTGCGCTCAGAGCCTGGCGCTCTGGCACTATGAGCGGTCCGGCCGAAGTCTATCTTCTGGCATTGCACGGATCGCAGCTGACCGATGATGACCACCGCGCTCGAATGGATGCCTTGCTGTGGCAAGAGAATTCTGAGGCAGCATTGCGGCAATTGATCCGGATACCCGAAGCGGATCGCCCGATGGCGCAAGCGCGCTTGGCCATGATTGCGGGCGAAACGCCAGAGGCCGCTGGCGTGCCTTCCCCCTCCAACGCGCTCACCGATCCTGGTTACGTCTACAATCTGGCCTCAATGCATCGCGAGAAGCGGCAGACGCGCGCTGCCATCGATGTCATGGCCAAACGGCAGGTCTTTGACCGCCTGCCAGTTGACGCCGAGGATATGATTCGACTCAAGCTGGAGGTGGCGAAGACTGCCCCGGCGCGCGATGCTGTGCAAATAGCCGCCTCGGTCGATGATCTCTTTGCTTCGCAGGAAGATGTCTCACAAGGCTCCTTCGGACTGCGCGACAAATACACCGATCTGATGTGGCTCGGCGGAACCAAGGCGCTGTGGTCATTGGGTGATCCAGCCGCGGCTGCACCGCTGTTCTATCGCTATGGTGCGGGTGCCGGGACACCGTTGATCCGCGCGAAAGGGTTTTACTGGGCTGGCCGCGCCGCTCAGCAGGCTGGCAACAGCAGCGAAGCGGCAGGCTATTATGAGCAGGCCGCCGCCTTCCCGCATTACTATTATGGCCAGCTGGCCTTGTTGGCTTTGGGCAGACCGATGCCAAGCTTCGCCCCCTTGCCTGCCATCGCCCTTACGGCTGAAGAACGCGCTGCGTTCGAGCGACGCCCACTGGTGCGTGCGATCCGAACTATCGCCGCCAATCGCTATGATTGGCGGACCGAGCGGCGCTTTTTCGAAGCGCTCGCTGACAGCGCAGACAATCCGAAAGACATGAAGCTGGTCGATGAATTGGCCGCTTCGACCGGGCTGGATGAGTTGGCGGTTGTCGCAGGTATGACGGCCGGCGAACACGGTCTGGCAGAGTTTGAGCGCTTGGGCTTCCCGGTGGTAACACTTCCGGCGGGCTCAAACTGGACCATGGTTCATGCGATCTCTCGGCAGGAAAGCGAGTTTGATCGATTCCGTGTCAGCCATGCTGGTGCTCGCGGCGTGATGCAGCTGATGCCCGGCACGGCCCGCGAACAGGCTGGCAAGCTTGGGATGCGCTATATGTCTGCCAGCCTGATCGATGATCCCGGCTACAATATCCGCCTGGGTGACGCGTACTTCGCGCGTATGTTGGACTATTACGGCGGAGCCTATCCGCTCGCCATTGGGGCCTACAATGCTGGCCCTGGCCGGGTGAACCAATGGCTCAGGATGAATGGCGATCCGCGCCGCGGCGATCTCGATTGGGTGACCTGGGTTGAGCGTATCCCGGCCAATTTCGAAACGCGCTATTACATCATGCGCGTCATCGGCAATGCGGTCAGCTATTCCCACATGTACCCGGACCAGGCTGGCCGCGCCCTACCCGTGGATCACTTCCTTCCTTAAACCGTCAGTCATGTCGCAAGCTGACGGCCCTCCCATCACGCCCGCGGGCATGGCGGCGCTCAAGGCGCGCTATGACCATCTGCTGGGCAAGGAACGGCCCGAGATTGTCGAGATCGTCAGCTGGGCTGCCGGGAATGGTGATCGCAGCGAGAATGGCGACTATCTCTATGGCCGCAAGCGGATGCGCGAGATTGATCGCGAACTGGCCCACCTTGCCCGGCGGATGAAGAAGCTGCGGGTGGTGGATCCCAGCAGGCAGCCTGACAAAGCGCGCGCCTTCTTTGGCGCGACGATAGAGCTTGCGGACGAGGATGATCATCGCAAAATCGTCACTTTGGTTGGGGATGATGAGCAGGATGCCGGTGCCGGCAGGATTGGGTGGAACTCCCCTCTGGCCAAGGCCTTGCGCGGCGCCTCAATTGGCGATCTAAGGAGTGTTCGGCTCCCCGGCGGCAGCAAAGAATGGGAAGTGACAGCGATCAGTTATGACTAGGCCTTGGCAACTCATCGCGCTGCTTATGGCAATCATGGCAAGCCCCCTTGCTGCCAAGGATAGCCTGGGTGTGTTCGACAATTGGGCAGCGTTTCGCGATCCGGGGACGCCGCGTTGCTATGCCATCGCCAAGCCCAGCTCGGCCAGTCAGCGTCGCGACTATTCACCCTATGCCAGCGTCGCGATCTGGCCCCGCCGCGACATTCGCAACCAGGTGCATATTCGATTGTCGCGCGAGATGGCTGACGGCTCCGCAATCCGCTTGACCATAGGTGATCGCTCGTTCGACCTGACCGGCGGCGGCGGAGATGCCTGGGCGCAAGATGATCGCATGGACGCGGCAATTGTCGCAGCGATGCGGTCAGGGCAACGGATGAGTGTGCAGGCACAGGCTGCTTCTGGAGCGCGCTTCACCGATCGCTATCAGCTCGCAGGAATTGCTACCGCGATTGATGCTGCTACCGTTGGTTGCGCCAGGCTCGACTAAGCAATCGCAGGCTCCACTGGCATTACACCGGCAGCACGACTATATGCTGCCCCGATCATGGCAGACACCGAACTCATGTCGATCCCCGGACCGGTGGATCCTGTCCCCGTCGCGCGTGACATCACGCCGCGCGCCGATGGCCGTGTCGATCTGATCGGACTGCCCAAGGCGCGAATTCGGGAACTGTTTGCCGAAGCGGGGCTGGACGCCAAACAGGCCAAGCTGCGCTCAAAACAGGTCTATCACTGGCTCTACCATCGCGGTGTAACTCGCTTCGAAGCGATGACCGACATTGCCAAGACCATGCGCCCCTGGCTCGCCGAAAGGTTTGTGATCGGCCGGCCCGAGGTGGTCGAGGCACAGCACAGCTCGGACGGCACCCGCAAATGGTTGTTGCAGACCGCCGATGGTCACGATTTCGAGATGGTTTTCATCCCAGATGCTGATCGCGGCACCTTGTGCGTTTCGAGCCAGGTCGGGTGCACGCTCAATTGCACCTTCTGCCACACCGGCACGATGCGGCTGGTGCGCAACCTCACGCCGGGAGAGATCGTCGGTCAGGTCATGCTGGCGCGCGATGCTCTGGGCGAATGGCCCAAGGGTCGAATGGACGGGTTTGACGAGAGTGAAGCCGCGCAAGACCAGGCCGCCCATTACACCGCCGATGGTCGCCTGCTCACCAATATCGTGATGATGGGCATGGGCGAGCCGCTGTACAATTTTGATCACGTCCGGGACGCGCTGCATCTGGTGATGGATGGCGACGGCCTTGGCCTTTCGAAACGTCGCATTACGCTCTCGACCAGCGGGGTCATCCCAATGATGGAACGCTGCGGTGAGGAAATCGGCGTCAATCTCGCCGTCTCGCTGCATGCGGTTACCAAACCCGTCCGCGACGAGATTGTCCCGCTCAACAAGAAATACGGGATCGAAGATCTGCTGCAGGCCTGCGCGGACTATCCCGGGGCTTCGAATGCGCGTCGGATCACCTTCGAGTATGTCATGCTCAAGGACAAGAACGACAGCGATGAAGACGCCCGCGAATTGGTGCGTCTGCTCAAGCAGTTCGGCCTCCCCGCCAAGGTCAATTTGATCCCTTTCAATCCCTGGCCCGGTGCCGAATATGAATGCTCAGACCCTGAGCGGATCAAGTCGTTTTCGAACATCGTGTTCGAAGGCGGGATCAGCGCGCCTGTTCGCACGCCACGCGGGCGCGATATCGACGCGGCTTGCGGGCAGCTCAAGACCGCGGCGCAAAAGAAAAGTCGGGCCGAACGCGACCGCGAGGCCGCCAACGCCGATTGACGCTCGCCCGACCCCGGCTTACTCTCTGTCAGGAGACAAGGACCAAGCTGGAGGGCAAGCGCCATGTCTATTCGGTTCAAATACCTCGCGATGTTTTCAGCGGCTGCCGCGATGACGATTACTACGATCCCGGCACAGGCGCAGTTTCGCGATCTGTTCAAAGATAGTCGGCGTGGAGCCGAAAAGGCTGACAGCTGCGAAGAAGGCGAAAGCGGCGATGTCGGCCGTGGTATCCTTGGCGGTTTGTTGGGCGGAGCGGCCAATCGCGCGGCCCGCAGCGCAGGAATTCCACTGTTCGTTCCGGTTGAGGAATTCACCGATACGCTGTCGACCGAAATTGCCTGCAAATTGAACCCGGAAGAGCAGGCGCAGGCTGCCAATGCGACTCTGGAAGCCACACGCGGGACCGGAGATGACAACCGTCCAGAGATCGGCGCAAGCGCATCATGGAATTCCACTTCTCGTGAGGATGTGAGCGGCACCTCTACCGTAACCGCACGGCAAGACACCGGAGCGGAACTGGACTGCATCACGGTGACCGATGTCATCATCGTCGAAGGTGAGGAGACACGCGCAAACAAGCGGATGTGCCGTCCGCCGGGTTCAGCGCGCTATTCGATCGTCGCCTGATGCGGTCTGCTCGCGTTCTTGTGGCCTGCTGCGCAGCTTTGGGACTGACCGCCGCAGCGCCGATGGATCCCGAAAATCCGACTTGCCCCAAAGAGCCCGATTGGGGGCCCGCCAAGGCGATGACACTCACCATTGCCAATCGCGACGGAAAGCGTGTGCTGCTGGCAGAAGGCTTGATCGACAGCACCCTGCCCGAGCGACTTAAGGCAGCGATCGAAGCCGATGAGATGATCGGCGAGGTTTGGCTCCGTTCGCGCGGAGGCAATGCCAGTGCAGGCAATGAGGCTGGCCGGATCATTCGCTCCTATCGCGGAATGCTGACCAGAATACCGGCGGGTTGGGCCTGCTTTTCAGCCTGCAACTTCATGTTCATGGGGGGAGACCGCCGGGTGGTTGATGATGGCGGGATCTTCATGGTGCATATGTTTACGCACACTTCGGATCGCTACATTATCGACGAAGCCGTGATCGATGGCAGCAAGGCAACCACCGAACTGATCGCGAGCATTGAGCAATCTTCGGCCCTGCTGGCAAGCGAAGACAATGATTTTCTGATCAGAATGGGGATCAGCCGCAAACTCCTGACGGACATCATGTACCAGCAGCAGGCGGTCAAAAGCGAGGAAGATCCCAGCACCCGCTATTGTCTAAGCCAGGAAGAGGTTCGCCAATACAATGTCATGCCGATCGAGCGCAAAGCCCCGTGAGCATCGACCAGGCAACTTACGATTTCTACCAGCAACGCGCACCGCATTACACCACATCCGGAGCCCAGGGGCCAAGCCGCCATCTGGATCCTTTCCTTGCCCGGCTGGATGCTAGGGCGGAAATTCTCGAGATCGGCTGCGGCGGAGGACGCGACGCCGCGCATATGGTGGAGCAAGGCTTCGCGGTCGATGCGACCGACGGCGTGCCCGCGATGGTCGCAAAGGCCAATGAGCGCTTTGATCTCGACGCGCGGGTGATGCGCTTTGATGAGTTGGAGGCGAACGCGGCCTATGACGCGGTTTGGGCGCATGCCTGCCTGTTGCATTGTCCGCGAGACGAATTGCCGGGCGTCCTGATCAAGATAAGGGCTGCGTTGCGCCCCAATGGGCTGCATTTCGCGATGTACAAATTGGGCGATGGTGAAGGTCGCGACCTGCTTGGTCGGCTCCACAATTTTCCAGACCCCGAATGGCTGCGGGCTCGCTACGATGAGGCCAATCTCGAATTGGTTGCTGAAGAGATCTTTTCAGGCCAAGCAGCCGATGGCACCCAGCGCGACTGGATGGCTCTGACTGTGAGAAAGACGTGAAGCGAATAATTGAGGCGATATGCACCGGTACCGCGCGGCCGTTCAATGGTGCCGAAACCAGCGCGATCGCCAAACGCCCACGTGAGGGGATTGTACAAATTCTGGAAGAAGGGTTCGCCCCTGACGAGCAGGCTGATCGCCGGGTTCATGGCGGGCCGGAGAAGGCGATCCACCTCTACCCGCTTGATCACCATGCGTTCTGGCGCGAGCAGATCGGTCAACATTCAGCGCTGGACGAACCCGGTGCCTTTGGTTCCAACTTGGCGGTCTCAGAACTGACAGAAAGCCAAGTCTGCATTGGGGACCGTTTTAGGCTCGGCTCAGCCGTGATCGAAGTGAACCAACCGCGTCAGCCCTGCTGGAAGGTCGACCATCGGTTTGGGACCAAGGGCATGGTCGCGACGATCGTCAAATCCGGTCGCTCGGGATGGTACTTCCGGGTTCTGGAGAACGGCGATGTCCAAGCGGGCGACATGCTCGAGCGGATCGAGCAAGGGGATCCCGACTGGACAGTCGAGCGGACATTCATGGCGCTCATCGCCGGCCGGGGTTCGCAGGAAGAGCTTCAGCAATTGGCCAATCTGGACCGCCTCAATCCCTCAATGCGCGCCAAGGCGGCAAGCAAACTGGCTTCATCGGGATAGCTGACCCACTGTGCCGCCTTTGGAAACGGTGGCGCAACGACCGCCAACATAGATCTCACCCGCACTGTCCTGCCGACAATGCACCAGCCCGTCCGCGCCTGTCTTGCGCCCCTGGGCTGCGCGGTACTGCTGCTTTGCCAGACCAGAATCGAACAGGTGCATGGCGACTCCTGCATTGAAGCTCCCGGTCACCGGATCCTCAACAAACCGGCCGATCCCGTCGGCAAAGAAGGCGCGCAGCTCCCAATCGACCTCAGCCCCTTCCGCAGCCGGGCCAGCCAAGCCAATGTCAGTGCCAACTGGCGCTTTGGCCTGCGGATCGGCCGCCAGCACATCCTCGGCCGATCGCAGCCGGAGCAATTGCCAGGCCGGACCATTGTTGACATGCACAGCTTCGACCACGGCATTCGCATCAACGCCGGTCAAGCGAATGGCGGTTTCCAATTCGTCCTCGGTCAAGCGGCCCTGCTTGATCAGTGGCGGGGCCTTGAAAGCCAAACCATCGCCATCGCCATCGCGCCGCACTTGGACAAGCCCAACCCCGCACTCCTGCACGATCGTCTCTGGATCTTTGGGCTCGCCACCCGCGGCAAGCCAAGCGTGACAGCTGCCCAGCGTGGGATGACCGGCAAACGGCAATTCACCTGCCGGATAAAAGATTCTGACGCGGTAGTCCGCAGCCGGATCAGTCGGAGGCAACAGGAATGTGGTCTCCGAGAAGCCCAACCAACGCGCTAGGCTCAACATAGCGTCGGCATCGAGATGTTCAGCGCCATGCACCACCGCCAGCGGGTTACCACTCAGCGGACCAGAGCCAAACACATCAATCAGATCCAGTTTCATTCGATCTCTCCGTTGCATGAAACGCTGCCTAGCCAAGAATGGCGTGATCTGCTGAATAGAAATTATGTCAAAGCCAACAGTCCTGGTAACCGGCGGCGCGACCCGCCTTGGAGCGGAGATCATCCGTCGATTTTCGGACGCAGGTTGGCATACGATTATTCACTACAAATCGTCGAGCGATGACGCTGATGCGCTGGCGGCTACCCTCCCCTCGGCCGAGACTGTTCGCTGCGACCTGACCGACGGCGATGCCGCGGTGGAAATGGTCCATGCCTTGTCCGCTCGGATCGAAGACTGGCGCTGCCTGATCAATTCGGCGTCTGTGTTTGATTATGACGATGTAACCGGATTGGATCCGGCAACGAATAGAGAGGCAATGCAGGTAAACGCCGTCTCTCCCACGCGCATGGCGCAAGCTTATCTCGCCTCGGCGCGAGAGCTGGAAGGCTGCCGGGTGATCAACATCACAGACATGAAGCTGGAGAACCCCAATCCGGATTTCTTCAGCTACACAATGAGCAAGCACGCGCTGGCGTCGACGATCAAAATGTTGGCGATGGGAGCCGCCGGAGAACGCGACCGAGTGTACGGAATTGCGCCTGGCGCGATTCTGGCGAGTCATGACCAAAGCGAGGAAGAGATCGAGACCTCGCACCGGCTCAATCTTCTCGAGCGCAAGACCGATGCAGGCGAGATCGCCGAGGCCGCGCTGTTCCTTGCAGATGGCAAACTGCGGTCAGGCTCAACCCTGTTCATCGACAGTGGCCAGCACTTGCTGTCGCAAGACCGTGACGTAATCTACCTCGCCAGAGACATGTAAGGCGACATTGAGGGGGACCAATGAAGCGACACAGCCTATCAACCCGAATATGGCACTGGGTGAATGTCATCGCCCTGATCGTGCTGTTCATGTCGGGCCTGAATATCTCGAACGCGCACCGTTACCTCTACTGGGGCGATTACGGTTTTGATCCAGCGGATGCTTGGGCACAGGTGATCCGTTTTCCCGGTTGGGCGACCATTCCGGGGAACTATGATCTCGCCGAAGCGCGCGACTATCATAATCTCGCCGCCTGGGTGTTTGGCCTATCCTTGCTGTTCATCTGGGTCGCAATGCTGATCAACCGCCACTTCTGGCGTGATATCGCGACCAGCCGCAGCGAGTGGAATCTGAAAGCCATCCTTGGTGACATCGTCCAGCATCTGAAACTGAACTTTGATCACGGCGATGCGAAGTACAATTTCCTGCAGAAGCTCTCCTACGGTGTCGTGCTGGGCATTTTCCTGCCAATGATGGTCTTCACCGGTCTGGCGATCAGCCCCGGCTTTGAGCCAGCGGCGCCATGGTTGGTCGATATTCTGGGCGGTCGGCAGAGCGCCAGAAGCCTGCATTTCATTTTCGCCTGGGCAATCTTCGCCTTCTTCGTGGTGCATATTCTGTTGGTGCTGTTGGCAGGGCCGTTTGGATTGCTGCGCGATATGATCACTGGCGGCAAAGTGGAGAAAACCGATGAAGCTTAAGCGCAGATCCTTTTTCGCTGGTTTTGCCGCTCTGGGCGCCAGCGCCTGCACCACTGAGTTTCCCGATAGCGAAACCGGACAGGGCCTGTTTGGCGCTGTCCAGGACTGGCATCGTAAGGCTCATAGGCTGCTGGCCAATCGTCAGGCTTTGGCTCGCGAATTCGGGCCAGAATCGATCTCGCCCACCTTCCGCGGCAATGGCTCGTTGACGGTTGATACCGACGAATATCGCGCAGAACTGGCCGGAGGCTTCACCAACTGGCGGCTCGAAGTCCGCGGAATGGTCGATAATCCCATGTCGCTGAGCATGGATGACCTTCGCGGAATGCCGCAGCGTACCCAGATTACCCGTCATGATTGTGTTGAGGGTTGGAGCGCGATCGGCGAATGGACCGGCCCGCAATTGTCCGATCTGCTCGACCGGGCGCAGGTCCGGGAAGGCGCGAACTTCATCGTCTTCCGCTGCGCAGATACGCTGTCGGGCCGGGACTATTATGAGAGCGTCGACATGATTGATGCCTATCACCCACAGACAATCGTGGCGCATTTGCTCAATGGTGAGCCAATTCCCGAAAAGAATGGCGCGCCCTTGCGGATGCGGATCGAGCGTCAGCTAGGCTACAAACATCCCAAATATCTTACCGCGATTGAAGCGGTAGCGAGCCTGGATGACATCGGCGATGGCAAAGGCGGATATTGGGAAGATCGCTCAGGCTACCAATGGTATGCGGGTATCTGAGCTTTTCCCGGCCTATCCCACCCAGACGTCGAGCAGATAGCGATCATCGGCAATAAGCTGATCGAGCCAGGCTGACGCTTCGCTTAGGCTAGAGCCTGTCTTGTTGCTGTAGATCTGCGCAAGAGCCGCGCGAACGTCGGGCTCCATCTTGGCGCCATCGCCACAGATAAAGATCCGCGCGCCTTGCTCGATCATCGGCCAAAGCAGCTCGGCATCCTCTGTGATCAGATTCTGGACATAGGTCTTTGTGTCACCTTGCCGCGAGAAGGCCGTGCGCAGGGTGGCAACGCCTTGCTGGTCGAATGCCTCCAGCTCTTCGCGATAGAGGAAATTCTCATCGGGATCACGACAGCCGAAATAGAGCCGCGCATCGCCGAGGGTCTCGCCTGCTTCCGCCTGCGCCGCTCTTTGCTGCAGGAACCCGCGAAATGGCGCGAGGCCGGTGCCGGGACCGACCATGATGATCGGAGCCGCCAGGTCAGCGGGTAGCCGGAACTTTGCGGTCGGTTCGCGGACGACGGCGTTGAAGCTCGCGCCCGGACCAAGTTCGGTCAGGTAATTCGAGCAGGTGCCTTTGAATTCGCCCTTGCCCGACAGCGCAGGCCCCTTAACGACGCCAACCGTGATCGAGCATTTGCCCGGCGTCGCCCCCGGCGCGCTGGAGATCGAGTAATAGCGCGGGCTCAGGAACGGGATCAGCTCAAGGAACACTGCCAAGGGCAGTTCGCAGGCCGGATAGTCTTCGAGCACGTCCAAGACTGACTTGCACATGGCCAGAATCTCTTCTGCATAGGCATCCTGGCCATCCTCTCCCGGAGGCTGCGCAAGCGCCTCTAGCGCCGCACGCGAACTGGGGCATTCGGAATAGGCGGCGAGAGTGGCGATGTCCTTGCGGGTCGCAACAGCTTGGAGCTCGCCGGCGGTCTTGGCGAGATTGTAGACCGAGAACGTACTGCCGCTGGGAAACGGTCCGCGCATCTCGCTGCGCGACTCAATCCGGACATAGGTATCGCGATCCAGCTTGAAACGCCGCAGCAGCCGCTCGACCACCGCATCGTCATTCATCGGGACGACGCAGAGGTGATCACCTGGCTGGTAGGTCATGCCTTCTGGCAGTTCGACCTCGATATGACGGGTTGAGCGTCCGTCGCCCTTCTCTGTGTTCTTTAGCTCTCGATTGGCGACCATTGTCACCATCTGCGCACCAACCCGCGAGGCGACCGTATTGGCGGTGACGCTCTCGGTGATCTCAACCGAATAGAGTGGCTGAGCGATCGCGGCATTCTCACCCGTCAGGTCGAGACCGAATTCCTCGCCTAGCTGCGGGATCAGCGCATCGAGCCAAGTGTGGAACTGCGTATCGACATCACTCCGCGCGTCCAGCTCCTCGCTAGCCACGATCCGCTTGGCGCCCAACGCTTCGAGCTTGGCATCCAACCTGCGCGGCACGGATTGGAATGTCGCCGCCCAGTCGCTGTTGCCGCATCCCAGCATCAGATAGGAGACATCGCTCAGATCGCTTGAGCTGGGGTCGGCCTCCTCCAGCCAATCGGCGAATTTGGAAGCATTGTCTGGCGGCATTCCGTTGTAAGAGGCGCAGGCGATCGCCACCGCACCATCGGTGGGAAGCTTTCCAACAAATGCGTCAAGCGGTGCGAGTTCAACCTCGAACCCGTTGAATTCCGCCTTCTGAGCCAGCTCGCGCGCAAAGCTCTCGCTCGATCCCAGGTTGGATCCGTACAGAACCAGCAGCGGAGTGCCGTGCTTGGGGACCTGGCTCTCTGCTTGTGTATCGGTATCGCTCTCGGTTTCAGGGAGAGCCGCCCCGCCTCGCTCAACATCATCCCTCAGCCGCGCCTTGATGAAAAATTCATCCGGCTTGATCGACAGAGTCTCTTTGATGTCGAGCTCGTAATTGGTGTGATCGAACAGTTCGAACCGTTGTAGCAGCATGCCCAGCACCAGGATCGATTCCTGGATCGCGAATTGGCGACCGATACAGGCGCGCTGGCCATTGCCAAACGGCTTGTAGGCCGCTGGATCGCGTGTGGCCTCGGCTTCGGCGGAGAAATTTTCCGGATTGAACTGATCGGGATTGTCGCCCCAGACGGCCTTGTCGCGATGCAAGGACGGGATCAGGACCGTGGTGAAGGTCCCTTTGGGTATGGCGTATTTGCCGCCCAGCACCTCATCCTCGAATGGCGCAAGACCAAAAGCCGGCGCGGTCGGCCACAAGCGCAAGGCCTCTAGCAGGATCGCGCGGATATAGGGCAGCTGGCCAATCTGCGCGAGCGTCGGCGTCTGGTCGATATTGTGACCCAGCACCGCATCAACCTCAGCATAGGCACGGTCCAGGACATCCTTGTTCTTGAGCAGGTAGTAGAGCGTGAACGAGAGCAGCCCTGACGTCGTCTCATGTCCTGCAATCAGAAAAGTGTTTATCTGGTAGCGGATATTCTCGTCCGATAGCCGCTCGCCAGTGACCGCGTCGCGCCCGGAAAGCATGAAGTCGAGCAGGTCTTCGGGGCCATCGCTGCCACCTCGCTGACGCTCCCGGATGATCTCATCGACCAGATTGTTCATGTAATTGGCGTCACGATGCAGCTGCTTGATCGCATCGCCCTTGAACATCTTCTCACCCGGAATACCGCGCATTGTCTGGGTTGTCTCAAGCGTGCGAGTGAGCGCAGCGATGAAGGGGTGGAAATCCTCACGGTAGAACGAATTGAAGCGATAGCCGAACCCGCACACCCCGATCGTATCGAGCGTCAGGCGGATCATGTCTTTGGGGACATCGATCACATCGTCGGAATTCATCCGCTCCCATTTGAGCGCCAGCTGGCTGGCGATGTCGGTCATCATCGGCAGATAGCTGCCCATTGCCTTCTGGCTGAAAGATGGCAGGAGGATATTGTGCGCTTTCGACCAATTGGGATCATCCGTGTCGCCGGTGAACAGGCCGTCCCCACCGATGAGCCGCAGGCGCTTCAGCGGACCCCGTACCGATTTGTCGAACCTCTTTTCGTCGCACACTTCCGCGACCAGCTCAGCGCTCGAGATAATGACTATCGGGCTGCCCATGATGTCGAGCTGAAAGATCGGACCATGTTCCTCAGCCAATTCCATCAGCGACTGAATTTGCCGACTGGCATCAACAGTCAGAGCATTACCGATCAGCGGCTTGCCGGGTGGTTGCGGGATTGGGACGAGCGCGGTTTGAGTGGCCATGGCTCAGTGTCTGCCAGACAATTGCGAAGGTGAAAAGTCGGTGGCTGCGCCAGCCGGGCGAACCGAGCTATTCCGGATAGATCCGGTTCATGGTCTCCCAGTCCTTGGCGATCATCTCTTCAAGGACATCAAGGTCGATATCGGCGAGCTTGTTGATGTAGAGACAGCTCTTGCCGGTCTTGTGCTTGCCCAGGCGAGTCAGCGCCTCTTCGCGATGCTTGGCCATGATCTCATCGCAATAGCCGCCCATCAGATAGAGCGAGTGCTTGGCCTTGCGCGGACTAAAGCCCGACCGCATCCAATGGACCTTGCGTCCACTGGCATAGACGGTCTGATAGGTTCCATAACCGATAATGCTCGGCCCCCACATCCGCGGCACCTCGCCCGTGACCTTACGGAACAGGGCGTCGAGCCGTTCGGCATCTTCACGTTTGCTGGCCGGTTCGACGGCCGCGATAAAGTCGCTGGGATCGACATCAGTGATCTGGGTTTTGGGTTCTGCCATGGCGCATAGGATAACTCATCGTTGACAGCGACAAAAGCCTGGGTTTGAAGGCGCATTGACAGAGGGCGGGTCTCCCTGGTTGGACGACGAAACATATGAGCAAAGCACTTTTCGATAGGTTCTTGTCACGCGGCGTGACCAAGGGGCGACTGGGTATGGTCTTCGCCGACGGCGATGCCCGCACTTATGGCACCGCTACAGAGGGCTTCCCCGAAGTCGTTGCCCGCTGCACCGATGATCGGGTTCCACGCGATATCATCCTTGACCCCCGCCTGGGAGCTGCGGAAGCCTTCATGGACGGCCGTCTCGTGATCGAAGAAGGCGACATCATGGATCTCGTCACGCTTCTGCGTGCCAACAATCGCTGGGATGAAGGGGGCGATATCGGTCGACCCAGCATTCTGCGCCGGCTCGTGAACAACGCGGGCAATGCCTATGAGAAGGTCAACAACCGGATCAGCTCAAAAAAGAACGTCGCCCACCACTACGATATCGGCAACGACTTTTATGCCTTGATGCTCGATCAAGAGCATTGGCAATACAGCTGCGCCTATTGGCCAAATGATGACATCACCCTGGGTCAGGCGCAGACCGCAAAACTGGCGCATATCGCGGCAAAGCTCGCCATCAAGCCCGGACATAAGGTGCTCGACATCGGGTGCGGCTGGGGCGGCATGGCGATTTTCTTGGCCAAGAATTACGACGTCCATGTCACCGGGATCACACTGTCGGATGAGCAGCTGGCATTGGCGCAAGAGCGCGTCAAAACCGCGGGTGTCGCAGACCGGGTCAGTATTGAACTGGTCGATTATCGCGACTTCGCTGCGGCAGGGCGCAAGTTTGACAGGATCGTCTCAGTCGGGATGTTCGAACATGTCGGCCAGCCGCAGTTCGACACCTTTTTCGAAGCCTGCGCCAATCTACTGACCGACGATGGCGTCATGCTGCTTCACACGATCGGCCGGATGGGCAAGCCTGGCACCACCGATGCCTTCACCCGCAAATACATCTTCCCTGGCGGCTATATTCCCGCCCTGTCGGAGACCGTGGAGTCGAGCGAAAAGTTCCGCCTGATTGCCAGCGATGTCGAGGCCCTGCGAGTCCACTATGGCAAAACATTGCGCTGCTGGTATGCCAATTGCCTCGCCAACAAGGACGCGATCATCGAGATGTATGACGAGCGGTTCTTCCGGATGTGGACCTTCTACCTATCAGGCGCCGCGACGGTGTTTGAGTATGGCGGTATGTGCAATTACCAGATCCAGTACGTCCGCAACCGCCGCGCCTTGCCACTGACCCGCGATTACATCGCCGCAGAGGAACAACGGTTGTTGAAAGCTTGACCCTCGGCTGCTAGCCGCGCGGCCTCTCCAAGCGAAAGTGCTCAAATGTCTGACATCAAGAAAGTCGTCCTCGCCTATTCGGGCGGGCTGGATACTTCGGTAATCGCCAAGTGGCTCAGTGTGGAGCGCGGTCTCGAGGTCGTGACTTTCACGGCTGATCTCGGCCAGGGCGAGGAGATTGAGCCGGCCCGCGACAAGGCCCGCGCGATGGGGATCCCCGACAAGCACATCTTTATCGAAGATCTGCGCGAGGAATTCACCCGCGACTTTGTCTTTCCGATGATGCGCGCCAATGCCCGCTATGAAGGTGACTATCTGCTGGGCACTTCTATCGCACGACCCTTGATCTCAAAGCGTCTGGTCGAGATCGCGCATGAAACCGGTGCTGATGCGATCGCCCATGGTGCGACCGGCAAGGGCAATGATCAGGTACGGTTTGAATTGAGCGCCTACGCTCTCGATCCAAACATCAAAGTGATCGCACCTTGGCGCGAGTGGGATCTTACCAGCCGGACCGCCCTGATCGCCTGGGCCGAAGCGCATCAAATCGCCGTACCCAAGGACAAGCGTGGCGAGGCGCCCTTCTCCACTGACGCCAATCTCCTGCACACTTCGTCGGAAGGCAAAGTGCTGGAGGACCCGTGGGAAGAGACGCCGGATTACGTCTACTCCCGCACCGACCATCCCGAGGACGCACCTGACACTCCGGAATACATTACGATTGAGTTTGAACGCGGCGACGGTGTTGCGCTCAATGGCGAGGCGATGTCACCAGCGACATTGTTGACCGCGCTTAATGAGCTTGGTCGCAAGCACGGCATTGGCCGGCTCGATCTGGTTGAAAACCGCTTCGTGGGCATGAAGAGCCGCGGGATGTACGAAACGCCCGGCGGCGAGATTTACGCGCGCGCCCATCGCGGAATCGAACAGATCACGCTCGATCGTGGCGCCGCGCATCTCAAGGATGAATTGATGCCGCGCTATGCCGAGCTGATCTACAACGGCTTCTGGTTCAGCCCAGAGCGCGAAATGCTGCAGGCAGCGATTGATCACAGCCAGGACAAGGTGACGGGCACGGTGCGGCTCAAACTATACAAGGGTCTGGCCAGTGTTGTCGGACGCAAGAGCCCCCACGCGCTCTACTCGGAAGCCCATGTCACCTTTGAGGACGATGCCGGCGCCTACGATCAGCAAGATGCCGAGGGATTCATCAAGCTCAACGCCTTGCGTTTACGGCTGTTGGCCCAACGCGATCGATAGCGCGAAAAAGGATTCGACTCAGTCGGCTCAAAAGAGGCACGCGGTACAAGAGACAGAAACGGGCTCTCATTCGGGAAAGTTCCCAATCCACTCTGCCAAATGCGACGAGTCGTGGAGTTATCCACCGTCATCCACAGATGATCTGGGCAAAAGTGGAAAAGTCGGGGTTGCCAGGCTTGCGCGACTCAGTTCTTGAGCGCAGTCTCTAAACATCGAAAGGGCGAGAAAAGAAAGCAAAATTGAGTGGCAACACTCTGATTTTGTTAGAATTTCTAAAACTTTCGACGCGGTGGAAGTTGTCCACGCGGACTTCGAGAGAAGGCATGCAGAAGGTTTCGGCCGGAGGCAAGTCGGATCGTTTGAGGAGATCGCGAAGCTCATCCATCGGATGGCCGTGGATCGGGCCATAGCTTGAGGGAAGTCGGGGCGAAAGCTCAGGCAGACTGTTTGAGGGCTACGGCGGAAAGAGAAACGGTCTCGGCACTGCCCTAGGGGCATACGCAGCGGACAGGGGCTTCGGCTCGGGAAAGCAGCGAATGTTCGCAAGCAGTAGTCGGATGCCGGTGCGAGCGCCGGTGACGAAACCCGGCACTTCGGTGACGGTGAGACATCGGGCGCCAAGCGCGCTCTGGAACGCGGAAAGGGAGGTTCGCCGAACAGACCGCGAGAAAGGGCGACCACGCGCCGGTGAGAGTGGGGTCGGCAGCAATGCCGGCCCCATTTGCCTTTTTGCGGTCGGATCAAACTGGCCAAATCCAGATCTGCTGCTTCAATCAAAGTCGCTTGCGTATGCGCGATCCCGATCCTGACCCACCGCAGACTTCACACAGTTTATCCAGAGGCCATTTGCCTATGCAGATGCGGATGCACTATCCTCGCCTGTGATGGGAGAGAAACGGACACACTCGCTGCGAGCGCGTGGTCGCTCGCTGACTCGGTTTTGCATCACTGTAGGGTTCGCTGCCCTCGTGGCCATGCCGCTGCAGGCAGAGGATGCCGCGGTGGATACTACGCCGTCTGATTTCGACCTTCGCTTTGCACCTTACAGCCTGCCGCCAGGACCGGTCATCCGCTCGGCAGGAGCGGTCGACCTCACAACCATCGAACCTCCGCTGGAGGAAACAGGTCGGGACCTCGGCATTGGCGTTGCGTCATACTATGGGCGCCGCTTCCATGGCCGTCTGACTGCCAATGGTGAGCGCTTCAACATGCAAGCCATGACTGCTGCGCACAAGACACTGCCATTCGGAAGCCGGGTCAGAGTAACCAATCCCAGCAATGGCAGATCGGTTACGGTTCGAATCAATGATCGCGGACCCTTTATTCCAGGACGGGTGCTCGATCTCAGCCGGGGAGCAGCCGAAAGGATCGGAATGATCCGCAGCGGTCATGCTCGTGTGCAAATGGTCTTGCTCAACTGACAGGGCAATTCCTGGGCAGCCAATCAGCACTCACTGTGAGAGCGCTGCATCTATCTGCACTACTGTCCCAATTGGCCTCTGATCGCGCCAGCTGGAAACTCAGTCGTATGAACGTTGACGTAGTAATCCGCCTTGTTCTTGGCGATATCCTTGAGCAATTCGACATCCGCTTGAGTGCAGACGTCGTCGCCCTCAGGTCCCATCAGCTCCAATGTCATCACCGGAGGACCGTTTTCCCCCGCAGGTGCCTTGTGAATATGCGCTGCGGTGAAGTCATCAATCCCTTCAAATTCAAGCATGTAGCAGATCTGCCCGCTGTCGAGGTCAAGCTCGGCCGAGAAGTCTCCGCTGGCTTCTTCGCCAGCACCTTTTCCGCCCACCTCATATTCGCCGAACATTGAGGTCCCGAGAAATGCGAGATTGTCTTGCGCGATGGCTGGCATGGCCATTAATACGCTGGCCGCAAGCAGCGCAACGGCCGTCTTGTGTGGTGTCATCATAGTTCCCCTCCCATTCAAACAACCAATCATGACTCTAAGGCATGCTCCCGAGTCGGGCAAAAATCAGGCGCTACTTGGTAGTTTGGCTGGCACGCCTTTGAGTCTCCGAGAAGGCAAATAGGCCCAAGTTCTCTTCGCGCACCCGTTGACTTACCGATCGGTAGGTCGCTACATATTCTTCTGGAGGCTGGCCATGGATGTACTGACAAGCGAAGCGCCGCTGATCGTCTATATTGATGTCAAAAGCCCTTACGCTCTCGTTGCCATCGGACCGACTCTCGAGCTCGAAAACGAGCTGGGCCTGCAATTCGAATGGCGCCCGCTTACTCTCAACATACCCAGCTACCTTGGCTCGGCTCAGAAACGCGATGGCAAAGTGGTCGCGTCGCAAGGACGCAGCGAT
This sequence comes from Erythrobacter sp., assembly GCA_965249945.1. GTDB lineage: Bacteria > Pseudomonadota > Alphaproteobacteria > Sphingomonadales > Sphingomonadaceae > Erythrobacter. Next base: position 1,625,250 of record OZ252258.1, on the reverse strand, counting down.
CGCACATGGAAGGCGATCAAATATTCCTATGGCGATGCCCGGCGCTATGCTGAACGGCAGGGTCTGATCCTCAAGGGCACGGAGAAGATCTGGAACTCTGAGCTGATCAACATCGCGATCCTTTGGATCAACCAAACTTCCCGCGCGCAGCTTCCCAGATTCCTCACCAATGTCTTTCCAAGATTCTGGCGGCGTGAGCTCGACATCGAAGACCTCGCGGTGGTCGATGCCTGCCTTGAGGAAGCTGGCGTCTCGGCCGAGGGCTTCGCGGCGTTCGCCTCAGGAGACGGCCGCGAGGCCCATGACGCGCTCCAGCAGCAATTCCACGGCAAGGGTATCTATGGCGTCCCGAGCTATGTCCTTGATGGTCAGGTCTTCCACGGCCGCGAGCACATTCCCTACCTGCGTTGGGCACTGTCTGGTCGCGAGGGCCCTGCCCCTGACATCGCTTACGAGGTGGCATGATGCTGACCGCCTATATAGACTTCAAGAGTGCTGGTTCATTGCTCGCCATCGATCCCATTATTGCAATGGCCGAGCGTTATCGGATCGCTATCGACTGGCGCCCTTTCAGCACGGCGGAGCGCGATCTGCCTGACAGCGGTGCCGATCGCGCTGTGATCGCGAGCCACCACCAGGTCCGTCTGCAATCGCGCCGCGAGACCGACACTTTCTATGCTGGCCTGCGCTGGATCGAATTGCGCTACCCGGCGGACGAGGGCTCGACTGAGCTCGCTCTCGGAGCCCTCACGCAGATTAGGGGTGACCGCCTGCCCTTCATCCGCGCTGCCTTCTCGGCATACTGGGAGCACCATCGAGACCTGGATGAACCCGAAGTTGTAGCTGAGCTCCTCGCCACCAGCGCAGCAGACCACCTCGGCGATCTCAGCACCACGAGAGCCGCCTTTACCGCCGCGCAGGCCGAGGCTGAGGAAGCGGGTGTGGTCGATGCCCCCGGCTTCGTCATCGCTGGTCGATTGTTCATCGGCCGCCAGCACCTGCCCTGGATTGAAGAACTGGTGCGACGCTCAGGCTAGGCCTCAATCGTCATTCCCAAGCCCCTTCATCTTCTCCCTCGCGGCCTTGAGCGCCTTCATCTTGTCGAGCGCGTCAATTGCGAGGTCGTGATCATGCGTGTCCATGCCGATCACCGTATCGCAATTGGCGCACGAGAAACTGCTTCCACGGATCAATGCTTCGAGTTCGAGCTCAATCGTCTCACCACAATTGGGGCATGGCATTTTGCCGGTCCGAATAGCCATTGCGATCCTCCCATTTAGCGCGCGGAGGTTACGTTCTCCGGGTCCATCTCTTCCAAAGATCCGATGATTGTATCAGCCAGTTCGAGATTAGCCGAATGCGGAAGCTCGGCATCGTCATTCTCGTACCGCAGACCATAGCAATAAAAGCCGCCGGCCTTGGCTGCAGCCACTCCCGATTCTGCGTCTTCGACCACAACGCATTCTTCGACCGCGAGCCCTAGCCCGGCTGCAGCGGTTAGGAAAATCTCAGGGTGCGGCTTGCCTTGCTCAACATCCGGGCCACCAACCACAGTTTCGAACAGATCGAGGATCCCGATGGTTTCGAGAATGTGGCGGACATTGGCGCTGCTTGAAGCAGCCGCCAGCTTGAATCCAGCGGCATGAAAGGCGCGGACCTGCCGCAGGGCGGATTCAAACGTGTTGAATTCACCGCGATCAATCGCCTCGAGATAATATTGGTTCTTGCGGTTGGCCCGCTCGATCACTGTCGCCTCATCGACATCGGTCATCACCGCGCGGGCCCCATCGTAGCGCAATCGACCATCGACCAGGGTCAGATATTCCTTACGCCCGAACTCATAGCCGAATTCGTGAAACATACGGGCCCACGCACGGTAGTGGGTCGGCACGGTGTCGACCAAGACGCCGTCGAGATCAAAGATCAGTCCCTTAATCGACATAGAGCCCTCGTGGCGCCGGTTTGCAGACAATATCAAGCGAGTGGAGCCGATTGCTCGACCCCAGCGGTGAGAGTGAGACGCTGGTCCCCCAGCACTACGGTTTCGGTGGAATCGGCAGGCCCTTCCAACAGGAATCGGCAGCTATCATGGCCGATCCGGACATTCAATTTCGAACCGCGCCAACGGATTGCAAAAGTCAGCTCTTTCCACTCTTCCGGAAGCCAGGGATTGAAGGTCATTTCGCCATGCCGGACCCGGAAGCCGCCAAAGCCATTCACCGCTGATTGCCAGGTTCCGCCTGCAGACGCGATATGGATCCCGTCGACCGTGTTGCCCTGGTTGTTGCGGAGATCGACGAAGGCTGAGCGTTCGAAATAGCGATGGGCCGAAGAATGGTCGCCGGTCTCAATCCCCATGATCGCGTGGATCGCGGGGCTGAGCGAGCTCTTGTGCATGGTCCGCTTTTCGTAAAACTCGAAATTCGCCTTCTTGGCTTCGGCGCTGAATTCATCGGGCAGCATGTAGATCAGCATCACCACATCGGGCTGTTTGAGCAGCATGGTGCTGTTGAGCGAGAAGTGATCGTGCCCTTCAGGATAGATCGGCATGTGGTTTTCATCCCATTGCGTGATGGGGAGATCCTCCAACCCGAAATAGCCTTCGAATTGTTCGATCAGATTCTTCGCCGGATCGGCCGGGATATAGATCTTGGCAGCCACCCGGCTCCATTCGGCAACCTCGGCCGCATCGACACCGAGACGGGCCGTCAGCGCTACATGGTCAACCTCAGGATCCTGCTCAAGCTTGGCGTAAATCTCTGCCGCCTTGTCGAGATGCCACTGCGCCATGCGGTTGGTGAAGGTGTTGTTGTCGATATGCTCGTGGAATTCGTCCGGACCGATCACCCGGGTCAGCTCATAGCGATCCTCGCCAGTATTGTGCTCAAGCCGGCTGATCCAGAATCGGCTGGTCTGATAGAGCATCTCTGCGCCGTAATGGCGCATGAAGTCCCAATCATCGGTCGCCGTGACATAGGTCATCACGCCATAGGCAACGCAGGCGGTGATGTGGATTTCCTCTTCACCGGTCCAGATCCGATTGACCCCGTCAGGGGTCCATTTGGGTGTCGTCTCGACTCCGGTGTCAGCGCTCTCCCAGGCGTATTGCGCGCCCTCAAAGCCATTGTCCGTGGCGTTGCGGATCGCTCCGGGAAGCGTGTTGTAGCGATACAGGACCAGCGCCTTGGCGGTCTCTGGCTGGGTGTAGATGTAGAACGGCAGCAGGAACACTTCGGTGTCCCAGAAGACATGCCCGCGATAACCCTCGCCCGACATCGACTTGGCGCCGACATTGGCGCGTGGATCGTTGGGATTGGCCGCGATCAGCAGATGATAGACATTGAAGCGCAGCGCCCGGGTTGCTTCCTCATCTCCGCTCACCACACAATCGCAATCGTCCCATTTGGCGGCCCAGGCTGCGGCGCTTTCTTCCGCGCATTGGTCAAACCCCTTGGCGGCAGCGGCCGTGGCAGCCTCGATCGCCACCGGTTTGACCTCATCGCCTTTGCCATCGCGCGTAGTGACAATCGCAACCAGCTTTTCGAAAGTGTAGCTCTCACCCTCGCGCGCATCGACGCAGAACACTTGCGCGACCTCGCGGTAATCCACTTCGGCGCGATCGAAGGCAGCGACCTCGGGTGCGCGGACCGCGCTCGCCACACCGATGGTAATGTCAGTCGCGATGGTGCGCGCTTCATTGTAGCAGTAATCGGCATTCGCTTCGGCATCCAAAGCCTCGAGATGCAGGCTTTTGGCCCATTTCTCCCACCGCACTTCGAGCGGGAATGGGCGAGGTGGATCATAGGCCGGCAGCGATTCCAGATTGTGCCGATCGCCATCAATCCGCGAGGTGACTTCAATCGCCGAGCTGTGATTGACCGCGGTGATCTCTGCCTTGACCCCGCACAGATGCTGGTCCGCCATGCTCGCCAGGCGCACGGTCTTGATCCGGGTCTGACGCCCGGCCTTGTCCACGAACAGGGTGTCGCGGTGGAGCAGACCGGTCTGCAGGTCGAGCACGCGGCTGTGCTCGACGATCTTGCACGAATTGCCGTCCACCCGCATGCCATCGACCCGCACCGACAGCGGCAGCCATGACTGGATATTGACCTGGTCGATCACATTGGCGTCGTGATCGTCATAGACTCCGGCGAGATAGGTCCCGGAAAGCTCCTCAACCAGGCCTTCCTCAAAGGTCCCGCGCGTGCCCTGATAGCCATTCCCGACCGTGAACAAAGTCTCGAAGGTGCCGATCTCTTCGACCGCAAAGCCTTCTTCCCTAACCAGCCAGTCTTCACTGCTAAGTGGCGGCATCATCTGTGCAATTCCCCTGTCCGTTCCACGATCACGCCCGCTCCGGGGCTGTGGTTGAATGGCCTCAGCCTCGCTCAGCCATAGGTTTCCGCAAGACATCTCTCGGCATCGTCAATCGTGCCGTAGATATCCAGTTCGATGCTGGTGCAGCGCATCGCGCCAGCGTAATTTCCGTATTGCGCGGCCTTCTCGAAATCGCCGGTGCGGAGATAGCCGAAGGCGAGCCCGCCCGCGAAGCTGTCACCACAGCCGGTGGTGTCGACCACATCCTCGATCACGATCCGCGGCACAATCGTCTCGACCAGTTCGCCCGCGTCATCCTTGTAGAACACCGCGCAGCCTTCTTCGTCGAGCGTGACATAGACCGCCTTGACCCCCTTGTTGAGGCAATCCAGTGCGAACCTGGGCAGCTGGTCACGGGCAAGCTCTTCATTGCCGGCCAGCTCATCGAGCTCGACCTCTTCCTCGAACCAACAGCAGCGCGCTTCCTCGAGGTTCATCTTGAGCAGGTCGATGTAAGGCATCCAGCGGTCGCGATCGACCCAGAACTTGTGGTGACGCTTGCCGAACTTGCTGCAGCACACGGTCGGACCATGAGCGTCGAACACGATCGGCGCAGCGCTGTTGGCCTTGATGTGCTTGAGCGTTTCGAGCGGCACTTCGAAATCGGTGATCGGCACGAACACAAAGGCCTTGGCATCGAGCAGCGGATCTACATCCTGCGGCAGGATCGGATTCATGAAGCCGGTCTGGCTTTCCTCGCGGCGGTTCTGATCGAGATAGGTCAGCGTGATGATATCGCCCTTGTCGGCATCGTCGCGCACGGTCGAACCGTCGATATTGCCATAGCCGGCAAAGGTCGCCAGCACGCCCTCGCGATCGACCTTGCGAACATGGCTGACCAAGCGAACGTCGTAATCCTCCCCGCCGAGCGAGGCGACCGCCGCCGCGGTGTAGATCGCACAGCCATATTTCTGCACCACTTCGCCGCGGTGGGTGATGATCCTGTCCCGCGGGATCGGTCCGAGGACCGCAATCGTCGATTTTCCCATGTCCGACTTCCCCTCCCAAAAGCCGTGCGCGAGCCGAGCGAAAAAGGTCAGAGCGCCGGCTCGCCGCGGGAGCGTTGTGAACGTTATCAAGGGCCAATGTCAACCGCTCCGCATTGCTATTCAGAAGGGCGGGGAGAGGAAGCCCGCGCGGTCCGCTCCGTGCGTTCCTGCGGACGCAGGAACCCAGTGGCGCCTGGACTCCTGCGTTCGCAGGAGGTCATGCTTGCTCCTGAGCCCCGTCTTCTTCCACCACCTCCTTCTCTCGCTGTGTGCGTTCCTGCGTTCGCAGGAGATCATGCTGGGCCCCGGTTGGTGCACGGGGGCCCAGGATCGCCCTACTCCCCCGCCTCAGGGCTTCCAGTCGGGATCGTTGTAATCATCCCTCCCGTCATTGTCCTGGTCATAGGGTCTCAGGTCCTTGCCATTAGAGACCCCATCGCCGTCGATGTCGTCGTCCTCATTATCCTCGGTCCCGTCATTGTCGTGATCGCGGGTTGAGCTTTCCCGACCGGTATCGCGCAATTCATCGGCGTCCGATTTGCCGTCATTGTCATCATCGAGGTCGAGATTGTCGGGAATGTCGTCATTGTCATGATCGAGCGGGCGCTTGTCCTTCTTGTCAGGCAGGCCGTCATTGTCGTCATCATCGTCGTCCGCATCGTCCCTGCCATCATTGTCATGGTCGAACGGACGGGCATCCTTGGCATCGGGCACGCCATCATTGTCGTCATCGAGATCGGCATAGTCGGGACAGCCATCATTATCGTGGTCGTACGGGTGCTTGTCGTCCTTGTCGGGAATGCCGTCATTGTCGTCATCGGGATCTTCGGCATCGGGGATGCGGTCGCCATCGGCATCGGCCTTGGTCGGATCATAGCCTTCAGCCTTGCGCGGATCGGCCGCTTCGGGATCTTTCATATTGGTCTTGTCGCGGGGATAGCGGTCCTTGCCATTGGGAATGCCGTCGCCGTCAATATCCTTGTCATCGACATCTTTGACCCCGTCATTGTCGTGGTCATAGGGGAACTTGTCCTCCTCATCCGGAATGCCGTCATTGTCCGAATCCTTGTCGTTCTGATTGGCGATCCCGTCGCCATCCATATCGCCGCGCGGCTTTTGACTGGCGGCATAGGCCGGATCGGGACTGAGCATAGTAAAGGCCAGCGCTCCCACAGCAGCGCTCAACAGATATTGGCGGATTTTCATAATGTCTCTCCCAGTTTGATTGCTCGATTACTCATGCGCGTCCCGTGCGACTCTGATCTCTTGTTTGCAGACATAGTGAAGCGTGGGTGGTTCAAGTCAATTGTTGTCGGGTGGTGGAGTCTTGGTTTGGTTTGTGCTCAGCGTGGTATCCGCACTGGACCTGTGCGTTCCTGCGGACGCAGGAACCCAGCGGCGTCTGGACTCCTGCGTTCGCAGGAGATCATGTTTGCTCTTCGAACAGAGCCTCCCACGCCCTCGCCAACTCGCGTCTTTGTCCCCGTTTCGCGTCATCCTGAATTCATTTCAGGACAACAGGAGGTGCTGCACCAAATGGCTCGTTCTCCTGGAGTCGAAGACGGCCAAAGGCCAACCAAGTTCAGGATGACGGATAGTTGCTGTGTCACCCCTCACAACCGAACGACAGATGCTGCAACAGGTTGAGGAGGAGCCGCTGATCCACTCTGCGTCTCTGCTAGCTCGGCGTCTTGGCGCGAAACCTCAGGGCTCTCCGCTGCTTCCTCGGCGGGGTCATATCTGGGCCAGGGCTGGAGAAACGAGCCTTTGGTTTCTGTCTGCCCTAACGCTTCGCTGCTTGAGGGCGTTTCTGTCTGCCCTACCGCTGCGCTACTTGAGGGCGGGTTTTCCCTGCAGGATGGAACACCTGGAACAGGGTTATGATCATTATCGTAAGCGCCAGCTTCGTGAGTGCTCTCAACCTGCGCCCCCGTATCGTGAGCTCCTGCGGAAGCAGGAGCCCAGTCCCCCTCATCACCTTCGCCGTGCGCTCCAGCACCGTGAGCTCCTGCGGAAGCAGGAGCCCAGCTGGAATCAACGCCCCCATCCCGCTCTCCTGAGTGAGCCCTCATCCAGTCGGACTTGTCACCCGACGCATCTTCATCATCGTCCTCATCGCCATACCAGGGCGCGTCGTGATCGATCGGCTCGGCCAGCTCCTCCCCGCTTTCGAGCGCAGCGATCTGCGCGTCGAGATCGCGCACAGCCGCCTCCATCTTGGGCCCTGCTTCGAGCGCATCGAGCCGCCCGATATGCGCCAGCAGCAGCCGCGCATCGAACCGCGTGCGGCGCGCGACCTCCTCGCCGTGATAGAACACCGGCTCCTCCACGCCATTGAGCGCGCGGTCAGCCAGGACCTGCTCGGCGATCGGCTTGGCGGCGATCAGCGCCGCGTCCCAGGCCTGCTCGAGAGCGGGCGAAGCGCGCCGCGCGCGATAGGCGGTCTGCGGCGAGACCCCCGCGGCGCGGCAGGCAAGCCGGACATTGCCGCTCTGCGCAAGCTGGGTGAGGAAGGCGGCCTTCCGCCGCGGGGTGAAGATTGTGTGGGCGGGGTTTGTGGGTACCGGCAATTGCTCAGTCATCTGCACCCTCCCCGGCTGGCGATGAAACGCGAGCCGCAGGCGAGCGCAAGGCCGACTGGCCGCCCGCAGCGATGTGCCTGAAAGGCGCGTGAGCGAGGATATCGCAGCGCGGATGCGCTGCGGAAAACAAGAAATTGAGATGGGCGGTCATGGTTCACCTCTCTGAGAGGGTTGAGGGGAACCGGACTATTTATAGCGAAGGTGATGTGTAGGACAGTTACTAGCTAGAGGCTTGCGAACTTATTCAGATGATTTGAAATCGACGTTGGGTGTCCGAATTTTGATCCAGTATTGAGTAAAGATCGCTGTTCAGATTTGTAATCATTAATGCACACTATATCTTCCTCATTCAATTCGTTGATTGAATCGAGGTAAACCTGATGAGCAATGAAATTGATGCTAAAGAAATCTGGGAAGAAGATGCTTTCGGACGTCGTGAACAAGCCGAGAGCATTGTTCGATATCTTGAGAGGAGGTCTCAAAGCCGAAAAAAAAGTGGAATCTCTCAAGGATTCGTCCTGGCAATTGACGGTGAGTACGGCCAGGGAAAGTCCTATCTCGTTCGAAACATGCAGCAACAGATCGGCAGTAGATACCCGACTTGCCTCATTGATGCATGGGCCGATGATAGGATCGAGAGTCCGTTTCTGGCCATACTTGATGGCGTCGAAACAGCATTTGCGCCATTCATCGACGAAGATCAGCCTCTTAGAACCAAGCTCGCAAATTTGATGGGCAACGCGGTGCCGCTCACGAAAGGTATTGCCTCAGGGGTGTTCAAAAAGGGTGTTACCGTACTTGCCGGTGAAGGCGCAGAAACTGCCATTGAAAATGCTTGGAATTCCGATGAGCTCGCGGAAGACATAGGCGATGCGGTCGAGAGTGGACTTGAAGATGGACTGGAGAGAATCAGTGGACTCGCTGACTCTACGACGAAGGAGGGCCTTAAGGCTTATAGAGAAAACAAACTCTCAATGGTTCGGCTAAGAAACCGCCTCGCTTCCTTAGCGGCGAGAGTTGAATCTGACACTGAAGCTTGCCTGCCAGTTTTTATTTTCATCGACGAGTTGGATCGATGCCGCCCTAGTTACGCAATCTCTTTGCTAGAGGAAATAAAGCACCTTTTTGACGTACCAGGTTTTGTGTTCGTTCTCTCAATCAATAAATCGCAGCTCGAACAATCAATATCAGCCGTTTACGGAGAGAAGTTTGATGCTCGGAACTATTTGGATCGGTTCTTCGACAAAACGTATCGGCTGACTAATCCAGCTCTTCGGGAGTTCGCGAAGATCGAGCTTGAGCGGGCATCGCTAACCTCAGATGACTTCCTGGATGAGGGGATCGGCGTAGACCCGCTCACATTGATCGGAATAGCTATGGACCAACGGGGGCTAACGCTTCGTGAGACCGAAAGGGCCGTCGATATGATTAGGGCTTCTGCAGACTTATTGGCCCCATTCAGGGTTAGCGCTGTCTATTTGACCAATCTCATCATTGGTCAGGTTTGTCACCGTCAGTCAAAGCCAAGAGACCGATTCGAAGCGATTGAACTGAAATGGCGCGATCCGCCCATCTCTGACTCTCTTCGCGTTACGACAGAACGTATGTCATCAATCACAAATTTCTCCGATCTTGTCGGTGCAAGGGGAAACTACGCTGCTTACAACCATAAAAGACTTCTGCGAGATCAAGGCAAGCAGCACGGCAAGGTCGAACAGAGCAACTCGATCGAACTTCTCAGGCGCTTCTTCGATCAGTTTGATCCGCCAATCTCAGAAGGTGTCACGATGAAGCTAATGTGTGAAGCGGCCATCAATGACGTCCGTGTATTTGAAGAGCCCCTAGATAGATGATCGCAAGTGCGCCACTTCGCCGCCGCGGCTCTGCTTCCTTTGCGTGCTCTGCGCGAAACACAATGCCTAGCAACAAGCCGAGACCGGTGAAGCTGGATTGCCGCGGAGCCTGCGGCTCCTCTCAATGACGAGGTCGGGCTTCGTGCGCTTCGTGGCTTCGTGTGGGGTTTGTCTTTGTTGTGGTCTTAGACGGTGGGTGCGGGGCCTTCCCATCGTCATCCTGAATTCATTTCAGGATAACACTGCACACCCCCCCTTGTTATGCTGAAACAAGTTCAGCATGACGGTGAAAAATAGGCCGGGATGACGGTTCGTTGCTCCGCTGCCGCTTTAGCGGCGTCAGCATTACTTCCGCTCGCCAACCATCTCCACAAACAGCGGATACAGCTCGCGGTACTTGGCAAAGGCTCCCGCTGCGCCTGATCCCTGATGGTTGCTCGCACGGTAGTGCACGAACAATTCGGCGATCAGGCTTTCGACGCTGTCGCGAGGCGCGCGTTTAGCGGTCTCGAACAGCTCTTCACGCGTTTCAAACAGGCTATAGCCATCCAAGCTGACGATGAAGGCGCGCAAGGCTTCTTCGTCCTCGGGGTCGGGGAGATCAGCAAGGGTGAGATGTGTTGGACCAGTCACTCTGCGTCTCGGCTTCCTCTGCGGCTCGACGAGGATTGCATTTGTAGCATCAAGCCGAGACCTGTGAAGCTGGATTGCCGCGGAGCCAGCGGCTCCTCGCAATGACGAATTTGGGCTTCGTGCGCTTCGTGAGAGTCTCTTGTTACGCCCTCAGACGCCGGGCGCTCACATCCGTTCGCTTGGCTTCCGCGCCATTCGGCGCGACGGCCGGTCGGCCTTGCGGCTCGCTGGTCGCTCGCCGTTGGTTCTGATCCCACCCAAGGTGGAAGGCATCGAATCTGGATTGCTTCGCCCGAAACAAGTCCGGGCTCGCAATGACGAAGAAGGGCTCAGCGCGAAACGCCCCTCCACCATCCTGTCGGATGGTCCCCCTCCCCATTCTGGGGAGGATTTACTCCGCCGCCTCTTGTGCAGCGCCAGCCCCAACCCCGGCCCGCTCAAGCATCGGCCGCAGATACTGCCCCGTAAACGACCGCGGTTCCTGAGCCACCGCCTCGGGCGTTCCGCTCGCAACAACCTCACCTCCGCGAACCCCGCCTTCGGGCCCCAGATCAACGATCCAGTCCGCCGTCTTGATCACGTCGAGATTGTGCTCGATCACCACCACGCTGTTGCCCTGTTCGACCAGGCGATGCAGCACCTCCAGCAATTTGCGGACATCCTCGAAATGCAGCCCGGTGGTCGGCTCATCCAATATGTACAGCGTCTGCCCGGTTGAGCGCTTGCTCAGCTCCTTGGCGAGCTTGACCCTTTGCGCCTCGCCGCCCGACAGCGTCGTCGCCTGCTGCCCGACTTTGACATAGCCCAGCCCGACCTCGTTGAGCATCCGCATCTTATCGCGGATCGGCGGGACCGCCTTGAAGAACTCCTCGGCATCCTCGATCGTCATGTCGAGCACGTCGGCGATCGAGTGGCCCTTGAACTTCACTTCGAGCGTTTCGCGATTGTAGCGCTTGCCGCCGCATTCCTCGCAAGTGACATAGACATCGGGCAGGAAGTGCATCTCAATCTTGATCAGCCCGTCGCCGGTGCATTGCTCACACCGCCCGCCCTTGACGTTGAACGAGAACCGCCCGGGTTTGTAGCCGCGCGCCTGGCTCTCCGGCAGGCCGGCGAACCAATCGCGGATCTGGGTGAAGGCGCCGGTGTAGGTCGCCGGGTTGGAGCGCGGGGTGCGGCCGATCGGCGATTGATCAATCTCGATCACCTTGTCGCAAAACTCGAGCCCTTCGATCTTGTCATGCTTGCCCGCGATCACCCGCGCGCCGTTGAGCACCCGTGCCGCGCCGGCGTGGAGCGTGTCGATCGTCAGCGAGCTCTTGCCCGAGCCCGACACGCCGGTGATGCAGGTGAAAGTGCCGAGCGGGATGCTGGCGGTGACGTCTTTGAGGTTGTTGGCCTGCGCGCCATGGACGGTGATGTCGTGGCCATTGCCGGGGCGGCGATGCGCCGGAACCTCGATTTCGCGCCGCCCGGTGAGATAATCGGCGGTGAGCGACTTCTTCGACCTCATGATCTGCTTGAGCGTGCCTTGGGCGACCACTTCGCCGCCGCGCACACCCGCGCCGGGGCCGAGATCGACGATATGGTCAGCCTGGCGGATCGCGTCCTCGTCATGCTCGACCACGATCACCGTATTGCCGAGATCGCGCAGCCGTTTGAGCGTTTCGAGCAAGCGATCATTGTCGCGCTGGTGCAGGCCGATGCTGGGTTCGTCGAGCACGTAGAGCACGCCGCTGAGGCCGCTGCCGATCTGGCTGGCGAGCCTTATCCGCTGGCTTTCACCGCCCGAGAGCGTGCCGCTGGTGCGGTCCAAGTTGAGATAGTCGAGCCCAACATTGTCGAGGAAGCCGAGCCGCTCGTTGATCTCCTTGAGGATCGCGCGGGCGATCTGGCTCTGCTGATCGGTCAGCTGGTCGTCGAGCGCGAGGAACCAGGCCTTGGCATCGGCGACGCTCATCACAGTCGGCGCGGCAATGTCGGTGCCCGCAACCTTGACCGCCAGTGCTTTCTCATTGAGCCGCTTGCCGCCGCAGGTCTCACATTTCTGGGCGGTCTGGAACTTGGACAGCTCCTCCTGCATCCAGCTGCTCTCGGTCTGCATCAGCCGCCGGTTGAGATTGCCGATCACGCCTTCGAACGGCTTGGTGACGGTGTATTCCTTGCGCCCGTCCTTGAAGGTCAGCTGGACCGGCATGCCGCCGGTGCCGTGGAGGATGATCATCTGCTGATCGGGATCCAGCTCGTTCCACGGCGTGTCGACGGTGAAGTCATAGGCCTTGGCGAGGCTGGTCAGCACCTGCATATAATAGGGCGACGGCGGGTTGGACTTGGCCCAGGGGGCGACCGCGCCTTGTTTGAGCGTCAGCGCTTCATTGGGGATCACCAGCTGCGGGTCGAACAGCTGCTTCTCGCCAATCCCGTCGCAGGTCGGGCAAGCGCCCTGGGGCGAGTTGAACGAGAACAGCCGCGGCTCGATCTCTTCAATCGTAAAGCCCGAGACCGGGCAGGCGAACTTCTCGGAAAAGACGATGCGGTTGGCGGGGATGCCCGCGCCTTTCATCGCGCCGCCGCTTGCGCTTTCATCCTCGCGCCCTGGCACCACGCCATCGGCCAGATCGACATAGGCCAACCCCTCAGCCAGCTTGAGCGCGGTCTCGAAGGAATCGGCGAGCCGGGTTTCGAGCCCAGCTTTGACCGCCAGCCGATCGACCACGACTTCGATATCGTGCTTGTACTTCTTGTCGAGCGCAGGAGCCTCCTCGATCCCGTAAAGCTCGCCATCGATCCTTACGCGGGTGAATCCGGCCTTCTGCCATTCGGCCAGCTCCTTGCGGTATTCACCCTTGCGTCCGCGGACCACCGGCGCGAGCAGATAGAGCCGCGTGCCTTCGGGCAGCGCCATCACCCGGTCGACCATTTGCGAAACGGTCTGCGCGCTGATCGGCTCTCCGGTTGCAGGCGAATAGGGTATTCCGACCCGGGCCCACAGCAGCCGCATATAGTCATAGATCTCGGTCACCGTCGCGACAGTCGAGCGCGGATTGCGCGAGGTGGTTTTCTGCTCGATCGAAATAGCGGGAGAGAGCCCGTCGATATGCTCGACATCGGGCTTCTGCATCATCTCGAGGAATTGCCGCGCATAGGCGCTGAGGCTTTCGACATAGCGCCGCTGTCCTTCGGCATAGATCGTGTCGAAAGCGAGCGAGCTCTTGCCAGAACCCGACAGGCCGGTGACCACGATCAGCGCGTCACGCGGCAGATCGATATCGACGCCTTTGAGATTGTGTTCACGGGCGCCACGGACAGATATTTTGGTGAGGGACATGGCGCTCCACTTGGGGTCTGAGATCGGTCGAGTCCAGAGCGCAACGCGCAGGAATGCTGAAAGCTCCGATGTTCTTGCTATGTTCGATCAATTATTGAAGCGGGTCAAGGCCGGATCGTGGCATGATCGGGGAATATATGACCATGCGCGCAGCCCTGCTTTCCCCGCCCCAATCCTTTTTTCCGGTAGGCCTCAATCAAATTACTTCAATGTTTTCAACAACCCTATAGGAAAACTGTAGTTCCCCCGATCTGGTTTCTACCTAGATCGGGCAGCCTCTTTGCAAATCTTCCCCCAAGCCCTTCGGGTCGCTCCAAGGGCGCAGAGAGATTCAGCGGGGCGGTCGCCAGCTAACGAGTTGTGTGACCGCCCCCATTTGATTGGGGGTATGTCATGAAATTGAAGTTGGCTGTGTTGTTGTCGACTGTTCTGACAGCGGGTTGTATTGCGACCGAGCCTTTGAGAGACATCGCCGTTGATAGCAACCGATTGGTTTCCCGCTCGGCAGACGAGGAAGCCCTACGCAATGTCATTCGCGCCAGCCAGCGGATGCCGAAACACCACTTCACATTCACGATTTTGCGGGGCTCAACAACGTTCAAAGGTGAGGCTTCGCTTGGCGGCAGTCTTCCGGACTCGTCTTCCTCCACAACGACCTCCACGGCAGCAGGAGCCATGCAATCGTCGGTCTCTACGACCGCCTCCCGAGCAGTCGATACTTTTTCCCCCTCTGTCGGAGCGTCAGTTACAGCCACTCCTGGGTACGAAATGAAAAAGCACCAGGGAAAGGAGTTTCAACAGGGCATTATGGCCCCCATCAAGCCATCGCTGGTCGAGTATTATCTCAGACAGGGTTGGCCGGAAGATCTTTTGACCGCACTCTTTATCAACAACATCGAAATACAGATCGAAATCTCGAATCCCGATCTGGCCTCGGTCGAAGCGGTTGAAGCAGCGCGATTGAAGAAGGAAACGCCCCCGAGGCTTAAGTGGAAACCCGTTTCGAAGCATGTATTTAGTTGGGACAATCATCCGTATGAAGATGAGCTAGTGATCCAAAAAGTTCCCCCGACCGGAAGCAAAGAAGCCATCAAGCATCAAGAACGATTCTCGACAGAAAGTGGATTCGGATTTGGGAGACTAGTAAGCAATACAGTTATGGTGCCGATTAAGACGACAACTGCACCCAAGTCCCTCATCCCTCTCGATGATCTCAAGGCCAAATCGTCACTTGAGGAAGTCAGCGTGCTCGACGGCAAGACGTTCGACATCCTCGAGAAAGAAGACTCAAAAACCAAAGAATCAGTCGCTTTTGTCGCGCGCAGCGGCTCCACACAAAGGAAGTTTGCACTCGTCACGTCAAACTCAGGGCTGATAAATGACCTGCTTCGGCCAATAACGGCAGACTTAGACAATCGGAAGTTCGACGAATTCAAAATCACTTCGGATGTTAATCACGATGCTCATTTCGAATCCAGCGCGGGTCCAAGCGAATCATCAAGCGCGTTGTTAGACGATGAAGCAGTTAGGGGCGAAGTCTTCTACTTCTTAGAACTCAAAGAGGATACGAGCGCTCAACAGTTTGACACCATGGCTGCCGCGCTGAAACCCCTAGAGGATTCGGCCACGGACATTCGTAACAGTATTGAAGAAATCCATTCGAGCAAAGACATGACTGACCTCGAAAAAACCGCCCAAATCATGCTTTTGAATAGGAGGCTAACCAAAATTGTGGATGAAATTGCGGTCAGGAAAAGAGAATTCTATTGCCGTCTGAATGTTGAATATTGCCGAAAGATCGATGTGAAATATGAGGTTTTCACGCGGTCGACGGAGTCGTTGCTCTATTTCTTGGGTTCCTATGCACGGGCGATGATGACTGGCCCCGACAGCGAAAAGCCTGTCTACAAGATTGAGTGCAGCAATCCCGCCAACCAGAGCACTACGCCAAAAAAGGAACACGGCTATTGCGACAAGGACGCAACCGCTAAATCTGTCATTGAGATCGTTAAGGGTCCACTACCTGGAGCTTTGCTCGCGACCTATGACGACCATGGCCAGCTCTACTCTCTCAAGCCTTCCAGTGAGAAAGACCCCTCTACCCGCGGATCGCAGTCAATCACGCTGTTGCAACAGCTGATCAACCTCAACATATCGGCCGACAGCCTGCCTTCTTCGCAATCAGTGACATTGGTACCCCAATAGTCACTGAGGCCAGTCGAACCAAACGTTCGTGCCTGAACTAGTTGCGCTTCAAGTTTGGATTGGCCTCTTCGCGTTTTGGATTGGACAAAGCAAACTCAGAAACTCGGCTGACCCCCCCTCATCTCGGGTTCACCTTCCTCCCCCTAACCTGCGCCTTTCGGCGCATGACCGGCGTCTTTTCATTGCGGATTGGCGCCGGTCGCCATATGCGAAGTGGATGCGAAACCCTTCGCACCCAAATTGACGACCAAGACCCTTACGGAGAGACAATCATGGCCCTTTCGGCCCGCACCCGGTTCAACCTAAAAACCGCTCCCCTTGCCCTCGCTGCTGCGGCCTTCGCTGTGGCCTGCACGCCTGCTTATGGAGACAATGTGAACTCAGCCTCTGACACCGCTGCGCTGCCTGCAGCCGCCGACGCCACCTATGCTCCCGAGATCCCGACCGGGACCGGAATCTTTGCCAGCGACAGCGCGCTGCCGTTTCTCGCACCAGATTTCGCCACGATCAGCGAAGACGATTACATCCCGGCCTTCGAACAGGGCATGACGATCCAGGCGGCCGAGGTGAAAGCCATCATCGAAAATCCGGCTGAGCCGACATTCGAAAACACCATTGTCGCGCTGGAAGATTCAGGCGCGATGCTGAGCCGCGTGGCGCGCGTTTTCTACGCCCTCACCGGTTCCAACACCACCAATCGGCTTGATGCGATCAATCAGGAAGTGAGCCCGAAGTTGACCGCGCACGGTGACGCAATCACGCTCAATCCTGAGCTCTTCGCGCGGGTCAAGGCGGTCTATGACAATCGCGCCGCAATGACGATGACCACCGAGCAAGCCAAGCTGCTTGAGAACACCTATGAAGGCATGGTCCAGGCTGGTGCTCTGCTGACCGACGCCGAGCGTGCCGAAGTCAAGGCGATCAACGCCGAGCTTTCCACCCTCACCACCGATTTCAGCCAGATGGTCCGCAACGCGACCAATGAGCAGCCCTTGGTGGTCGACACGGCCGAGGAACTCGCTGGCCTGAGCGAAACCGAGATCGAAGCCGCGGCCGCTTTCGCGGCTAGCAAAGGCTATGAAGGCAAATATGCGATCGCGCTGCAGAACACCACGCAGCAACCGTTGCTGCCCAAGCTGGAAAACCGTGCTGTTCGTGAAGCGCTGTTCAAGGCCTCGGCCTATCGCGCCGATCAGGGCGGCGAAAACGACACCCGGATGACGCTCGCCAAGATCGCCGAGCTGCGCGCTCAGAAGGCAGCGTTGTTCGGCAAGCCCGACTGGGCGAGCTACACCATGTACAATCGCATGGCGAAAGAGCCCAAGACCGCGCTCGATTTCATGGAGCAGATGGTCCCCGCGCTCGCTGCGACCCAACGTCGTGAAGCCGCTCTCCTGAACGAGCGGATCGCTGCCGACGGCAAGAACCACACGGTCGAGCCGTGGGATTGGTATCGCTATGCCGAGAAGGTCAAAGCCGAACAATATTCGGTCGATGAAAGCGCTGTGCGGCCCTATTTCCAGATGGACAGGGTGCTTGAGGATGGCGTGTTCTTCACCGCCAACAAGCTCTGGGGTCTGACTTTTGAGAAGCGCGACGACCTTCCAGTCTATCACCCGGATGTGTGGGTCTACACGGTGTTTGAAGAGGATGGCAGCGAGCTTGGCCTGTTCTACTTCGATCCGTTCCAGCGTCCGTCGAAGCGCGGTGGCGCATGGATGAGCAATTTCGTGCCGCAGAGTCACAAGCTCGGCACCAAGCCAGTGATCTACAATGTCCTGAACGTGCCCAAGGCTCCCGAAGGCGAAGTTCAGTTGATGAGCCTGGATTGGGTCGAAACCACTTTCCACGAATTCGGCCACGCGCTGCACGGCTTCTTCGCGGACCAGGACTATGTCTCGCTCTCCGGCACCGCAACGGCCCGCGACTTCGTCGAATATCCGAGCCAGGTTCTCGAGATGTGGGCGACCCACCCGGAAGTGCTACAGAACTATGCCAAGCACTATGAGACCGGCGAGACGATCCCGATGGAGCTGGTCGACAAGATCCAGGCCGCTTCGAAGTTCAACCAAGGCTACGACTTTGGTGAAGTGGTTGCTGCCGCTCTGCTCGACATGAAGTGGCACGCCCTTTCGCCCGAACAGGCCGCCGCGATCGATACGCCGGAAAAGGTTGATGCGTTTGAGCGGGCTTCACTGGAAGAGCTCGGGCTCGAGATCGATCTGGTGCCGCCGCGTTATCGCTCGAACTATTTCAACCACATCTTCAGCTCACCGGCGGGCTATTCGGCCGGCTATTACAGCTATCTGTGGACCGAAATGCTCGACAAGGATTCG
Organism: Erythrobacter sp.; assembly: GCA_965249945.1. Lineage (GTDB taxonomy): Bacteria > Pseudomonadota > Alphaproteobacteria > Sphingomonadales > Sphingomonadaceae > Erythrobacter. The sequence continues at coordinate 1,606,947 of OZ252258.1, read as the reverse complement.
CGCAAATGGTTCGTAGAGAATGGTGCGCTGTCGCGCGAAGCGGGCGAGCATTTCCGCAAGACTGTACTGAGCCGCGGCGGTACGATGGACTATTTCGAAATGTTCGAAAACTTCGCTGGCCGCCAGCCCGATGTGACGCCGATGCTGATCAGCCGTGGGCTGCTGGAAGAGAAAAGCGAAGCGGTTGAACCGACCGCTCCGCCGATCATGAGCGCTGAGTAATCCAGGAAAGGGCGCGTCTTAAGGGCGCGCCCTAACCTTCCCCGCCCAAACCTCCCCCGCTTTGCTTCAGGGCTTGCTTTTCCCCTGTGTGGTTTTGGGACGGCCCTGACGAAGCAATCGTCGGCCTCTTCGCGCGCGCGTAGGAGATCCTCACGACAAAGGATCCCCCCATGAGGCCACGCGCCCGCGCCCGTTCGATCTTGAAAAGCGAAACGCCGCCTGCGGTGATCCGTCTGCCTGACCAGACCACGGGCGCGCCCCAACCGAAATCTGGCCCGAAATCTGGCCCAAAATCTGGCCCAAAATCTGGCAAGACCGAGAACAAGACAATCCTCAAGCGTCGTCTGTCGATCCTGCTCGCTGCGATCGCAGTGCCAGCGATGGCCGCGCCTGGGGATTTTGGCGCGCTGCCTGGCAATGCGGTTGGCCCGATTGCCATGACCGAAGAGCATGCGGCAGAGCACGTGCTCCAGCCATTTGAGACACCTGGGCAAAGCTTTCCCGGCTCAGCCTTCTATTTTCTCGCTGACCCGCCAGCTGCGGCATTGATCGCGCTGCCGAGCAGCGATCCTCTGGCCACCGAACCGGGCTCCAGCAATTATGGCGAGCTTATCGATGTCGGCGCTGCTGCCGACCCGTTCCGCGCGAAGATGAGCGGCACCAGCCTGTCGCGCGCGATGCATTGCCTGACTCAGGCGGTCTATTATGAGGCTGCCAGCGAAAGTGCAGCCGGTCAGCGAGCCGTCGCTCAGGTTGTGCTGAATCGACTAGCGCATTCGAGCTGGCCCAATTCGGTTTGCGGGGTCGTATTCGAAGGCTCGCAACGTTCAACCGGCTGTCAGTTTACCTTCACCTGTGATGGCAGTCTGACCCGCAAGCCGAGCCAATCGGGCTGGCAACGCGCACGTAAGATCGCCTCTGATGCGCTGGGCGGTGAGGTCTACAAGCCGATCGGTCTGGCGACCCATTATCACACCCATTGGGTCAATCCCTATTGGGCAAGCTCGCTCGACCATATTGGCACAATCGGGGCGCATCGCTTTTACAAGACACGCGGTCGCGGAGGCGGCAAATCCGCCTTCTCGATGACGCACACGGGGGTCGAGCCGAATGTCGCCGAGCGCGGCGCCCGCCGAGCACAGCAGGCTGTAGAAGCGCCGCGTAGGACCGTCCCATCAACCGCTGCCTCATACTCTGCAGCCACGGCGTCCACGCCGCCTTCGGGCAGCGCTGGCCCGGTGATCTCCACTCCGGTCGATCCAGCGATGCAAGCCGCCGGGCAGGTCAAACAGGAATATGCCCAAGCCGGTCAATGGAAGAACTCCATGCCGGGGATATCGATCACCCGCGAAGCGGCGCAAGAGTTCGGACGGGACGGCGATCAATAGGCTGGAGTCGAGAGCCGGGTCTGGCGTTCCTTAACCTCTCATCAACCCTTTCCCGGAACCAAGCCTTAGCTGAAGTCATCTATCTACGGATCGATTAAATGAACGCGCGCCTCGCCGGCGCCCAAGGGACATCGCCTCCATGACGCTTCACTTTGCCGCCGCTCGCAAACCTTCATGCTCGCCGATCGCGCGGGCGCTTGCCCGGCGAGCCATCGGCAAAGTAGCCAATGACAATGGCAAGCCGCGGACTGCAACCGATCAGGTGCTGCATGCCGCACTGCGCCACTTCGCCGAGCATGGCCTTGGTGCCGCACGCGAAGCTCGCGCCAAGGCCGAAGAAGCGTTCTTTGCCGGTGATCGTCAAGCCTACGATTGGTGGCTTGATATCACCCGCACGCTGGACCGTCGTTTGGCCGCAAAGCTTGAGCAATCAGGCGAAGCCAATGATCGCATTGCCCAGCTCGATCCCGCTTCATGAGCGGCGCTAATCCAACTGCCTCGCAGTCCCCGTTTCCGCAAGGTTTTCTGCGGATTTGCATCGTTAACCGGAACTTGACCTTATATGCCTATCCCCGCGCTGTATGGCGATCGGAAGAATCCTCGCAATGGCGCGCATACGCCTCGGGTCTCGAAAACGGACGGACAATGTGTCCGAACGGGTTCGGCGTACGCTTGTAAAAACCCTTTACACACAACCTTCTAGCCTCGCCATCGGTGGGTTGTGTGGCATTGCAGCGACGGCCGCTGCGGCCTGGATCGGCGATCTTCCCATCCTCTATGTCCTCTCCGGTGTCCTGACTGTCATCGTGGTTGCTCGCGTCACCGCAGCGCTGGGAATGTCGCCCGACAACACCTCTACCAGCACGCAAAAGCTGGAAATCGTCTACGAATTGGGGGCGTTCAGCTACGCATTCGTACTGGGTCTGACCGCTGCCATCACCTTGCTGAATAACGCAGGACAGGGCGTCCAGGCCATGATGGCCGCCAATGCCCTTTGCTATGGCGTGGGTATTTGTGCACGCAATGCTGGTCGGCCCAAGCTGGCGATGGGTCAATTGGGCCTGGTTTGCTTGCCAGTCATGACCGCGTGTCTGATGATCGGCGGAGCGGCCTACATCGTCTTCTTGGTGACGATCAGCCTGCTGTGCTCAGCTATGCTGTCGATCACTCTCAACGTGCACAAGGTTCTGCGTGAATCGATCGAAGCGGCCGACACCAGCGCCAAACTGGCAGATCAGATGCAGCTTCTCGCCCGGACCGATGTCGTGACCAATCTTAACAACCGGGCTGGCCTCAACCATGCCATGGTCGAAACCATGATGTCCAAGGCCGATGACAGCCGGTTCGCCTTGTTCTGGATCGATCTCGACCGCTTTAAGGAGGTGAACGATCTGCTCGGTCATCCGGTCGGTGACAAAGTGTTGAGCGAAATCGCCGGTCGCTTGAGCGAGGTAACACCGGAAAATGCCACAGTTGCACGCTTTGGTGGCGATGAATTCGTGATCTTCTGCCCGATCAATGACCGCAAGCACTCCGAACTCCTGGCAAGCGAAATCCACGCCGAGATTATGCGCCCGGTCCGAGTTGACGGTAATCGCCTTGAGGTGCGAGCCTCGCTGGGCGTTGCGATTATGCCGGAAGATGGCCGCGACACAGAAACTATTATGCAGAGCGCGGACCTCGCGCTCTATCACGCGAAGGTTGGCGGTCGCGCCCAAACCTGCTTCTTCAACAAGACGATGACCCGCGATCTGGTGCGTCGGCGCGAGATTGAAGACGAATTGCGCGCTGCCCTGCAACGAGATGAGCTGTCGATCTTCTTCCAACCGATCGTCGACTTGGAAACCGGCAAAATCCGCACTTTTGAATCACTGGTTCGCTGGTTCCACCCTGAAAAGGGCGAATTGCGCCCTGATGAGTTTATCCCCGTGGCCGAGGAGACCGGCGTCATAGTCACGCTCGGAAACTGGATCACCAAACAGGCCGCGCGCGCTGCAGCGCAATGGCCTGAGGACATTACGGTCGCGGTCAACCTCTCACCGCTCCAGATCCGCGCGCCGGGCGCTGCCCTGGGGATCAAGAATGCGCTGCGCGAGGCGGGCCTTGATCCTCGCCGGCTTGAACTGGAGGTAACCGAAAGCCTGTTCATCGAGGACAATCACGCCACTGCCGACTTCATCCAGGAGCTGTCGGAAATCGGTGTGAAGTTCGCGCTGGACGATTTCGGGACCGGCTATTCCTCGCTGGGCTATATCAATACCTTCCCATTCAAGAAGATTAAGGTCGATCGCAGCTTCGTCTCCGGCCCCAATGTCGGCCGAAAGAGCGAAGCGATCATCCGGGCGGTCGCCGAGATGGCGCAAACGCTTGAGATGGATATTGTTGCTGAGGGACTGGAAACGGTCGAACAGGTTGAGGCGGTCCGCGAAGCCGGCTGTAACCTGGGCCAGGGCTTCTATTTCAGCCGCGCCGTCCCAGACTATATGGCGGCCATGCTGATCGCGCAGGGGCGCAGCGACGACGAAGCAGCCCAAGCCGCCGGCTGAGCTCGCGGGCAGTACTGCTCTACGGTAACCATCAAAGCGATTGGAGCACCGCCCGGTCTTCCGGACGGGCTTTGACTTCTTTCCCCTTATTGATACTGCAAACTAATCGCAAAGATAGTTGCGGCATGCGACCTTTTGCTGGTTGCAATCACCATTTCAGCGGCCTACTTCGAGCGAACCAATTCACTGGCGCGGTGCCAATTATGTCGTTTGGGACGAGAGACGACATCGCGCAGCCACGGTTCAGAGCTCGTCCCGAGGGATCAGGGAAGGACAATACCAATAATGGCCCGCAAAAAGATTGCTCTCATCGGCTCAGGCATGATCGGGGGCACCCTCGCCCACCTCGCCGCCAAGAAAGAAATGGGCGACATCGTCGTGTTCGACATTGCTGAAGGCATGCCACAAGGCAAGGCGTTGGACCTGAGTCAATGCGGCCCGATCGAAGGCTTCGACGCCAAGATCACCGGTTCGAATGACTATGCCGACATTGCCGGCGCTGACGTGGTGATCGTGACCGCCGGAGTTCCGCGCAAGCCCGGCATGAGCCGCGACGATTTGCTCGGCATCAACCTCAAGGTGATGAAAGCGGTTGGCGAAGGCATCAAGAACAATTGCCCTGACGCTTTTGTGATCTGCATCACCAACCCGCTCGACGCGATGGTCTGGGCGCTCCGCGAATTCTCCGGCCTGCCGCACAACAAGGTGGTGGGCATGGCTGGCGTGCTCGACAGCGCGCGCTTTGCGACCTTCCTCGCCTGGGAATTCGATTGCTCGGTCAAGGACGTCAACGCCTTCGTTCTCGGTGGCCACGGCGACACCATGGTTCCGGTCAAGAGCTACACCACGATCAACGGGATTCCAGTTGACGATTACGCCAAGATCAAGGGCGTTCCTGCAGAGCGTCTGGATGAAATCGTTGACCGCACTCGCAAGGGTGGCGGCGAAATCGTTGGCCTGCTTGGCACTGGCTCGGCCTATTACGCACCGGCAACCAGCGCGATTTCAATGGCAGAAGCCTATCTCGGTGACCAGAAGCGGGTCCTGCCGTGCGCCTCCTATGTTGAGGGCAAATATGGTCTCGACGGGCTCTATGTCGGCGTTCCGACTGTGATCGGCGCTGGCGGCACCGAAGATGTGGTCGAGATCGAGCTGAGCGACGAAGAGAAGACTAATCTCAAGGTAAGCACCGACGCGGTCGAGGAGTTGCTCGAAGCGTGCAAGGGGCTGGATAGCTCGCTGGCGTGATGGCATCCCCGCTGCTCCTCCTTCTTGGCATTTGGCTGTTTGTTACGCCGCTTTTGACCGGCGTACTTGCATCCAATGGAATGAAGCGATGGGCAGCAATAGCAGCCATGCCGCTGCTTGGGATTGCCGCCTATGCGGTCATAATCTGGCTAACTGGCAGCCTTAGCGGCGAAGGAGCGATCGGTCTGATGTTTGTCTGGCCAATCTGGATCATGGCAGCTGCGACCGTCGTGGCCTTTGTTGTCGGGACGCTCCGCCACCGCTCAAAGCTGGACGTCTACTGAACCATGAAAAGCGTCCGCATCAGCGCTCTAGCCATTGTCGCAACAGCATTGAACGCGACAGCGACTGGCCCAGCGCTTGCCCAGAATTCTATCGGGACTCTCGATGAAGCGCGGGAAGCGCACCAGCTTTGCTACGAGGCGACCGCGTCATCCGAGCTGGATCGGACGGTTGTGACCGATCGAGGGTGGGCCTTGGTCACCGTCTTGTCCAATGATGGAACCCGGAGAAAGAGCGACTCGATATACTTCAGCCGCACCAGCTCCGCCATCATCGTGATGCCGCCAGATCGTGGCCTTTGCGTCGCGCGAACGCAGTTTCCGGGTGGCGATCCGATCCAGGAATACCTCGACGAATTCACGAGCTACAAACCCGAAAAGACGGCCGAAGGACGCTACATGTTCTGCGCCGAAGGCCGGGTTGGCAGCCTGGAGCAAACGGAAAGAGATAGGGGCCCGCTGCTGGCTGCCGCCTATTCAACCCAAGTGGAGTCGGGCCGATGCCATCAGGGTTGAGTATGGCACTGCGACTGGTGGTCGGCTTATCGGCGTTCGCTCCGGAAGTAGCGTTTGCGAATGAGTATCCTGCGGAAGAAATGATCTCGGCATTTGTTTCAGGGTGCGGCGATATCGAGGACCAAGCAACAACCTCAAACCGCCTAAGCTCGCAAGGATGGCAGCGACTGACGAAAGAAACCGAAGTCGGTATGATTGCTGAGTTTCTGGATTTTTCTCGCACTGCAGGGGCGATGGCGACGGCCGAATTGGGGGCGACAGCCAGTGAACTTGAAGCCTTCGAAAAAGTAATTGCAGGAGAGATGGTCTACATCATCCTTGATGAAGTCAGTCTAGACGGCATCCGGATTTCCGGCTGTCAGCTGTATGATTTCGAGGAGAACCGTTCAATCCCAGTCGAGCTGATGTCCTCGCGAATTGGACGCGGGCCGGACACGAATCTCACCAGTCCTGAGATTAGCCGAGCGGAATGGCAACCAGGTCTTTTGCCCGCGCATGATAGTTTCAAGTTGTTTTTTGTGCCGCATGACAGCGTCGTAAGCCAGACGCTGCATTTCAGTGGGTTGGCGCTAATGTCGGATACAGTAGGAGTTTCAGAGTAATGTCCATCCTGATTAACAAAGACACCAAGGTCATCACTCAGGGAATGACCGGCAACACCGGCACCTTCCACACCCAGCAGGCGCTGGATTACGGAACGCAGATGGTCGCTGGCGTCACGCCAGGCAAAGGCGGCACCGAGCATATCGGTATCCCGCAGTTCAACACCGTCAAGGACGCCAAGGATGCAACCGGCGCGACTGCCTCGTGCATCTATGTTCCGCCGCCCTTCGCTGCGGACGCGATCTGCGAAGCGATCGATGCCGAGATCGAGCTGATCATCTGCATCACCGAAGGCATTCCGGTGCTCGACATGGTTCGCGCCAAGGCTGCGCTGACCGGCTCCAAATCGCGCCTGATCGGTCCCAACTGCCCCGGTGTCCTGACCCCGAACGAATGCAAGATCGGCATCATGCCAGGTTCGATCTTCCAGAAGGGTTCGGTCGGCGTCGTCTCGCGCTCGGGCACGCTGACCTATGAGGCCGTGCACCAGACCACCGCTGTCGGCCTTGGCCAGACCACCGCAGTCGGAATCGGCGGTGACCCGGTCAATGGCACCAACTTCATCGACGTTCTCGACCTGTTCCTCGATGATCCGGAAACCAAAAGCATGATCATGATCGGCGAAATCGGTGGCTCGGCTGAAGAAGAGGCGGCAGCCTTCCTCAAGGCCGAAGCTGCCAAGGGCCGTTCGAAGCCAACCGTCGGCTTCATTGCCGGCCGCACGGCGCCTCCGGGCCGCCGGATGGGTCACGCCGGGGCGATCGTCTCTGGCGGCCAGGGCGGCGCGGAAGACAAGATTGCGGCGATGGAAGATGCGGGCATCCGTGTTTCGCCCTCGCCCAGCGAACTCGGCACCACGCTCGATGCAATGCTCAAGGAAATGGCCTGACCGCCCTCACGCATTCCATGCTCCTCCCCGGGGGAATGCTGGAGGGCTGGCTGGGTCGCACATTAGGTGACTTGCCATGAATAAAGAGACGCAAAGCTTCGTACCGCAAATGTCCGACCAGGAAGGCCCGCAGCCGGGACCGTCCTGGGGCAATCCTCGCTGGCTCGATCAGGTTGCAGAGGCGGGCGAAGACCTGACCACGGCGCTCGACCCCACGCAGATGCAGGTGGTGATCGAGAAGGCCGCGAAGAAGGCCGGCAAGCCGACCGATCCGATGGCGATTCAGAACGCCTCGGACCTGTCGAACAAGGCGATGACCTTGGTCCGGCTCTATCGTGTGCGCGGCCATATGGCGGCTGAACTCGATCCGCTCGGTCTCTCAGCCAAGCGCGAGGCACCAGCCGACCTGACACTCGAATTTCACGGCTTGGCCGGAAAGGAACAGGAAGAGGTCTATGTCGGCGGCGTGCTCGGCATGGAATGGACCACAGTGGGCGAGCTGCACCAGCGACTGCTTCAGGTTTATTGCGGCAAGGTCGGGCTCGAATACATGCATATCGCCGACACAAAAGAGCGGCGCTTCCTGCAGGACAAATTCGAAAGCCCGGGTGAGACGATCCAGTTCACCCCGGAAGGCAAGAAGGCAATCCTCGCCGCCGTTTTGCGCGGCGAGCAATATGAGGAATTCCTCGGCAAGAAATATGTCGGGACTAAGCGCTTCGGGCTCGACGGTGGCGAATCGATGATTCCTGCACTCGAAGCAGTGATCAAGCATGGCGGCTCAGCCGGTGTGCGCGAGATCATCTATGGCATGGCGCACCGCGGCCGTTTGAACGTACTCGCGAATGTGATGGCCAAGCCTTACAAAGTGATCTTCCACGAGTTTTCGGGTGGCACAGCCAATCCCGAAGATGTCGGTGGCTCGGGCGACGTCAAGTATCACCTGGGCACCAGCACCGACCGTGAGTTCGATGGCATCTCGGTGCATATGTCGCTGACGCCCAACCCCTCGCACCTCGAAACGGTCAACCCGGTTGTGCTCGGCAAGAGCCGCGCGCAGCAAGCGATCCGCGACGATCTGACCAAGAAGGAGCAGGTTCTGCCGGTGCTGATTCACGGTGACGCTGCCTTCGCTGGCCAAGGCGTGGTGTGGGAGAGCCTCTCTCTTTCAGGCGTGCCCGGTTATGACACTGGTGGCTGCCTGCATTTCATCATCAACAACCAGATCGGTTTCACGACCTCTCCCCACTTTGCGCGTTCCTCGCCCTATCCGAGCGATGTCGCCAAGGGGGTGATGGCGCCGATCCTGCACGTTAATGGCGACGATCCCGAAGCGGTGACCTTTGCCTGCAAGCTCGCGATCGAATACCGCCAGAGGTTCCACCGCGACGTTGTGATCGACATGTGGTGCTACCGCCGATTCGGCCACAATGAGGGAGATGAACCGAAGTTCACCCAACCGCTGATGTACGACGTGATCGGCAAGCATCCCAAGGTCAGTCGAGTTTACGAGCAACGCTTGATCGAAGAAGGCGTGATCGGCGAAGGTCACCGTGAAGAGGTTGCTGCCGAGTTCGTCGCGCATCTCGAAGAAGAGTTCGAATCCGCCAAGAGCTACAAGGCCAATGAAGCCGATTGGTTCGGCGGACGCTGGGCCGGTCTCAACAAGCCTGCTGATGACGAGACCGCCAGGCGCAATATCGAAACCGCGATCGAGCCCAAGATGTTTGACTCGCTCGGCCGCGTGCTGACCGAAGTGCCCAAGGATGTGAACATCCACCGCACGCTTGGCCGCGTGCTTAAGGCAAAAGGGCAAATGTTCGAGACTGGCGAAGGCTTCGACTGGGCTACTGCCGAGGCGCTCGCGTTCGGCAGCCTGGTGATGGAAGGCTACAACGTTCGCTTGTCGGGCCAGGATTCAGGCCGCGGCACATTCTCTCAGCGACATTCTGTCTGGGTCGATCAGAAGACCGAAGCGAAATATATTCCGTTGACGACGCTGCCGCATGGCAAGTTCGAGGTCTATGACAGCACGCTGAGCGAATATGGCGTGCTTGGCTTTGAATACGGCTTTGCGATGGCCGATCCGAAAAGCCTGGTTCTGTGGGAGGCGCAGTTTGGCGACTTCGCCAACGGCGCTCAGATCATGATCGACCAGTATATCGCCAGCGGCGAAGCCAAATGGCTGCGCGCCAATGGCCTCGTGATGCTACTGCCGCATGGTTATGAGGGCCAGGGCCCCGAACACTCCTCGGCCCGGCTTGAGCGCTTTCTGCAATTGTGTGCCTCGGACAATATCCAGGTCTGCAACATCACGACACCGGCGAACTACTTCCACGTGCTGCGCCGCCAGATGTTGCGGCCGTTCCGCAAGCCGCTGGTGATCATGACGCCCAAGAGCTTGCTGCGTCACCCGATGGCGAAGAGCCCGCGCGAGGAGTTCCAAGGCAAGCACCACTTCATGCGGATCAAGTCGGACCCGTCGATGGCTCCTGCTTCGGCAGCCGACAAGAAGATCAAGCGTCTGGTGCTATGCTCCGGCAAGGTCGCCTATGACCTGATCGAGGAGCGCGACGCGAAGGGCCTCAAGGATGTCTCGATCGTCCGGATCGAGCAGCTCTATCCCTTCCCGGGAGAGCCGCTGGCAGTTCGCCTCAAACGCATGACCAATCTCGAACAGGTCGTGTGGTGCCAGGAAGAGCCCAAGAACAACGGCTCTTGGTTCTTCGTCCAGAACCAGATCGAGGACTCGCTCGAAGCTGCGGGGCACATGGGCATGCGGCCGAGCTACGCCGGACGCGAAGCTTCGGCCTCTCCCGCCACCGGATTGGCCAAGCGCCACCAAGAACAACAGGCAGCCCTGGTCGCGGATGCGCTCGGGCTTTCAAGCAAATAATCAGGCCGAAAGGGATCGAAGACTATGGCCACTGAAATCACCGTTCCAGCACTTGGAGAATCGGTCACCGAGGGCACGATTGGCGAATGGCTCAAGCAGCCAGGCGATGCGGTTGCAGCCGATGAGCCGATTGCCAGCCTCGAGACCGACAAGGTTGCAGTCGACGTGCCTTCACCGGTCGCGGGCGTGCTGCAAGAACACAAGGCCGAGGTCGGCGACACCGTCGAAGTCGGCGCTGTCATCGCCGTGATCGAGGAAGGCGCCACTGCCAGCGCGGCTCCTGCAGCGGCGAAGGCTGATCCGGCCCCTGCCCCGGCTGCCAAGCCCGCAGCCAGCGAGGATTTGGTCGCCGCTGCTCAAACCCTGTCACCCGCCGTGCGCCGTGCTGTGCTGGAACACGGGGTTGATCCTTCGACCATCAAGGGTACCGGCAAGGATGGCCGTCTGACCAAGGAAGACGTGCTGGCTGCTGCCAAGGCCAAGGGTGATGCCCCGGCCCCAACGCCTGCACCTGCCGCAGCGCCTGCAGGCGCTGCTCCAGCTGCTGGCGGTCGCAACGAAGAGCGCGTCAAGATGACGCGGATGCGCCAGACCATCGCCAAGCGCCTCAAGGGCGCCCAGGAAGAGGCTGCGCTGCTCACCACTTTCAACGATTGCGACATGAGCGCGGTCATCGAAGCGCGGACCAAATACAAGGATCTGTTCGCCAAGAAACACGATATCCGACTCGGCTTCATGGGCTTCTTCGCCAAGGCAGCCTGCCTTGCGCTCAAGGACGTACCTTCGGTCAACGCCTACATTCAGGGCGATGAGATCGTCTATCACGACTATGTCGATATCTCGGTCGCGGTTTCGGCGCCAAACGGCCTGGTGGTCCCCGTCGTGCGCGATTGCGACAAGAAGGGCTTCGCTCAGATCGAGAAAGAGATCGCCGATTTCGGCAAGCGCGCCAAGGAAGGCTCGCTGACGATGGAAGACATGACGGGCGGCACCTTCACCATTTCCAATGGCGGCGTGTTCGGATCTTTGATGTCGACCCCAATCATCAACCCGCCGCAAAGCGCTGTGCTCGGCCTGCACCGGATCGAAGACCGTCCAGTGGCGGTCAATGGCGAAGTCGTGATTAAGCCGATGATGTATCTGGCCTTGTCCTACGACCACCGACTGATTGACGGCCGTGAGGCAGTCACCGCACTCAAGATCATCAAGGAAGCGATTGAAGATCCGACCCGGATGCTGATCGATTTGTGATTGTTTGGAACATCGTGAGCTCCTGCGAAAGCAGGAGTCCAGAATATGAAGGAGGGATGGCTCTACCTGCTGGCAAGCAAACGCAATGGCACTCTCTACCTTGGGGTAACAAGCGATTTGCAAGGCCGCATCTGGCAGCATCGCGAGGGACTGATTGAGGGGTTTTCCAAGCGATATTCTTGCACCAGACTTGTTTGGTTTGCGCACTTTCCCAACTTGCATGATGCGCGCGCCCGAGAGGCGCAGATGAAGAAATGGAAACGGGCTTGGAAGCTCGAATTGATTGAGAAGGATAACCCGGACTGGCACGATCTTTGGTCAAAGATAAATCGGTGATCTCCTGCGAAAGCAGGAGTCCAGGCGACTGGTGACCGTGCTTGCTGGGTTCCTGCGTTCGCAGGAACGCACATATGGAGTTCAAGATGGCTGAATACGATTACGACGTCCTTGTCATCGGTGCTGGCCCCGGCGGCTATGTCGCGGCCATTCGCGCTGCACAGCTTGGTCTCAAGACCGCTTGTGTCGAAAGCCGCGAAACGCTCGGCGGGACCTGCCTCAATGTCGGCTGCATCCCATCCAAGGCGCTGCTGCACGCTTCCGAGCTGTTCGAAGAAGCCGAAGGCGGTCACTTCGCGACTTGGGGGATCGATGCCAAGGCAAGCTTCGATCTCGACAAGATGATGGCCGAAAAGACCAAGGCGGTCGGTGAGCTGACCGGCGGGATCGAATTCCTGTTCAAGAAGAACAAGGTCACCTGGCTCAAAGGCCATGCTGCTTTCGAAGACGCACACAGTGTCAAAGTCGGCGATGCGACCGTCACGGCGAAGTATATCGTGATCGCGACTGGATCCTCGGTCACCCCCCTGCCCGGGGTTGAGGTCGACAATGCCAAGAAGCGGATCGTCGACAGCACCGGCGCGCTTGAGCTTGAGGAAGTGCCCGAGCACCTGGTGGTGATCGGTGGCGGCGTGATCGGGCTCGAACTGGGCAGCGTCTGGCGCCGTCTCGGATCGAAAGTCACGGTGGTCGAGTTCCTCGATCAGATCCTCCCCGGAATGGACGAGGAAGTGCGCAAGGAATCGAATAAGATCTTCAAGAAGCAGGGCATGGAGATGATGCTCGGCCATAAAGTCACTGGCGCCAGCGTCAGGGGCAAAAAGGTGACGCTGACGGTCGAGAAGTCAGCCGGCGGAGACGAGCAGAAGCTCGCAGCGAGCCATGTGCTGGTGGCGATTGGACGTCGGCCCAACACCGAGGGGCTTGCGCTCGACAAGGCGGGTCTGCAGGTCAACAATCGCGGCCAGATCGAAATCGATCACGATTTCCGCACCAAGGTCGACAGCGTCTGGGCGATCGGAGACGTCGTGCCGGGACCGATGCTGGCGCATAAGGCTGAGGATGAAGGCATTGCGGTGGCGGAGAACATCGCTGGCGAGACTGGCATTGTGAACCACGCGATCATCCCCAGCGTGGTCTACACCACGCCAGAGATCGCCGGAGTCGGCCTCACCCAAGAGGAAGCGATCGAGAAAGCTGGCGGCGACAAGAAGGCAATCAAGGTCGGCAAATTCCCGATGATGGCCAACAGCCGCGCGAAAGCCAATCGCGACACCGATGGCTTCGTCAAAGTGATCGCCGAGGCGGACACCGACAAGGTGGTGGGCGTGTGGATGATCAACTCGCTCGCCGGGACGATGATCGCCCAGGCTGCGCAGGCGATGGAATTTGGCGCGACGAGCGAGGATATCGCTTACACCTGCCATGCTCACCCGACCCATGCCGAGGCCTTCAAGGAAGCGGCAATGGCGGTGCAAGGCAAGCCGATCCATATGTGATGGCGATCAAGGGCGCGTCCTGGTTGGCTGACCGGGGCACCCCTGCGACTTCGCTGGCCCTGCCGCTCATCGGCGGACTGGCCTATATGGCTGCATTCGGCGCGCCTGCTACCTTTCTGACCATCAACGCTCTCGCGCTGTGTTTTGGTCTGCTGTGGATCAGCTTTGGACGCTTGCCAAACAGTCTGGGACCACGCCGTGCCCTCGCTATGGGCTTGGTCGTGCTGATCGCCGCTCCGGTGACGCTCGGACCTTCGGCGGACGGCGTAACCCGCTGGCTCGCGATAGGAGGGTTTACCCTGCACGCGGGAATGGTGGCTGTGCCCCTGCTTGTCCGACTCCTCGCCAACGACCGCGCTTTCGGACCCTGGCTTACATTGGTGGCCATCCTGATCGCTTTCGCGCAACCTGACAGCGCCACCGCGCTGGCGCTCACGGCTGCGGCGCTGGGAGCTGGCATCGCAACCCACAGCACCGCCCTTTTTGCAATCACGGGCCTAGGCTTGGCCGCAGCTATCGGCGCAAGCTTCAACGGTGATCTGCCACCTCAACCGTTTGCCGAAAGCATCCTCTCGGACCTTTGGTCGAGCTATCCGTTGGCAGCCCTTGCTTTGGCAGCCAGTCTGCTTGGCACGCTGCTGCTGGTGTCCCGCCTCAGATCCTTGAGCAAGGCCGAGAGATTCGCCATCTGCGGTGCCTTGAGTGGGTTCATCATCGCCGCTCTGAATGGCGACTACCCCTACCCTTTGATTGGATTTGGCGCGGCACCGGTGGTTGGCTTAGGCTTGGCATTGGCGCGGACGGGTGACCAGAGTTCAAGCGTCGGAGATCCTGAGGCGAAATGAGCAGAACTGTTGCGATCATTGGAGCGGGCCAGATTGGCAATGCAGCGGCCTGGAATTTTGAAACCATGGGCTGGAAAGTGGTCCTCTACACCCGGTCGCAGCCTAGTGACGCCTTTGAATGGGAATCAAACAAGTGGGAATGGCGCCCCTATGTGGCTGGCGAAGATCCAGCTCCGAAAGCTGACCTCGTGCTCGATACGATCGCCTTCGATGAAGCAGACGTGGGGCGCTATGATCCAGCCGGGGTCGGTCGACTGATCACCATATCCTCAGCAAGCGTCTATTGCGATTCAGAGGGGCGCACGCTGGATGAAGCTGCTGTGAGTGGATTCCCCGAATATCACGGCCCGATCACCGAAGACTATCCGACGACTTCACCCGGCCCCGCAACCTACTCGACTCGCAAAGTTCGTATGGAGAACAAGGCGATCGAGCTATTTGGAGACCGGGCCACTATCCTTCGCCCTTGCGCCATCTTCGGCATACCAAGTCGGCACCCACGCGAGTGGTGGTTTGTCAAACGCTTGTTGGACGGTCGGCAACGCATACCCTTGGCGTTTGGGGGACAAAGCCAATTCCAGACAACATCCGCGTCAGATATTGCGGAGTTTTGTGAGAACGCCGCAACGCTTCAGTGGGGCGGAATCTACAATATCGCGACTGAGAACGCCCCAAGTGTTCTGGAGATCGGCAAAGCCATTTCAGAGGCCTTGAACAAAGACGTCGAATTTGAATTGCTTAGTGGAACGCCAGTTGGAACTGTAGGCCGCACACCGTGGTCCATTCCAGGACAGATGATTGTCTCAAGCAGGAAGTCGCTCGACGCCGGAGACGGATTGGGCAAGGTCTTCGGCGTCAGCTCGAGGTATGACAGCCGATACATCTCAGGCTGTGTGAAATGGCTTGCTGACTTTTCTCCGCCTGACTGGCGAACCGCCTTTCCGACACTGGCAAGCTACCCCTATGACCAATTCGACTACGCAGCCGAGGACCGCTTTTTCGACGAACTGCGATAGTTCGTAGACGAGGGATTTGCCCGCTGCGACCAGAGCGCTATGTGTATTGCTATATTAATACACAAATACAGGGGAATTCCGTGATCAACCGCGCTTTTGTGGCCCTAGCCGCCGCTTCACTAACCTTCGTTGCCCACCCTGCCCTGGCCCAAGATGCCGATCGCATGACCGAGGTGATCGAGGTCGAAGTCGATAGCGGCAAGTTCATGGGCGCAGTGCTGGTAGCCAAGGACGGTACGCCGATCCTCGATCAAGCCTGGGGATCAGCGGATCTTGAGTGGGATATCGCTAACACCACAACGACCAAATTCCGGATCGGCTCGGTCACCAAGCAATTCACCGCGGTTTCAATTCTGCTGCTGCAAGAACAAGGGAAGCTCGATCTCGACGCTCCTGTCGCGACCTACCTCAAAGAAACTCCCGAATCGTGGGAAGAGGTCACCGTGCGCAATCTGGTCCGCCACACCGCTGGCGTCCCCAATGTCACCGCGCTGGAGGGCTTTGGCAGGCAGAAGTTCCTGCCCACCTCGCAGGATGAATTGATTGCAATGTTCCGCGATCTCCCGCTCGATTTTGAGCCGGGGTCAAAGTTCTCTTACTCGAATTCCGGCTATGTCCTGCTGTCCCGGATCGTCGAGAATGTCAGCGAACAGAGCTTGGCCGATTTCTATCAGGCCAATCTGTTCGAGCCGCTCGGTATGGCGGATACCGGGCTCGACAGCTCCGCCAAGATCCTGCCCAATCGCGCCGACGGCTATTCGCCGAGCGGTGATGGCGAGACCGTGGTCAATGCCGAATATGTCAACATGGCGATCCCGACCGGCGCCGGTGCGATGTACTCAACCACCGGCGATCTGCTCAAATGGCAGCAAGGCCTGTTTGGCGGCGACATACTGTCACCTGCCAGCCTGGAAGAATATGTCACCCCTACAGAATTTGAAGCCTTCTTTGGGGATAGATACGCTCACGCAGTCCTGGTCGATAGCACTGACGACAACACCTATTATTGGCATGGCGGCGGGATTGAGGGCTTTAACGCCTGGTTGAGCTATGATCCTGATCGCAAGGTCACAGTCGCGGTGCTTGCCAACCTCAATGGCGGGGCCGCAAGCAAGCTCGGCCAGCAATTGATGACTCTGGTCCAAGGCGGCGATGTAGTGTTGCCCGGTGAACGCGAGGTGGCCGAGCTCGCCGCTGAAGACTTGGCACAATATGTCAGCACCTATGCGCTCTCCCCCGAGTTCAAGATCACGATCTTTCAGGACGAAGCGAGATTGATGTCTCAGGCAACCGGTCAGGGAGCATTCGAGATCTTCTCCGAAGCGACAGACAAGTTCTTTCTGAAAGTGGTCGACGCCCAGCTGCATTTCAATCGCGACGATAATGGCGCCATCACCAGCCTGACCCTGTTTCAGAATGGTCGCGAATTCACCGGTGTGAAGGAATAGATCTAGCGGATTGCTCCCCTCGTCAACCTCGCTTAGTTAACCCTCTGGGGGACGCGAGACGGTGAGAGGAATCAATTCTCCATGAGCTATCCAAAATTGACGGATAAACCAGGTGCGCTTGAAACCGCCGAGGCGATCCGAAGCGGTGAATTGAGTCCGTCCGAAGCGGTCGATGCAGCGATTGGGCGGATCAGTGCGCTTGATGCCCATGTCAATGCGCTTGCGGTCCCAGACTTTGACCGCGCCTCTGACACCGCGAAGGCGATGGACGGCGCAACGCCAGAGCCAGATCAGCCGCTGTTCGGCGTACCGATGACGATCAAGGAAAGCTTCGACATCGCCGGCCTACCCAGCTGCTGGGGCCATCCACAATTTGCCGACAATATTGCCAGGCGCGATGCGCGACTGGTCTCCAAGCTCAAAGCGGCCGGCGCGATCATAATTGGCAAGACCAATGTCCCGCCAGACCTTTCGGACTGGCAATCGAACAATCCTGTCTATGGCAGAACCAACAATCCGCATGATCATGGGCGCTCCCCCGGTGGTTCGTCGGGTGGCAGCGCAGCCGCCGTGGCCAGCGGAATGGTGCCAATCGAGTTTGGCACGGATATCGGTGGCTCTGTCCGTGTGCCGGCGCATTTCTGCGGCGTCTGGGGCCACAAGAGCACCTGGGGCCTGGTCAGCAAGCATGGCCACGACCACCCGGTTATGAGCTCACAGGGCAAAGACGGCCATGATGGCGCGCTGTCCATTGCCGGGCCCTTCGCCCGCAACGGACAAGACCTTGCAGCTCTGATGAAGATTGGCTCGGAAGTGCCGCTGATCCTCAAGCACAAATCGCTCAAATCCTGCCGAGTGCTGGCGGTCACCGAATATCCTGGCAGCCCAGTCGACAGCTCGGTGCTGACCCCAATCGAAGCCGCTCTTTCCGAGCTCGAACAGGCGGGTATTGCGATAGAGCGGACCAGCGATCTCCTGCCCGAACTCGCTGCTCAGCAACTCGATTATATGCGAATGCTCAACATCGCGATGGCGCGCGGAGCTCCAGGTCCCAGAGGGGAGCGCGCAACGGCAACCGATTGGTTTGACCTGCTCGATGCGCAGGCCCGCAATGAACTTGCCTGGGCCAAATTGTTCGAGACCTATGACTTTGTCCTGGCCCCACCGGCACCAGTGCTCGCAATTCCACATATCGAGGGCAGCCGTGCGTTTGATGAGACGATTCACGTCAATGGCGGTGACATTCCGGGAGCAGCAGGGCTTGCCTGGGCCGGCATAGCGACCTTCCCCAATCTGCCGGCAACCATAGTTCCAATCGGAGCAGGTGAGGATCGTGGCTCAACTCTGCCATGCGGACTTCAGATCATGGGCCCAAAATGGTCAGATCTGGATTGCATCGCGGCAGCCGATGCGATCTATTCAATCGTCCACGGCTAGCTCTTGCCCAAACGTCCGCTCATGCTGCGCTTTGCGCAATGGCACATCTGGCTGGGTTGGCTGGTTGGTGTGCCGGTCGTGCTCTGGACCGCCACCGGCCTGTCCATGGTGGTCAAGCCCATCGAAGAGGTGCGAGGAGAGCACTTGCGTCTAGAGGCGTTGCCGCAGGCGCTGGTTCTTCCCGGAAGCGAGATCGCAACCGAAGAGGCCCAGCTTGAGGCCATGCGCGTGACCATGCAGGACGGTCGGGCTGTGGCCATTCTGACGACCCTCGACGGTGTGACCAGCCGGGTCGACATGGAGAGCGGACAGAGCTTGCCGCGCTTGACCGCTACAGACGCCCGCGAGCTCGTCGAGCAGCGGATCGTTGGCGGAGAAGGTGTCAAAGCCGTGACATTGTTCGAGGCCGAAGATGTCCCGTTTGATTTTCGCCGACCGATGCCCGTCTGGCAGGTCGCGCTGGCGGATGGGACCTACGTCTATGTCGGGCGTGATACGGGCGAGATCGAGGCCGTCAGAACCCGCTGGTGGCGATGGTTCGACTTTGCCTGGGGTCTTCACATCATGGATCTTCAGACCCGCGAGGATACCAGCCATCCGATCCTGATTGGCTTTGCGGGCTTGTCATTGATAGGCGCTGTGCTCGGCTGCATTCTGATGTTCCGGCGCAGAAGAGCCCGGGTCACAGAAACCGGAAATGCCGCGTGAACGAGGCCGTCCTCACTCCGCTCCTCGATGTGCTGGACATCCTGGGCATCGCAATCTTTGCGCTGACCGGCGCTTTGCTCGCGGCAAAGGAGCGGCAGACCTTCGTGACGATGGCCTTCTTTGCCCTGGTGACCGGCGTCGGCGGCGGCACAGTGCGCGATCTGCTGATCGATGCGCCGGTGTTCTGGATGACCGACACCTGGGTCGCAGCGATCTGTCTGGGCACCGCGCTGCTCGCTTGGTTCACGCCAGTGCGCTGGTGGGAAGGCCGCGCGCTCGATATTGCCGATGGCGCGGGCCTGGCAGCCTACGCTGTTCTCGGCAGCGCCAAGGCGCTCGCTTACGGCATACCGCCAGTTCCGGCGATCCTGATGGGCGTGATCACAGGTTGCGTTGGCGGCATTATTCGCGACGTGGTCGCCGGGCGGCCCTCGATCATTATGCGGCCAGAGCTCTATGTGACCGCTGCCGCGCTGAGCTCGACACTGACCGTGGTCGGCATGGCGATTGGACCCAATTGGGCCTTGCCCGCAATGGCAATCTGGGGCCTAGCATTCCTCGCCGGCTTCGCGCTTAGGACAGCCGCAATCGTGTGGGAAATCGCCTTACCAATCTATCGGACTGGCGGCGATCAGCCTAACTAGCCGCCGAGATCGCCGTCGATCTCTTCACCGGGCAGCGGGCCACCGGGATAGGCAGGCTGGGGCTGAGCCGAGTCAGAGCCGCGATCCATCGACTGGCGCGCCTGGTAGTAATCGGCATCGCTCCATTGCCGATCTTCCGAAGAAGCGCTCGCGCCCGAATAACCACCGTAATCGACCGAGTCGATCCGGCCATTGTTGTTGATCCGGCAGCTGAAGCCTTCGCCATTGTAGAGCGAGCCGGTCACGATCCAGCCTTCACTGGTGCGATCAACGCCATCGACAGTATCGACCCGCACATCGCGCTCAATCCGCGAGAGGCATTGCGACACGGCATTGTCGAGCCCGCGCGAGCCAGTGCTACGATCATCGCTGCGGCGATCATCATAGCGGCGATCATAATCGCGATCATAGTCCCGGTCGCGATAGCGATCTTTCTTCTTGTTGTTGCTGGCAGCGCTGGCAATCGCGGCGATGCCGCCAAGCACCAGCACTCCGGCAATCACATCACCTGCATCGATCCGATTGCGGCGATGGTAATAGCGGCGATAACGATGATGCTCAGCCGTGCTCGCTTCGCTGTCAAACACGCCAAAGCTGTATTGAGTTGGAGCCTTGCTGACGGGGATTGGAAGATCAGCCGCGGCGGCAGGAACGGCAGCCATGGCACCGGCAGCAGCCAGGCCCAGAACCGCACCAAAACGGGTTGCATGAGTCATTGCTAGACTCCCTCCTGTTGTGGGTGAGCGGCCACCAATCGCTCTGATATGATTACGTTCGTTAAGCACTCCACCCTTGCCCGATCCTGAACCGGAACTTTCGCCATTGGAGAGACGACTTTGTACAAAGACTAATCACCGATCCGGTCTAAGACACCAACATGATGAAAAGTCCTCTGGCAGCCCTCGCCCTTGCAATTGGGGTCTCGTCGACAGCCCATGCCAAGACAGCCGAAGAAGTCGTGGCCGAACTCCCCTGTGACGAGATCAACTACAGCCCTGATGCCCCAAAGAGCATGGAGGCTTGGAACAACGCGAAGTTTCACGGGAAGATCGGACACGGTGTTCAAGGCCGAGTCGTGTGCGAGGTCACTCTGCAAGGCGGAAAGGAGCACGCGGTCATCACGGCCAGCGAACATTTCACTTTGGCAAACCGCGCTGTGCGGATCCGTCATAATCCTTCGCTGTTCCCATCGCTTACTCTTGAAACTCTGACCTTGCGCGATGATTCGGACAACCTCTCAAATCGGCTCATTTTTTGTGAGAAGCGCGATGGCCTTGTGACCTGCGACATCATGGTCGATCCCAAGAAGCGCGTGGGCATAAGGCTCTTAGGAAGAGGACCAGCGTCTCTCTCGGCGGTCTTCCGCATGCGGATCTTGCCGGAGAGCCAATTGGATTCGGTCATATCCGACATCGATACGACCAAGAGTGCGATGTTTTGGTCCGACGAAGGTTGGGTTCGCTTGCGATCGGTCAGCAAGCCGTCATGGGAATCTTACATCCCGGGCTCTATCCTCGAATCCAATCCGCAATCGTCCAACCCACTTTTTCAGAAGCTCTTAGCATCCGAAAAGCAAAACGCGGCTTTCGTTTGGACAACAAGATCAGGATCAGCCGAAGACAAGTCCGACGATGCCCAATTTGGAGTGTCCATCCCGCGGCTGAAGCTGCTTGGTCAATATGCCATTGCTATGGCCAGTATGCTGTTTCCGAAAGCTACTCCCGAGCAATAGCAAACACCCCGGACCGCTGGGGCCCGGGGTGTCCCGGTGGAGCCTATTTTGGAACGATCAGACCGTCACAGGCGGCGGATGTCCCGGAAGTTGATCTGCGGACGCTGACCTGGGCCAACCCGGCAGGTGAACTTGCCGCGATCCTGGCCACGGAAGCCCTGGACCACGATTCGACCCTTCACCTTGAAGCCGCTGCGGGTGCGATCGACGTCGCGGATCCGCGTCACGTCAGCGAAGCGATAGCCGCCAAACCTCTGTGCCTGGCGCTCGGCTGCGCGGATACAACGTTCGACCGCTCGACGCGGATTGCCGCGATTGTAGCCGTTGTAGGAATAGCGGTAATTGTTGTTGTAGTGATAATTGCCGTGGTTGCCGCGGTAATTGTAATTGCGGTCACGATAGTGCCGATCGCGATAGCGATGCTTGTCGCCATCGAAGGCGCCAGCCAGTGCGGCGATACCACCGATCACCAATGCTCCGGCGATCACCTCGCCAGCGTCGATGCCATCTTTGTGGCGATCTTTCGCGACGGCGGGGGTTGCAGACGCCAGGGCCATCGCGCCAGCCGCGACAGTCCCGAGCGCCCCTTTGGCGAGAGTCTTTTTCAAGTTCGTCATGGGTTTCATCCTCGGGTTCTGCCGGGACGGGGTTATCCCGGCTTCGAAGTCCTTATGGATGATTCGCCATGTGATGAGGCTGAACTACCCTTACAGCAGTTGTTCAGGTAAATGCTCACTAATCTGAACAATTGTGACGCGCTGTCGCGGGGAGAGCCGCTTAATCCAGTGCCGCCAGAACCTCACGCGTAAACAAGGCCAGATCGAATCCTTCGCCGGCAGGATCTTCCCCTCGACGCACGATCACGACCTTCCTGCTTGGGACGACAACCACATATTGTCCGCGATTGCCACGCGCGGTGTAAGCATCGTCGGGCACGCCGCGGTGTCCCTCCTTTTCCGGATGTTTGAAGGTCCACCAGGAGGCGCCATAACCCCATACACGATCGGGCTGAGGCCCGCTGGTTTGTGAGACATAGTCGCCCCAACCTTCTGGCAGTACCCGTTCCCCACTGGGCAGGACACCATCATCGAGATGCAATTGCCCCAGCTTGGCCAAATCGCGGGCGGTCGACCAGACCTGGCTCGAGAGGACGTAATTGCCTTGCCAATCGCGCTCAGCCACCGTGTGGTTCATGCCAAGCTTGCGGAAGAAATCTTCCGGCGGATGGTCCTCAAAAGTCCCCTCGATGGCCTGCGCCGCCGCCAACGTGTCATTATTCGCATAGCGGAACACAGTCCCCGGCTGATGGACCTGAGGCCAGTTGGTTGCCCGCTCATCAACTGTGGTCCCACCCCAATAGAGTGGATTGGTGCGATTGCCTGGCGTGTCAGAATAGCGGCCTGTTGCCATTCGCAGAGCATGATCGATTGTTACCGCGCGCCGCATCGCATCCTGTTGGCTGAGCCCGAGCCCCGCAGAATCGTCGATCGACGCATCGCCGCGATACACAGCTGCACCAACTATTGTAGCGGCAATGCTCTTGGCGACTGACCAGGTCCGCTGTGGAACATTTGGACCAAATCCATCGCCATAGCGTTCGGCGATGATGGCGCCGTCCTTGAGCACCACCACCGCGGTTGTGCGCGGTCCCTCATGATCAAATGCAGCGCGCACGACGTCTGCCAGCGCGCCATCCCGCAGCTGTGGAACCTCGGTCAGCGTGATCGGCCGTTGCTCTCGCAGAGTCACTTGCGGCGACGGAGACCACCCGATTGGCATCGTCGAACAGCCTTGCTGAGAATCGTGGCGAGCGATCCGGGGAGGCATATCATCCGCCCACTCAACCGAGACGTGGCTGATTTGCGCCGGAGTGCCGTCAGGGCTCCCTTGAGCGTGCCGCACGATCTCATAGGGCATTTCGCGAATGATTTCGTCAAGCGGCTCCTGGATCCCGGTCAATTCCCACTCATGGATGTGCTCGGGATCGCGCGTGACCCCTGCCCGCTCGGCATTGGCAATCGCTCCGCAAAGAAACAGCGCCTTGTACCCCGCAGCCAGCGCGCGGTCATAGCGGCTGTCGAGCTCATCCTGAGCGGTCTGCGCCTCGGCACAGGCCCCCAGCGCCAATGCAGCAAAGGTCAGTGGGAGAAGAAAGCGTTTCATGAGGACCCCAAATCGTATGATATCTTATCGTAACGATAGGGATTGGGTGCCGGTTCCAACAGTCAAAACGTTATGTTGACTGCATCTCCGTCCTTGTAGCTAGACGGCACAAATTCAATCTGACGAAAGCGGACCTTGCGCGAATAGCTGTCCTTGCAGTGATCCTTGGTCAGCAAGCCCATCCCGTGGTCGATGACATGCCGGAAGGAGATATTGCGTCGATCCATGATGCAAAAGGCTTTCTCTTCTGGCTTTCCGCGCCAGACCAGTGGCTCCTCTGCCCCTGAGAACACCACGCCGCCGCCGAACCGATCGAACACAGCGCCATTCTGGGCGTAGTAATAGGTCGGCGCGCGCCCGCGATTGCGAAGATCGATTCCGCCATCGGGATAACGCGTCTCGTTTGTCCAGAACGTCGTGATGTCCTTGACCTCGCATTCGCCCGGTTCGAGCGCGTCCCATCCGCTCGAGGCCTCACCGAGCAGGCCGTCGTTATAGGTTTCCATCGCCCAGGCGACATAGATCACCTCAGACCGCGTATTACAGAGGTTGGCAAAGACACGACGTGGAGAATGCGTCACAGGCATCGCGGCATCGCGCGGTTTCTCAATCGCAACCAGATCACGCATGGTGATCGCCTTGCGCTTTGTTGAATGAGGAAAGGTCGCGATGAGTGCGTCACCATGCCGCTCAAAGATGAAAGCGCGCTCCGTTCCCGTACCTTTGCGCACAAGCACATAGTCACCCTGCTTGACGCTGTCTCTTACCACGCGTCGCCTTGGCAATTGCGCAATATCACCATCGGCAAAACGAATTGTATAAAGGCGCCCGGAGTAAGCGGTGACCTGGCCGGGGTACCAGCGGCCGTCGCCCCATTGGCCCCAGACCTTCTCTTCAACCCGGATCGGGACGTCATCGGGCGTGCTGATCGGGATGCTCTGCGCGTGCAGAGCTGGAGCCAGATTGCAAATTAAGAGGGCCGCAATCCCTGCCAGCCATTTGCTCTGAAACATGCCCGTTCCCCCAATCGCTATCCAGCCAATACAGGGGCATTATCACAGACAGGGACCCGCGGACACTGAACAGCGCAGCAAGCCCTCATTCATGAAAAAAGGGGCCGAGATGAACGTCTCGCCCCCTCATCTAATCAGTTTGTACGAGCGCTTAGGCGTCTTCGTATTCGTCCTCGTCATTCATGACCGGACCGCTGTCCTGACCCTTGGCGTCTTCATCACGCTCGACGAATTCGATGATCGCCATCTGGGCGCTATCGCTGTCGCGGAAGCCGGCTTTGATGATGCGAGTGTAGCCACCGTCACGGTCGCTGTAGCGATCAGCCAGTTCGTCAAACAGCTTCTTGAGCTGGGTCTCGTCGCCAAGGCGGCTCATCGCCAGACGACGATTTGACAGGCCACCACGCTTGGCAAGGGTCACCAGCTTCTCAACATAGGGGCGAAGTTCCTTCGCCTTTGGCAGAGTGGTGTGGACCTGCTCATGCTTGATCAAGGCAGCCGCCATATTGCGGAACAAGGCCTTACGGTGGCCCGATTTACGGCTCAGCTTACGCTGTGAAATTCCGTGACGCATTATCTCTTCCTTCAGTTCGAAAAGGGCCCGTATTAGGTAGCCCAATGCTGGCGGCGGTCAGGGCCCGCCGCCGATTGCCCTCATCAACCAAGCAGCTCTTGCTCGAGCTTCTTGGCCATTTCTTCGATGTTCTCAGGCGGCCAGCCTGGGATATCCATTCCGAGCCGCAGGCCCATGCTCGAGAGCACTTCCTTGATCTCGTTGAGCGACTTGCGGCCGAAGTTCGGCGTACGCAGCATCTCGGCTTCGGTCTTTTGGACCAGATCGCCGATATAGATGATGTTATCGTTCTTGAGACAGTTGGCCGAACGGACCGACAGCTCGAGCTCGTCGACCTTCTTGAGAAGGTACCGGTTGAGCTGGTTTGCATCCGATTCCTGCGGCTCTGCAGCGTGACCGATCATCGCGCTCTGCGGCTGCGGAATGCCGTCTTCGAAGTGGACGAACAGGGTCAACTGGTCCTGCAGGATGCGCGCAGCGTAAGCGACTGCATCTTCAGGCGTGACCGTACCATCGGTCTCGATCGTCAGCGAGAGCTTGTCATAGTCAAGCTCCTGACCAACACGGGCGTTCTCAACCTTGTAACTGACCTGGCGAACCGGCGAATAAAGCGAGTCGACCGGGATCAGTCCGATCGGCGCATCAGCAGGACGATTCTGGACAGCCGGCGCATAGCCTTTGCCGACGTCAGCGGTGAGTTCCATGTTGAGCGTAGCGCCTTCATCGAGATGGCACAGAACCAAGTTCTTGTTCATCACTTCGATGTCGCCGGTAACGGCAATGTCGCCAGCCTTGACTTCGCCCGGGCCGGTTGCGGAAAGCTGCAGGCGCTTGGGGCCTTCGCCTTCCATCTTAAGAGCGATCTGCTTCACGTTGAGCACGATGTCGGTAACGTCTTCACGCACACCGGCGAGCGACGAGAATTCGTGCAGTACGTTCTCGATTTTGATCGAGGTGATGGCGGCGCCCTGCAGCGAGCTCAGCAGCACGCGGCGGAGGGCATTGCCCAGGGTCAGGCCAAAGCCACGCTCAAGCGGTTCAGCAACAAAAGTCGCCTTGCGGCTCTTGTCGCCGCTTTCCTTGATTTCGAGCGTGTTGGGTTTTTTCAGTTCCTGCCAGTTCTTCGTGTTGACGGACATGGATTTCCCCTAATTCGCTTTGCAGCGGTTCAAATTTGCAGCGGGCGGAGCGGCTGTCGCGATCAGCATCTCATCCGCTTGAAAAACCGGCGTCCTGGTTGAGGTCGCCGATCGAAGACGGATTAGACGCGGCGACGCTTCGACGGACGCACACCATTGTGCGGGATCGGCGTCACATCACGGATTGAAGTGATGTTGAAACCAACCGCTGCGAGACCGCGAAGCGCGCTCTCACGGCCCGAACCCGGGCCCTTCACTTCGACTTCAAGCGTGCGCACGCCGTGTTCGGCGGCTTTCTTGCCAGCGTCGTCTGCGGCCACCTGAGCGGCGTAAGGGGTCGACTTCCGGCTGCCCTTGAAGCCCATCATCCCCGCGCTAGACCAGCTGATAGCATTGCCTTGCGCATCGGTGATGGTGATCATGGTGTTGTTGAAGCTGGCGTTGATATGCGCAACGCCGCTGGTGATGTTTTTCTTGTCACGACGCCGTACCCGGCCTTGTTCGCGTGCCATTTTGAAAAGTCCTTTAGCTCGTCAGAAGAGAGAAGCGGATCGGAAAACCGACCGACTTACTTCTTCTTGCCTGCAATCGGCTTGGCCTTGCCCTTGCGGGTGCGGGCGTTGGTGTGCGTGCGTTGACCGCGAACCGGAAGCTGATTCCGGTGACGCAGGCCACGATAGGAACGGAGGTCCATCAAGCGCTTGATGTTCATCGCAGTCTGACGACGCAGGTCGCCTTCCACGGTGAAATCAGCGTCAATGGCCTCACGGATCCGCAGCACTTCCTCATCAGTGAGGTCCTGCACACGTGCCGAATGTGGGATACCGAGTTTGTCGGCGATCTGGACTGCCGTCGTGCGGCCAATCCCGTGAATATATGTCAGCGCGATGATCACACGCTTGTTGGTGGGGATGTTCACCCCGGCAATACGAGCCACTTAATTCTCCATGCTCCACAGAGGCTTCGGCTATCCACCTAGGCCTCCATCTCAACGCTCCAACCGACAATATCGATCAAATAGCAAAAGCCCGGGTGACGACTGCGTTAGCAAACGTCTTCCGGACTCAGATCGAACGTGTCGAATGAAGGGCGCGCTTAGGGCGAATCGACGGGCACGTCAACTGCTAAGCACGCATTATCGACCGAGCCACCCAGATGGGTCGCTACAGTCAGAATTCAAGGGCCATTCTACCCGTCAAAAACGACGCGGTCAAAACCCCGTCCGGGATTATGTGCCGCCTTCCACATCATCGCCGATCAGATCACCAAAGGCCTCCTCAACCGTAGGGCCTGAGTCCTCCTCGATCTCGCCTTCGGCACCCTCCTCAACCTCATTTTCTGTCTCGACCGGCTGCTCTTCCGCGACGACCTCGGATCCGCCGCTGACATCGCCCAGATCAAAATCGTCGAGCGCGTTGGAATCTTGGCTTGTTTCCGGAGCATTAGCCTCTGCATCATCGGCAGGAACATCGTCTAACGCTTCGCCCTCAGCTTCAGCTTCAGCTTCAGCTTCGGCTTCTGGCTCTGGCTCTGGTTCGGTCATGGGATTGGGAGATCCTGCACCTCGCACTGGCCCCATCAGGGTAGCCAGGCCGACGAGCTGTTGGGTCATCACGCCATCAACTGCTTTGGAGATGACCGGAATCTCGAACCGCATTTCGCCGCCAACAGCATATTCCCAGACGATCCTTGTGCCGTCCTCGACTTCACTGATGGCGATCGTGAGAATCCCGGTCACCGGCTCGCTCTGCAGTGGGCCCAACGCGCCCTGCATGCGCAATGCACGCTCGGGATAGGATTGGATTACCCGCATATGCTCGACGCTGCCTTCGAGCGTGATCTTTTCAGGATCAGGGTCCTCGGGGATGCGCTCGCAAAAACAGCCGCCAGCTTGGGGCCTCAAACTCAGATTCTCTGAGTCCCCTGACCAGGTGTGTGCCGGATTCCACCATTGGGACGGGCCAATCAGGGCAAGCCAGACTTCCTTGGTCGTGGCATCCACTACGGCCTCATCACGGGTAACAAAGCCTCGGTCTGTTGTCGCAATCACCTCTGCGACCGCTGGCTGGGCTGCCATCATCGCCAATGCCGCCGGGAACACCAATCGTGCGCGCATGCCTATCTCCTCATCCTTGAGGATGCTGTAAGCCAAGGCAAATGCTGTGGGAAGAGGCGACTAGCGCCTGTTTCGTTTAGGAATCGCTCAAGATCGCATCAATCGACACCGCAACGGCATCAATATCGGCCATGCCATCAACACGCGTAACAATCCCGCGTGCTTCATAGCCTGGCAGGATCGGCGCCGTCTTGGCGCGATATTCTTCCATCCGCGTCCGCACGGTCTCTTCATTGTCGTCTGGGCGACGTTTGAATTCGGTCGAACCGCAAGTATCGCAAACGCCTTCTTTCGACGGCGGGTTCGCCGTGTCGTGATAGAGCGTCCCGCAGTTGGCGCAGGAAAAACGTCCCGTGATCCGATCAACCAGAGCGTCAACATCAACTTCGAGTTCGATTACATGGTCGAGCGTACGATTGTGTTTGGCGAGGATCCCGTCAAGCTGCTCAGCCTGCGCAGCGGTGCGCGGGTAGCCATCAAAGATCGCGCCGGTCGCAGCGTCCATTTCGGCAAGATTGTCGTCGATCAGTTGGGACACGATCTCGTCAGAGACCAGCTCACCTGCATCCATCACGGCCTTGGCCTTGAGACCAACCGGAGTCTGCGCCTTCACCGCCGCACGCAGCATATCGCCGGTCGACAGCTGCTTCATGCTATGGCGTTCGACCAAGCCAGCGCTTTGCGTCCCCTTACCTGCCCCAGGAGGACCCAGAAGAATAATATTCATGCGGCGATCTTTCCCCAGAGCTGCCTAAGTGAGAACATACGATGTGAAGGAACAGCCTGCCCTAACGCATCCGGCCCTTCAATTTAGCCTTTTTGATTAGATCGCCATATTGGTGCGCAAGCAAGTGCGATTGAATCTGGCTGATCGTATCGACCGTCACATTGACCACAATCAACAGGCTGGTTCCACCAAGGAACAGCGGTAGGCCGGTCTGACGGATGACATATTCCGGCAAGACACAAACGAAGGCGAGATAGATTGCGCCCACAACCGTGATCCGGGTCAAAACATATTCGAGATAATCCGCGGTCCGCTTGCCTGGGCGAATGCCAGGAATGAAACCACCATTCTTCTTGAGGTTTTCAGCAGTCTCTTCCGGGTTGAACACAACCGCAGTATAGAAGAAGCAGAAGAAGATAATCCCGATTGCATAAAGCGTCAGATAGATCCATTGGCCCGGTTGCAGGTAGAACAACAGCGATTGGGTAAATCCACCGGTTGCACTGGCCGAGTCGGTCGGGGCGCCTGCAAATTGCGTAATCGTCAGCGGCAGCAGCAACAGCGAGCTAGCGAAGATCGGCGGGATAACACCAGCGGTGTTCAGCTTGAGCGGCAGGTGCGAACGGTCAGCTTGCATCATGCCGCGCTGGGTCGCCCGCTTCGGATATTGGATCAGCAAGCGCCGCTGCGCTCTCTCCACGAAGGAGATCAGCAAGATCAGAGCAACGACCATGAAGCAAAAGCCGATGATCAGGCCAGGAGCAATCGATCCGGTGCGACCGCCTTCGAACAGGTTGGAGACGAAGGTCGGGAATTGCGCGACGATGCCGGCCATGATGATCAGCGAAACGCCATTACCGATACCGCGTGAGGTGATCTGCTCACCCAGCCACAGCAGGAACATCGTACCGCCGACCAGGCTGATCACGGCGCCGATCCGGAACATATAGCCCGGTTCGACCACCGCCTGAATGCCCTGTTGCGCGCCGAAGCTCTCAAGGCCGACCGCAAGGAAATAGCCCTGGATCGTACACAGGAAGACGGTGCCGTAGCGGGTGTATTGGTTGAGCTTCTGCCGCCCAGTCGCGCCCTCTTTCTTGAGCGCAGCCAAGGTCGGATGCAGCGCCGCTGCCATCTGCACCACGATCGATGCCGTAATGTAGGGCATAACCCCAAGCGCGACGAGGCTCATCCGCTCCAGGCCACCGCCGGAAAATGCGTTGAATAGATCAACGATCCCGCCGCGCGTCTGATCGTACAGCGTCTCAAGGATCAGTGGATTGACCCCCGGCAACGGCACAAAGCTCAGAAAGCGGAACACAATCAGCGCACCAATCGTGAACCAGATACGCTGGCGCAGTTCGGTGGCTTTGGAGAAATTTGCGAGGCTCATATTGCTCGCAATGCTGTCGGCGCGTGATGCCATTGTCTTCGTTCGATCCTAATTGTGCGCCGGCCCGTCTCCGGCTCGAACACGGTAGATAGGGAGCGGGTGGCCCAATGTCGAACCCCCGCAACCCAACTTTATCGGATCAGTCTGCCTTTTCGGCAGTTTTTTCCGCCTTTGGCGCGGTCACTTCGACGCTACCGCCGGCTTTTTCGACCGCTGCGATGGCACCCTTGGTGGCGCCGGTGACGACGAATTTGACCTTCGCTTTGAGCTCACCCTTGCCGAGCAAACGGACACCGTCCTTGCCGCCACGAACGAGGCCAACCTCGCGCAGAGCTTCTTCGGTGACGTTCTTTTTGCCGTCGAGCTTCTTGGCGTCGATGAACTTCTGCACCATGCCGATGTTCACTTCAGCATAGTCCTTGCCAAACGGATTGTTGAAACCACGCTTTGGCAGACGCATGTGCAGCGGCATCTGACCGCCTTCAAAGCCCTTGATGGCTACGCCGGAGCGGCTCTTCTGACCCTTTTGGCCACGAGCTGCAGTCTTGCCCTTGCCCGAACCGATGCCACGGCCCTTGCGGATGCGGCCCTTACGGGCGCCATCATTGTCACGGATGTCGTTGAGTTTCATGTGTGCACTCGCTTTCGCTTTTCTTCGCGCTGAAAGAGTGAGGCCCCGCAAAGCGGAGCCTCAATTCGGTTTAGTCGATCACTTCAACCAGATGCGGGATCTTGGCGACCGCGCCGCGAACTTCAGGGGTATCCTGACGCTCGACAACTTTGTGCATCTTGTTGAGGCCCAGACCAATCAGGATCTGGCGCTGACTTTCGGGACGACGGATCGGCGAACCGATCTGCTTGATCTTAATGGTAGCCATGGATGATTACTCCACCAGAGCTGCGGCGTCGGCAGCAGCCTCCGCCTCGTTGGCACCACCACGACCCAGCAGGTCAGCAACCTTCTTGCCGCGACGCTGAGCAACCGACTTCGGCGAAGTCTGGTCTTGCAGCGCATCGAAGGTGGCGCGGATCATGTTGTAAGGGTTCGACGTGCCGACCGACTTGGTCACAACGTCCGCAACGCCGAGGCTCTCGAACACGGCACGCATCGGACCACCGGCGATGATGCCGGTACCCGGAGGTGCTGTACGAACGGTCACTTTGCCCGCGCCAAAACGGCCATTGCCGTCGTGGTGCAGGGTCCGGCCTTCCTTGAGCGGAACGCGGATCATCTTCTTGCGCGCTGCAGCGGTTGCCTTGGTGATCGCCTCAGGCACTTCGCGTGCCTTGCCGTGACCAAAGCCTACGCGGCCCTGGCCATCGCCAACCACGACGAGCGCAGCGAAGCCAAAGCGCTTACCACCCTTAACCGTCTTCGAAACGCGGTTGATGTGGACCAGCTTCTCGATGATGCCATCATCTTCTTCTTCGCGCTTGTTGCGATCACGACCACGGCCACGACCACGACCACCGCCTTCACGGTTGCCGCCGCGGCCACGACCACGACCCTGCTGTGGCTGCTCAGCTTCAGCCGGAGCTGCTTCCGCAGGCGCTGCTTCAGCCGGAGCAGCTTCTGCTGCAGGAGCCTCAGTTGCAGGCGCTTCAGTCGCCGGTGCTTCCGTTTCCGGAGTTTCGGTGTTTTTCTCGTCAGCCATCATCAGAACTCCAGCCCGCCTTCGCGAGCGGCATCGGCCAGCGCCTTGACGCGGCCATGGAACAGGAACCCGCCGCGATCGAACACGACAGTGGTTACGCCAGCCTTCTTCGCAGCGGCAGCGATGTCCTTGCCAACCTTGGCAGCGGCATCAACATTCGCACCCGAAGCCCTGGCACCTAGCGTAGAGGCAGCAGCAACAGTGCGACCTTCGACATCGTCGATGATCTGCGCATAGATGTGCTTGCCAGTGCGGTGCACAGACAGACGCGGCTTGTCACCAGCACGCGAACGGAGCGCAGTGCGCACCCGCCGGCGGCGGCGTTCGAACAGAGAAAGCTTTGCCATCTTACTTCTTCTTCCCTTCCTTGCGGAAGACGTACTCGCCGCGGTACTTGATGCCCTTGCCCTTGTAAGGCTCAGGCTTGCGCCAGCGGCGGATTTCAGCAGCGAACTGGCCAACGGCCTGCTTGTCGATGCCGGAAATCTCAACTGTGGTCTGATCCGGTGTTTTCACTTCGAGGCCTTCAGGCACATCGAGATCAACGTCGTGGCTGAAGCCAAGCTCAAGCTTGAGCTTCTTGCCCTGGGCCTTGGCGCGATAACCAACACCTGAGATCTCGAGAGTCTTCGAGAAGCCCTCGGTAACGCCTTCAACCAGGTTCGAGACGAGCGTGCGCTGCATGCCCCAGTACGAGCGTGCCTGCTTGCTGTCATTGGCCGGGTTGACCGAAATCTGACCGTCTTCGAGCTTGTAGTCGATCAGGTCGGACAGTCCCATCGAAAGAGTGCCCTTGGGCCCCTTCACGCTGAGCGTGCCTTGTTCGATATTGGCGGTAACCCCTGCTGGGATCGCCACCGGCTTTTTGCCAATGCGGCTCATCAGAATACCTCCGCCAGCACTTCGCCACCGACCTTTTCAGCGCGCGCTTCGTTGTCCGAAAGCACACCGCGAGGGGTCGAGACGATGGTGATGCCAAGGCCATTGCGCACAGTCGGAAGTTCTTGCGAACCCGAGTAAACGCGGCGACCCGGCTTGGAGACGCGAGCGACATGCTTGATCGCAGGTTCGCCCTCGAAATACTTCAGTTCAATCCGCAGAGCTTTGTGCTTGCCGGTTTCGTCTTCGCTGTAGCCACGGATGTAGCCTTCGCGCTGAAGCACTTCGAGCACGTTCGCACGCAGTTTCGACGCAGGTGACAGGACAGAGTCCTTCTTCGCCTGTTGGCCGTTGCGGATACGGGTGAGCATATCACCCAGGGGATCGGTCATTGCCATAATCTAGATCCTTACCAGCTCGACTTGGTCACGCCCGGGATCAGGCCCTTATTGGCCAGATCACGCAGTTCGATACGATTGAGACCAAACTTGCGGTAATAGCCGCGTGGGCGGCCGGTGGTGGCGCAGCGGTTGCGCACGCGGGTCGGGTTTCCGTTACGCGGAATCTCGGCCATCTTCAGGCGCGCAATCAGACGCTCGCTTTCATCAAGCGATTTGTCGTCAGCGATAGCCTTCAGCTTCTCGTACTTCGCTGCGTATTTCTTGACGAGCTTCTTGCGACGCTCGTTTTTGTTGATCGAACTCAGTTTCGCCATTGGACTTAAGCTCTCTTCCTTACCGGCCTCAGGCCGCTTCTTTCTCTGCTGACGCGGCTTCGCCCTGGAATGGGAAGCCAAACAGACGCAGCAATTCGCGCGCCTCTTCGTCGGTTTTTGCGGTGGTGGTGACGATGATGTCCATGCCACGCACCTTGTCGATCTTGTCATAGCTGATCTCTGGGAACACGATTTGTTCCTTGAGACCCATCGCGTAATTGCCACGGCCATCGAACGACTTGGCGTTGAGGCCACGGAAGTCACGAATGCGAGGCATTGCGATGGTCACCAGGCGATCCATGAATTCGAACATGCGGTCACGGCGCAGGGTAACCTTGCAACCGATCGGCATGCCTTCGCGCAGCTTGAACTGAGCGATCGACTTCTTGGCCTTGGTGATGACCGGCTTCTGACCAGCGATCAGAGCCATTTCCTCAGCCGCAATCTGGACCTTCTTCTTGTCCTGGCTCGCTTCGCCAACACCCATGTTGAGCGTGACTTTCTCGAGCTTCGGGACTTGAAGACGGTTGGTGTAACCGAATTTCTCGGTCATCGCCTTGACGATTTCGTCTTCGTACTTGGCTTTCAGACGGGGGGCATAATCAGCCATCGATGGTCTCCCCAGACTTCACAGCAACGCGAACCTTCTTGCCGTCCTTTTCTTCGAACCGGACGCGGGTTGGCTTGCCATCCTTTGGATCAGCCACCGCGACCTTTGAGATGTCCATCGGAGCCGGGAACCTGTCGATGCCACCCTGCGGGTTGACTTGGCTTGGCTTGCGGTGACGCGCGGCGACATTGATGCCTTCGACAATGATCTTGCCGGTTTTCGGCAGGACCTGCTGGACAGTGCCGGTGCGGCCCTTGTCCTTGCCCGACAGCACAACGACGCTGTCACCCTTCTTGATCTTAGCAGACGCCATCACAGCACCTCCGGAGCAAGCGAGATGATCTTCATGAACCCACGACCGCGCAGTTCGCGGACCACTGGGCCAAAGATACGGGTGCCGATTGGCTCCTCGCTCTTGTTCACAAGCACCGCGGCATTGCTGTCAAAGCGGATCACGCTGCCGTCAGGGCGGCGTACGTCCTTCTTCGTGCGCACGATGACAGCGCGATGGACATCGCCCTTCTTCACCTTTGCGCGCGGTTGGGCCTCTTTCACCGAGACCACGATCACGTCGCCAACGGATGCGAAACGCCGCTTTGAGCCGCCCAGCACTTTAATGCACTGGACGCGCTTAGCGCCGCTGTTGTCCGCGACGTCGAGATTGGATTGCATCTGGATCATTGATCCGGTTCCTTCTCTTGGCTTGCCAAGTCTCCCGAAATTGACCGGGGCCTGGCAGTTCCTCGTCTACTTACTCAGTTACCCGCTGCCTCGACTTCGAGATCAGCTTCGACCGCTTGCGTTCCGCCTGCGGTGACCCGGTCCTTGACGGCCCAGGTCTTGGTCTTGGAGATCGGCTTGGTCTCCTCGATCCGCACAACGTCACCCACGGTGTATTCATTGGCTTCGTCGTGAGCGTGATACTTCTTCGAGCGACGGATGATCTTCCCGTACAGCGGGTGCTTCACCTTGCGCTCGACCTTCACGGTCACGGTCTTGTCGGTCTTGTCGGAGGTGACAGTTCCGATCAGGATACGTTTCGGCATTGTCTACTCCTTACGCCTTTGCTGCCGCAGCACGCTCGTTCTGGAGCGTTTTGATCTGAGCGATCGTGCGACGGACGCGGCGGACTTCCGACGCGTTTTCGAGCTGGTTGGTGGCCGCTTGGAAGCGCAGGTTGAACTGAGCCTTCTTGAGCTCGTTCAGTTCCACCGCCAGCTGGTCATCGGTCTTGGTGCGAAGATCTGCGATATCACCCATCTTCAACCTCCCAGGTGCGAGGTGTCGCCCAGACGAGCAACTACCTTGGTCTTGATCGGCAGCTTCATGGCTGCGCGTTCGAATGCGGATGCGGCGAGCGGACCCGGGACACCGTCGAGTTCGAACAGGATGCGGCCCGGCTTAACCCGAGCAGCCCAGTATTCGACCGAACCCTTGCCCTTACCCTGACGAACTTCGGCCGGCTTCTTTGACACCGGCACGTCCGGGAAGACGCGGATCCAGAGACGGCCCTGACGCTTGATGTGACGCGTGATCGCACGGCGAGCCGCTTCGATCTGGCGCGCGGTAATCCGCTCAGGTTCCATCGCCTTAAGCCCGTAAGAGCCGAAGTTCAGCGACGTGCCACCCTTGGCATTGCCGTGAATCTTGCCCTTGAAGGCCTTGCGGTATTTGGTTTTCTTCGGTTGCAGCATTGTCTCTACCTATCTCAGTGGTCCGCGCCTCAGCGTGCCGGACGCACCCCCGAAGTTTGGGCTTCCATCATCAAGCGATCTTGTGCAGTCGGATCATGCGCCATGATGTCGCCTTTGAAGATCCAGACCTTGATCCCGATGATGCCATATGCGGTCAGCGCTTCGGCTTCGGCATAGTCGACATTGGCACGCAGGGTGTGCAGCGGCACACGGCCTTCACGATACCATTCGACGCGGGCGATCTCAGCGCCGCCGAGACGGCCGCCGCAAGTGATCTTGATACCCTCTGCGCCAAGACGCAGAGCCGATTGCACAGCACGCTTCATTGCACGACGGAAAGCGACACGACGGATCAGCTGATCCGCAACGCCTTGCGCCACGAGCTTGGCGTCGATTTCCGGCTTGCGGATCTCAACGATGTTCAGCTTCACTTCGCTTTCGGTCATGGTCGACAGCTTGGCGCGCAGCTTTTCGATGTCTGCGCCCTTCTTGCCGATTATCACGCCCGGACGAGCCGCATAGATCGAAATCCGGCACAGCTTTGCCGGACGCTCGATCACCACCTTCGAAATCGCTGCCTGCGGCAGGTTTTCGACGATGTACTTGCGGATCTCGATGTCTTCCTTGAGCAGACCGGCATAGTCACGCCCTTCGGCGTACCAGCGGCTGTCCCAGGTGCGGTTGATCTGCAGGCGCAGACCGATCGGATTGCTCTTCTGACCCATCTTACGCTTCCTCGTCTTCGCGAACCACGATCCGCAGCTTGCTGAACGGCTTCAGGATGCGGGTCGATTTGCCGCGGCCACGGGTGTGGAACCGCTTCATGGTGATCGACTTGCCAACCGAAGCCTCTGCAACGACAAGCGCGTCGACATCGAGGTTGTGATTGTTTTCCGCGTTGGCGATCGCCGAAGCGAGCACCTTGCTGGCGTCTTTAGCCATCGCCTTCTTCGAGAAGGAGAGGATGTTCATGGCCTCTTCGGCCTTCTTGCCGCGGATCAGCGCCGCAACGAGGTTGAGCTTTTGAGCCGAGCCGCGAATCTGCGTGCCGACTGCCAGCGCCTCATTGTCCGCTACGCGGCGGGGTGCCTTTGCCTTGCTCATTAGCGCTTGCCCTTCTTGTCAGCCGCGTGACCTGGGAAGTTGCGCGTAGGAGCGAACTCACCAAGCTTATGGCCAACCATTTCCTCGGAAACCGAGACGGGGATGAATTTCTGCCCGTTGTAGACATTGAACGTGAGTCCAACGAACTGCGGCAGGATCGTGGAGCGACGCGACCAGGTCTTGATCGGCTTGTTGCCACCAGCTTCCTGTGCGTCTTCGGCCTTCTTGAGAAGGCTGAGCTCGACGAACGGACCTTTCCAGACGGAACGTGCCATCGTGTCTTACCTCTTCTTCTTCGCGTGGCGCGAACGGATGATCATCTTGTCCGTCTGCTTGTTCTTACGAGTGCGAGCACCCTTGGTTGGCTTGCCCCATGGGGTAACCGGGTGACGGCCACCGCTGGTGCGGCCTTCACCACCACCGTGTGGGTGATCGACCGGGTTCTTCGCAACACCACGGGTCAGCGGCTTGCGGCCTTTCCAACGGGTACGGCCGGCCTTGCCGAAGTTCTGGTTCTGATTGTCCGGGTTCGAAACCGCGCCAACCGTGCCCATGCAATCGGCCCGCAGATAACGCTGCTCACCTGAGTTAAGACGGGCGATGACCATGCCGCGGTCACGACCGACCAGCTGGACATAAGCGCCTGCCGAACGAGCGATCTGACCGCCCTTGCCCGGCTTCATCTCAACGTTGTGGCAGATCGTGCCAACCGGCATCTGACCCAGCAGCATAGCGTTGCCTGGCTTCGTGTCGGTTTTTTCATCGGCCAGCACCGTGTCACCAACAGCGAGACGCTGTGGGCACAAGATGTAGGCTTGCTCACCATCTTCATACTTCAGCAGTGCGATGAAGGCCGTGCGATTGGGATCGTATTCGATCCTCTCGACGGTCGCCGGGACACCCCATTTGCGACGCTTGAAGTCAATGAAGCGGTACTTCTGCTTGTGACCGCCGCCGATGCCACGCGAAGTGACATGACCTTTGTTGTTCCGGCCGCCGGTCTTGCGCTTGCCTTCCGTGAGCGACTTGACCGGTTTGCCCTTCCAGAGCGCGGTCTTGTCGACGAGGATGAGGCCGCGGCGTGCGGGGCTCGTCGGTTTGTAGTTCTTGAGTGCCATCAGTTCACACCCTCAGTGATGTCGATCGTCGTGCCTTCTGCGAGGGTAACAATCGCCTTCTTGAAGTCCGAACGCTTGTAGGGCTTGCCCCGCCAGCGCTTCGTCTTGCCTTTGGTAACAACGGTGTTGACCGCCACGACCTTGGCTTTCTGCGGAGCGAAAATCGCTTCGACAGCTTCCTTGATCTGCGGCTTGGTGGCATCCAAGGCTACCTTGAAGACCACCGCATTGTTCTCAGAAGCCAGAGTCGACTTCTCAGTGATGTGCGGGGCCAGGATCACGTCATAGTGACGCGCTGCGACTTCCGTTTTCTTAGCCATTGAAGCGCGCCTCCAGCTTAGCGACAGCGTCCTTGGTCAGGACCAGCGTGTCGTGGTTGAGGATGTCGTAGACATTGGCGCCCATCGCCGGGAGCACGTTGACCCCCGGAAGGTTGCCTGCAGCCTTCTGGAAACCGGCATCGACGCTCTCACCGTCGATCACCAGGACCTTGCCAGCGAAGCCAGCCTTGTCGAAGTGACCCTTGAGTACCTTGGTCTTGGCGTCTTTCAGCGCGAGGCTGTCGACGACGACCAGGCCGTCCTTGGCTTTGGTCGAGAGTGCCATCTTGAGACCAAGTGCGCGCAGCTTCTTGTTGAGCGACTGGTTGAAGTCGCGCTTGCGAGCACCGTGAGCCTTACCGCCACCAATAAAGATCGGGGCAGCTCGGTCACCGTGGCGAGCACCACCCGAACCTTTTTGACGACCAAATTTCGCACCAGTGCGCGCGACATCTGACCGCTCACGGGTCGGACGTGCAGTGGCACGACGGTTTTCCAGCTGCCAGGTCACAACCCGGTGCAGGATGTCGGCACGCGGCTCAACACCGAAGACGTCATCGTTCAACTCGATGTCGCCTGACGCTTTGCCGTCGATTTTCTGGACCTTCACCTTCATGGCTTAGCCCTCCTTGTTTTCGTCATTGCCGGCTTCTGGCGCAGCAGCATCGGCTTCTGGCGCAGGAGTTTCGGCAGCTGCTTCGGGAGCGGCGGCTTCTTCAGCAACGGCTTCGGTCGCCACTGCTTCTTCAACCGGTGCTGGGTCTTCAACATCGTTCTGCGGAGCAGCGATCTCGACCACAGCGCCTGGGAACGGGAGATCTTCGGGAAGCGGAAGCTTCACAGCGTCGCGAACCAGCAACCAACCGTTCTTCGAACCCGGAACCGAGCCCTTGATGAACAGCAGGCCGCGATCAGCGTCGGTGCGGACCACTTCGAGGTTCTGCTGCGTGCGCTGACGGTCACCCATGTGACCAGCCATCTTCTTGCCTTTGAACACGCGGCCCGGATCCTGGCGGTTACCGGTTGAACCGTGCGAACGGTGAGAGATGGAAACACCGTGGGTGGCGCGCAAACCGCCGAAGCCCCAACGCTTCATAGCGCCAGCAAAGCCCTTACCCTGGGTGTGGCCGGTGATGTCGACCTTCTGACCAGCGAGGAAGTGATCTGCGCTGATCTTGGCACCAACCGGAACGAGACCGTCTTCGTTCTCAACCCGGAATTCGGCAACCTGCTTCTTCAGCGCCACTTCCGCTTTCGCGAAATGCTCGCGCTGCGGTTTGGCCACGTTCTTTTGTTTCGCTTCGCCTGCACCCAGCTGAACAGCGAAATAGCCGTCCCGGTCTGCGGTGCGGTGTGAGACAACCTGGCAATCTTCAAGAGCAAGAACGGTCACGGGAACGTGGCGTCCATCCTCCTGAAACAGGCGGGTCATCCCGACTTTCTTTGCGATCACGCCGGTGCGCATCGTCAAAACTCCTACACAGAGGCACAAGGGGACCATCCCCAGGTGCGTGACGGGCAACTGCAAGGCGGACGCCCAACAGAAACCCTCAGCCCAAAATGTGATGCATCGCCCCGTCCGGGCTGAATGCTCGCACAGCCAATGGCCGATTGAGCGAGACGGGGGACGCAGACCCGAGCATGCTCGGCGGTATCCCTATGTCTTGCCGCACTTTCGTGCAGCGGGGCCTTAGGTGCCCCAAGACTCTCGGCTCGTTTTGCGTCCTAGCCGAAGGACCCGATCACTGGCTTAGGCCAGTTTGATCTCGACGTTCACGCCAGCTGCCAGGTCGAGCTTCATCAGGGCGTCGACGGTCTGAGCGTTGGGTTGCACGATATCGAGCAACCTTTTGTAGGTGCGCACCTCGAACTGCTCACGCGACTTCTTGTCGATGTGCGGGCCGCGGTTCACGGTGAACTTCTCGATACGCGTTGGCATGGGAATGGGGCCGCGAATAAGAGCACCCGTACGACGCGCGGTGTCTGCGATCTCGCCAGTTGCCTGGTCGAGTACACGGTGGTCGAACGCCTTAAGGCGAATACGGATATTCTGTGCTTCCATTACCTAATACCAATGCGAAAGAGCCAAAGGAGATTCCCAATCTCTCGGGTCACCCCTCAAAAACAAAAGGCCAGCTCGCTTCGGTTTCCCTCTGCGGGCGGCCTCACCAATTAGTTGCAACGGAAACGAATCCCCGCTGAAGTTGGCGCGCGTATATCGAGACATCGGGATTCTGGCAACCCCGTTGTGTCACGAAAATAGAGCTCGCCCAACGAGCCCTCTTCCCCGCTTCAAAAGCGCAGAATTGGGCCCCCATAAATTGGGGCCCGGCACTCATCTGAGTACCGAGCCCCGAATTTCACGCGCTCCCGAGGGAGCAGCGGCTTACTTGGTGATCTTCGAGACCACGCCCGAGCCGACGGTGCGACCGCCTTCACGGATAGCGAAACGCAGACCTTCGT
Source organism: Erythrobacter sp. (assembly GCA_965249945.1). GTDB lineage: Bacteria > Pseudomonadota > Alphaproteobacteria > Sphingomonadales > Sphingomonadaceae > Erythrobacter. The sequence continues at coordinate 1,565,759 of OZ252258.1, read as the reverse complement.
CCATAGCGATCGGTGCGATCAGCTTGACATTGATGGTTACGTTGTCGCCCGGCATGACCATTTCGGTGCCTTCAGGAAGGATCACTTCACCGGTCACGTCGGTGGTGCGGAAGTAGAATTGCGGACGATAGTTCGCAAAGAATGGCGTGTGACGGCCACCTTCGTCCTTCGACAGGACGTAGACTTCTGCGCTGAACTCGGTGTGCGGCGTAACCGAACCCGGCTTGGCCAGAACCTGACCACGCTCGACTTCTTCACGACCAACGCCACGGATCAGAGCACCGATGTTGTCGCCAGCTTCACCCGAGTCGAGCAGCTTGCGGAACATTTCGACGCCGGTAACGGTCGTCTTGGTGGTGTCCTTGATGCCGACGATTTCAACTTCGTCGCCAACGTTGACGATGCCGGTTTCAACACGGCCGGTAACAACCGTACCACGACCCGAGATCGAGAACACGTCTTCGATCGGCATCAGGAAGTCCTGATCAACCGGACGGTCGGGCTGCGGGATGTGCTCGTCAACAGCGGCCATCAGTTCACGGATCGAGTTTTCGCCGATCTCCGGATCGCGACCTTCGAGAGCGGCCAGAGCCGAACCCTTGATGATCGGAATGTTGTCGCCGTCGAAATCGTACGAGCTCAGCAGTTCGCGAACTTCGAGTTCAACCAACTCGAGAATTTCTTCGTCGTCGACCTGGTCAACCTTGTTCATGTAGACAACCAGAGCCGGAACGCCGACCTGACGAGCCAGCAGGATGTGCTCGCGGGTCTGCGGCATTGGGCCGTCAGCTGCGTTCACAACCAGGATAGCACCGTCCATCTGTGCCGCGCCGGTGATCATGTTCTTAACATAGTCAGCGTGGCCCGGGCAGTCGACGTGCGCATAGTGGCGGTTGTCGGTTTCATACTCAACGTGAGCGGTCGAGATGGTGATGCCACGCTCGCGCTCTTCAGGAGCTTTGTCGATGTCTGCGAAATCGACCGATGCGCCCATAACTTTGGTGATAGCAGCCGTCAGCGTCGTCTTACCGTGGTCAACGTGACCAATGGTGCCGATGTTACAGTGCGGCTTATTCCGCTCAAATTTTTCCTTCGCCATTTCTCGTATTACCTTCTGTCTGAATTGATTGCTTCGCGGGAGAAAAGGCGGTGCCCGCTGAATCAGGCGCCGCCCCTAGACGTATCGCTCGCCTTAAGCAAGCTTCTCCTTGACCTTCTGAGCCTCGCTCGACGGAACTTCGTCATAGTGGCTGAACTGCATCGTGTACTGGGCGCGGCCCTGAGTGAACGAACGCAGCTCATTGACGTAGCCGAACATGTTGGCAAGCGGGACGAACGCTTCAACCGCTTGGGCGTTGCCACGGCTGTCAGTGCCCTGGATCTGCCCGCGACGGCTGTTGAGATCGCCAATCACGTCGCCGAGATAATCTTCCGGCGTCACCACTTCAACCTTCATCACCGGCTCGAGCAGACGGATGCCCGCTTTGTCGGCGACTTCGCGCATTGCGCCGCGACCAGTGATCTCAAACGCGACCGTGCTTGAGTCGACGTCGTGGTACTTTCCGTCGATCAGACGGATCGTGAAGTCGATGATCGGGAAGCCAATCAGGTAGCCACTTTCAGCTTGCTCACGCATGCCTTTTTCGACCGACGGGATGTATTCGCGCGGAATGTTACCACCCTTGATCTCGTCTTCGAAAATGATACCTTGGCCACGCTCACCCGGGGTGACGACAACCTTGGCTTCACCGAACTGACCCGAACCACCCGACTGCTTCTTGTGAGTGTAGGTGATTTCGACTTCGCGGCCGAGCGCTTCGCGGTAAGCCACCTGCGGCGCACCAACGTTTGCTTCGACCTTGAATTCGCGCTTCATGCGATCGACCAGTATGTCGAGGTGAAGTTCACCCATGCCCTTGATGATCGTTTGACCGCTTTCGTGGTCGGTCGAAACGCGGAAGCTCGGGTCCTCTGCCGCGAGACGATTGAGCGCAACGCCCATCTTCTCTTGGTCGGCCTTGGTCTTTGGTTCCACCGAAAGCTCGATAACCGGATCTGGAAACTCCATCCGCTCGAGGATGATCGGCGCGTTCGGAGCACAGAGAGTGTCACCGGTGGTGGTCTCTTTGAGGCCCGCGATTGCGACGATGTCGCCTGCGAATGCTTCTTCGATGTCCTCGCGGTTGTTCGAGTGCATCAGCAGCATGCGGCCGATCTTTTCCTTCTTGTCCTTGACCGAGTTCAGAACCGAACCCTTGGCCAGCTTGCCCGAATAGATCCGGGTGAATGTCAGCGAGCCGACAAACGGGTCGTTCATGATCTTGAACGCCAGCGCCGAGAATGGCTCGTCATCCGAAGACGGACGGTTGGCCTTTTCGTCGGTGTCAGGGATGATCCCTTCAATCGCGGGAACGTCGAGCGGCGATGGCATGTAATCGACAACGGCGTCGAGCAGCGGCTGAACACCCTTGTTCTTGAACGCCGAGCCACAAAGCACGGGAACGAATGCACGCTCCATCGTGCCCTTGCGGATCAGACGCTTGAGCGTAGCAGCATCAGGCTCTTCGCCTTCGAGATAGGCTTCCATCACGTCGTCGTCTTGCTCGACGGCGGTTTCGATCAGCTTCTCACGATACTCAGCGGCCTTGTCAGCAAGATCAGCTGGAATGTCGACATAATCGTATTTCGCGCCGAGGTCTTCAGCCTGCCACACGATACCGCGATTGTTGACCAGATCGACGACACCCTGGAGGTCGCTCTCTGCACCGATCGGGAGATAGAGCACCAGCGGGTTCGCGCCGAGACGATCGATGATCGACTGCACGCAATAGTAGAAGTCGGCACCGGTACGGTCCAATTTATTGATGAAGCACATCCGCGGAACACCGTATTTGTCGGCCTGGCGCCATACGGTTTCGGACTGCGGCTCAACCCCTGCAACGCCGTCAAACACGGCGACCGCGCCGTCGAGCACGCGCAGCGAACGCTCAACTTCAATCGTGAAGTCAACGTGTCCCGGAGTGTCGATGATGTTGATCCGGTGTTCATCACCTTCACCGTCTTCAGCGCGCCAGAACGTGGTGGTCGCAGCCGAGGTGATCGTGATGCCACGCTCCTGTTCCTGCTCCATCCAGTCCATCGTCGCAGCGCCATCGTGCACTTCGCCGATCTTGTAGGACTTGCCGGTGTAGTAGAGGATACGCTCGGTAGTCGTGGTCTTGCCGGCATCGATGTGAGCCATGATGCCGATATTGCGATAGCGCTCCAGCGGATATTCGCGGGCCATGAGCCAATTCCTTAGTGTGTGTGAGGGCCAGCCTTTGCTCGGCTTGTTTGCGGCCCCCATATAGTTACGTTTGTGACAAGGGGAAGACGGAGCCCCCCGCCTGTCCACAAACTGGGGGTAATCCTACCAACGATAATGCGAGAACGCGCGGTTGGCGTCAGCCATCCGGTGCGTGTCTTCGCGCTTCTTGACGGCGTTGCCGCGGTTGTTCGCCGCATCCATCAGCTCGCCCGAAAGACGCGCTGCCATGGTGGTCTCAGGGCGACCACGCGCAGCCGAGATCATCCAGCGGATCGCCAGCGCCTGAGCGCGCTCGGGACGCACCTCCACCGGCACCTGATAGGTCGCACCACCGACCCGGCGTGAGCGAACCTCAACCTGCGGCTTCACATTGTTGAGCGCATCGTGGAACAAAGCCACCGGATCGCTCTTGGCCTTGGCTTCGACGGTGTCGAGCGCGCCATAAACGATCTTTTCGGCAACAGCCTTCTTCCCGTCGAGCATCATGTTGTTCATGAACTTCGACAGCACCAGATCACCGAACTTGGGATCTGGCAGGATAACCCGCTTTTCGGGTCTACGACGACGTGACATCTTTGTTTACTCCCTTGGAGTGCGCCCCGACATCCGTCGGGGCTTTGGCGGCTCCAGCCCTCTCCCCCGCCCTTCCACCCGGAAATTGTCCTTATGGGTGGAACGGCGCGGGAGAGACCTGGCGCCGCGTTGAACTTTGTCTCTGGGGCTTCGCGCCGGTCCGGCTCCGCCTCCCAACCATCCGATACCGGATCGGAAAATCATCGGGTGGTTGGGAGGGGGAGACGGGCTGGCACAGAGGTTGAGACGGATGTCTCAACCGCACCCAAACAAGACTCCTTACTTCGGCCTTTTCGCTCCATACTTGGAACGGCTCTGCTTGCGGTCCTTGACCCCTTGCGTATCGAGCACGCCGCGCAGGACGTGGTAACGCACACCCGGAAGGTCGCGCACACGGCCGCCGCGGATCAGCACAACGCTGTGCTCCTGGAGGTTGTGGCCTTCGCCCGGGATGTAGGAGATCACTTCGCGCTGGTTGGTGAGGCGCACCTTGGCAACCTTACGCAGAGCGGAGTTCGGCTTCTTCGGCGTCGTGGTGTAGACGCGCGTGCAGACGCCGCGCTTCTGCGGGTTCTGCTCCATCGCAGGGACCTTTGACTTGGCCTTCTGCGGGGTGCGGCCCTTGCGGACCAGCTGGTTAATCGTTGGCATATTATACCTTCTTGCTTGCGCGCCCCTTCCGGGCGCTTTTTATGTCACCTCATCCGGGCGGGGAACCGTTTCCCACTTCCCCTGATGAGATTTCAACCGGTCCTGACCGAGAGACGCACGCGCCCCGCGAACCAAGACCAGCTGGCGGTTCGAGCCCGAGTAGGGATGGAAGGAAGCAGTTTCGCGCCGGTGGTGAGGCCTTCCGTGCGTTCCTGCGAAAGCAGGAACCTAGAAGCGCCTGGGCTCCTGCTTGTGCAGGAGCGCACCGTGCACGAGGCTGAAACGCTCCACCCGGGGCCGTTAGCGCCGGATTACTTTGCCGATCACCCTGCCCTCACCGTCATCCTGAACTTGTTTCAGGAAACCGTCGTCCCGAATATGCTTCAGGAAAACCGTCATCCTGAACTTGTTTCAGGATAACTCGAGCGAAGACTGACTGACCGCCAATGTTCAGTTCTCTTTTTGCGGTTTGGAGAAGCCCAAAGGCCCGACCATTCCGCGAACGCCGCGCCCGTTAGCGGGGAATGGATGGGGGGTCAAGGGGTGCTATCGGTTTGGGCCGCCAAGCTGCCGCCAATTCGGTCGGCTGATCACTTTCGCGCCGAAAAGTCAGCAAGCCGTCGAAGAGTTCTTGTGCAACAGTGCTGTCTGGTTCAACCTGCTTCCAGAATGCAACATGCCCGAGAGCCCTTTCGATGATTAAGGGGTCATTGCGCCCGATCGCCTCCAAATGAGCTTTCGCGCCTCGTTTGAGAAGTAAATACGCTTCGTTCCGGATCTTACGCCGCGATTGGCGAGGAAGTCTTAAGCTCGTACCACCAACCGACAGGCCTGTTACGTACTTCGAAGTGCTCCCACGAAGCAACTTGGTCTTCTTAGCGTTGATTCTAAAACCGCTGTCACCAGCAATTTCACCAACTATCTCAGCAAGCCGAAGGTTTATGAAATCACCCGAGAAGGTTAAATCATCGAAATATCTCGTGAATCTAAGCCCATACTTCTTCGCCAATTTGTCGAGCCGAGTATCGAAAACACTACTAGAGATGTTAGCCAATGCAGGACTGGTGGCCGCTCCCTGTGGGAGGACACCTCTGTCGAACGATAGCTGTGCCAAAGATACAGCTACACCATGAGGGTACCCAAGGCTCTGAAAGATGGCGATGCCTCTAGCAAATTTGATGCTTCCGTAGAAATCTTCCAGGTCAAGCTTCAAAACACATTTGGCACCGACATGTATTGAGGCATTCGTGACGACCGAGCGACCAAAAATTCCGCCGTGTGCCGCATCGTGCAACTCGACCTTCTCAAGGATCTCGCGCAGCATCCATTTTTGGGCAAATAGAAGAGGAGGGATAGGAGAACTGATTGTTCGTTCGCCACCAAGCCTTTTAGGGATCGTGAATTCGCGATAACGTCTACGACGCTCAGATAACAATGCCCCAAACTCATAGTTCGTCAGGCCCAGCAAGAGTCTGAGGTGAGAAATCTCGAAAATCGGTGGAATGTCGCGATTTTCACATTTCGCAACAAAGGCCAAAAGCCCGTCAGTCAGCCTTTTGTTCCGTTGAGCGAAATTGCTACCGTGGCGTGTCTGTCCACTGAAGAATCTACGCCAAGAGTCCAGCAGGTCTTCCATAATCTTGGTAGAGGCGGCGATACCTTCGAATCAACAAAGTTCATATGAAGTCTATCTCGCATATGACTTCGTTTCCGCACGAAGTGCGGATACGAGCTCCACGACGGGCAAGCCACGCGTGGAACTCGTATGCGTAAATAGACCCTTAGTAAACGAGGCGAAACCGCCTCAAGACACTATCGCCGCCCCAATCCCTTTCATAAAAAATTTCAACCTGTGTTCTTAGGATCAAGAAAAAAGTCTTTATCAAGACGCTCCAGATCTGGCAAATATGGCTCATTAACTTGCAAGACTCTTTGTCTACCCTCGAACTCCCTCCAGCTTTGGTCTAAGTTTAGAAAGATCGCACTTCTTGAAGCCAAAACCCATTCTCGGCCCTCTGGTGTTAATCGCGCACGAAAGGCATCCTTTTGCGCGAACCCTGAAGTCTCTAGGCGCTCCAAAGCATCCAGAATCTGAGCTGGGGATAGCACATACCTATCATGCAGCTCGTATAGATCGATTCAACCGTTGGCCTCGAATAGTGCCCCAATGGTCTCGCGCTCACTTGAAGAGAAAGTCACTACCGACATCTGAGCATCCGCTTACGAGGATTTCCGGCGTTATCTTCCTCCCACCAAAACACCGGGAAGACGTTGTTCGGGGTATTCCCTTGATGGCGAGAATAGAGCGCTTCCGACTTCTTGTAGCCAAGAGAATGCCTCTTAAGCTTCCCGCGGGATGTCTCACTTGCCAAAGTCGCTTCAAGTTTCAGCATTTTCTCCAACTTCTGCGCCACCTCCGTTGCGGGAAAAGAGTCGGAAATCCCCTTACTTAAGCAATGCACCGCATAAGCACTATCGACAGCTTCCTGAACGCGTTCCAACCCAAAGTCCATTGCGGCAATCACTGCACAGTGAATACGAAAATTTCCGCCCCATTCAGCGCATTTTCCACGCAGATAATTCACGGATTTTTCCATGGTTTCTCCGGTGCCAATGAATTCATCAACAAGCACAACATCTTCTACTCCGGAGCCTTGGATATCAGACAAGGCAGAGACGAAGCGATTAGTTGTCCAACTAGAATCGAACATACTTTCGGTCTTCAAGTGATAAACCACAAGCTGGGAACTGTCTGCATACTGCGAGTGTTCGCGCGCAGAGATAAGTGTCGCCGCACTTTGCAACCCTAAGTCATTCAAAACGTGGCTTGAAATCTTTGTTATCGCATCAGAAAAGCCATCGCCATCGAGATATGTAAACCGAGTCAAGAGGTCACAAACTAACGCCTGTTCTTCCTGATCTTCGCAATCACTGATCAGCGCGATTAGGGCGTCTTGTTTCATCTTTAGCCACGGCTGAGAACGAGTTAAGCTGAATACAGTCTCGAAAAATTCAGCGGACATTCTTATCGAACTTCTTGTGAGGTCGTCAGAATTCACATCATCCATTCGTCTAGTTGAGGTAAAAGATGTGGCCTCGTCAAGGTGTTCATTTTCCTACTCGCCTGATTTCTGCAATCTGGGCTGGGTGATGAAGAAGAAGCCCGAGTCTTTTGTTTTCCGCAAGCGCATCCGCGCTCGCGATATCCTCGCGCCTCCGGCGCTGCGGGCGGGCAGTCGCCCTTGCGGCGCTTCGCGCCGTGCTCCGCGACCAATCCATCAGCCCCGCGCCGTGACGCTTTGCGCTAGCTCGCTACCTTGCACCAGACCGGTCCGCGACCAGCGGACCGCGAGGCCACGCGGCCGAGCCGCAGGGGCACCGTAGCGCAGCAGAGGAGCTGCCCCGAGGACGCTCCCACGGATGTGGGAGCATGAAACAAACAACTCGCCCGAAACACGCTCCCCACTCCACTGAACAAACCATTTTCCTACTTGGCCTGAGTTTGCTTGTTTAGCCTCAAGCGCCGGCGGGGCCATCCGGCCCCTTAGGCTACCGCGCCATTCGGCGCGTCGGGCGGTCGCCCTCTGGCTCGCCTGCGGCTCGCAAACAATGCCAGATAGGACATATCTCCCATGCCTGATGCACCAGTCCCAACCCGCAAAACCCCCCGCCAGGCCACATCCGCCGTCGCTCACACAGCCGAGCCCCCTGCCCCGGACGATCCGCTGCTCCAATTCACCCCGGTTCCGCACAAGCGCCCCCGCCGGAACTCCATAACCCCCAAGCTCCAGCGCAAGTTCATCGCCCATCTCGCCGCCACCGGGATCGTCAGTGAAGCCGCGCGGCACATCGGTAAGTCGATGGAGGCGATCTACAAGCTCCGCCAGCGGCCCGGCGCCGAAGGGTTTCGCGAGGCCTGGGATGCGGCGCTCGATCGCGGGGTGGCGCGGCTCGAAAGCGGTGCCCTCGCTCGCGCGATTGTTGGCGAAGAGCGGATGGTGGTCTCGGCCGGCAAAGTGCTCGGCAGCGAGATCCGCCACAATGACGCGCTGACCATGTTCTTCCTGCGCGCGCGGCGGCCCGAACGCTATGCCCCGCACGCCTATCTCCCAGGCCAGCCCGCCTATGAGCGGCTCAAGCAGGATCTGCACAAACAATGGAAGGCCGAGGAATATGCAAAGCGTCAGAATTCGGACGGGCGCAAGCGGCTGATCGACTTTGTGATGGGCCTCAAAGCGCAATGACGCCGGGATTGGGAGGCCGAATGGACCGCGAAGGCGCGGGTCGAGGCGCTGCACGCGGGGCGGAAATGGGAGAAGCCGCAATATATGAAGGATGATGAGGGGCGGTACGAGTGGCGCGGCGTGGATAACGAAGATGTCGGGGATGAGCTCGCCAGGATCGATGCGGAGGATGCCAGGCGTGAGGAGGGTGGCGAGGAGTAGGATGCTCCCAACCTCGTCATTGCGAGCCGAGTCTTTTGTTTTCGCTTCAAGCGCCAGCGTTCGCATCCGCTCACTTGGCTACCGCGCCATTCGGCGCGACGCGCGGTCGCGCTTGCACTCGCCTGCGGCTCGCGATGGGTGCCACCAATCGGCTTGGTCGCGGAGCACGGCGCGAAGCGCCGCAAGGCCAAGTGGCCGCCCGCAGCGGCGCGGACTTGTCCGCAAGCCGCGAGGACATCGCACGCCGGATGGCGTGCGTACAACAAAGACTCACCCGGCTTCGCCGCTTGGGCTCGAGAGTTTGCCTTTCGCTCTTCGTGTCTTCGTGCCTTCGTGTGAGGAAACGCGGCAAGCGCTAACTACGCGTTGGCCCTCAGCGTCTCATTTACCCTCTGCAAGAAACAAAGCCTCCCCTCCCTTCGAAGGGAGGGGATCGAGGGGTGGGATCGAGCCGCAAGGCTCCCCTGACCCAGAACGCCACCACCCCCAACCCCCTCCTCCAGAGGAAGAGGGGGCTTAGAGTCTTTGTTTTGGCTTCAAGCCATCACGCTCAGATCACATGGTTGCGCAGCGCTTTTGCCCCCGCGCGGCTGGTCTGGATCTGCTCGCCATTGCTCATGTGCAGCAGCATGCGCCCGTCGCCGGCGGATTCGGCACGCTCGATCTGCTGCAGATTGACAATCCGTGAGCGGTGGACCCGCAGGAATTGCGCCGGATCGAGCGAGGCTTCGAATTTGGCGAGCGTGGTGCGGACAAGATGCTGCCCCTCGAGCGTGGTGACTTCGGCATAATCATCGGCCCCGGCGATGCTGATAATCTGCGCGACATCGATCGGCTGAATGTCCTCCCCGCGGCGGATGAAATAGCGTTTGAGGCTGGGCTCCTGCTCCTGCCATTCGTCCGAACCGGTTTCGACATAGCTTGGCAGCTCTGCGGTCGGGAGAGCGCTCTCGCTCAGCGGCGGGCGCGCTCTGGCATAGGTCAGCGCCGCGACCAGCGCATAGAGGGTCACCCCCTGGAGCAATTGCCAGGCCAGCGCCGGCTCGGGAAAGAACGCCCTGACGGTGAATTCGGTCAGCGATCCTCCGCTGCGTATCCCGACCAGGATAAGCAGCAACCAATGCCACACAAAACTGAACAGCGCGGCGAGGACCACGTGCCCGATCAGTTGCCGCAACAGGCTGGCGTCGATCAGATGCCGCCGGATCAGCGGCCGGACGAGCGCGGTCAGCACCACCAGCGGGGCAAGATTGATCAGCGAGGAGACGACAGTGCTCGCCATACTGCTCTGATCGCGAACCAGCGCAAACACGGTCAGATAGGCGAGGAAGACCAGGCCGATCGCCAGCGCATCAAACGCGCGGTCGCTCAGGCGCTGGGCGGAAACGGGAGGTTCGGACATGTGCATTGGCAGGCTTATGGGCATTCCGATCCGAGTCGACAATCATGCTTGCTCGCCTGCCGTCTGAGCGACGCTGGGGAGCTGTGGTTTCGCAGGATTGCGATGGTGGTTCACCTCCTGTCACTGCCATTCGCCGATTTTTCCCCTGTCGGCCACGCGCTCGGCTAATGAGCCTCGTAGCTGGGAGGCGGGCGTTGCAGGAGCATACGTCTTATGAAATTTTCGATTGAATCCATTACCTTGTCGCTCGCACTGGCATTGGGATTGGCGAGTCCGGCGCTTGGCCAGCAATTCGAATTGGACAGTGGGCCGGTGGTTGAGCCGACCGAGCCGATTGCGATCAGGCTGGTCGACCTTCCTCCTGAAGCCGAAGTCGAAATCCGGGCGCAACAGGCGATCAAGAGCTATTTCCAGCGTGGCGCGCCGACCCTGCCCTATCAATCCGCGGCGCGCTTCAAGGCCGATGCCGAGGGCACGCTCGATCTTGCCACCAGCCCTGCACTCGATGGATCTTACAGCGGAGTGGACGCGAGCGGTCTGTTCTGGTCGATGGAGCCGACCGGCTCCGAATCTGTCCCGACCGACAATCGCGTGACGCTCGAAGCGCTGATCCAGGGCGAGCTGGTTGCGACCGCGAGCTTTGAGCGGCGCACCACACCCGCCAATTTTGTGGTTGAGGAGGTGCCGGAGCTGCCGGGCTCCTATTTCGCGCGCGATCCCGAACCGGGCGATCACCCGGTGATCATCATGGTCGAAGGCGTCGACACTCTGGGCAATGGCCGCGAGGTGGAGATGCCAAAGTTCGTGGCTCAGGGCTATTCGGTGCTGTATTTCGCGACCTATGCGCTGGTGTTTGGCTCGACCGAGCCGTCGGTCCCCGGCCTGCCGATGCAATATGTCGATATTCCGATCGATCGCCTGCAAGACGCGCGTGACTGGCTCGCGGCCCAGCCTGGCGTCGATGAGGAGCGCATTGGGCTCTACGGGTTTTCGCGCAATGGCGCCTATGTCCTGCTCGCCGCGTCGCGCTTCCCCTGGATCAAGGCGGTCGCGGGAATTGCGCCGTCTGATGTCGTGTGGGAAGGATGGGGTGATCGGGTCAAGCTCGGGACGACCTCCTCCTATTCGTGGAACGGAGAGCCGCTTGCCTATGTCCCCTACAGCGACAATTACTTTCGCGAGACGGCCAAGCTTGCGCGCGGCCAGAAGGCTCGGTTGCGCACGCCGATGGACGAAGGCCGCTGGGCCAATCCGGAGCGGGTAGCGCCAGCGCGTATTCCGATCGAGAACTACCAGGGCGCGTTGTTCCTGTCGGGGGGCGAGCAGGACGATATGTGGTCAGCCGGTCATATGGTGCAAAACGTGGCCGAGCGGCGCGCCGAGGCTGGCCTCGACACAGACTTCCTGGTGTTGCCCAATGCGGGCCATAACATCATCAATGACGGCTGGAACCCGACCATGCTGTTCGAAAGCGGAGAAGCGCGCGCGGTCGAGGCCGAAGGGCAGCGACTGACGTGGCAGGCCACGCTGGACTTCTTCCGCAAGACGCTGCAGCCTCGGCGATAGGAGGGACAAGCCCATGACTGACGGATCGTCAATTGGCCGCCGCGCCTTTATGATGGCCGCAGGAGCCGCTGGCGTGGCCCTGCTGCCGGCGAGACACTTTCCTGCCGCAGCAATGCAGCTATCGGGAGCGCGCATGCCAAACTACCCTGTCTTGCTCGATCACCTGGTCTGGCTGGCCGAGGATCTCGACGCCGCCTGCGCCCAGTTTGAACAAATGAGCGGTGTGAAGGCGGAATATGGCGGCCAGCACCCTGGCGGCACGCACAATGCCTTGGTCGGGCTGGGCCCGCTGATTTACCTCGAAATCGTCGCCCCCCAGCCAGGTGCCGAAGATGGCCACCCCTGGGTCGCGGCCGCTCGGCGCCGACCCGAACCGCATCTCTATTCCTATTGCATGCGGACACCGGGCTCTCTGAGCGAGCTCGCCTATCGGATCGAGGCGGCAGGCCACAACAGCATTGGCCCTTCTGGCGGCAGCCGGAGACTACCGGGCGGAGAATTGCTCGAATGGGAACTGCTCATTCCGCTGATCACTCAGGCCAGCAGAGCGATCCCATTCCATATCGATTGGGGAGAATCGCCTCACCCTGCACAGGGATCACGGAGCGAAGCTTCTCTCACCAGCTTTGCCGTCGAGCACCCTGACCCCGACAGCGTTAGGCCAATCCTCGATCTGTTGGCTCCGGGGGTCCAGATCAAGCAGAGCCAGGAAGAAATAGGCCTGCGCGCCGAACTTGCCACGCCAAACGGTGTGGTGGTGCTGGAGGGGTAAGAGGGGCCAGAGCGAAGTCGCAAAGGTCCCCTCCTCCATGAGGAGGGGGTTGGGGGTGGTGCTGACGAAAGCGCGCACTTTGCCAGTTTGAACCACCCCTTGATCCCCTCCTTGGGAAGGAGGGGAGAGAATTGGGCAATCTTTGGGCATACGCACTCCCCTACCCCCAATCCGAGGCCAGCAATCCGTACCAATAGACATCGCGAACGCCTTCATGGGTCGTCTCATGCGCCCTGAAATGCGCCTCTCGCACAAACCCCAGGCTTTCCGCCAGACGCGCGGACGCGTGATTCTCGACATCGACCACAGCGATCAGCTTGCGCAGCCCTTCGCCAAACAGCTGACCGATCAACGCAGCCATGCATTCGCGCGCGACGCCCTGCCCTTGCCGACCGCTACAGGTGATGTAGCCGATCTCCTCAACCCCCGCCTCATGCGCGGGGATAGCGACGAAGCGCCCGGCTACCTGCCGGTCGGCATCCTCTGCTATCCAGGTCCGCCCGTTCCAGTCGGGTGCAGCCAACCAGTCCCACAGCTCTTGCTCTGAGCCAAAAGCCGCCCGCGAGAGATAGAGACATTGCTCGCGATCGGAGAGCGTGGGCAGCAGTGCCGCCGCATCCGAGCGCTTTAGCGGACGGAGAGTGAAGCGCTCGGTCTTGAGGGTTGGTACAAGGGTCATAGGCAGGTGTCGTTATCCTATCCCACGCCGGATGGCGTACGCAAACACAGACTCTGCTCCCTTCCCATTCCTCGTCATTGCGAGCCGAGCGCATGCGAGGCGTGGCAATCCATCGTGGACCCTCGCGTCAAGATGCGAGGTTTGACGATGGATCGCCGCGGCTCCTCCGGAGCCTCGCGATGACGAACAAGGAGAGCCGCCAAACAACCCGGACCCCGGATCAAGTCCGGGGCGACGAATTCGAGCAAATCAGTCTTTCGTAAGATGCGCGACCAGCGCTTTCACCTTCTTCTGCCGCCATTGCGGCAAAGGCGCGACCAGCCAATAGGCGCGCTTGCTCTCAACCGGCTCATCCAGCGCAACCAAAGAGCCCTGCCCAAGCGCCTCTTCCACCAGTGCCAGTGGCAGGACCGTTCGGCCCATCCCGGCGAGCGCTGAACTCATCGCCTGCCCTGCGCTGCTGGTGATCACGCAGGGGCTCACGTCATCCGGCAACGACGCCTCGGGCCAGTCAATCCAGGCATCGCGTGCTTTTGGCGCCGCCACGCTGACCTTGAGCGCGGGGGCCAATTGAACACCCTCAAGCTCTCCCGGCCCCGCGATAAATCGGATCGCCAGGTCAAGATTGGCTTCGGTGAAATCAGAGCCCTCATCGGGAGCCAGAATGTACTGGATACCGGATGTCTGCGCCTGAAACTCTGCCATGCGGGGTGCGAGCCATTGGGCAAAGAACTCGCGCGGGGCGGCGATCGTATAGCGATCCGAGCTTTGCCCTGCCTGCATCGATTGGACGCTGTCTTCAAATCGCAGGAAGCCTTCGCGCAGCGAATCGAGGCCAGCTTCTCCCTCGGGCGTGAGCTCCAGGCCTTTGCTGGTGCGGCGGAACAGAACGACGCCAAGGTGATCCTCCAGCGCTCGAATCTGTTGTCCAACCGCAGCCGGCGTGACCGCCAGCTCATCCGCAGCGCGGGTGAAAGAGAGATGTCGCGCGGCGGCGTCGTAGACGCGCAGCGCATTGAGAGGGAGGTGCGTCCGCTTCATGCCGTGCGATTTAGGCTCCGCAGATCAGACCTGCAAGGAAGGAACATCATCCGTCGGTGCGACAGAGTGTTGCGCGGGACTAAGCGCGCAGTCTCAATTGTCCGCTTCGGCTGGCGCAGCCAGCGGAAAAAACGGGATCCGCACTTCAAGCGGTGAGCCGTCTGAACGCAGGAAAGTGTAGAACCCTTCCATCGATCCGTGCGGCGTTGTCAGAGGACAGCCCGAGACATAGTCATGGCTTTCCCCCGGCCCGAGCTGCGGTTGTTCACCCACCACGCCTTCGCCATCGACATGATTGACCATGCCGCGCGCATCGGTGATCCGCCAATGGCGAGTGCGCAGCTGCAGCGGCTCATGCGAACCGTTTTCGATCCGAATGTGATAGACCCAGAACCACTTGCCGGCATCGGGGTGCGATTGCTCCGGCAGGAAGTTGACAGCGACCCGGACAGTGACGCCTTCGGTCGTGGCGGCGTGTTGGAACAGCTCTTTCATACGAGTCTCAAGGTAACGATTCTTAATCCACTCACAAGAGGGTCAGTGCGGGTAATCCACCCGGTAGCCGAAAAAGACTGAATTTATCCTGCGTGAAACGCAATCGATGCGTCATAAGGATGCAGAATTGTGTCATTCCGTTGATCCAGCCGGTTCACCACCAACCCTTGAGCAATTCTTCCTCGATTTGGCCAAGCCGCTCTTTGCCGAAGAACATTTCGTCGCCGACATAGATCGTCGGAATGCCAAAGGTGCCGCGTTCGACCGCGTTGGAAGTGTTATCGACCAGGCCTTGCTTGACCTCGTCGGTTTGGGCCCGGGCAAACAGATCCTCGGCGTCGAGCCCGCCCTTCGCCAAGGCCGCGCCAATCGCTTGCGGGTCGCTGAGGTCGATCCCTTCTTCCCAGATTGCTGGCATCATCGCTTCGATGAATTGCACCGCCCTTCCGTCCTGATCGGCGGCGTATAGCATCCGCTGAAGCGTGATCGAATTGAACGGGAATTGCGGATGCATCTTGTATTTGGTCAGTCCATGCTTCTCGATGAAGCGTCGCATCTCGAGCATGGCATAGTCGTTCTTTCCCTTCACATCGGCGTCGCGCATGAAGGGAGGGGCATTGCCGGTCAGCTTATGCATCCCGCCAAGGAACACCGGGAAGATGTCGAGCCCAGCCCCGGTCCGCTCCACAACATCACGCAATGGCCCCCAGATCATGTAGGCATTGGGGCTGACAAAATCGAAAATGAGCTCGGCGCGACGGGCCATGCGGGTTCTCCTCTCGGTTGACGATCAAGCTGGTTGCACGATGCAACCAGATTCGCAAGCTTTGCTCGATCAATCCGCGCAAGAATGTGGTGTAAATTGTGGTGAACGCCGCGTTACCCTCGTTTGCTGCGCATTTGTTCACACCGGCAGCGGAAAGTGTAATCCTCTTCGGTGCCTAACAGGGGAAGTGGCCCTGTCCCAATTGTCGTTCCAATCCGATCCCTCGGGATCGCAGGGGGTCGAGATCAGAGATGGTCTCGGCCCTTTTTGGTTTGTGGGCCTCAAGCGCCAGCGCTCACATCCGTTCGCTCGGCTATCCTCGCTCATGCGACCTTGCGGTCGCGTCGCTGCGGACGGGCAGTCGCCCTTGCGCTCGCCTTCGGCTCGCGATTGGTGCTCACATTCGACTAAGTCGCGGAGCACGGTCGCGCGAGCGACCGCAAGCCCGACTGGGCGCCCGCAGGGCCATAAGGCCCGAGGAAATCGCACGCCGGATGGCGTGCGGAACAAAAAATACTAAACCCCAGCGGCGCTCAGCGCCTGGTCGAGATCCTCGATCAGATCGAGCGGGTCTTCCAGGCCGACATTGATCCGCAGCAGACCTTCGGTCACGCCCATCGCTTCGCGCCCATCTTCGCCCATATTGGCGTGCGTGGTGCTGGCCGGATGACACATCAGCGAGCGCGCATCGCCAATATTGTTGGAGATATCGATCAGGCCGAGCGCGTCGAGGATCTGAAACGCCCGCTCGCGCGTCCCGACATCGAACGCAAAAATCGGGCCGGTCGCATCCATTTGTGCTTGGGCCAGTTTATGCCGAGGGTGGCTTGGCAGACCAGGGTGCAGCATATGCCCACCGATCCCGGCCACGCGCGGCTCAAGAGACTCGCCAAGCTGTACGGCATTGGCGCTCTGTCGGTGCGCGCGCAGATTGAGCGTCTCGAGGCCCTTGTGGACCACCCAGGCATTGAATGGCGAGCAATTGGGTCCGGTGTTACGTTGGAATGGCAGCAGAGTTTCATTGATCCATTCTTCGCTGCCGCAGATTGCTCCTGCGAGCACACGGCCCTGCCCGTCCATCAGCTTGGTGGCGCTGTAGGCGATCACATCGGCGCCGAACTCCATTGGCCGCTGCAATGCCGCGGTGGCGAAGGCATTGTCGACCACGGTGGTGATCCCGTGCGCCTTGGCGAGGTCACAGACGAATTGCAGGTCGACAATGTCGAGCGTCGGATTGGCCGGTGTCTCGAAGAAGAAGACCTTGGTGTTGGGCTTGATCGCCGCTTCCCATTGCGCATTGTCAGCGCTGTCGATGACGGTCGTTTCGATCCCGAAGCGGGGCAGCAAATGGTCGACCAGCCAGCGGCACGATCCGAAAGCCGCACGGGCGGCAACACAGTGATCGCCGGTCGAAAGCTGGCACAGCAGCGCAGCGGTCATCGCAGCCATACCGGAGGCTTGCGCGCGGCACGCCTCAGCCCCTTCGAGCAGCGCAATGCGCTCTTCCAGCATGGCGACGGTCGGGTTCTGCAGCCGGGAATAGGTCATACCCTCGGCATCACCGGCAAACCGATCAGCAACAGTCTGGGCATCGTCGTAAGTATAGCCCGAGGTCAGGAACAAGGCCTCGCTGGTCTCGCCATGCTCAGAGCGCCAGGTTCCGCCACGCACCGCACGTGTCGCCGGTCGCCAATTGCGCGTAGTGGCGCGATCCATTCCGGTGGTCTTCTTCATAATGCGCGCGGCTTAGGCCTTGCCCCGCATCAGGGCAAGCGGCTTGATACAGGACTAAAGACCGCTAGCTGTCAGGCCTTCACGTGCAGTCCGTGCATGGCCCACAACGCTGAGCATCTGAGCCCCTTCAATCAGGGTCAGCAAATAGCGCGCACCACCCTCTGGATCAGGGTCATTGACCGGCATTTCCCCCTCGAGCCAGTCTAAAAGACGTGCCATAACCTCTTGTGCAGCCTCGCGATATCCAGGAACGTTGCGCGCTGAGCCAGCGACGATCTCCCACCACAGAGTCATGAAGGGCTGCATGCTTGGTTTGCGGGTCTCGGTCAGAATTCTGGCCAGAACTGCCTTGCGATTGGCGGCCCGCCGCCCACCCATGGCGCTGGCCAATGCGCTCGCATATTGGTCCGCAATAAAGGCCAACAGATCAGCCAGCAGCTTCCGCTTATTGCCAAAGTGATAGATCAGCATCCGATCGCTGGTGTCCGCGGCTTTGGCCAAAGGACGCAGGCTGGCGCCTTGCAGCCCATGCTCCAACACATGCGCCGCCAACAGAGGCAGCAGTGTTTCGCGCGACATTCGTGGTTTTGGCAGCGGCTTGGCTTTGCGTTCTGACATGCAGGGCTTGTAGCAATCGCTACACTAAGCTACAAGCCCTTGTAGCAGTCGCTACATAAACAAGGAGATTCGACGATGTCGCCTCATGAAATTCTGTTCACCGCTGGTCTGGTCATCGTGCTGCCCATCGCAGTCTATATCATCACCAAAGCGCCCAAGGTCGGCAGCCCGATGATCGCCGCGGTCCTGTCAGGTGCCTTCGCGGGATACACCGCGGTCACCATCGCCAATGAAGGGGTGATGCCGGTGATCATCAATCACACTTCCAACCTGTGGGGCGTGCAAGTGTGGTGGGACCTGCTGTTCGCCGTTGCCTTGTGCCTGTTTCTCGCCGCACCCAGGGCGCGCAAGGTCGGGATGAATCTGCCGCTGTGGACTGTATTGGTGGTTTCGACCGCCAGCATTGGTCTGCTGGCCATGCTCGCACGACTTTTCTGGCTTGAACAGCAGGCGGAAAGCGCCGGCTAGCATATCTGCTCTTGTCGCGAGGCGGGCGCTTGCTAAGGCGCTTGCCGCGATGAGTGACACCCCTGCCCAGCCGCAAGATCCGATTGTTCCGACACTATTGATCAGCGTCGCGTTCGCCCTGATCGCGATGGTCCGGATCGCAATCCCATCGACGCCCTATTTCGACGAGACCCATTACGTCCCCGCGGCAAGGGCCCTGCTCGACGGCGGAGCCTATCTCAATCGCGAGCACCCGCTGCTTGGCAAACAGCTGATCGCTCTGGGCATGTGGATCTTTGGCGATAATGCCCATGGCTGGCGCATCATGCCGCTGCTGGCCGGCACACTCACGCTGTTCGCCGGAATGCGCGCGATGTGGCACGCCAGCCTGGACCGCTATGCGACGCTCGGCTTCGGTCTAATGCTCGCGACGGGATTTCATCTGTTCGTGCACTCGCGGATTGCCATGCTCGATATCTTCGTGGCCTGCTTTCTCGCGCTGGCGTGCTGGTTTCTGGCCGCGGCCATTCGCGAGCCGGAGACCGGTCGTCGGCGCCTGGCGCTGACCGGTATCGCACTCGGCCTCGCGCTGGCGTCGAAATGGAATGCTGTGGCTCTGGCCATGATCCCGGGACTCGCCTTCCTTGTCGCGCGACTCTCGGCAGGTCGTCAGCGGCTCCTGACCAGCACGCGAGGGATCCCGGTGCCGGGCGTTTCGCTGCTCGAAGCCTTCCTCTGGCTCGGAATCACCCCACTCCTCGTTTACGCAATGACTTTCTGGCCCGGCTATGGGCTGACCAATTCGCCACTGGCGGAAAATGGCCTGATCGGCCTGCATCAGGAGATGATCCGCATGCAGGCCTCGGTCATCACCCCGCACCCCTACCAAAGCAGCTGGCCCGAATGGCTGCTCAACACCCGCGGGATCTGGTATCTCTACGAATTCATCGATAATGCGCAGCGCGGAATTCTGCTGATCGGCAATCCGCTAACAATGTTGATCGGCCTCCCCGCCCTCATCTGGTGTGCCGTCACCGGCGCGATCCGGCAAGATTGGGCCAAGGCCGGTGTGGTCATCGGTTTCCTTGCCAGCCTCGGCCTGTGGCTGATCGCCAACAAGCCAGTGCAGTTCTATTACCACTATTTCCTGCCGAGCCTGTTTCTGCTTGGCGCGCTTGCCCTCGCCTTGAGCGATCTGCGGGTCAGCGCGAAACATGGCTGGCTCAGCCATGCAGTGCTGGTGGGCAGCGTGGCCATGTTCGGTGTGTTCTACAAGATCCTGTCCGCCGCCCCGCTCGACACCCCGGCCAGCTTCGCCGATTGGACCTGGATCGACGGCTGGCGCTGACTAGTACCTTCCCCAGACAAAGCGGCTCGACAGCGCAAAGTTCCAGACAGAGCCGATCAGGATCCCGCCCAGCGCCGCCAGCGCCCAGAACACGCCCTCGCTTTCGAGCAGGGTAGCCACGGCAACATTGGCAAACCCTCCAACCGCGCAGGTCAGACAGAAGCCCGCCCAGCCGCGCAGCAGTTCGCCCACGCCTTTGAGGCGCTTGTCGCGATAGGTCAGCCAATTGTTGAGCCAGAAGTTGAAGCTCATCGCACTCAGGACCGCGATGGCCTGCGCGACGGTGAAGGCCTCTTCGAACAGGAACAGCAGGCTCGCCAGCACCGCCATATGGACCACCACACCCATTGCTCCGACGGTGCCGAACAGGGCAAACCGGGTCGGGATCAGACGCCCCATCGTCTTGTCGTAGAGCCCGGCAAGAAAATCGAACAGGATCGCTCGGTCGAGCTTGCTTTCGCCCTCGCGGCGCGCCGCGAAATTGAGCGGAAACTCCTTCAGCCGCATGCGGGTCGGCGAAGTCGCCAGCAGGTCGAGCAGGATCTTGAAGCCTATCCCTGAGAGCCGCGGCACCAAAGCTCGCGCCGTCGCAGTGGGCAGCATGAAATAGCCGCTCATCGGATCGCTCAGCTCGACGCCGGTCAATTGCCGCGCCATCGCATTGGCCATTCCCGATAGTCGCTCGCGCTCAGGCTCAGCCCAGTCCTCAGTGCTCGCTCCGGGCGCAAACCGCGACGCGACGCAAATGTCAGCCTCACCAGCCCTGAGCGTCTCCAGCATATCAGCGAGCAAAGCGGGATCGTGCTGATGATCGGCGTCCATCACCGCGACATAGGGAGCGGCCGTCGCGCAGAAACCCTCAACCGCCGCGCTGGCCAGTCCGCGGCGCCCAATCCGCTGGATCACCCGGACGCGGGCATCCTTCAGCGCCAATTGACGTGCCTCATCAGCGGTACCGTCCGAGGAATTGTCATCGACAATCAGCGCTTCCCAACTGACCGGACCTAGCGCCGCCTCGATCCGCTCAATCAAAGGCGCGAGATTGCCCCGTTCATTGAGCGTGGGAAGAATGATAGCCAGTTCCAGTGCTCCGGCCATGGCAATGCCCCGTGCGTTAGAGCCGCTCGCGAACCGCGGTGCCGATCGCCTCGCAGCCGTGGTCGCCACCAAGGTCGCCGCCGCGAATACCGTCAGCCAGCGCCCGCTCGACCGCCAGATCGATACGCGCCGCTTCTTCGTGCCTGCCGAAGGAATGGCGCAGCATCATAGCAACCGAGAGGATCGTCGCCATCGAATTGGCTTTGCCCTGCCCGGCTATGTCGGGCGCGCTGCCATGGATCGGCTCGTAAAGGCCGAAAATGCCGTGACTGGTCTGTCGCTCGCCCAAGGACGCGCTTGGCAGCAGGCCGATCGACCCGACTGCCGCACTGGCCAGATCGGACAGGATATCGCCGAACAGATTGCCGGTCAGGATCACGCCGAATTGTCCGGGATTGCTGATCACCTGCATCGCGGCATTGTCGACATACATGTGATCAAGCTCGATATCGGGATGTGAACCGGCGACTTCGATCACCGTCTGGCGCCAGACCTGGCTGGTCTCGAGCACATTGGCCTTGTCGACGCTCATCACGCCGCAGTTCGACGCCCGTGCAGCGCGGAAGGCCACCTGCGCGATCCGCCGCACCTCACCTTGCGAATAGGACATCCGGTCCCACCCTTCGAGATCACCCGATTCGAGCCGTCGTGTGCTCTTGTCGCCAAAATAGACATCGCCTGTCAGTTCGCGGACGATCAGCATGTCGAGCTGTTGCGCAATCTCGGGCTGCAGCGGCGAGAGATGCTCCAGCCCCTTGAACACTTTGGCGGGCCGCAGATTGGCGAACAGACCCAACTCCTTGCGCAGACCGAGAATAGCCTGTTCTGGCCGCAATACACGTTCAAGATGGTCGCAATCGGGGTCCCCGACGGCGCCAAACAGAACCGCGTCACATTCGCGCGCCATCTCCAGCGTCTCCGCCGGAAGCGGCAGACCATGGCGCTTGTAAGCTGCACCGCCGACATCGCCTTCGAACAGGGTAAGGCCCGGCAAATCGAGCGCTTCGAGCACTTTGACCGCTTCGCCGGTCACTTCGGGGCCAATGCCATCTCCGGGCAGGACTGCGATTTTCATAGCGTCACACTCACTTCACCATCCGGGCGAGTCTTTCACCCAACAGATTGCGCGCGGCCATAACATCGCCAAATCGGTCGGCAAGCAAGTATCGCGTCAAAGGCTGCTTGAGACTGTGGAAGGCTTCAAGCTGAAGTTCGAGCGCATCGCCGCTGGCCGGCGGGTTGCCGCCATAGCCCAATTCGCGCAGCAACATTGCCTCATAAGTGGTCAAACCCGGCAGCCACCCTCGGGCGGACGGAGCGTGGCAGATCGCGGTGAGCAGCGCTTCGAGTGCCTGATAAAGCGCCGGATAGGGATTGCGTTCGGGCAGCGCGCTGGCGGTCAATGCACAGACCCAGGCAATCGCCGCAGCGGGCAGCGGTTCGGTCAGCCACGGCCCTCGGCTCTCTACCAATTCGACTCGCGCAAAGGGCAATTGGCTGTCGGACTTGGCGCGCAGCTCTGCCGCAACGCGATTGCCCGGTATCATCACCGGGCGGAGCTGGCGCCCGCGCCCGCCTGCAACATAGCCCGCGACCAGGCCAAAGTCCTCGGTCAGCAATCGCGCGATGACGGCAGTCTCGCCATGCGGCCGCGCCGCGATCAGGATCGCGGGGGCCGATAGATTCATTGGCCAGCTTCGG
The DNA here is from genome assembly GCA_965249945.1 of Erythrobacter sp. Lineage (GTDB taxonomy): Bacteria > Pseudomonadota > Alphaproteobacteria > Sphingomonadales > Sphingomonadaceae > Erythrobacter. The sequence continues at coordinate 1,543,116 of OZ252258.1, read as the reverse complement.
TCAGTCCCAATTGCTCTTCGATAAATTCCGCCTGCTTGCGGAAATAGAACAATTGGTTGGAAAGCTTGCGCCAGCCGTGCCCCTCATCGGGGATCCGCACGAACGGTGCCTCGATCCCATTGGCACGGAGCGTTTTCACCATCACCTCGGTCTCATAGATATCGATCCGGGGATCCATCACGCCGTGCGAGAACAGCACCGGCACCTTAATCTGATCGGCTTTGCGGATCGGAGAATTGACCTGATAGAACTCACGCCATTGAGGCTCGGTGATATCGCCATATTCGATCCGGTCCGAGGCTTTGAGCGCAGGCGATGCGATCTCCAGCGCGGTGACCCAATCGGCCACGCCGTAGAGCGATATGCCCGCTGCGAAACTGTCGGGATATTCGGCCAGAACGGCGTTGACCACATAGCCGCCATAAGAGCCGCCCATCACGGCAGCCCGATTGGGATCAATCAATCCGTCAGCACCCAAGGCCTGCTTGAGGTCGACCAGATCGCGCACCGAGTCGAGCCGCTTTTCGCGGTCATCGAGCTTCGCATAGGTGCGACCGAAACCGGTCGAGCCACGGATGTTGGGCTCAAACACCGCAACCCCGCGCGCGACGTGATACTGCGCAACCGCGTCAAAGGTGGCGGCGGATTGGGCGGTCGGACCGCCGTGAACCGAGAACAGCACCGGTGGTGCATCTTCGCCCGTGCCCGCCCCTTCGGGCAGATACAGCAGGCCTTGCAGCTCGACCCCATCGCGGGCGGGATAGCGCACCACTTGCGGCCGAACCAGGCGGTCAGCGTCTAGGCCCGCCAGATTGGATGAGAAGACTTTCTCGGCGGAACCAGCGACCGGATCGACCATCCAGATCTCACCCGGCGTGTTCCATCCGTTGATCCGCACCATCAGTCTGGCGATATCACCCTCGCAATCGAGCGAATAGCGCCCTTCGGGTAGCGCGGGCACTGTGCGCTTGCTGCCATCGGTCGAATTTCGGATGTCGAGCTGATCAAACCCGTCGCGATTGTGGGTGAAGGCGATAATGTCTCCGCCCGTTCCGCACAGCGCGATATTCTCGATATCGGCATCGGTAGCGAACAGTTCGCGGATCCTCTCATAGCCCATGTCATAGAGCGACAGCGCGCCAAATTCCCCGTCGCGATTGGTCGAAAACAGAAAGCCGCTTGAATCGGGCATCCACTGGAACCCACCGAGCGTATGGCTGGCGCGATCCTCGACCGGAGGCGCCGAGATCGTGGTCATTTCCTTGCTCGCAAGGTCAAGCAGGTAGAGATTGTCTGCATCTTCCCCGACAATCGATGTCACCAAAGCGTATTTGCCATCGGGAGATATCGAACGCGCGGCCAGACCAAGCTCGCTTTCGACGATCAGTTCGCTCTCGCCATCGAGGGTACCGCGATAGATGTCGAACACGCCCGTGCCTCGGGCGGTTGAGGCGTATACAAAGCTGCCGTCGCTGGCGAAGTCGCCAAAGATGCGGAAGTCGCCTCGCGCCGCTGGTAACACCTCGGTTTCGGTCTTGCCGTCAGGCGTCAGCGCGAAATAGCCGGGCTGTTCGTTGCCATCACGGTCGGCAGAATAGAACAGGCTTGAACCATCGGGGGTCCAGACCGGCGCGCTTACGCCAGTCTGAAAGGTAATCTGCTGGGGCTGACCACCGCTCGCTGGCATGACCCACAATTCTGGTTGGCCACTGACATCCCAGGAGAAGGCGATGGTCTCACCATCGGGTGAGAGATTGGCAGAGCCCGCTCCGGTGGCCAGCAGAAACCGCGCAATGTCCGACGGATAATCGCCCGTGCGTCCGATCTGAACCGGCGCATTGTCCGGCTCGATTGCCTCTATCGAAAGGTCAGCGCCCTTGGCCCCGCCGAAGCTCTCTTCGGCATTGTCTGCCTGGGCAAAAGTGGGGACCGCCAGAAGCGCTGCGGCGCAGGTGAACAATGATGAGCGAAACATGAGCGTCCCCGGGAAAAGCAAATTCAGTCTGGGAAACTACTCAAACGCGCTGCACTTGCAATGCCGTCAAGCCGGCTAACGCAGAACTCTATTTGTCCGCGAGTTTGGCTTCCAGTTCGGCGATACGATCTTCCAGCGCTTCGTTTTGCTCGCGCGCCTTTTGCGCCATTGCCTTGACGGTCTCGAACTCTTCGCGCGAGACGAAATCAATTCCGCCAAGTCGCTCCTTGAGCCGTTCCCGCGCGCTCTCACGCGCTTCGCGAGACATGCCCGCAACGGTGCCAGCCGCGCTGTTGGCGAGCTTGACGATATCGGCGATGATCGGATTTTCGCTTTGCATGGAGGGGTATTTGGAGATGGATCACCGCTAGGGCAACCCCCTCGCTATATCTCGATTCGCTGCGTCTGCTCGGCGGGACCGGCTCCACCTTCGGGGTTTTCAACCAAGAACTGATAGTTGAGCGCGGTGGCGAACAGCACCCAGGCAAGATAGGGCAACAGCAGGAGCGCCGCGAGCTGTCGCACCCGCCAGAACGCCCAGATGACCGCGAACAAGGTCAGCGCTGCACCGATCAACACGATCAGTCCGCCGACGATATTCTGTGTTCCGAAGAACACCGCAGTCCATGACAGATTGAACAGAAAGTGGAAGGCGAACAGACCAAGGGCGAGACCTCGCCCGTAGGCTCCCCAGGAACTGGCCACAATCGCAACCGAGAAGCCGATCATGACATAGAGGATGCTCCAGACAATCCCGAACAGCGCCGGAGGAGGATAGATCGCCGGCTTGGTCAACGAGGCAAACCACGTCGTGTTGGGACTTCCCAACTGACCGCCCAGGAACCCAAGCAGTAAGATCAGCGGCACCAGAAACAGGGACCATCGCAGCAGGCTGGCGCGCAGCTGTTCTTTGGACGCAAGAAAGTTCATTTACCCCCCAATTGGCGGCTCGAAATGATCAGCAAGACGATTCGGGTCGCAGTTTCCCCGACACTTGGATACACACACTGCGCCGCGGCGCAAATTTGCTTAATGGCCTGTGTACCATTTTGAGTTAACTTTGTTCCGGCTTGCGCCTCTCAAGTCTCGCTGCGTTCGGCCGAAATCAGAAATTCCACATTGCCTTGCGGTCCTGTGATCGGGCTCTCTACAATCCCGTCGATTGCCCAGCCGTTGCCTTCCAGCCAGGTTCGAACCTCTTCGCAAACACGCGAATGAAGCGCGGAATCACGAACCACGCCGCCTTTGCCGACTTCTTCTCGAGCCACTTCAAACTGCGGCTTGATCAGGGCTACCAGACGACAGCTTGGTGCTGCCAGTTCGAGCGGGCGTTCCAGCACTTTGGCAAGGCTGATGAAGCTCGCATCGCACACCACCCAATCGCACGGTCGATCGATCTGTGCAGGTGCGAGTATCCGCGCGCTGGTCTGCTCAAGCACCGTAACCCGCTCATCCTGCCTGATTTTCCAGGCCAGCTGGTTGGTGCCGCTATCCACTGCGTAAACGTGGCTGGCCCCATTGCTCAACAGCACATCGGTGAAGCCGCCAGTTGAGCTGCCGATATCCATTGCAATCGCGCCGGCAGGGTTGAGGTCGAAACGCTCAAGCGCATGCGCCAGCTTGATCCCGCCCCGGCTAACCCAGGGATGATCGCGTCCGCGCACTTCGAGCGGCGCATCGCCAGCAATTTGCTGTCCAGGCTTGTCGATCTTGGTCTCGCCCGAGAAAACATTACCCGCCATCACCAATGCCTGCGCGCGTGTGCGGCTCTCAACCAATTCGCGCTCAACCAGCAATTGATCGACGCGCCGTTTCTTAGCTGCGGTGTTTTTTGCGGATGGAGTGGATTTGGTCATGGAAAGTGCAGGCGATAGCGCGCATTGAGGAGCTATGAAAGCCATTGCCCTCCACACCACCGCCGCGATCGTGCTGACCTTTGGGGTCGCCGCCTGTTCCTCACAGCAAGAAGCCCCCGCCCCTACGCCCGCACCGGTTGAAGAGGCAGTTCCGGAGCCTGTTGCGGCACCCGCGCCGACTCCCACGCCTTCCCCTACGCCAACCCCCACTCCTACGGCAGCACCACAATTGGGTGATCCGGAGTTCGCCAATTTCCTCGATGCCCCGCAGACGCGAGGGACTTGGTTCTACAACGCAAGGGCAAATCAGACTCGCGCGGTGTTCGGTGCCAGTCCGTCAGACGTCAGCTTCATGATGGTGTGCAATGCGGCTGAGGGCGCAATCACGCTGATCAGGGCAGACAGCGCCGAGCTGCAGCGAACAGCGCGCATTCGGACCGAGACCCGGCGGCGCTCTCTCACCATGATCACACCGAGAGCAGGCAGTGGGATCATCACCGCCGAACTTGGCGCGCGTGACCCTTTGCTCGATGCCATGGCGATTACCAAGGGGCGGTTTGCGGTGGAAACGGCAGGCTTGCCGACACTCTATCTGCCGGCCTGGGTCGAAGTGACCCGGGTGATCGAGGATTGTCGGTAGGGGGGGTGTCTTTTTGTTGGCCTCTAGCGCCGGCGCTCACATCCGTTCGCTTGGCTATCCTCGCTCACGCGACCTTGCGGTCGCATCGCTGCGGACGGGCGGTCGCCCTTGCGCTCGCCTGCGGCTCGCGATGGTGCAACTAGTCGGTTCGGTCGCGGAGCTCGGTCGCGAAGCGACCGCAAGCCCGGAGTCGAAGTCGAAGACGCAGACGTGCGAAGCACACCTGCAAGGGCGCCCGCAGGGCCGTAAGGCCCGAGGAAATCGCACGCCGGATGGCGTGCGGAAAATTGAGGCCCGAAAATATGAAAAGGGCTGAACTTCGCCCGTAGGAAGTTCAGCCCTTTCATGGTCAGCGGCCGGAAGCGCCGCTCACGAAGCCTTACTCGGCAAGGAAATTACCGAATATGCTCCGTAGGGATCTTCACCGACCTCGCTACTGAACCATGAGACATCGGATCACCTCCTTTCGCGCTATATAGCCAAGACACCGCCGTATCACCGCGGGCCGAGTACTGCGTTCGCCGCTGAACTCTGTGTCCTTTTTGATTCATGTGATTCTTCAAGACAAGACTTGAAAAAAACTTTTCCCACGTCAGTATAGAGCGCCGTTGCCCAGCGGATCTGGGGCCCGCGCCTGAGGTTCCCCTCGGGCGTTTTTCGTTTGGGGCTATGCAAGGCGCCTCGTCTCAGCTCAGACTGTGGAAATTAAGAAAAGAATCGCAGATTGATTTGGGCACCAAAGCCCCCTCTTCCTTTGGAGGAGGGGGTTTGGGGGTAGTGGTCTACTAAATCGAGCCTGCCGGCTCGCAACCACCCCTTAATCCCCTCCTTGGCAATGAGGGGAGAGGGAATGTGACGATTACCCAAATCCTCACTCCGTTCTTGCCCAAACCGGCGCAGCTTATTACCGGCTAGACCATGCAATTCGAACACATCCCTCACCCCGCGCCGACCTCCGACGCTGACCGCACGGCAGCCATAGCCGATCCTGGTTTCGGCACCGTGTTCACCGATCACATGGTGGTGATCGACTATGACGAAGGTCAGGGTGGCTGGCACAGTCCGCGGATTGGTGCGCGTGAGCCGATCGCGCTCGATCCGGCGGCCAGCGTGCTGCATTATGCGCAGGAGATCTTCGAAGGGATGAAGGCCTATCGCCTGGCCGATGGCCAGCTGGCGCTGTTCCGTCCGGAAGAGAATGCCCGCCGCTTCAATGCCAGCGCGCGCCGGATGGCAATGCCGGAGATTCCGGAAGAATTGTTCATGGCCGCCGTCAAGGAAGCCGTGAAAGCCGATGCCAACTGGTTCCCGGAGATCGAAGGCGGCTCGCTCTACATCCGACCCTTTATGTTCGCGAACGAGGCTTTCCTCGGCGTTCGCCCAGCCAAGAAATATATGTTCGTGGTGATCCTGGTCTCCTCCGGCAATTACTTCAAAGGCGGGATCAACCCGGTCAAGATCTGGGTCAGCCAGGATTATGTCCGCGCAGCGCCCGGCGGCACCGGTGCCGCCAAGACCGGCGGCAATTACGCCGCGTCGCTGGTTCCGCAAGCCGAAGCCATCGCCAAGGGTTGCGACCAGGTCGTTTTCCTCGACGCGGTTGAGAACAAATGGGTCGAGGAACTGGGCGGGATGAACCTGTTCTTCGTGCGCGAGGATGGCAGCGTCGTCACGCCGCCGCTGACCGGGACGATCCTGCCCGGCATCACCCGCAACAGCCTGATCGCGCTGCTGCGCGAAGAGGGGCTTGAGGTCCGCGAAGAACCCTATTCGATCGAGCAATGGCAGGCCGAGGCCGAGAGCGGGAAACTGCTCGAGACCATGGCTTGCGGTACGGCTGCGGTTGTGACCCCGGTCGGCACCGTTGCCTCGCCCGATGGTGAGTTCACCATCGGTGCAGGCGGCACCGGCCAGATGACCACCAAGATCCGCGAAAAGCTGGTCGGGATTCAGCGCGGCACGGTAGAAGACACACATGGCTGGGTGACGCGGATCGGGTGATGGTCCGACCCGCTGGACTTCGCTCTCCGCTTTGGAAAAGCCCGACTGCCTTCATGACCATGGCTTTGCTAATCGGGGGTGCGGTCTATTGGGCCTTAATCCATTATAATCAATCGCAATACGAACAGCGCGAATACGGTCAATCGGTCATAGGTGAAATCACAAAGGTCCTCGGGACTTCCGCCATCATTCGTAGACCAGAATCACCCACTGTCGAAGTGACACTGCCCGACGGCTCTGAGCATCGGATCCGGCTCAAGGATTTTCGGGCGATCGGTTGCGGATTAGGCATGAAAATCGAAGTCCGAGAATATCAGGGACGATATGTGCTCGGTCCCAACGGCTGCAATATAACTGAGAACCACACTCGATGACCGCCCAAAGCTCCCCCCAACGCAATCAGGCGAGCGGCTATTGGGGCCGCGACCTGCTGCGGCGCGAGACGGACTCGGGCGTGATTCAATTGCACGAGGCCAATGCCCCGCCCGAGGCGGTTAGTCCGCATGGCCATGCGCATGCGCATATCGTCTTCGTCACGCGCGGGGCCTATGTCACCCCAGTCACAGGCGAGAATGGCTTTATCGATCGCCCGGTCGTCGTGCTCAATCCGCCGGGCGTGTGGCATCGTGATCATTTCGTCACCGGGCGCGGCGCTTTCATGACGGTCGATCTCAAATGTGAGGGGCTGGCGGAGGATTTCGTCAAGCACGCCGAAAGCGCTGAAGTGCTGCAGTTCTGCCAGCGCCTGACCCAATCACTCGGGCAAAGAACCGGATTGGAACTCGAAGACGATCTCGCTGCCCTTGCATCGCTCTATCGCTTCGAGCGGCCGCAAGATCTGGCCGGAATCCCAAACGGCATCGAGCGCGCCTTCGAGGTGATCAAGGATTCAGCTGAGCCCTGGGCGCTGTCCATGACCGAGCTGGCGCGGATCGCGGGGGTTCACAAGAACCACCTTCCCCGCGCTTTCCGCAAACGCTTTGGGATCACCCCTTCACAATTGGCCCGCGCGCGCCAGATCGAGCTCTGCGCCGAGGCGATTGCTTCCGCCCAGGAGCCTCTCGCGGACTGCGCCGCGCGCTTCGGATTCTACGATCAGGCGCATATGAGCGCGCGCTTTCGTAAGCATACCGGCCTCTCCCCCTCGCAATGGCGCGCACAAATTCGCGCTCAAGGTTAGAATTCTCCAAGACGCGCTTGATCACCGACGCTAGGAGTATTGTATGAGCAATACACCCCGACTGACAGCCCTGAGCTGCGCCGCTGCGCTCTTGCTGAGTGCTCCTTCCTCGATCGCCGAGGACAACCAAGCCGAACAGGCAGTTGAAACTGCTGAAAGCTGGCAAGCTTTCGATGATCTGGTCGCAGACGGCGACTATGGCCGGATCACCAGCGTGGTGGTGAGCGTCAACGGCGAGATCATTCACGAGCGCTATTATGACGATGAGCCCGAAGCGCTGCGCAACACCCGCTCGGTGACCAAGACCATCACCGGCATGCTGCTCGGCATGGCGATCGATGACGGGCATATTCCTTCAAAAGATGCTCCGGTGCTCGACTATATCGACCACACTCCGCTCAATCCCGATCAACGCAAGCAATCGATGAGCCTGGAATCTTTGGTGACGATGAGCGGACCACTCGAATGCAATGATTCTATCCCCTATTCGCGCGGCAATGAGGAGCGGATGTATCTAATCGAGGATTGGGTGGGATTCTTCCTCGACCTGCCGATTCGCGGCTTCCCAGCCTGGACCGCCAAGCCCGAGGACAGCCCCTATGGCCGATCTTTCGCCTACTGCACCGCCGGGACTGTCGCGCTTGGCGCAGCGGTCGAGAATGCCGTGGGCGAACAGCTTGAGGATTATGCTCAGCGTCGGGTGTTTGACCCTTTGGGGATCGAAAGAGTCGAGTGGCAGTTCAGTCCGCTCGGCCTCGCCATGGGTGGTGGCGGATTGGGCCTGACCAGCCGCAGTCTTGAGAAGGTCGGCAGGGTCTATGCCATGAGTGGAATGTACGAAGGTGAGCGCGTGTTGTCGGCCAATTGGGTCGAGCAATCACTCACTCCCAAGGCGGATGTCGCCGATCAAGACGCGTTCGAATATGGCTATCTCTGGTGGCTGCGTGATTATCGGGCTGAGGGTCAAAGCCATGCTGCCGCGCAGATGAGCGGCAATGGCGGCAACAAGGTGATCGTGGTACCTGAGCTTGGACTGGTCACGGTCATCACCAAGATCGATTTTGGTCGGCGGGAGGCCCATCGCCTCTCCGAGGATGCTTTCGAGACTCACATCCTGCCGCTCGCCCTCCAAACCGTGGAATAGCCCTGCCGCGCACCAGCTCCGTTGCCCTTCGGCGGGCTTGGCGCTAATCGGCTGCGCCTATGACAATCCCGTCGAAGCCCACTCCTGAAGCGACGTGTCTGGTCGCCGCGCTGTACCGGTTCACGCCGTTTGCCGATCACGCCGCTTTGCAAGCTCCGCTGCAAGCGGTGTGTGATGACGCCCGGGTCATGGGAACGCTGCTGCTCGCGCATGAAGGGATCAACGGGACGATCGCAGGATCGCCCGAAGGCATCGCCAAGACGCTCGAACATATCCGCGCCTTGCCCGATTGTGCGGACGTGGATGTAAAGTACTCCTGGGCTGAGGAAATGCCGTTCCTGCGGATGAAGGTCCGGCTCAAAAAAGAGATCGTCACCATGGGGGAACCCGGGGTTGATCCGCGCGCCAGCGTCGGCCGCTATGTTGATCCGCAGGATTGGAATGCGCTGATCAGCGATCCCGATGTTGTCTTAGTCGACACCCGCAACGATTACGAAGTCGCGGTCGGCAGTTTCGAGGGCGCAATCGATCCCAAGACCAAGAGCTTCCGCGAGTTTCCGACCTGGTTCCGCGAGCATCGTGACGACCTGCTTGAGGGCAAAAAGAAAGTGGCGATGTTCTGCACCGGAGGAATCCGCTGTGAGAAATCAACCAGCTTCCTGCGCGGCGAAGGTATCGACCAAGTCTACCACCTCAAGGGTGGCATCCTGAAATATCTCGAGACCGTGCCAGAGGAACAAAGCCTGTGGCATGGCGACTGCTTCGTGTTCGACGAGCGGGTGACGGTCAGACACGGGCTCGAACAGGGCGACTACACGCTGTGCCGGGCCTGCCGCCGACCGCTCGATGCGGCTGATATGACATCAGAGCACTATGTCGAAGGCGTGAGCTGCCCTTATTGCATAGACGAGCGTAATGACGCCCAACGTGCCCGCTATGCCGAACGTCAACGGCAGCAGAAGCTGGCGGCAGAACGCGGCACTCACCATGTCGGCAAAGAATGGCGCGACGAGACATGAGCGGTCTCCCGGTTCTCTATTCCTTCCGGCGCTGTCCCTATGCGATGCGCGCACGGATGGCGCTGTGGGCGGCAGGCAAATCGGTCGAACTGCGCGAGGTCAAACTGGCCAACAAGCCGCCGGAGCTGGCCGAGGCCTCTCCCAAGGCGACAGTGCCTGTGCTGGTGCTGGAGGATGGTAGCGTGATCGATGAGAGCATCGCCGTGATGCGCTGGGCGCTCGAACAAAGCGATCCCGATGGCTGGCTCGATGGCGATGATCAAGAGCTGGTCGCGCTCAATGACGGTCCGTTCAAGCATCACCTCGATCGCTACAAATATCCGACCCGCTACACCGACGAAGAGGGCCATGGCACCGTAGATCATCGCGCCGAGGGTCTGGCCATCCTGAAACAGCTCGACGCGCAATTGGCTGAGCATTCCCAGCTCAAGGGTGATGCGGTGAGCCTTGCCGATGTCGCTCTCTTCCCCTTTGTCCGGCAGTTCGCCAACACCGATCGCACCTGGTTTGACGCGCAGGAGCTGCCGCACCTCCAGACCTGGCTTGACAGCCATATCGAGTCTGACCTGTTCAAGGCCATCATGCCCAAATTCGTCCCATGGAAAGCCGGGGACGAGCCGATTGCATTCGGCCCCAACTAAGCTGACGTTAACCATGTTTGGCTAAGCGGCTGCCATGGCAGTCCTTGTCCCATCTTTTTCGATCACGATCGACGACACGCAAAGCGAATTGCACTTCGCGGCGCTTGGGCGTTGGGACAGAGAACAGCTCAAGGCCTTCAATTGGGAATTGCTCCGCAAGACACGTGTGTTCACCGGCAATAAGCGAGGCTTTCGGGTGTTCGGCGATTTGCGCGAGTTCGGTGTCCAAGATCGCGAGATCACCGACCTGATGCGACATTCGCTCGAAGGCTCGTTCTCGCTTGGTGTCGAACGGATGGCCGTCGTCTACGTATCGGAACTGGTCAGCATGCAATTCAAACAGGTAAGCGCAGACGTCGACTTGCAGACATTCGACAACGAGGTGCAAGCATTGGCTTGGCTCCGCAGTTGACGCTACGGCATACCGACTTTCACTAAACACTGCTTAACCTTCACGGGCTATATTCCCGCTCATGGAAACGCTTGAAGCCACCCACTCGCTTTCGGCCGATACAAGCCATGGCGAGCTGCATTTCACAATCGGCGGATTGTGGAACGAGCAATCCATGGTGCAATTCCTTCAGGAAATGAACGAGGTTGCCAAGCCACTGATCGAAGCGGGCAAAGGCTTTGTCGTCATGGGTGACCTGCGCGACTTCGTTCCGCAGAATCGTGAGACAGCAGCAGCGATCGAGAACAGCATTGCGATGGGCAAGAAGCTTGGCCTGCGCAAATTTGCAGTGGTCTCTTCCTCGGCGCTGGTGAAGCTGCAATATCGCCGGATCGCAAAGGATATGGTGATCGATTTCTTTGATGAGCCGCGCGACGCCCTTGCCTGGCTGCGCCGGGACTGAGCTCAGCCCACCCCCAAAAAACCCTAGTCACATTGCTCTGGTGCAGAACGAGGTGCGAAGTCTTCGCGAGCGTTGCCATCGACGTGGATCATCCGCTCGGTAGGAAGCTTGATCACCAGGCCGGAGTTCTCCAGGCGATAATCATAGATCGCCCCCAAGAGACCGGCCATCGGGCCGCCCCAGACACAGGCTCCGATCGCGTCCAGGCCGATTGCAATGCCTTCACCCATGCTCCCGGTCCAGCGCCCAACCTTCACTTCGACCGCTCCGCCATGGAACTTTCCTTCACGCGGCAGCACCTCTTCCAGCCATTGTCTGGCAACTCCGGTTTCGCGTTGTTCGCGCGGAAGTGAATGTCTTTGATAGGGCGTTGGCCCTGTCACAAACCAGCCAAGAATAGCACGGGCAATGACGGTGTTTCCACCACTCGGCGTGTTGCTGAGGTCAATCCGAATGCGTTGGCCAGGTTCCGCATGCGCCATGGCCTTGTCAAAAGCCGCGATTGTGGCGCTGTCGCCCAAAGCGTCATTGATAGTCACAACCAGCATCTCGCCTTCCCGCTCTGCAGTGACGATCGGCAGCGTGTTACGGTCCATGTAGAGTGTCGGAAGCGCGAGATCGTAGACGGTGCCATCGGCGCGCACGAACCCCAGATTGCGCTGGCGATCGCGCTTCCCGGCAGCCAAGACTCGGGCGCTATAGCTACGCTGCGCCTCGGTCGGCTCTATTCCAAGATCCATCCACCATCGGGCGATGGCCTGATCAATTGGGGTTCCGTCGATACGGATCAGCCGATCACCGCGCAAAACTCCGGACCGGTCGGCCGGTGTATCCTTGCGCACCGCGGTCACCACATAACTATCATCAACACGTTCGACCCAGAGGTCACCGAATGACGGTACAACGCCGTAACTATCGCTGAATGATGATCCCGTGATTGCGTGATGATCCGCCAAGAGAAACAACGCCTTCTCGGCAAAGCTGAGCAGGCTGGCAGAGCTGTCGATTTGATCCGCTTCTTCGCGCAGCTTCGGTGAAAGCTGAAAGGCACCATTCGGCAACAATTCGGGATAGGCATAGACTTGGTTGATCAAGCCCGCGATGCTCTGAGCATCATCTCTGTAGGGATTGGAGCTAGCGGCTTCAGTTTCCGTGTCGGTAGACTGATCGCCCGAACGGGCTTGGACAGTTGTGCTGAGCATCGCCAACAAGGCGGCTGCAAGGATGGCCTTATTCATTCCAGTACATTTAATGGAGAGGCTCACGTGAGGAAAGCGCTTCCGACCTGCAATTATTCAGGACAGGCCGCTAACTGGTCGCGCAGAGCATCAATCAACCACGAGGTCGCTGGTCCTGGTCTGGTGTCACGCCGCCACAGCGCGTTGAGATTGTATTGCGCACCCGGCTTCTCCGGCAGATCGAGCTCAACCAACCGGCCCGATGCAAGATCTTCATCCACCGAATGCCGCGGCATATTGCCCCAACCCAGCCCCTCCTTGAGCAGCGTGTGTTTCGCGCCGAGGTCTCCCAGCCGCCAGGTTAGCGGACTAAGCACCGAGAACTCCTGTCCTTCGGTGAGTTTGGATCGATCCGACAGAACCAATTGCAGGTGCTTGCGACTCTCCCCCGGCTTAGCACCGTCGGCCGCGAGGGGATGATCGGGGGCGGCAACCGGGACCAGCTCAACCTCGCCAATAAACTGCCGCTCCAGCTCCGGGTGATCGCCGATCACTGGACCACCCACTGCCAGATCAGCCTGTTCTTCGATAAGGCAAACCGCAACAGCGCCCAGCCCTTCGACATTGAGCTTCAATGCAACAGTCGGAAACATGCGTCGGAATTGGCCGAGCACATGCGCGGTGACATCGCCAGGGACCATCACATCCAGCACCAGATTGACCGAGCTTTCGAGGCCGGCGTGGAGGCTCTGCGTCTTGGCCAGCAATGTATCGACCTGATCGGCGACGCCGCCGGCTTCGGCGAGCAATCCCTCACCCGCTTCGGTCAGCACCGGCTTACGCGACCCTTCCCGCTCGAACAGTGACACTGCCAGCTGCGCTTCCAATTGGGCAATACCGTATGAGATCGCCGAGACCGCGCGGCCCATCTTGCGCGCAGCACCGCCAAAGCTGCCCTCCTCCGCTACGGCAAGGAAAATGCGGAGCTGATCGAGACTGGGATCGCCAAGTTTCATTATCCCCATATGTTCGGATAATCTGAACATTTTGGCAAGTTTTATCGCACTTATGCAATCAACTGATCAGGCCTATCTCCCCCTCAACAGAGCGTTCCAATCCACGGAAAGCTCACAGGAGAAACGCCATGATTGAACTTCGTCCCTTTGATAGCCTCGGTAAGGCCAATCACGGTTGGCTTGATGCACGCCATCACTTTTCGTTCGCTGGATATCATGACCCATCGCGGGTGAATTGGGGTTCGCTGCGGGTCTGGAACGATGATCGGATCGCACCGCAATCCGGTTTCCCGACCCACCCTCACCAGGACATGGAGATCATCACCTACGTCCGCAAAGGTGCGATCACCCACCGCGACAACTTGGGCAATGTCGGCCGCACCGAAGCCGGCGATGTTCAGGTGATGAGCGCCGGAACCGGTGTTCAGCATTCGGAATACAATCTCGAAGACGAAGACACGCAGATCTTCCAAATCTGGATCATTCCCAGCGAACGCGGCGGTGAACCCAGCTGGGGCGCACAGCCTTTCCCCAAGGGCGATCGTGCCGGCAAGTTCGTCACGCTCGCCAGCGGTTCCGCCAACGACAATGATGCGCTGCCCATCCAGACCGATGCCAAAGTGCTCGGCGCCACGATCAAGGCAGGTGAGAGCGTCACTTATGATCTGAGCGATCCTTCGCGTCACCTCTATCTGGTGCCTGCCACCGGCCTGATCCAGATCGGTGATGTCGAAGCCCGCGAACGTGACGGCGTTGCCATCACCCAGCAGGATTCGATCACGATCACCGCCATTGAAGACAGCGAGATCGTCATGGTCGACGCCGCCTAACCCCCTGAGCCAGCCGTTCCTCCCGCGGCTGGCTCACACTCTTTCACATCTCCGATTTCCAGTTTCTAATCCAAGGAGTACACCCGAAATGTCCAATATCCTCCACATCTCCGCGAGCATCCAAGGCGATGCTTCTATCAGCCGCCACCTCGGCACCAAGCTTGTTGCCGGACTGGCCTCCAAGACCGGCGCCAGCGTCACCGAGCGCGATTTGTCAGCCGAAGATCTGCCCTTCGTCAGCGCAGATCGCTTCGCGGCCAATCTCGCCCCGGCCGATGAGCGCACCCCCGAGCAAGCTGAACTGGCTGCTATCGCCGACACGCTGATCGCCGAACTCCAGTCCGCCGACACGATCGTGATCAGCTCGCCGATCTATAATTTCGGAGTGCCCGCTAGCGTCAAAGCCTGGGCCGATCTGGTCGCCCGCGCTGGCACCACGTTCAAATACACCGAGAACGGTCCGGTCGGTCTGCTCGAAGGCAAGACTGCCTATATCACCGCAGCTTCCGGCGGCACGCCGCTCGGCAGCGACTTCGACTTCATGAGCCCATGGCTCAAATTCTTCCTCGGCTTCCTCGGCATCACTGATGTCACCGTCATCGGTGCGGACGGGATCATGGGTCAAGACGGCGAGGAGAAGATCGCCGCTGCCAATGCCGATGTAGAGCGGCTCGCCGCGTAACCCCAATCTGACTGGAGATTTATCATGACCACTCAATCGATTGAAACCAGTGCCGCAACCTCAGGCCAGAACGCTATTGATGCGCATGCCAGCCTGACCTTGATTGCCCGCCTGCTGCTCGCTGCCATCTTCGTCCTCAGCGGCTTCACCAAGATCAGCGCCGCAGACGGCACGATCGGCTACATCGCCAGTGTGGGCCTGCCCTTTGCCGATCTGATCTATTACGGTGTTGTCGCGCTTGAAATTCTCGGCGGCCTCGCCCTGATCATCGGCATTAAGACCCGCATCGCGGCCAGCGCACTAGCGGCATTCAGCATCGCCGCCGCGGTGTTCTTCCACGCTGACTTCGCCGACCAGAACCAGTTCATCCATTTCATGAAGAACTTGGCCCTGGCTGGCGGCTTGCTGCAAGTCGCAGCGTTTGGCCCCGGTCGTTATTCGATCGACCGCAAATAGGGCCTAGCGCCGTTTGAACTCAGGCGGTCCCGGGTTGCTGTTTGGGCGACCCGGGATCGTCGAACACCAGAGCCGCTTCGGCCTGCCGCGAATAATACTCTGGACGACGCGGGAACTTCACCACCAGCAACAGGATCAGCCCGACCAAATGGCCCGCTCCGACAACCAGGAAGATCGACGCCAGCCCGCCCATCTGGTCGGTCCGGCCCAGCATGAAGGCTCCAAATGAGATGCCGAAATTGCTGACCGCCATATAAATCGTGAATTGGGTCGCCGCGACCTTGGCGTTACACAGCCTCATCGAGATCGGCAGCAAGGCCACCGTCCGCAAAGTGTTCAATGCGGTCCATCCATAGACGAAGATCAGGAACAGCGCGACATTCCCCCATTGCGCGGTCAGCCAATACATCGTGGCCATGAGAGCGATTGTGAGACCGATCCACAGCAAGCCAATGCGCTTGGCTCCAAAGCGATCTCCGAGCCAACCGCCCAATGTCATCGCGAGGATCCCGGCCACCAGTCCCGAGATGGCTGTGTGCGACGAAATCGTTGAGACATCCCAGCCGACGCTGTTTGCACCAATCAGGGGTGTCGCTCCGGTCATACCTCCATAGAGAATGCCGGTTCCAAACAGAACCGTGATCCACAGCAAGCTCTTCATGGTCAGCAGCGAAACAAAGGTCGATTTCAACAAGGGCCACCACGAATCCAATTGGATCCCCAGATTGCGCTCATGCGCCACGCCCTGACTCCAAGGCAGGTTCCGCTCGCCATCACGCTCTTTGAAGCAAGCGATATAGACACACAGCGCGAAGATGATGGCCGCGACGCAAAGATAGGCAGCCGGGGCGCCGAAGTCCTCGATCACAAAGCCTGTGATCGCAGTGGCAACTGCAATGCCGATCGACTGTCCACCGAACATCATGCCCGATCCGCGAGACCGCTCATCCTCGGTCATGATATCGACCGCCAGCCCGTCGACCGCCACATCCTGGAAAGTGGTCGCCATATTCACGACAAAGCCAATCCCACCGAGGATTGCGACATCCGTAGCAGCGGGATTGAGCACCGCCGCGACCACAAGCCCACCAATCATCACCAGCTGCGCACCGAGAATCCATATCCTCCTGCGGCCCATTGGCAGGAAGGTGTAACGATCCATAATGAAGCCGTTGACCAGTTTGAGCGACCACGGGAGCGCGGTCAGCGCTGCAACCGAGCCCACGTCCGCCGCACTCGCTCCATTGACCGCCATCCAGGCGGGGATCGCAAACCAGAATAGCCCGATCGGCATGCCCTGCCCGACATAAAGAATGAAGAGTGTGAAGAACCGCAGCGGTCTGCTGTGTTCAAGCACGAGAGAGCCGCTCGGCGCAGCTGTGGCCATATTTGTCTTCCCCGGTCGGCAGCCTGCTATTGCATGGCCTAGTTTCCCTGCGAACCTGATGATGATGCTGCTCGATAAGTCACGGAAGGGCAAGCAGTATCGGCAGTCACCAGCCTATTCCTCTCGTCAGAGCTCTGACGCTGCGGCAGCGTAGAGCTCAGAATACTCATAATCAGGTCCGCTGCAGAAACGCACCGGGTTGCCGTACCCGTCATAGCCCAACTCAAGCCGATAGCCTGGGTCGCAATAGGTTAGCCCGTAAGCACTGTAATAGTCAGAGCCATAAGGACTGTAGGTCTCACTCAATGCCTGTGAGACTCCCAAGGCAATCGCATGCATCTCTTCCGGATTGCAAGCGGGTGTGAGTAACATGATGACTGCAGCGGCAGCGGTTTTTGCCCGAAACCTCATGGAACCGAATCCGCTGTTCGATCGAGCGACCCTGATCGCGAACAGAGCAGCCTCGGACTGAACCAATAGTGAGATCGGCTAGCAGGATTGGTTAAGGTTGCAGGGACGCGGCTTAACCCGGCAGACCGTCCTTCAATTCGGCCAGCCAGACATTAGCCACGGCATCGCTTGGGGCGCGCCAATCGCCGCGCGGGCTCAACGCACCGCCCGAGCTAACCTTGGGGCCATTGGGCAGAGCGCTGCGCTTGAACTGGCTGAAGCCGAAGAAGCGCTTAAGGAATTTTTCGAGCCAATCCGCAATCGTCTCAAGTTCATACTTATTCTTGCGATCTTGGGGAAAGCCCGACGGCCACAATCCAGCCTGAGTATCACGCCAGGCGTGGTAGGCGAGAAACGCGACCTTGCTCGGCAGTTGGCCGTAGCGGATCGTGTGGTGCAGAAAGAAGTCGTTGAGCTCATAGGGCCCGATCTTCTCTTCGGTGCTCTGAATCGTGCCGTCCTCACCCGCAGGGACCAGCTCGGGCGAAATCTCGGTGTCGAGCACGGCGCCGAGCACCTCGCTGCAGGCATCGTTGAATTGCTCGGTCTGGATCGTCCAACGGATCAGATATTGGATCAGTGTCTTGGGCACGCCCGCGTTGACGCCGTAATGACTCATGTGATCGCCGACACCATAGGTGCACCAGCCGAGCGCCAGTTCGGACAGGTCTCCGGTCCCAACCACAAACCCGCTGTGCTGGCCCGCCAATCGGAACAGATAATCGGTCCTGAGGCCCGCCTGAACATTTTCAAAGGTCACATCATAAACCGGCTCACCATCGGAAAAGGGGTGCTTCATGTCCTCGAGCATGCGCCGGGCGGCGGGCTTGATGTCGATCTCTTCGGCCTGAATCTCCATCGCTTCCATCAGCTTCCAGGCGTTGGATTTGGTGTGATCCGAGGTGGCAAAGCCCGGCATGGTGTAGCCGCGTATGGTGGTCCGCGGCAGGCCAAGCCGGTCGCAGGCCTTGGCGGCCACGATCAGAGCATGGGTCGAGTCGAGCCCGCCTGATATTCCAATGATGAGCGATTTGGCGTGAGTCGCCTGGATCCGCCGCATCAGCGCATCGACCTGGATATTGAAAGCCTCGTAGCAATCCTCGTCCAGCGTCAGCTGATTGTTGGGCACAAAGGGAAAGCGTCGGATCGGACGGACCAGACCGATATCGCCTTCGTCATAGGCATGATCAAACACCACTCTGCGGAAAGAGTCTTCGGGTCGGCCATGCGCTTCAGCCGCATCGGCAAAGGTCTGGTTGCGCATCCGCTCTGCCGAAATGCGCTGCGTGTCCACATCGACCACGCACAGTTCAGGCTCGAGGTCGAACCGCTCGCTCTCTGCGAGAAGGTCGCCCAGCTCGTAGACCACGCCCTGCCCATCCCAAGCGAGATCGGTCGTGCTCTCGCCATGCCCGCTTGCCGAATAGACATAGGCGCAGATCGA
The DNA here is from genome assembly GCA_965249945.1 of Erythrobacter sp. Classification (GTDB taxonomy): domain Bacteria; phylum Pseudomonadota; class Alphaproteobacteria; order Sphingomonadales; family Sphingomonadaceae; genus Erythrobacter. Next base: position 1,524,363 of record OZ252258.1, on the reverse strand, counting down.
CCGCGCCGAAGAGCTGCGGCAATGCAGATGACGATCATCCGCCCGTCCAATCGTGATCGGCGAGGCAGAGAGGTTACAAAGGATCTGCGCGCCAGCCAATGCTGCCAGGGTTCCGGGCGGATTGGGCGCCCAGAAATCCTCGCAGATCTCGACCCCGAAAGTGAAGCCCGGCAGATTGCTCGCCGCGAACACCAGGTCTGTCCCGAATGGCACTTCCTCGCCATTCACCGCGATCCACAGATCCTGGCAATTGCGGCCATGCGCGAAATAGCGCTTCTCATAGAATTCGCGGTAATTGGGCAGATAGCTCTTGGGGATCACGCCCAGCATCTCGCCGCCCGCAATCACCACCGCGCAATTGTAAATCTTGTCGCCACGTCGCAGGGGAGCGCCCAAGACCAGAACCGGATTGAGCGCAGCGCTTGCCTCGACCAATTTCACCAGACCCTGCTCGACCCCTTCGAGGATCGCGCGCTGCAAATGAAGATCGTCGATCGCGTAGGACGACAGCGCCAGCTCGGGAAACACCACCAGATCGACATGCTGGGCATGGGCCTTTTGCGCCTCAGCAATAACGCCATCAGTGTTGAAACCCACGTTCGCCGGGCGCGAGCAAGGCGTTGCTGTCGCCACTCGCACGAAGCCGTGGCTGTGCATGTCGTAGAATGGGTGAGTTTGTTCACTCATCAGGGGTGCCTTTGTCACAGGAGGGGCAGGCGTTTCGGATATAGGATCTGACGGAGCATCTTCCAGCCAATCGGCGGGTTCACAAATGCCAAGTTCGGCCAGAGTCTTCTGCACCTTGGGTCGCGCGACCTTGCCCTTGGCTTCCCAGCCATAGACTGTCCGACTGGGCCATGGATCGCCATAGCGCGCGCCAAACTCTTCCGCCGAAAGCGGGGGATCATGCGCCTCTCTCCAAAGGCGAATCTTGTGTCCGGCCAAATGCATATCAGAGGGGGTATCCCAAAAGGATACCGGGAGCAAGTTTCAGTTTGCGCGCCTAAAGCAAATCCCGGCCTGATCGCACACAGGCTGGACTTGCGCTCGCAACCGCAATGCCCCACTTGCCGAACCAGACGGAGACAACCGAATAACAGGAGCCGCATATTATGGCCGATCCCACCTACACTCCCCCTGAAGTCTGGACCTATGACGCCGAGAATGGCGGGCGCTTCGCCAGCATCAACCGCCCGACCGCTGGCGCGCGCGAAGAGAAAGACCTTCCGGTTGGGGACAATCCGTTCCAACTCTACTCGCTGGCCACACCCAATGGCGTGAAGGTCACGATCATGCTCGAGGAACTGCTCGAGCTGGGCCACACTGGCGCTGAATACGACGCTTACATGGTCAACATCGGCGAAGGTCAGCAATTCACCAGTGGCTTTGTCGCTGCCAATCCCAATTCCAAGATCCCGGCTCTGGTCGATCGCAGCGGAGACACCCCGTTCCGCGTGTTCGAAAGCGGCGCGATCCTGGTCCATCTAGCGGAGAAATTTGGCGAGTTCCTGCCGACCGATCCCGCCGCGCGAGCAGAGGTGCTGAGCTGGGTGTTCTGGCAAGTCGGAACCGGCCCCTTTATTGGCGGCGGCTTCGGTCATTTCTACGCCTATGCGCCAGAGAAGTACGAATATCCCATCAATCGCTATGCGATGGAGACCAAGCGCATCTTCGACGTGGCGGACAAGCGGCTAGGCGAGACCCGCTTCCTGGCGGGCGATGACTACACCATCGCTGACATGGCCAATTTCCCCTGGCTCGCTCCCTTTGTCGCCGGCCAGATCTACAACGAAGCCAAGACCTTCTTGTCGATCGACGACTACAAGAATGTCGGTCGCTGGGCGCGAGAGATCGCTGCGCGTCCGGGCGTACAGCGTGGCCGGATCGTCAACAAGGCATGGGGCGATGAAGATTCGCAGCTGCTCGAGCGACATTCTTCCGCCGACTTCAAAGGCAAGAAGCTCGACTATTCCTTCTAAGCCGTGCCATCCAATCGGCATTGACTAGCGTAATTGGGCTGGAACCCCGCGGGGTTTCAGCCCTTTATCCTTAGAAGAGAGGAAATCGCCTTGGCGGCTGATCCGCACGAAAAGATCAAATTGCGAGAGAAGCTTGGCTATGGCGTGGGGGATCTACCCTCGGGTCTCTATCTCAATTTCTTCGGCGCCTATCTGCTCTACTTCTTTGTCGAACTGGGCGGAGTGGCACCAGCGGCGATGGCGTTGATGCTGCTGCTTAGCCGCGTGTTCGACGCTTTCACCGATCCCATAATGGGCGTCATTTCCGATCGGACCCGCTCGCGCTGGGGACGCTACCGCCCGTATATTCTGTTTGGAGCCTTGCCCTTCGGATTGACTGGCTTTGCGATCTTCGCCGCGCCGGACATGTCGCCGGGATGGCTACTGGTCTGGGCCTATGTGACCTACGGCCTGACCATGCTGGCGTTTACCGCGGTCAACGTGCCCTATTCGGGTTTGCTCGGCGTGATTCACCCGTCGGCTTCCATGCGCGCCAATGTCACCGCCTATCGCATGTTCTTCTCGGGGCTGGCCGGGATCCTCGTCGGAGTATTCGCGACAACCCTGATCCGAGAACTCGGCGGCGCCGACGAGGCCTATGGCATCATGTTGACCATGGGGGTCTTCGCCGCGGTGTCTGTACTGATCTATTTCATTACCTTCGCAACCACCAAGGAGCGCATTCAGTCGGTTCCTACCAACACCCCGATTAAGCGCGATCTTGGCACGCTGTTTCGCACGGGAGCCTGGATCGCTGTCGTAATCTCCGCCGTTTTCGGAGTTCTTTCAATTGCCGGACGCGCCGCCAGCGCCAAATTCTTCTTTGAATTTGTCGCCGGGGATGACGGAACTCCGGTGTTTCTGTTTCTCGACCGGTTTGGGCTATTCCTGACCGCGCTCGCGCTGGGCCAGGTCAGCGGCGTGATCCTGGGCTTCGCGCTTCAGCGCCGGTTCGAAAAATCCCACCTGATCATCGGCGGCGGAGCCTTGAAGTTGTTCGGTATTGTGCTGTTCGCGATGATGCCACTCGATGCTGTTTGGCCGCAGACCGCAGCACAATATCTGGTCGGGGTTGGATTTGGTTTCCTGATGGTTCTGGCATTCTCGATGTTCACCGACATTGCCGAATATATCGATTGGAAGAGCGGTCAGCAGATGACGGGACTGACAGTGTCAGCTTCGATCTTTGGCGTAAAGTTCGGCACCGGGCTCGGCGCCTTCTCGTCGGGGATCACGCTTGAACTGACGGGCTTTAATCCTGGAGGAGCGCAGAGCGCAGAGGCCTTAACGGGGATCAATATTGCCTTTGCTGTGGTCCCGGCACTGGCGCTTTTGCCCGCCGGCTTAGCGATGCTGTTCTACCCATTGACGCACGAAAAGATGGCTGAAGTCGAGCGCGATCTCGCGCGGCGACGATCCCGTCAAGAATAAGCGCGCAAAGCCTCTTCACATTTGCGCGCGGACGGCTATACAGCGCCGCTCCTGCTGGGGTGTAGCCAAGCGGTAAGGCACCGGTTTTTGGTACCGGCATGCGCAGGTTCGAATCCTGCCACCCCAGCCAGTTTTTTCGCGCTAACGCTTCGCTGCTTGAGCGCCAGAACTCCACAAAACTAGAGTTTCCTCAGGGTCGAACCAGCTCGCGAAGCTCGGCGCGCTAGGACAGGATCCGCAAGGCAAAGCAGGCTACCAGGAGAAAATGGTCTTGACGTCCACGCTTGCGGGATTGTCTCCAGCGATCTCCGTCAAAATACGCAGAAGATCCGGTTCAAGCTCTGCCAAAAGGTCGCCCTGATCGACCAACTTGGCTTTGCCCTCGGGTGTGGGACTGACTGCTGATTTGATCTCCAGCTCCCCATTCGGCGTGATCTCGGTCGAGAGTACCAAATCGCAAGCAAGTACGAAGTCTGAGCGATCCCCGGTCGCTCCATTCTTGACCCATGCGACCGTCAGTTGTCGCATCTCGGTCACGAAGTGGATAAGTCGGTGCGCCAGCGTGAGTGCGCCGTCGGAGCTCTTGCGATCTTCGTTAATTTCGTTAGTTTCCAACCCAGTGCAAGAAATGTTCTCTAGACCGGTTATTACGGTCATTTTGGTATCATCGGGGTCGCGCGCAACTGTATGAAAGGCGTCTTCTAACTGCGAACACAACTCCGGACCAGGCGTACCTTCGGATTCTGGCAGATCGAGATCGACGACGCGGATTGCGCCGTCTCGTCTCAGAGTAATTCTGCAAGGATCCGGTGCTGACATGAAAAGGGAAAGACCTTTTTCCGTTGGCGATGGAAACGGGAATACCGTTATCGTTTGGAGACAACAATAACTTTTTGCACACGAGAACAATATGCTGCCGAACAGCAAGTCGATTCAGAGGCCAAAGCAGGCCCGTTCAATCAAAACAGAGCAAGAATTGCTCGACGCGCTCGAAAAGCTACTGGTGCACAAATCTTTCGCCGATTTGACCGTGACAGAGCTCGCCACAGAGGCCGGTCTGACGACAGGCGCGATATACCGCAGGTTTGGAAACAAAGAGGGCGTATTGAGGGCAGCGTTCGAACGCTTTCAGGACCGCACGCGCATGGTTCACTGTACCGAGCGGCCTGCCGATCTGACAGATTATCAGATGATCAAGGGCTACCTTTCGCACTTGATGGATTTCAAATTCAGCAATGTTCACATCATGCGGGCAGCCAATAGCTTGAACGACATTGAGTCATTTGATCGGATGAATCGAGGTCGCTCCATGGGGGCAGAGTGGCTCGCCGAAAACATCCATTCGTCTGCCCTTCCGTCCAAGACCCTGCTGCAACGCTGCCGGTTCGTGCTTAGGGTCGCGACCGCCACCTTCCGCGACACGTTTCTGTCTGGCCGCGGCTCTGTGGCCATTCTGGATGACGACCGCTTGGAGTATGAGGCGAAGCTCGATCGGTTGTGCACCAATCTCGCGACCATGGCGGAACGCTATCTTGAGCTAAGAGACGGCGCGAAGAGCTAGTCCAGGCTATGTTGATTCCTGGTCGCCGAGTTGTGCGATAATCTTGGCTGCCATCTGCTCGACCCCGGTGTTCTCTCCGGGAGTGAAGCCAAACCGCGTGATCACCAGATCGTGTGAGGGGATAACCAGCACGATCTGCCCCTGATAGCCGCCCATGTAATAGGCATCGGCCGGCAGCCTCGGAAACCGCCGCTGTTGATCAGGATCGCTCGGATCGCGGTTGAGCCAGACCTGCGCGCCGTAGAGATTGGCCTCAGCCGTCTCGGTCGGAGTGATCAGATAGTCGACCCAGCCTTCAGGCAGAAGCCGCTCCCCATTCCACACCCCGCCCTGGAGACAGAACTGGCCGAGCCGCGCCCAATCGCGGGCCGAGGCATACATGTAGGACGAGCCGATAAAGGTCCCGTTGCGGTCGGTCTCAATCGTAGCAGTGCGGATATTGAGCGGACGGAACAACCGCTCCTGCGAATAGTCATAGGTGTCTTGAAGCGTGTCACCCAGACTGCGGCGAATGATCCCCGAGATGATATTGGTCGTGCCCGAGGAATAGGACCAGATTGTATCGGGCGGTCCATCAAGCGGCATTGAAGCCGCGAAACCGCCAGCGTCACTTTCATTCGACAGCATTTGCGTGACATCAGTCGCAGCAGAATAGGTCTCCTCAAACGCCAGACCACTGCTCATCCGCAGCAATTGATCAAGCGTGATCGCTGCGCGCGGATCATCCGCCTGTTCCTGCCATTGCGGCACAGCAGCGGGTGCGGCGACATCAAGCACGCCGTCCTTGACCAGCAGGCCGGTCGTCAGCGCGGTGACGCTCTTGGTCATCGACCATCCGATCAGCGGGGTAGCGCTCGATACGCCCTCTGCGTATTTCTCGGCGATGATCCTGCCCTGGTGCGCGACCACAATCGCCTTGGTGTAGCGCGGCCGCTCGGGATCCTCTTCAGCGAAAGCCTCTTCGAGGAATGCGTCGAACTCTCCGGTGACCTCGGGTGTGGCACTACCCAAAGGCCAAGCCTCCTCCCCCGAGATCGCCAGATCGGGCAGCGCGGTGACCGGCATCTCCGCATCCTCCTCGCCCGATGGCAGCAGGGTGCAGCCAATCCCCGACGTGAAGATCGCGTGCCGCTCAAACAGGCCATAGAGCGAGGTCGAGACGCGCTGCTCCTCCTCATCGATCTCGTAGGAGACCTGGGTCAGCAGCTCCGAGGCGCCGCGCAATGCCTGGTCCTGGACCTCATCCGGCGCAAACCCGCTGAGGTAATAGCCCGAGCAGAGATTCTTGGCGGCATAGCCGGTGCCGGCGCGGGCAACCGGGCCGTAAGAGACATAGGCATAGGCGATGCCCAGCAGCACCAGACCATTAACGCCAATCGCGATCTTCTTGAGCATGGAACGGCCCCTCCCCGGCCTTGGTCATTATCCAAGGCCTTGGTTCCACGCCTAGGGAATAGATTCAACCGGATAGTGAGGCAAACGCCTTCAAATACCCAAGCTTCGAGCGACCTAGCTCCCCGCTGACGGTTTGCCTGAAGCCTGGATGCACTGGCCGGTGACCCATTCCGACGCCGGGGCGACCAGATAGAGCACCAGCGCCCCAATATCCTGCGGGGTCCCCAGCCGTCCGGCTGGCAGCGCCAATTGCTCAAGCAGCGGCCCGAAATCTTCATCCGACATGTTGAGCGCCTTCTTGACCGTGTCGGTCGGGACAAAGCCGGGCAGGATCGCATTGACTCGCGTCTTGGGGCCCAGCTCCATCGACAGGGTCCGGGTCAGCATCAACACGCCGGACTTGGCCGCGCTGTAATGCGCGCTGCCGGGGAACGGCTCGACCCCGGCGAGTGAGGAAATGTTGACCATGGCGCTGCCCTCGCTGAAATGCGGGACCGCCGCCTGGACGCTGTAGAACACCGAGGAGAGATTGACCGCGAGGGTCTTGTCCCATTCGGCCTGGTCGAGCTCGGCCAAAGGCGCGGAGACGAGCGAACCACCGGCATTGTTGACCCAGATATCGAGCCGGCCGAATTCATCCATCGCGCGCTGAGCCAGCGCCTGCATGTCTTCGAAATTGGAGACATCGGTCGCCTGATATACCGCACGGCCACCCGAATTGCTGGCGTTGATCAGCTCGGCCGTGTGCTCGATCTGGTCGGTTGAGCGCGCGGCACAAACTACATTGGCGCCGGCTTCGGCCAAGATTGTGGCGATACCCTCGCCAATTCCGCGCCCGGCTCCGGTCACAACGGCGGTCTTGCCGCTCAGGTCAAACAATTGGCTCATGCGCTCTCTCCTCACAGATTTTGCGAGAGAGGTGGCGGATCGCGGCACCGCGGTCCACTAACCCATTTGGGGACTAGCGCAGTTCGAGCGGCTCTTGCGGATTGTTGGGGACCAGGATCATCACCCCGTTCTCAACCCGCCACGAGGCCAGCCGTGACAGCAAGTTCATCCCGACCACATTGGTCTCACCCATCGAAGGGGCGATGACCACATCGAGCCCGCGCGAGACAACATTGCCAAAGCGTAATTCATCAATGCTTGATAGCTGTGCAGAGACCGGCCCATTGGCGGTTCCGATCTGGATCGGAAGGCCGCCACGGCGCGGCTCGAGCCCGGCTTGATCAGCCAGTCCCTGCGAGACAGCGGTCAGGGTGGCGCCGGTGTCGACCAGGAAATTGGCGGGCACGCCATTGAGCTCGGCGCGCAGCCAATAATGCCCGTCTTGCGACAGCGGAATGCGGGTCTCTCCGCCTTCGACCACCTGCTCGGGCAGGCCCAATTGCGGCACCGCGACTTCGATCCGCGGATCAAATCGCGAGAGCTGCAGCACCACGACGACCAGAATTCCGACAAGCACCAGAGTGCTACCGCGGCGGATGAAAGTGCCGAAGGCGACCTTGCGTCTGACCAGGATCGAGCCGACGAAACCAGCGATCACGGCCGCAAGAGCGAGGATCAGCAATTCCGATCGCGGCACCGCGGTGAAGGCGCCGGAGAGATTGGCAAAGAGATTCTCAAAGCTCACAAGAAGGAATGTAGGCGCTCGGCGCTGCCATTTCCATGAATAGCTACGCGTTCAGCTCACGCGGCGGTGTCGAGCACCATTCCCGCCAGCGCATGGCCTGAAAGAAACGCCCCCTCCACTCTGGGTGAATGCAGATAGTCGCCTGCCAGGCCGACGGATGAGGCCGCATCAAACCGAGCCGGATCACCGGGGGTAGCCTCCGCCATGGCGTAGAGCCAGCGATGCGCGACCAGATGCAGCGGGCTCTGTGGTTCAACGCCTGTCTGCGCAAAGAAGTCTGCCAGCAGGGTTTGAGCCGCCTCTTCGTTTGGAAAATCCAGGATCGCGCGGGAACGGTCTGGACTCGCATGCAGCACCCAGCATTCGCTGCCGCTGCGCTCTGGTTTGGCGGAATTGCGCGCCGCCCAAGAGATGGGCGCGGCAGGATCTCGCAGAGTATCAACCTCGATCGGCAATTGCTCTGCAAACGCGACCATCACCGCCCAGCAGGGAGCGGATCGAACCGACCCGGCAACCTCAGCGAACTCGGGCATAGGCTCGGCGAGCAAATCCTTTGCTTGCTCGGCTGGGATCGCGGTCAGGACAGTGCTGGCGGTCGCTTGAATTCCCGCGCCTTGAAGCTGCCAATTACCGTCCTTGCGCTCCAGACTTTCGATCCTGACGCCCCATTGCACCTCAAGCGGTTCAGCCATGGCGCGGATTGGACCATTCATGCCTGGTACGCCGACCCAGGCATCGGGCCCAGCGGCCCCCCAAGCCGCCACCACACCCTGGCTGTGCCAGGTCGCAATGGCTGACTGGAAAGCTGGGTCGCGCGCGGTGAAATATTGCGCGCCATGGTCGAACGAGACGGTCTCTCCCTCGATCTCGGCGCGGCGCGCTGCCATCCGGCCACCGGGGCCGCGGCCCTTGTCGAACAAAGTCGGCTTGAGCCCAGCTTCGGCCAATCGGGTCGCGCAGGCCAAACCGGCCATCCCTGCGCCGATGATCGCAATATCGTGATGTGTCGCCATATCTTCTCGCAGAACGCGCAGGACCGCGAGAGGTTTCTGCGTTCTAGGGCGCGCTGCGCGGCGGCCTGGCTTCAGCAACCATGAGCGAGAACCGCTCTTGGCTGTCGAGCCAGCGCGCTTGCGGCTCCCACCCACCGGCCAGCAGCAGCATGTTCGAGGTGCGGCGATTGAACTTGTGACTGTTTTCGGTGTGGATCGTCTCGCCCGCCTGCATCGCGAAGCTCTTGCCTGCAATTTCGAACGAACAGGCCTCACTCGCCACCAGATGCATTTCGATCCGGGCGTAGTCGTCGTTCCAACGCGCTTCGTGCGAGAGTGTGTCCACCGGGATGGTCCCGCCCAGCTCACGATTAATCCGGCGCAGCAGATTGCGATTGAAATCCGCAGTTACGCCCGCCGCATCGTCATAAGCGGCGACCAGCACATCCTCATCCTTGATCAGGTCCATGCCGATCAGCAGCTTGGCGCCCTCGCCCAATGTTTCGCGCATCTCGCGCAGCAGATCGACCGCTGTGCGGGCGACCATATTGCCGATCGTAGAGCCCGGGAAGAACCCCAGCTTGGGCAGGCTAGCGACCGCCTCCGGCAGTTCGACCCGACGCATGAAGTCGGCCTCAACCGGGAAGACCGGCAGACCGGGAAACTTGGCCGAAAGGTCTTCCGCCGCGGCGCGCAAGAAATCTCCCGAGATATCGAGCGGAACATAGGCCGAGGGCGCAATAGCCGAGAGCAAGAGCGGTGTTTTGACCGAACTGCCGGAGCCAAATTCGACGACGGCTCGCCCCTCACCGATCATCGCCGCAAAGTCCTTACCGCGCGCGGAAAGGATCTCGGTCTCCGAGCGGGTCGGATAATATTCGGGCAGTTGGGTGATGTCCTCAAACAGCTGCGATCCAGCATCGTCATAGAGCCAACGCGCGGGGATCGCCTTCTGCTCTTGGGCGAGGCCCGCCAGTACATCTGCCCGAAACGCCGTGTCGACACCGTCATCGTCCAGATCGACCAGGGCCAGACCTTTTTCGGCACTCATTCAGAGATCCTTTACAAGCCGCAGGCCAGTGAATTGCCAGCGCTGATGGGGGTAGAAGAAATTGCGATAGGAAGCGCGCGAATGACCGCGCACCGTGGCGCAGCTCGCGCCCTTGAGAACGAATTGGCCACTCATAAATTTGCCGTTGTACTCGCCGACTGCGCCTTCGGCTGGTTGGAACCGCGGGTAAGGCAGATAGGCAGAGCGGGTGAATTGCCAGCAATCGCCAAACAGGCCCTCGTCTCCGATCGGCATCGGTGCCGCGGCTTGATCGAGCTGGTTGCCGGCTGCGGGATCATGCGCCGCTGGCTCCCCTTCAGCATCCTGCCCTCGGGCGATTGCTTCCCATTCAAACTCAGTCGGAAGGCGCATTCCAGCCCAGCTCGCAAAGGCATCGGCTTCGAAATAGGAAATATGCGTGACGGGCGCCTCTTGATCACGGCATTGCCAGCCCTGATGGGTGAAGTGCTTATCCTCCTGCCAATAGAGCGGCGCGGTAATCGCATGCTCACGCACCCAAGCCCAGCCATCGGACAGCCACAGCGAAGCGGTCTGGTAGCCGCCATCCGCGATGAATTCTTCCCATTCGCGATTGGTCACCAAGCGATTTGACAAGGCGAAAGGTTCGAGCAGGACGCGATGGGCTGGTCCCTCATTGTCAAAGGCAAAGTCCGCTCCATCATGACCAATTCGGGCGATCCCGCCGGGATGCTGATGCCAGTTACTCAATAGGCCCTGTGAATTCCCGCGAACGCGGGAATCCATGGGCTCGGTCGACGCGCTTGCTGGGCTCCTGCTTTCGCAGGAGCTCACACCCGTGGGAGATTCCCACATCGCTGGGCCGAGCGGGTTTTGAAACAGCGCGTGTTTGATGTCGGTCAGCAGCAGCTCGATATGTTGTTGCTCATGCGCAATGCCGAGCGCGATCAGATCGGAATGCTGCGGATCCTCGATCAGCGCCTGCATATGGTGATCGACATGGGCTCGCCAGTCGCGCACCTGCTCCAAGGTCGGGCGCGACAGCATCCCGCGCGAAAATCGCGCAATCCGCTCCCCCTCAGCCTCGTAATAGGAATTGAACAGGAACGGCCAATCGGCGTCAAACAGAGTGTAACCCGGCGCATGCTCGCGTAGCAGAAAGGTCTCCCAGAACCAGGTGGTGTGCGCCAGATGCCATTTTGCCGGCGACGCGTCTTCCATCGACTGGATCGTCGCATCGGCATCGGATAGCGGTGCGACCAGCGCTTCGCTCAGCGCCCTGGTCCGGGCAAAAGACTCGCTCAGATCGTCACCTGTTTTCGCCAAGGGTCGCGGCGATGGCTCGGGCACTGGTGCCTCCTTTTGCCGAACGGCATGGGATGACCTGTGCCATGCCCGAAAGCGATGACGATTGAAAGACTTGGTCTGCGACGTGGCGCCGCAATACGATGAGTCTCGAGCCGATCAGGCCGCGTGCGCGGCGCGATCTTGCACTTCGTCGTTGAGCATCTGAGCAAGCAGGAAAGCCAGCTCGAGCGATTGCTCAGCGTTGAGACGCGGATCGCAATGGGTGTGATAGCGATCGCCAAGACGCTCATCGGTGATTGCCACGGCGCCGCCAACACACTCGGTCACATCCTGGCCGGTCATCTCGATATGGATGCCGCCCGGGTGCGTGCCTTCTGCGCGATGGACTGCAAAGAAGCCCTTGACCTCGGTCAGGATGCGATCGAACGGACGGGTCTTGAAGCCGCTGTCTGACTTGATCACATTGCCGTGCATCGGGTCGCAACTCCACACCACCGGATGGCCCTCTCGCTTGACCGCGCGAACCAGCTTGGGAAGCCCTTCCTCAACCTTGTCATGGCCATAGCGGCTGATCAGTGTAATCCGCCCTGGCTCTCGCGCCGGGTTTAGCTCATCGAGCAGCGTCAGCAGCGCATCCGGCTCAAGGCTGGGGCCGCATTTCATGCCCAGCGGATTTCCGATGCCACGCGCGAACTCGATATGCGCACTGCCCGGGAAGCGAGTGCGGTCACCGATCCACAGCATATGCGCGCTGGTCGCGTACCAATCGCCGGTCAGCGAATCCTGCCGCGTGAGCGCCTGCTCATAAGGCAGCAACAGGCCTTCGTGGCTGGTGTAGAAGCTGGTGCCCTGCAATTGCGGCACCGTCGCGGGATCAACTCCGCAAGCTTCCATGAAGTCGAGCGCTTCGCCGATCCGATCCGCGGTCTCGGCGAATTTGGCGGTCCATGGAGTGTTGCCCATGAAGTCGAGCGTCCATTGGTGGACCTGACGCAGATTGGCGTAGCCACCGCCGGCAAAGGCACGCAGCAAGTTAAGCGTCGCCGCCGCTTGCGAATAAGCTTTGACCATTCGGCTCGGATCGTTGCGACGCTGAATCGGATCGAAGTCGATCCCGTTGATGTTGTCACCCAGATAGCTCGGCAGCGTCACATCGCCCATGGTCTCGGTCGGCGAAGAGCGCGGCTTGGCGAACTGGCCAGCCATGCGACCAACCTTCACCACCGGTTGCTTGCTGGCAAAGGTCATCACGACCGCCATCTGCAGCAGGACACGGAAAGTGTCGCGAATATTGTTGGGATGGAACTCGGCAAAGCTCTCCGCACAATCCCCGCCCTGGAGCAGGAAGGCCTCACCATTGGCGACCTGCGCCAGGTCAGCCTTCAGCGCGCGTGCTTCGCCGGCAAACACCAGCGGCGGGTAAGCGGCCAGGGTCGCTTCCGCATCGGCCAGCTCGGCCGCGTCTTCATATTGCGGCAAATGCCGCGCTTCGTGAGCTTTCCAGCTCTCAGGGTTCCATTTCTGCGCCACGTTCAACTCATTTTCTCGTGATTTCTGCCCTTAGCACGAATCCCGTCAGCAAGAGCAGGCCGGGCCGGTTACAGGCAGAGGCTTACAATTGTAAAGTCGCAATGCGATTTGCGACAACTTTATTTCTCGTATGCTCAGACCGAATACGCCGATTCGAGCTCGACCCTTAGCGGCCAACCAGCTCTCCCTCCGCCGCGACGGGAGCGGGCTTGGGCTGAGGAAGCGGATCCGCCTGGTAGTCCGGGAGCGAGGCAAGAGTCTGTCCCTCTGGCAGGATTGCCAGACGCCAGCCCGGCTCCCCGCCAAAGTAATATTGCGCCATCTGCTGCATCTTCGCCGGAGTTGTTTGCGAATAGTCCTGCGGCAGCGTCCGTAGGGACGAAATGCGACGGGGATCGCGTGTGGCGCCTTCAAGCTGATACAGCCAGAAGAGATTGCCGGTCGAGGCTCTTCTGACCAATTGCAGCAAAGGCTCCGTCACCCGTTCCAGCTCTTCCAGAGTTGGCGGCGTCATGGTGAGTTCTTGCGCAATCCTTTCTGCCTCGGCGAAGAACACCGGCACGTCCTTGGGCTGAAGCTGAGTGACGGCGCGGATGGTCCCGCCGGTTGGCAGGTCGAGAGGCCATTCCGATACCACTTGCGGTGCATAGCTGGCGCCGGAATTCTCTCGCATTGCATCGAACAGGCGATTGTTGAACACCTGCGTCAATATCTCCAATTGCCGGGAATTGCGCACGCCTTCGACGCCCGCTCCACTCGGCCACACGATCACTGCAGCTGCTTGATCGGCATCTCCGCGGTGGCTGCGCACTTCGGTTTCCTCGCGGTCAGTCGGGAAGGCCAGGGTCCGCACAACCACCTCAAGCGGGATCGGCTCGCGCGGAGGCAAGGCGCCGAAAGTCTTGCTCAGGGCTTCAACCGCGCTTGCGCGGTCAAACTCGCCGAAGACCAGAACCTCAATCGGTCCCTGAGTGAGCAAAGGCTCCCAGACTTCACGGAATCGTTCGGGCGTGACACCCTCAAGCGATTCGGGCGACGGCGTTTCAAAACGGATGTCCCGGTCGCGGACCAGATATTCGAGGTCGCGGGTCAAAACGCCATTGGGGCTCGCAGCGTAACTGGCATAGGTCAGCTCGGCCGCTGCGCGAGCGCGATTGATCGGATCGGGATCCCACCGCGGCATGCCGAGTTTGGCCGCAAACAGATACAATTGATCGGCCAGATCCGACGAGCGCGTTTGCGCAAAGAAGCTGAACACCGAATCTTCGATTGCGAAGTCAAAGCCAAGCTTGCGGCCGGTCGCCAGAATGTCGATCTCTTCCTGGCCCAAGTCGGCCAGTCCCGCGCTGACGAGCGCCATCTCGCCCAGCGTGGCATAGGGCGCGGTGCTTGAGTCAAACGCGCGATAGCCTGCGCCAAAGCGAGCCTTGACGGCGACCCGGCCTGGCTCTGCATCGTTGGGCCACAGCAAGACTCGCACTCCATTGGCAAAGTTGATCTGCTCGATATCGCCGGATGCGGCCTGGAACAGACCGATGTTTCCGCGCTGGGCAATTGTACCCGGCGGTCCGATCGCGGGCAGATCTTCGAACGAGATATCGAGCGCCGCCATTCGCGCCCCTTCGTCGGCTGCCACTTGCTCCGAGAGCGCACTCCGGAAACTGTCCTTGTCGGCTTCGCCAGTAGCCGGGGTGACATAGATGCCGCGCACGACCTCGCCTTCAAACAATTGCTTTGTCCGCACGAACACCTCTTCGGGAGTGAACCGCTCGCGCATGCCCTGGAACACAGCCAAAACGGTCTCTGGCGACGCTACCGTCTCGCGAATATCGACCGCTCCAACCAGACCATCGGCAATCTCCGAGGCCGCAATTACGCTGCTCTGTTCGACCCGATTGATGAACACCGTTTCGAATTCGGCCACTTCGCGGCTCACTTCATCGGGTGTCGGTGGCGTCGCGAGGGCGTCAGCGATCACGCCTCGCACATCGGTCAATGCGGCCTGCCAATCCGTGGTCAGGGGGGCAAAACTGACAAAGGTCGCATCGGTTGAGCGTGAGACATCCTCCTGCAAGACCTGGGCATAAAGGAAACTGCCGCCGAGCCGCGCACGCGATTCCAGCCTGCGATTGATGATCGCCTGCGCCACAGCATCGAGCAGCAGGCCTTCATTATAGACGATCGTATCCTGGACCGGACGCCACGGACGAAGCACAGCAAAGGTCATGGTGCGTGGCAGATCGGGCTCAACCGTGACACCCAGCTCACCGACCGGCCAGGCGCTGTCCGGCGCTACATTCTCGGGCGCTACCGGATCGCCGAAATCGGGCGCAGCGACGGGCTCACCAATCCCTCGCCAATCACCGAACCATTGCTCGACCAAGCCGGCCAGCTCGATCGGATCTGCATCCCCTACGACGACAATAACCGTCCGCTCTGGCCGATACCACCGGCGGTGAAATTCGCTAACCGCATCACCGGTCGCCGCCGACAGGGTTTCCACTGTGCCGATCGGCGCTCTGATCGCAAGCCTCTGGCCTGCAAACAGCACTTCACGCGTAAAGTCACCGACCCGCTCATTGGTCCCGCCGCGTTCGCGCTTCTCAGCCAGAACGATTGGAATTTCGGTGTCGACGTTCTCCTGGCTCAGCACCGGCTCACGGATCATGCCCGAAAGCAGTCTGAAACTCTCATAAAGCTTGGCCCGATCGATGTCCGGGACATCAAGCTTGTAGGCGGTGTGGGTCGGACTGGTTTCGGCATTGGTGTCGCTGCCGAACGTCGCGCCGAGACGCTGCCAGGTTTCAATCGCTTTGGCCTGCCCCAGATATTTGCTTTCACGAAACAACAAATGCTCAAGCAAATGCGCAAAGCCCTGTTCGCTGTCGCGCTCGTGCAGCGATCCAACATCAACCCGGACACGGATAGAGACCTGCCCTGGAGGCACCCCGTTGTTGCGCACGGCATAGCGCAGTCCATTGTCCATCTCGCCAAACAGCCACTCCTTGTCGATCGGGACGTCGCTGCCGCGATATAGCCAAGGGGTTTCCTCCGACTGGAGAAACTGAGGCGGGGGAGTCGGTGGTGTCTCAGGGTCGGGCGCAGGGGGGACCGCGACCAGCTCGGGCAGCTGCTCGGTTGCCTGGGCCAGTGCCGGAATGGAATAGGCTGCTGTCGCAGCAATTAGGCTGAGGGCACCAATGCCCCGAAGGAACGCGTTCATAGTGCGCCATATAGGCAGCGAAGTGCTGAAGGGATAGTGAATGCGCTGAAAGCGACAATTGCTTGCTGGAAGGCTCTCGGCACACTAGATCACAGCCATGTTTATCGAGACCGAAACAACCCCCAACCCGTCCAGCCTCAAATTTCTGCCTGGACGCCCCGTCATGTCTTCAGGCACGCGTGAATTTGCCAGCCCCGAAGCCGCCGAAGCCAGCCCGCTGGCCCAAGCGATTTTCGACACGGGCGAAGTCGTCAACGTCTTCTATGGTTGGAACTTCGTGACGGTTACGGCCGCGCCCGGCTCCGACTGGGGAATGCTGAAGGCGCAAGTTGTCTCGATTCTGCTGGATCACTTTGTCTCAGAAGCTCCGCTGTTTGCTGGCGGATCGGCTGATGGAATCGAAGTCCCGCCCGAAGGCGTAGATGTTATCGTTGAAGAAAGTGCCGATGACGCCGAAACGATTGCGGCGATCAATGAATTGCTCGAAACCCGCGTTCGGCCCGCCGTGGCTGGCGATGGGGGTGACATTGCCTATCGCGGATTCAGCGAAGGCGTAGTTTACCTGACTTTGCAGGGGGCCTGCGCCGGCTGCCCATCCAGCACAGCCACGCTGAAGCAGGGCATTGAAAGCCTGCTCAAGCATTATGTGCCCGAAGTCACAGAAGTTCGTGCAGCCTAACACTTTCCGCTCAAGGATTCTCCATGACCAAGCAGTTCCACGGCCAGACGCTGTCGCTCGACGCGCTCGATCAATTGTTCAACGAGGCCCGGACCTACAATGACTGGCTCGACAAGCCGGTCACCGACGAGCGATTGCATGCCATCTGGGACCTCACCAAAATGGCGCCAACATCGGCCAATATGCAACCGGCGAGGATTGTTTGGGTCAAATCAGACGCGCAGAAGGCGCGGCTGGCAGAATGCGCGATGGAAGGCAATCAAGCCAAGATCCTGGCCGCGCCCGTGACCGCGGTGATTGGCTATGACATCAATTTCCATGAAGAGCTGCCTTGGCTGTTCCCTCACACGGACGCCAAGAGCTGGTTTGAAGGGGATGAGGCAGGTCGCGAAGAAGGCGCATTTCGCAATTCCTCACTGCAAGGTGCTTATCTGATGCTCGCCGCAAGGGCACTTGGTCTCGATTGCGGACCGATGTCAGGGTTTGATGCCGCTGCCGTGAACGCCGCCTTCTTCGGCGATGAACCGCGCCATCGGGTCAATTTCATCTGTTCGATCGGTTATGGTGATCCGGCCAGTATCTTTGATCGCAGCCCGCGCCCCGACTTCGAAAAGTTCAATTCAATAGTCTGACCGAGCTTGCGGTTGCGCGATTGCTCAGGCAACGCGGCTGGCATGCGGACTTTGGTCATCGAAACCGCTAGTGAAGCGTGCTCCGTCGCCCTGTTTGAAGACAGCGCGCTGGTTGCGCATGACCATCGCATTCTTGGTCGAGGGCATGCCGAGCGACTTGTCCCAATGGTCGCTGAATTGCCTGACAAGGGCAAAGCCGACCAAATCCTGGTTTCGCTAGGTCCGGGAAGCTTCACCGGTGTTCGGATCGGGGTTGCGACAGCCCGCGCGCTGGGCTTTGCCTGGGGCGCGCAAGTGCTTGGCTATCCCACGCTTGCACTGGTCGCGGCACAGGCACAAGTGACCCGGACAGTTCCTGTCACAGTCTGTATGAACGGCGGACATGGCGAGTTCTTTGTGCAGAATTTCGCGTCCATAGGACCAGAGGATGAGGTCCAGTCGCTCGCTCCAGCACAGGCCGTTCTAGCGTGTCGGCATAACTTCATTGCCGGAAATCGCGCGCAGCACCTGTTGGATATCCTCGACCGTAAGGGGGAAGCGATCGATCTCCTTCCTGACGCGCGCGGGGCCATCAAACTCGCGCCGCAACTGCTCACAAGCAATCTCTCGCCACTCTATGGCAGGGAACCCGATGCGAAGCCGCAATCTTACACGCCAGCACCTTCTGGAGCCGCAGCGTGAGTCACCAAGACGCCCTCCTCGATAATATCATGAGTGTCATGGAAGCGGCGTTCGATCCCGCTTTCGGTGAAGCGTGGAACCGTCGTCAGGTGGCGGACGCGCTAACTATGCCCTCAACTCATGCTCTGGTATTTGATGAGGAAGGTAATCTGATCTCGCATCAGGCCCTAAAGCCGGTTTCCAACAACGCCGCCGGCTTTGTAATGACCAAGGCTGCGCCCGGCGAAGAGGAACTGCTCCTGATTGGTGTCGTACCGAAATTCCGGCGAAGCGGACTCGGAGAAAGGATGTTAGAATATCTCATCAATACGTCGTCTGAGCGAGGTGTTGAGCGAATATTCTTGGAGATGCGGAGGGGTAATCCCGCAATACACCTTTACAGCAAACTGGGTTTTCAACCTATCGGCGAGCGTCTGAACTATTATCGGCTTGCAGACGGCCAGCGAGCGGATGCGATTACTTTCTGTCGTGCTCTATAAATCAAGCTGTTGGCAATTTCGTTACATTTCAGCTCTCAGATATTGAAATCACTCCTTCCTTGGTTCATGTCGCTTAGATCGGAAAAATCCGAATTAAAAAATGAACGAGGAACTCATGGAAGATTTGCAAATCGAAATGAAGGAGACGCTCATCACGCTTACAAGCGATATTGTTGCTGCCCATGTCAGCAATAATGACGTTGCAGTCGATGATGTGCCGTCGTTAATCACAAATGTATTCAGCGCTTTGTCGATTTTGGGCGAAGAAGCTGATCCTATCGAAGAGCGGCCAGAACCTGCAGTTTCGGTTCGCGCTTCGGTCAAGCCGGATTACATTGTCTGCTTGGAAGACGGCAAGAAGCTCAAGATGCTCAAGCGGTATCTGAGAACCAATTACGATATGACTCCCGAGGAATATCGTGAGCGCTGGAATCTCCCTGCCGACTATCCAATGGTCGCTCCCAACTATGCTGAAAAGCGCCGTGAACTGGCCAAGAAGATTGGCCTGGGTCGCAAGCCAGGCGCGCGCGGACCGCGTCGCAGGAAGGCTGCCTAACCGGCATTCGAACTGATTGCGTGCATCAGCTTGAGCAAAACGCCCTGTCTCGATAAGGAGATTGGGCGTTTTCTCTTTCGGGGTAATACTGGTGTCGAAAATCGATCTCGAACAATTGTGTGCGGAAAAAGGTCTGCGGATCACCGAGCAACGGCGGGTGATCGCCCGCGTCTTGTCTGAGAGCGATGACCACCCCGATGTGGAATTGCTTCACCAACGCGCATCTGCGATCGATCCAAAGATCTCAATCGCGACTGTCTATCGCACAGTGCGATTGTTTGAAGAGGCCGGCATCCTCGATCGGCACGACTTTGGCGATGGGCGATCACGTTACGAGCCTGTGCCTGAGGCGCATCATGACCATCTGATTGATGTCGAAACCGGCAAAGTCGTCGAGTTCGTCGATCCCGAGGTGGAAGCCTTGCAACGACAGATTGCCGAGAAGCTTGGCTATCGCCTGGTCGACCACCGGATGGAACTCTACGGGGTTCGGCTGTCTCGTGAAGACTGAAGTCACTCGGCCCGACCGCACCCTTTCTAAGCGCGAAGAGAAGGCCTGGCAGAATCGGATTGCGGCAGCTCGAGGAGAGCAAACCCCAATCTCGCCGATTGGTTGGTCCCGGATCTTCTGGCGTGCATTGGGCCTGATCGCACTGCTGATCATCTTCGTACCGCTGCACTTTCTGTATCGCATCTTTGCCTATGGTTCGCCTTTCCCGATGCTGTTCTTGCGCTATGCGGGGCGGGTCTCTGGCGCGCGAGTTGAAGTTGTCGGCACACATCTGAAGCGCGATGTGTTCTACGTCGCCAACCACGTCTCCTGGCTCGACATTCTGACGCTCGCAGGCGCCAGCGGAACCGCTTTTGTCGCGAAGGCTGAACTGGAGCAGTCACCAGTCGTGGGCTGGCTCGCGTCGCTCAATCGGACTGTGTTCGTTAAGCGCGAACATCGGATGGGCGTTGCAGCACAAATCAATGCGCTCAAAGAGGCCCTGGCAGACAATTGGGCGGTCACGATCTTCCCGGAAGGGACCACCACTGACGGTCAGTCGCTGCTGCCGTTCAAAACCAGCATGCTGAGCGTATTGGAGCCGCCTCCACCGGGCGTCCTGGTTCAGCCGGTGCTGATCGAATATGGTGAGGTCGCGGAATGGATCGGCTGGGTCGGCGAGGAAGACGGGCTCAATAACGCCAAGCGCGTGCTGTCACGCAGGGGATCGTTCAAAGTCCGACTGCATTACCTTGAGCCATTCAGCCCCGAGGAATTCCACGGTCGCAAAGCGATTGGTCAGGAAGCGCGGCGGAGAATCGAAGAAGCGCTGCTGGAATCGCTCGGCAAGCCCTTGCGAGACTTTGCCCATGATGTTCCGCCGGTGCGCTACGCAGCGCCTCACGACGACGAGGTCAAAGAGCGCGCCAGCTAACCAGCGTCACAGTCCGGCCCTTACCAACCAGTCATGGAACAGCCTGACTGGGCGCGATTCGAGCGAAGTCGGTTTGCACACGAACCAGTAGGAATAGGGGCTTTCGACCTCGAGCCCGAACAGGTCGGTAAGGCGGTTATCCTGTGCGCGCCGCAAATGGTCGTCATGCATGATCGCAATGCCCAACCCCTGCGCGGCAGCTTCCAGCATCAGCTGACCGGAATCGTAATGATCGATCGCCGCCGGTTCGAGATCTTCGAGATTGAGCGCCTGCTTCCAGGCCTCGAAACTGGCTGGCAGCTCATTATGGATCAGGAAGGTCTGCTTTTCGAGCGTCTCGCGCTGCGCGCGAGGCCCAACATTGGCCGCGACATCCTTGCTGCAGATGGCATGAACCAGATTGTGATCCAGCCGCACCGCATGCAGGCCGGTCGATGGACCACGCGAGAGAATGATCGCGGCGTCGAGCGTATCGCCGACGCGATCTTCGAGGTGCGGTCCGGTGTCGATATCGATGTGCAGCAGCGGATGGCGCTTACGCAGCTCGCCGAGCCGCGGGAACAGCCGCTGACTTCCAAACAGCGGCAACACGCCCAGCCGCAGGCGCAGCAGTGATACATTGTCGGACTGGCTCTCAACCGCCCGCGCGAGCGATTCGAGATGCGGGTTGACCGCTTCGTAAAAAGCCTGCCCTTCGTCGGTCAACTGCATGCTCTGGCGCGCCCGCGTGAACAGTTTCTTCCCGACGAAATCTTCCAGATTGGTGATCCGGCGCGAGAGCGCAGAGGGACTCAGACCGATTTCCTCCGCCGCAGCGCGAGCGGATCCCAGGCGCACGGTGCGCATGAACGCTTCGAGAGCACGCAGGGGTGGTAGGCGGCGAGACGGCATTATTGGCTCCTTGTTTAAAGCAGCTACGCTTGGCGAGCCAAAAGGATGCAAAAAATCGAAGAAAAAAGTGCGTTCTTGCGACTAGCTTGCAATTTCCACACCGTCAGGAGCGTGCAAGCGCAGCCGGGTCACATGGGTCTCGTCACCCGCTGTTACCTCAATCCGCCACCCGCTGGGATGTTCCACGATTGTGCCGACCGGCGGAACTTGCTCAGCCAAAACAAAGGTCAAGCCGCCCAAAGTATCGACCGATTCCTCAACCTCAGCCAAGCGCGGGTCGACCATCTCAGCGACGTCATCGAGCTCGGCCCGAGCGTCACAATCCCACTTCCCCTCGCCGATCGGTACGATCAGCGCTTCAGGTGTGTCGTCATGCTCGTCCTCGATTTCGCCGACAATCTCTTCGACCAGATCCTCAATCGTGATGATCCCGTCAGTGCCGGAAAATTCATCGAGCACAATCGCCAAATGAACCCGCCGCGCACGCATATCCGCCAGCACATCCAGCGCGCCGCGCACCTGCGGGACATAGAGCGGCTGGCGCATCAGAGTGGTCCAGTCGCGCGGCGGCGACTTGCCATTCACGAGATAGGGAAACACGTCCTTGATGTGGATCATCCCGATCACATCGTCGAGAGTTTCGCGATAGACCGGCAGCCGCGAATGGCCATGCTCACTGAAAGCCGTGACCAGCTCTTCCCAGCTCAGCGCCGCATCGACCGCGACAATCTCGCTGCGCGGAACCGCGACGTCATCGGCATCATGCTCGCTGAAGTGCAGCAGGTTGCGCAGCATCTGCCGCTCAATCGGCAATAGATCGCCATTGCCATTGCCACTTTCGTGATCGTCGTCGTCGTCGTTCTCGTCTTCGTGCTCGTCGATCGCTTCTTCAAGCTGCGCGCGCAAAGACCGGTCGCCGTCTCCGACTCGGATCAGTTTTTTGAGTGCGAGCCAAAGCCCGCTGCTACTCTCCGCATCTCCGGCGGCACTCTGTGAATCGGGCATTCTGTTCCTTGGGCCCTTGAGGGTGTTCCTCTTACGTTGAATCTTCATATGGGTCAGCAATACCCAGTTTTGCAAGTGCTGCTGTTTCCATCGCCTCCATCGCCTCCGCCTCGCCGTCAGAATGGACGTGGTCATAGCCGGCCAGATGGAGCAGGCCATGCACCATCAGATGCGCTGCATGATGCTCTAACGGCACATCTTTGTCTGCCGCCTCGCGCGCGCAGGTCTCAAAGGCAAGCGCCAGATCGCCCAGCATCACTGGCGGGCCGTCGCCTTCGAGAGCAAGCAAGTCATCGCGCGCCAGCATCGGAAAGCTCAGCACATTGGTCGGCTTGTCGCGATCGCGCCATTCGCGATTGAGCGCGTGCACTTCAGCGTCACTCGTCAGCAGCAGGCTGACCGAGAGCCGCGCATTGGTCAGCTCGGGCGCCACCTCGCCAGCAGCCGCAGAGGCGCGCCCAGCCAGCGTTTCCCATTCGCCCGCAGGCCAATCTTCGATGTCGATGTCTAGCGATTCAACCAAGGAGCCGGATTCCTGATCCTGGCATCGCACAGCCATTGGTCATTGCTGGGGAAATGCACCACCATGCTGAACAGTTCGACTGTCTCGCTGAACTCCCAATAGCGCACCGTGCGCGTTGCTGGGCCCATTGGCGAGATCTCTTCTTCATAATCGCCGAACCGCTCGGCCAGAGTCTCGCTCAGCTCGGAACAGTCAGCCTTGTTCACTTCCAATTCGATAAACTCGAGCTCGCCCCGACCATCAAAGAAGAAAAAGGTCCGGTATTTATGGCCGTCTTTCTCCCAAATCCCGGCGAGTGTCGACCAGCTGTTGCGGAAAGTCTTCCGCTGGGTCGTCGGCAAGCGGTAGACCTCGACTTGAGACTCGGCCGCTTCGACCTGTTCCTGCGTCATGCCCCATTCAAACCCCTCCCAATCGGCATGGGCCGGGGGGGCGAGAGCAAACGTCAGGATCGCGCCGAGAACTGTCCTCACTCGCCAGGCCCCTCATAGGCCTCGACAATCCGCCCAACGATCGGGTGGCGGACAACATCGGCGGCGGAGAAACGGATCGTACCAAAGCCTTCGACATCCTCGAGCTTGTCGACCGCATCGGCCAGCCCGCTCATCCGGTCACCGCCGGGAATATCGACCTGGCGCGGGTCGCCGCAAATCACCATCCGGCTGTTCTGCCCAAACCGGGTGAGAAACATCTTCATCTGCTCGCGCGTGGTGTTCTGCGCTTCATCGAGGATCACGAAAGCGTCGGCCAGGGTCCGACCGCGCATGAAGGCGATCGGGGCGATCTCGATTTCGCCGCTCTCGATCCGCCGTTCGACCTGCTCAGGCGGCATGCAATCATACAGCGCGTCGTAGAGCGGCCGCAGATAGGGATCTACCTTGTCCTTCATATCGCCTGGCAGGAAGCCGAGCTTCTCGCCCGCCTCGACCGCCGGTCGCGACAGAATCAGGCGTTGAACGCTGCCGGTGATCAGCTGGCTGACTGCCTGCGCCACCGCGAGATAGGTTTTGCCGGTGCCTGCCGGACCAAGCGCGAAGATAATGTCATCGCGCGCCAGGCTGCGCATATAGGTCACCTGGGTGGCGGACCGCGGCACAATCGTCTTGCGCCGCGTGCGGATCATGATCGGCGGAGTTTCCTTCTCGCCATTGATGATGCCTTCAAGCGTCGGCTCGTTCGACATGGCGATCAGCGATTCAATCGCGCCCGCATCGAGGTCCTGCCCCTGCGCCAAGCGATCATACATGGTGTTGAGCGTGTCGCGTGCGCGGGCGACGCTGTCTTCCGGCCCTTCGATCAGGATCTTGTCGCCGCGAGCATGGATCATCACGCTCAAGCGGTTCTCAACCTGGACAAGATTGGCGTCGAATTCGCCGAACAGGGCGCCGAGCAAGGATTGATTCTCAAAGCTCAGCTCAATTTGCGCGCGGCGCGCTTCAGTCGGTCGGATACTGCCTGGCACCACCGCCGGATCGATCGCACTTACTGGTCTACGGCCCATAAATCCCTTTGTGTTGCAGACGGAACTCGACCCGCCTTACGAGTCGAAAAGGTAAGCCTTGGTGCGCGCAACGCAAGTTTGTGGGGGTCATGCGACGGTGGAAAGTCATGCCAAGGAAACAATTGGAGCTGTGTGAACGCGGCAATTGGCGAGGCCCGCTTGCGCGCAACGTCACCAACAGGTGCGTTCCTGCGAACGCAGGAACCCAGCAGCATCTGGACTCCTGCTTTCGCAGGAGATCACGCGGCTTTCTGATCTGGCATGACGGAGTTGAGGCTTGATGAGTGCTTATCAAGAGTCGAAGGCGGCCATAGGCCAACCAAGTTCAGGATGACGTTGAACCAAGTTCAGGATGATGGTGAAACAAATTTGCATCCGTCACGCTGGACTCAATTGGCCGATGGCTCGTCATTCCCGCGCAAGCGGGAATCCAGAAAGATGGGAAGCGCCAAGGCCAGCCTGGACCCCCGCCTGCGCGGGGGCGACGAAACGGGTCTCAGAACCGAACGCCAAACGCCTGAACTAGGTTGAAGCGCGCTCGCGCAGCGCGCCCTTGATCGAATTGGGCCCGGCTTCGACCAGTTCAACCTCGACCAGATCGCCGATGTCTGCCTGGCCTTCGAACCAGACCGATTGCAGCCACGGCGACTTGCCGAGCCACTGGCCTTCATGCTTGCCCTTCCGCTCGACCAGAACCGAACAGGTCTTGCCCACGCTCGCCTGATTGAAAGCCAATTGGTCGCGATTGAGCCGCGCCTGGAGCCGCTGCAGGCGATCGTCCATCACCTCGCGGTCGATCTGATTGTCCATCGTCGCGGCCGGGGTTCCGGGCCGCGGTGAGTATTTGAAGCTGAAGGCCTGCGAATAGCGCACCTGGTCAACGATCCGCAGCGTGTCTTCGAACTCCTCCTCGGTCTCTCCCGGGAAGCCGACGATGAAATCGCCCGACAATGCGATATCGGGCCGCACCTCGCGGAACCGCTCAAGCAGTTTGAGATAGGATTCCGCCGTATGTGCGCGGTTCATCGCCTTGAGCACGCGGTCATTGCCCGACTGTACTGGCAAGTGGAGATAGGGCATCAATTTGTCGACTTCGCCATGCGCCGCGATCAGGGCGTCATCCATGTCATTGGGGTGCGAGGTGGTGTAGCGAATCCGCTCCAGCCCATCGACTTTGGCGAGCCGGTGGATCAGCTCCCCCAGCCCGGCATGGCGACCCTTGTCATCCTCACCGCTCCACGCATTGACGTTCTGGCCCAGCAGCGTGATTTCGCGCGCACCGGTGTCGACCAGCTTGTAAGCTTCCTCGACCAGGTCGCTGTAAGGGCGCGAGATTTCGGCCCCGCGCGTGTAAGGCACCACGCAATAGGTGCAAAACTTGTCGCAGCCTTCCTGGACCGTCAGGAAGGCGGTCGGGGACCGGCGCTTGCGCGCGGGCAAGGCGCCGAATTTGGCGATGGCCGGCATGTCGGTATCGGTCGAGCGTTCGCCCTGCACCGCCTTGTCGAGCATGTCGGGCAAGCGATGATAGGCCTGCGGGCCAACCACCATTGAGACCGCCGGTGCGCGCGCCATGATCTCTTCGCCTTCGGCCTGGGCCACGCAGCCCGCCACCGCAATCATGGGAGCTTTTTTCTGCGTCTTTCCCTTGGTCAGGCGACCGATATCCGAATAGATCTTCTCAGCCGCCTTCTCGCGAATGTGGCAGGTGTTGAGCACCACCAGATCGGCGTCCTCGCCTTCAGGCGCAGGCGTAATGCCCTGCTCGGCCAGAAGCTCACCCATACGCTCGCCATCATAGACGTTCATCTGACAGCCGAAGCTTTTGACCCGATAGGTCTTGGGAGGAGCAGTTGGTTTCATGATGGCGCGGCGTTTAGCGGGATATGCGCTCGATTCCAACAGCAATGCGCTCCTGCGGAAGCAGGAGCCTAGGCGCAAGGCTGCACGCTGGATTCCTGCTTTCACAGGAAATCACATCTATGCGATGCTCATCCGTCACCCCGGACTTGATCCGGGGTCCCGCTGGCGTCGTCGACACTTGAAAGAAGCTGGGGCCCGGCGCCGTGGCCGGGGCGACACTTCTACGATTGCCGCTTAACCAACCGTCGCTTTCACGATCTTGCTCGGGCTTGCCGGTGGCTCGCCGACGGCCAGGCCGTCGATCAGTTCCATCCCGCTCTCGACCTGGCCCCAGACGGTGTACTGACCGTCGAGGAATTCCGCATCGTCAAAGCAGATGAAGAACTGGCTGTTGGCGCTGTCAGGCACCTGGGTGCGGGCCATCGAGCAAGTGCCGCGGGTGTGCGGCTCGGAATTGAACTCGGCCTTGAGGTCGGGCTTGTCGCTGCCGCCCATGCCGGTGCCGGTCGGGTCGCCGCCCTGCGCCATGAAGCCCGGGATCACGCGGTGGAACACCACGCCGTCGTAGAAACCTTCGCTCGCCAGCTCGGTGATCCGCTCAACATGGCCCGGGGCCAGGTCAGGACGCAGCTTGATAACAACGTCGCCGGATTCGAGGGTGAAAGTGAGCTTGTCGGCCATGTAAATGTCTCCTGATTGTTGGCGGCTGATATAGAGAGTTGTGCGTCGCTGTCACCCCGCAGCTTGCTTTTCAAACCCGCCCCCCTAGACCGAGAGCTATGGTCGATCCGACGCGTCCTGATGAAGACACTTTGGTTGCGGATCCGCAGGCAGCGGAGGACACCCCTCGCCCCGATGACCGGATCGATGATGAGCGGCACGATGAGGAGAACCGGCTCAAGCCCGAATATGTTGCGAGCGTGCGCGAGGCGTTCGAGCGCCAGGACAAGGCGCTGTGCCATGAGCTGGTCGAGCCCCTCCACCCGGCTGACGTGGCCGACTTGCTCGAATTGTTCGACCGCGATGAACGGAGCGAATTTGCCGCTTCGCTGACCGATCTGATGACCAGCGAGGTGGTCGCCGAACTCAACGATCACGTCCGCGAGGACATGATGGAAGCGCTCGAGCCCGAAGCGGTCGCAACCATCGCCGAACAGCTTGAGACCGATGACGCGGTCCAGCTGCTCGAAGACCTCGACAAAGCAGACCAGATTGCGATCATCGCCGAGCTTGAGCCCGAGACTCAGGCGGCGGTCGAAAACGCGCTGTCCTATCCGGAAGAGACCGCCGGGCGCTTGATGAACCGCCACTTCATGGCGGTGCCCGAGCATCTCACGATCGGCGATCTTATCGATTATCTGCGAGAGGAAGGCGATCTCGAACATGATTTTTGGGAGGTGTTCGTGGTCGACCAGCGACACCATCCGGTCGGCACTTGCGCGCTCAATTGGATCCTGACCACGCCGCGCTCGGTCAAGCTTACCGATGTGATGAAGCGCGATCAGACGCTGATCCCGGTCACGACCGACCAGGAAGAGGTCGCGCTGATGTTCCAGAAATACGCGCTGATCTCCGCCGCGGTGGTGGATGAGAGTGGTCGCCTGGTCGGGCAGATGACGGTCGATGACGTGGTCCACATCATCTCCGAAGAGGCTGGTGAGGACGCGCTGCTGCTCTCAGGCGCGGGCGATGGCGACATCAACGAACCGATCCGCGAGGCTTACACCAGCCGGGTGCGGTGGCTGATCGCCAATCTCGGCACGGCGGTGGTTGCCTCGGCAGTCATCGCTTTCTTCGGCGCAGCGATCGAGCAATTGGTCGCGCTTGCGGTGCTGATGCCGATTGTCGCGAGCATTGGCGGCAATGCCGGAACCCAGACCATGGCGGTGGCGGTGCGCGCAATTGCGACCAATCAGCTGACCCGCGCCAACACCTGGCGGATCGTCTGGCGAGAAATGCGCGTGGCGCTGCTCAATGGCGTGACGATCGCGGTGCTGATCGGGCTAGCGGCGTGGCTGCTGTTCTCGCCAATGATGGGCGTGGTGATCGCGCTGGCAATGGTGATCAACATCGTCGTCTCGGGCCTCGCCGGGGTGCTGGTCCCGGTGATCTTCGAGCGGCTCGACACCGATCCGGCGGTCGCTTCCTCGGTGTTCGTCACCATGATCACCGACTCGATGGGCTTCCTGGCCTTCTTAGGTTTGGCAGTGGCGATGGGCTTGACCGGCTGATAGCCCACCTCCCGGAAGACCAATCTGGGAGAGAGAATTTTGGCCAAGGATAATGGACGCGTATCGGGCAAGATCGTACTGCTGACCGGCGGTGCGATGGGTCTGGGCAAGGCGGCGAGCAAAGCGCTGCTGGCTGAAGGCGCGACAGTGGTGATCACCGATATCGATGAGGCTGCCGGAGCGGCGACAGCGGCTGAGCTGGGCGGTAATTGCCACTTCAAGCCGCAGGATGTGACTGATTGGGATGGCTGGAACCGGCTGATCGAGGAGATCGAAGCGGAATTTGGCCGGCTCGACGTGCTGGTCAACAACGCCGCGATCACCGTGTTCGGTTCGATCGCCGATCTCACGCCCGAGGATTTCAAGCGCTGCTACACGGTCGATGTCGATTCGATCTTCATGGGCTGCAAGGCGGCGATCCCGTTGATGGCCAAGAGCGGCGGCGGATCGATCGTCAATTTCTCCAGCGCTGCGGGCAACAAGGCCAATCCCGACCTCGCCGCTTACAACAGCGCCAAGGCCGCGATCCCGATGCTGACCAAATCGATCGCCCTGTGGTGCGCGCGCGAGCAGAACAATGTCCGGGTCAATTCGGTTCAGCCCGGCACGATCCTGACGCCCAATGTCGAAAGCGTGATTGCGGGCACGCCGGACCCGGCCGCGACCAAGGAAGCCTTCTCGCTCGCGCAGCCGATCGGGCGGATGGGAGAGCCTGAGGATATCGCGCATTTGGTGGTCTATCTCGCCAGCGATGAGAGCAAGTTTGCAACCGGTGCGCCCTTCATCGTGGATGGTGGGCTGAGCATGGCTTAGTCCTACAGAAATGTCGTCATCGCGAGCGTCAGCGACGCGATCCATCGCCCAAACCTTGCCTTTCGCAGCGTCTCGCGGTGGATTGCTTCGCCTTGCGGCTCGCAATGACGAGCAAAAGCCCTAGATTGATCCCATGCCGCTTCACATGACCAAAATCGCGTTTGGCGCGAAGAGCTGGGCTGATCTCGCCGGCTGGTATGACAACCGCCGCGAGATCAAGCTGACCACGCGCTATCTGCCCAAGCGGCATGAGGAGATGGTCGGCGGTTCGCTCTACTGGATCCTCAATCACGCGCTGGTCGCGCGCTCCCCGATCAAGGCTTTTTCCAAGACCGATGATGGGCGCTGGCATATCGAGCTGGAGCCGGTGCTGATCCGCACGCATCCTGCGCCCAAGCGCGCGCATCAGGGCTGGCGCTATCTCACCGAGGACAAGGCTCCGCGCGATCTGCAAGAAGGGGAGGATATCGGCGATGTCCTGCCCGGCCGTCTCGCGGCCAAGCTGGAAAAGCTCGCATTGATTTAGATTGTCGGATTAGATCCGGCGCAGATCTTTGGCCGTGTCAGGCGCCGGAGTGTAAGTTCCGGTGATCTCCATCTGAATGGCTTCGGGATCGATGATCCGGTCAAACGCCACTTCCATCATTCCGCTGGCAGCCCACATGATCGTTGCCGGCACCGCGCCAAGATTGCGCAGGCCGATTTCGACCTTCCCACCCGGGAAAGGCGAGCTGGCGGTTGAGGCCTTCATCCCAGTCGCGGAAATCTCTCGGATCGTGATCGCGATCGCTTCGTCATGGCCCCGGAAACGCATCAATGCGCGCAGGAACACGGCCTTGCGGACCGATTCAATCCGGTCGGGTGCGGCGTAAGGAGGTGCCTTGGCGAGGTTGTGTACGGTGCCCATAAACATCGTGGTAACCCAGCTTGGTTAATACAAAGTAACCAACCCGCTTAACCAAAAGGTTTTTTTAGCGCGAGTTCCGGCGCAATTGCCCAAACACCAACCTGACGTCGTGCTTTGCATCCTCTTCTACCGGCACCGCATAGTCCGAATAGCTCTCGCTCAGCTCATCCATCCGCTCGGCAATCCGCACCGTGTTGTAGCCATGGCTGACCACAAACCGACGCCGCGCGAGGATTTGCGGCAGGATGATGTCGACATATTGCTCTACATCCATACCGAACTTCATGAATTGCTCGGGGCCCAGCGGAGTGAACACCCAGCCAGGAATGATCAAACCGGCATGGACATGCTCCGGTAAGTCTTCACGCAGGCTTTCGGTCATCCCCAGCACCGCATGTTTGGCGGCGATATAGGCGGCGGTCTGAGGCACAGCGCAGAAGAAGCTGTTCTCGCTGCCGGTGTTGTAGAGCGCGCTCGGCGTTGTCTGCTCGACCAGGCGAGGTGCGAAAGCCTTCACACCATTCCAGACCCCCCAGAAATTGACGTCGAAATGCGCCCGTGCCTGGTCCGGATCGACTTCCCACATTTTGCCGCGTACGCCGCCCTGTCCGGCATTGTTGAGCACCAGATCGACGCTCGCGAATCGCTCAAACGCCGCTTCAGCCAGAGCCTCAACCTGCGCCAAGTCCGATACATCGCAGGCCCGCGTGATAAGCCCGTCGATCCGGCTCGCCCGTTCAAGGCTTTCGCGCGGAAGATCCGCAACCAGGACTTGCACGCCCTGACCTGCCAGCCGCTTGGCCACAGCGAGACCGATCCCGCTCGCTCCCCCGGTGATCACAGCACTGCGCGGCGCGAATTCGGTCATGGTGTGCTCCCTCCGAGCAATAGGGCGTCTATCCCTTGGGCGGACGCGGGATCAGAACCGGCGTATTGGCGCGATAGGCCTGGTAGGCGGGATCATCGCCCCAGCGTTTCTTGGCCTGGCCGTCCTGAAGATTGACCCCGCTGATCTTGGTCAACAACAGGGTGACGAAGATCGGGGAGATAACCACCAGCCAAGCGAGACCCGACAGCACCGGTACAGCCATGATGAGGATGCCGGTCCAAAGCGTGATCTCGCCGAAGTAATTGGGATGCCGTGACCAGCGCCACAGCCCGACATTGATGAACTTGCCTTGGTTGGCAGGATCAGCCTTGAACACCTTCTTCTGGTTGTCGGCCACAGTCTCCCAAGTGATGCCGAGCACCCAGACGGCGGCACCGAGCCAGAAGAACAGGCCGATCGGCTCGCGCTGCGCCGCGGTGATGGCCACTAGTGCAGCAGAGGCGGTCAGCGTCACCCACAAGGCTTGCAGCGTCCAGGCCACCAGGAACCGAGGTGGATTGATCTTGATCTTCTCAAACCGCGAGTCCGCTCCGCCTGCTGCGTGAATGCGGATGTAAAGGAATGAGCCGAGCCGGATGCACCAGATCGCAATCATCGCTGCAATCACCAGGCTGCGTGTGTCGAGCGAACCATAGGCCGCATTGGCCGCCCACAGCGCAAATGCGGTCACGGTCAGATATGTCACTGCGCCTATAGAATCATAGAAGCGGTCTGACTTGGCGATCGCTGACGGAATGAAAGCCAGCCAGTTCACCGCCAGAGCGATCACGACGCACAGGAAATAGGCGGAATATCCGCTGACTTTGACACTGTCCCAGCCGGCAAAATAGCCGAAGACCAGGGCAATGATTGTGACGACCAGAGCGACGATAATGCTTTTCATAGTCTTTTATACGCTGGCACCGATCATGCGGACGCAGCTTCCCCTGTATTCTTGCCGGGCCCTGCCACCCGCTCCCTCCGCCCTTCCACCCGGATGATATCCCGGTAGGCTCCGGGTGGAAGGGCGGAGGGAGCGGGTGGCTCGGGTCATTGTTCGCGACTTTTTAACGCAACCCGACGCAGTGCGTTGACATAGGTCTCAGGCGCTTGCGCCCCAGGGATCATGAACTTGCCATTCACGATCATCGCCGGGACACCGGTGATATTGAGATCCCACGCTTGCCGTTCTTCCGCGATAACGCGGGCTTCGAGATCATCGTCCTCAAGCGCTGATTTGGCCGCTTCGCGATGCAGACCAACACTGGCCGCCGTATCGAGCAGAACCTCGCGGTCAGAGACATTTTTGCGCTGATTGAAATGCGCTTTGAACAGCGCCAGCTTGAGCTCGGTCTGAACCTTGGGTCCGGCCTGTTCGAGCGCCCAACCCAGCAGCTTGTGCGCCGCCCTTGTGTTCCACATCATGGCCGGTGGTGGATCGCTTTCGTCGCCATCATAAGACAGGTCGACCCCTGCCCCATCGGCAATGTCCTTCATCTGGCCGCGAACCTTCGCGCCCTCTTCCGCGCTGCGGCGATATTTGCGCTGGAGATGCGCTTCCTGCTGCTCGCCTTGGACCGCCATATCGGGATTGAGTTCAAACGGCCGCCAGCGAATCTCGGCTTCGATCTCGCCGTCCAGCTCGGTCAGTGCCTTGGTCAGCTGGCCATAGCCGATCGCGCACCACGGACACATGACGTCCGAATAGATGTCGATTGTTATGTGGTCGGGTGCGGTTTCACTCATTTGTCCATCCACCAAGTGATCAGATGATGCGCAATTGCGAACTTCTGCGGGAAGATCAGCGTGTCAGTCCCATCAGTACCAGCCTGCCGCGCCTCCTCCAACTCGGCGCGGGTGAACCACCGCGCGTCATCCAGCTCGGTGGTGTCGATCGTCAGCTCGGGATCATCGGTTACCGAAGTGCAACCGATCATCAACTGGCTGGGGAATGGCCATGGCTGGCTCGACAGATACTCGACATCGCGCACGCGCAGGCCAGCCTCTTCCCAGATCTCACGCGCAACCGCCTCTTCGATCGTTTCCCCCGGCTCGACGAAGCCCGCCAATGCTGAATACATCCGCGGCGGGAAGCGTGGCTGACGCCCCAGTAGCAAGCGATCCTCGTGCTCGACCAGCATGATCGTCACCGGATCGGTGCGCGGGAAGTGATCAGCGCCGCAATTGGGGCAAGAACGCTGCCAACCGCCTTTGGCGATGTGCGTTTCGGAACCGCATTTGGCGCAGAACCTATGCCGGGCATGCCAATCGACCAGGCTGCGGGCGCCGCCATAGATCGCCAGATCTTCCGGCTGCAGCAATTGCATCGCTTGCCAGGCGCGCGGCATGGCATAGGCCGGACCGCCCGCGCCTTCTTGTGGCACAGCGGCGAAGCAGGCTTTGTCATCGAGCAGACCGAGGAAGACCAGCTCGGCCTCTTGTGGAACATCCGCCAAAGTGCCCCAGATAAGCCGCCCCATCTCGTCAATTTCGGGCAGGAGCCCGTCGAGCTTGAGCACCTTGGCGCGCCAATCCATCCGTGCGGCCAGGGCATCATTGTCGACTCTGATCAGATCCGCGCGATCAATCGGCGAACCGGCAAATGCGATCGGTGCCGCCACTGCGATTACGCGCCCGCCATGGCTTTGAGATCAGCCTCAAGCGCGGCCAGGAATTCCTCGCGCATCGGATAGGCCGTGGTCGGCATGTACTGGGTGTACAATTGGCTGCGCATATTGAGCTTGAAGTCGATCGCAGCGAGCGTGCCTGCTGCACCGCCCCAGCCGAAGCTCGACCCAACCGAACGTCCGCCCGCACCGTGGCCTTCGCCTTCGATCCAGGATCCTGTCAGGTCGACCGTCTCGGGCAGAAGGTTGGAAGTACCGCTCTTGACCGCGGCTTCGCTCATCACCCTTGTGCCATCGATCATGCCGTAACCCAGCAGCATCCGCAGGAAGCGGTCGTAGTCCTTGGGTGAGCTAACCAGCCCCCCGCCGCCAGCCGGCACCGATGGCTCATCGAGATAGATCGAAGATGCTCCCGGATCGATCGGCAGTGGCATGCCGTTGAGGATGCCGTAATTGTCGGTCAGGCGTGTCTTCTCGCTCTGTGGTACGGTGAAATAGGTGCTGCTCATGCCGCAGGGATCGAAAATCCGGCTCTGCAGGAAGTCTTCGAATTTCTGTCCACTGGCGACTTCGACCACCCGGCCGAGCAGATCGATGCTGGCGGAATAGATCCATTTGTCACCCGGATGCGACATCAGCGGCAAGGTTGCCAGGCGATCAGCCCAAACCTCGAGGCCCGGCGCCGGGGTGACGGTCGGGATCCCGGGAATCGGGAAGCGGCTCACCCGGCCACCGACAATGCCATTCTCATTGAGCGCATCGAGCAGTGGTCCCTTGCTGGTGATGCCATAGCCGATGCCAGCGGTGTGGGTCAGCAAATGACGGATGGTGATCGGACGCTTGGTCGGCTCAACATTGTCGAGCGGACCTTCGGGATCGATCAGGACCTGCATATCGGCATAGGCAGGCATGATGTCGCCGAGCGGCTGGTCGAGGCTGAGCAGTCCCTCGTCAATCAGCATCATGATCGCCATGCCGGTCACCGGCTTGCTCATCGAATAGATCCGATAGAGCGTGTTCTCATCGACTTCGACCGTGCTGTCGAAGCTGAGCGTGCCTCCGCCGACGGTGTGGGCGTGATCCTCCTGGCCGGTGCCGAGAGTCACGAACAGATTGGAGACCTTCTTGCCGCCGACATAATCTTGGTAGAGCTTTTGAATATTAGGATAGGATTCGCCAATGTCGTGGGCGGCGAGCAATGGGCGGCCCATCGGGAGCGCGGCGAGCAAACCCGCTCCGGCCAGATAAGCGCCTCCACGAAACAGCGAGCGGCGGGACAGGTCAGCGGATTGGAAGGTGCGATAAGCCATTAGGGGTCTCTCCGGGAATCGGTCTTTTGCAGCTGTTTGGGGCAGCGAAGTTAAGTGGTCAATTGAGACTTGAAATTTGCAGGTGTCATACTCATATAAGACACATGCTGAACTTACTATCCATTATCTTCGGGCTCGTCTCACTCGTCATCGTCATTCCGTCGCAGATTCCGCTGCTTGGCTGGGGCAATTGGCTGGCCTTGCCGCTGATTGCAGTGGGCGTCGTGCTGGGAGCGCTCTCGTCTAGCAATGGCGGGCGGAATTTCTGCCTGATTGTTTTGCTGATCGCGGGCGTGCGTCTGACGATCGGCGGCGGGTTTATCTAATCCGCTGCCAGCGCTAGCCGCACAGCCTTGGCGTAGAGCGTGGGCAGACCTGCCTGGTCGAGCTCGTCCAAGCGCCACCAATCCCCCACTCCCTCGGGCGCGACGCCATGCACTCGCTCGACCGACAGGGTGAGATGCGCGTGCGTGAAGGTATGGCGCACGCTGCCTAAGCTCTCGAGCTGGCCTTTGACCGGGGCATTGCCGGTTCCATCTTTTTGCGCGCTCCAGCCGTCATCGGGCAGCGCGCGCATCCCGCCGAGCATGCCGGTTCCCAGTCTCGTAACCAGCCACACCTCGCGACCCTTCGCTCCTTCGCGCTCGATCCAGAAGGCTTTGCCGACCCGTTCGGGCTTGGCCTTCTTGGGCGGCTTGACCGGCAGGCGCTCCGGATCCTGGATCCGCGCTTGGCAGGTGGTCGCCAAGGGGCACAACAGGCATTTGGGGGCCTTGCTGGTGCAGACGCTTGAACCGAGATCCATCATCGCCTGAGCGAAATCTCCCGCACGGTGCTGCGGCGTGATCGCCTCCGCGTGCGCGCGGATTGGCTTGCGGGCGCCTGGGAGCGGCGCTTCGATCGCAAACAGCCGGGCGACCACGCGCTCGACATTGGCATCGACCACCACCGCGCGTTGTTCAAACGCGATCGCTGCGATGGCTGCGGCGGTGTAGGCGCCCAGGCCCGGCAGTTTGAGCAGTTCAGCCTCTGTCTCTGGAAATCCTCCAAGATCAGCCACTTGCCGCGCGCATTTGATCAGATTTCGGGCCCGCGAATAATAGCCCAGCCCGGCCCAGGCGGCCATCACCTCGTCCTCACTGGCCACAGCCAGGTCAAAAACGCTCGGCCATTTTTGCGTGAACTTGGCGAAATATGGTTTGACCGCCGCAACCGTCGTTTGCTGCAGCATCACCTCCGACAACCACACGCGATAGGGAAAGTTCGGATCGTCCGGACGCGGCTCTCCGGGCGGCACTCGCCACGGGAGCACTCTCGCCTGGCGGTCATACCAGTGGAGCAGCT
Organism: Erythrobacter sp.; assembly: GCA_965249945.1. Classification (GTDB taxonomy): domain Bacteria; phylum Pseudomonadota; class Alphaproteobacteria; order Sphingomonadales; family Sphingomonadaceae; genus Erythrobacter. The sequence continues at coordinate 1,487,908 of OZ252258.1, read as the reverse complement.
GATCAGAGATGCTAGAAGTCACGCCAGTGCTATGGCATGGCAGGCCAAGCCATGGGAAGAGACACAACCAAAGGCGGGAGAAAATCCCCACAGGGTTCGGCCGGCCGCAGATATGAGCGGCCGCGCGGCAAGGGACCGCGCGCGATTGGTGAACTGATGCCCGAGATCGGGCGGACCGCTTTCCGGCGGTTCGGCTTCGTCCAAAGCTCTGTCGTTACCCGGTGGCCGGAGATCGTCGGCCCTCATCACGCCAAGGTCTGCAGCCCTGAGGCGATCCGGTTCCCTCCGGGAGAGAAAGCCGAAGGCATCCTGCAATTGGTAGTCGTCCCCGCCCATGCTCCGCTGATCCAGCAGGTCATTCCCGAGATTATAGAGCGGGTTAACCGGTTTTTCGGCTATCAGGCGGTCGCGAAGATCAAGCTTCGGCAAGGCGCGGTTAAGCCAACCCATGCTCAAGAGCCGGCCAAGCCGCCGCCTTCGCTCAAGCCCATTCCGATGGAGCTGGGCGACAGTCTGCGCGATATTGGTGATCCTGAGCTGCGCACGGTGCTTGAGAGCCTAGCGCGGAGCTTTGATCAAGACGACGAACAGGGGTCGGACGAGACGTGAAGAAATCGACTATTGGAGCGCTGCTTTCCGCTGCAGTGCTGGCTGTGTCATCTGCAAGCGCTCAATTGCCGCAAGAGCAGCCCAGCTCGTGGCACAATGAAGTCGTAGTCTCGGATCGTGGCCATATTTGGGGCAAGCCGGAAGCGGATACCAGACTGATCGAATTCATCAGCTACAGCTGCGGTGTGTGCGCGAGCTTCGCCAAAGAGGGCGACCCCGCCCTCGAATATGCCTTTGTGTCCCCTGGTCATGTCGCGGTCGAAATTCGCCCAGTGATCCGAAATGCGCTGGACCTCACCGTCTCCATGCTGGTCGCTTGCGGAGGCCCGGAGAAATTCAAGGGCAATCATGCGATGTTCCTGCGGTCGCAATCGGACTGGCTGGATATCGCCATCAATGCCCCGCAAACCCAGGTGGCGATCTGGAACCGCGGTGACCGCAACGCCCGGGTCAATTTGGCGGCCGCGCTCGATTTCGACGATATGATGGCGACCCGCCGAGGATACACTGCCTCAGAGGTCAGCACCTGCCTGGCGGATGACGCGATGGCGCAACAATTGCTGGCGAATGACGATGCCGACCGCGCCGCCTTTGCCATTCAGGGAACGCCAAGCTTCGCGTTGGACGGCAATCTGCTCGAAGGCGTTCACAGCTGGGGCACGCTCTATCCGATTCTCAGCGATACGGTGCGCGGGCGCCTCGCTCCACCAGAACAGGGCTTCACCAATCAATAAATTGGCGCAACCGGCCCCAAACAGGCTTTCAATCACCATATTTGTGCACAAGCATCCACTTGCTACGCTTTTCACCCCAATTGCCTTCAGCTATTTTTGAAGGCTCGACTAAAGGATCATTCAGCATGACAATGTCACGCAAATTCCTCGCTCTCGCCTGCGCCGCGCCGCTCGCACTGGCTGCCTGCAGTGGTTCGGAAGACGATACTGCCGGCCTCTCGGGAGAGCCGATTGCAGCGGTCCCGGCGCCGGATGGCCAAAGCTGGGGCGATGTGGTGACCGTGACGGAAGAAGGCGGCTACCAGATCGGCAATCCCGACGCGCCGCTTAAACTGGTCGAATATGGCTCGCACACTTGCGGCGCCTGCGCGAATTTCTCGGTCAGTGCTGGCGAAGCACTCAAGGGCAATTATGTCGACAGCGGCGTGGTCAGCTTTGAGCTGCGCAACCTCGTACGCGATCCGATTGACCTTGCGATCGCAACTCTGGTTCGCTGCGGCCAGCCTCAGAATATGCAGCCACTCGCTGACCAGGCCTGGGCCTCGTTCAACGATGTCATGAACAACGCGCAGCAAGGCTTGGCCACCGTCCCCAATCTAGGTGACATGGACGTCGCTGAACGTTTCGTCACAATCGGCGAAGCCGGCGGACTGATCGATTTCTTCTCGGCTCGTGGGTTGAGCGCGGATCAGGCGCGCGCATGCCTAGCTGACTCAGCTTCGGTTGAGGGCATTGCAGAGGCCTCACAGGCTCAGGCTGAAGAATTGGGTGTCAATTCAACCCCAACCTTCTTCCTCAATGGCAGCCGGATTGACGGCAACCAATGGCCGCAGGTTGAGCCCGCTCTGCAGCGGGCTGGCGCTCGGTAATTCGGTCTAGGGGGGACAGACAAGAATATGCAGATCAGTCGGCTCAAGCTCAGTGGATTCAAGAGCTTTGTCGAGCCGGCTGAATTGCGCATTGAGCCCGGTCTGACTGGGGTTGTCGGCCCCAATGGCTGCGGCAAGTCCAACCTGCTCGAAGCGATCCGCTGGGTCATGGGTGAGAATTCACCCAAGAGCATGCGATCCGGCGGAATGGAAGATGTCATCTTTGCGGGAACTTCGACGCGGCCCGAACGCGCCTTTGCCGAAGTGGTGCTCCACGCCAGCGATGATGACAATGAAGAACTCGTCGTCACCCGGCGGATCGAGCGCGGCGCGGGCAGCGCCTATCGCGTCAATGGCCGCGACGTCCGTGCAAAGGATGTCGCGCTGACCTTTGCCGATGCTGCGACCGGCGCGCATTCCCCGGCTCTGGTCAGCCAAGGCAAGATCGCCCAGGTGATCGCCGCCAAGCCGACTGAACGTCGACAAATGCTTGAGGAAGCCGCTGGCATCGCTGGGCTGCACGTCCGCAGGAAGGACGCCGAAAGCAAGCTGCGACAGACTGAAGCCAATCTTGCTCGGCTAGAAGACCTGATGGCGGGACTCGACTCGCAGATGGCTTCACTGCGGCGCCAAGCGAAACAGGCTGAACGCTACAAAGCGCTGACCGCCAAAATCCAGATGGCCGAGGCGCGGTTGCTCTATGTGCGATGGCGCGAGGCGGCCCAGGCAGCCAAGGAAGCGCGCGAAGCGGCGCAAGGCGCCGATGCTCAGGTTGAGGCAGCCAAACGCGCCACTGACGAAGCCCAGAAGGCTCAGGCCGAAGCCGCCGCAAAGCTTGCCGAAGCCCGAGACGAGCTGGCCGACCGGCGCGATGATGCAAGCGCGCATGGCCACCGCATGGCCGCGCTGTCGGAAAAGCTTGAAGCGGCTGAACAACGCCTCGCTGATCTTGAGCGACAGAAACAGCGTCTCGAAGAAGATCGCGGCGCCGCCGACCGTCTGACCCATGATGCAGCTGAAGCCTTGGCACGGCTCGAACGGGAACTGGCCGAGAGCACCGCGAAACTGGCCAATGACGAAGCCGCCCGGCCAGCGATTGCGGCGCGATCAGATGATGCGGAGCGGGCCAATCGCGCTGCGGAACTGGCGCTCGCCAAGGCGACCGCTGATCACGCCGGGGTCGAAGCCGAATGGCGCATTGCCGAGGCGGCGATTGAACAGGCTGAGAACCGCCTTGCGCGTCTGGCCAGTGAGCAGGATCGGCTTGCACAGCAGGCCGAGCAATTGTCAGGCGGAGAGGATCCCGAGCTGGCGGTTATCGCAGCTCGCAAAGAAGTTGAGGCTGCCGAGACAGCCACGGCGCAACTCAAGCAGACACTCGAAGCAGAACAGGCTCGCAAGGGCGAACTTCAAGCTGCGCGGGATGACGCATCGACAAAGCTTGCTTCTGCCAAGGCAGAACTGGCTGGGATCGAACGCGAATACAACGCTCTGGTGCGCGATCGCGATGCTCAGGCCAAGCGCCAACAAGGCCGCGCGGGACTGCCCGCTGCTCTTGAGAAGGTCTCGGTCGCGCGCGGATATGAGCGGGCGATGGCCGCGGTGCTGGGACGGGATTCGAAGTCACCTTTGGGTTCACCGGCGGATCACGCCGATGGCCGGTATTGGACAGGCAGCGAGGCACCGGGAGCGGTTTCTGAGAGCCTGCTCAATTACGTTCAGGATTGCCCGGAAGAGCTGCGCGCCAGACTCGCGCTGGTGCATTGTCTCGACAGCGATGACGGACGCACGCTGGCGCCGGGCGAATGGCTGGTCACCAAGGGTGGTCATTTGCGGCGCTGGGATGGCTTCGTGGCGCGCGGCGAAGGATCAGCTGAGGCGGCCAAGCTCGAAGCGGCCAATCGGCTCAGCGAGCTCGAGACTGTCGTCCCAGACCTGCGCGCGAACGTGATTCAAGCCGAAGAGGCCCAACGCAATGTCGCTGAAGGGCTGACCCGGCTGCAAAGCGATCTGGTGGCGCAGGAACGCGGCGTGGCCCAAGCCGCGGAACGCGAGCGGATGGCCTTGCGGGCGCTGGATCAGGCGGAAGCCGCCAAGGAACGCCTCGCGACACGCCTACAGGAACTCGCTGCCACGCGCGAAGAGCACGCCGAACAGCTCAAAAGCGCAGAGGCAGAGCTCGCCACGGCTAAGGAGGCGCGCACGGCTCTGCCCTCGCCCGATGCCGGTCGCGCCGCACTCGAAGCCGCACAGGCCAAGCACGAAACCGCTCGCCTGGCGGTTCAGGCGACCCTCGCCGAACTCGCCTCACACGATCAGGCACTGGCCGTAACGCGCGAACGTCAGGCCGCACAACAGGCCGATCACGCCAGCTGGCAAGCGCGTTCGGGAGAAGCCACCCAGCGTGTGGCGGAAGCAGCCCGACGTTTGGAAGAGATCGAGGAAGAACGCGCGGTGGTCGCTGCCAAACCTGCGTCGCTGATGGCAGAGATTGAACAGGGCGACACTCTGCGCACAAGACTTGGCGAGGAATTGGCGGCAGCCGAAGAGGTGGTTGCCGAGTGCCAGGCGGTCTGCAGAGTCGCCGACAAGGCCCTGGCCGATGCCGGCGAAGCGCTCTCGGTCGCGCGCGAAGGACGCGCCACTCTGGCCGCCAAGGCAGAGAACCAGGAAGCGCGTCGCGGCGAGATGGCGCGCATTTCCGGCGAGCGCTTCCAATGCCCTCCTCCGCTTCTGCTGGAGCGTTTCGAATTCACCGATGAAGACGTGCGCGATTCAAGCGCTGAGAGCGAGGAGATGGATCGCCTGACGGCGAGCCGCGGGCGGATTGGTCCGGTCAATCTGGTTGCGGCTGAAGAGCTCGCACGGATTGAAGAAGAGCATGGCATGAATGCCAGCGAACAGGCCGAATTGGCAGAGGCAGTCAATCGCTTGCGCGGCTCGATCGGCAATCTCAACCGCGAAGGGCGCGAGCGTTTGAAAGCCGCCTTTGAGGAAGTTGACGGCCATTTCCGGACGCTGTTCACGCGACTGTTTCAGGGCGGCCAGGCGCACCTCGCGCTGATCGACAGCGATGATCCGCTCGAAGCCGGACTAGAGATCTATGCCCAACCGCCCGGCAAGCGTCTGCAATCGCTGTCGTTGCTCTCAGGCGGTGAACAGGCATTGACGGCGACCGCGCTGATCTTCGCGCTGTTCCTGACCAATCCTGCGCCGATCTGCGTGCTGGACGAGGTCGATGCGCCGCTCGACGACGCCAATGTTGAGCGCTTCTGCGACCTGCTCGATTCGATGGTCCGCACCACTCAGACACGCTACCTGATCGTCACCCACAATGCCGTGACGATGAGCCGGATGCACCGCTTGTTCGGTGTGACAATGGCCGAAAAAGGCGTTTCGCGCCTGGTCAGTGTGGATCTTGGTGAAGCGGAGCTGATGGCCGCGGAATAGATCGCGGCATGGCGCTGACGGCTAAGCTTCGAGCGCCGCTGCCAATCGGTTGCGAATGGTCCTTAAGCGCTCGATCGCTTCCTTGACCTTTTCGGCATCTTCGCTTGCGGGCCGGGCGACCCGCAGGCCGCTTTCATCGGTCTCGGCCCGGCGATCATTCTGTCGGCGATCATTGTCGCGGCGATCGAATTCGGATGCTCCGCGCGATCTCAGAACCGCCTGAGCACCTTTGATCGTATAGCCTTCTTCATTGACGAGGCGATTGATCCGTTCAAGCAAGGCGACATCTTCAGGACGATAATAGCGACGACCGCCGCTGCGTTTCAGCGGCTTGAGCATGGAGAATTGCTGTTCCCAATAGCGCAGGACGTGGGGCTTGATACCGATTCCTTCGCTCACTTCGCCAATTGTGCGAAGCGCACCACCATCCTTGCCGTCTTCGAAATCGGTCATGCGTTAGTCGCCTTTGGCAATACGCTCCTTGAGGATCTGACTTGCCCGAAAGGTCATAACCCGGCGCGGTGTGATCGGCACTTCGATCCCCGTCTTCGGATTGCGCCCGATGCGTTCGTTCTTGTCCCTCAGGACAAAGCTGCCAAAGCCCGAGATCTTGACGTTCTCGCCGTCCGCAAGCGCATCGCACATCTTGTCGAGAATGGCTTCAACGAGTTCGAGCGATTCCGCTCGGCTAAATCCCATCTTGCGATTGATCGATTCCGCCAAGTCAGCTCGAGTCAAAGTGCCCACCGAACGCATATTCGCATCCTCCCTCGTCGATGCGACCTCATGAAGCTCTAGCGTACAGTTATTATGCGATTTTCGCAACTTGGCGGCATCTCCTGTGCAAATCTTTGCACACGCCATGCCATGAGAGATCAGATCCTCAGCAGGCTGGCGCCCCAAGTGAAGCCCCCGCCCATCGCCTCCAGCATGACCAGATCGCCCGGTTTGATCCGACCATCCTTGCGGGCGGTATCGAGTGCCAGCGGGACCGATGCGGCAGAGGTATTGGCGTGGCGATCGACCGTGACAACGACCTTCTCAGCGGGAATGCCAAGCTTCTTGGCGGTCGCGTCAAGGATCCGCGCATTGGCCTGATGGGGCACAACCCAATCGATCTGCTCGACCGAAACACCCGCATCTTCAATCACTTCGCCCAGGACAGTCGCGAGATTCACCACCGCGTGCCGAAACACTTCGCGCCCTTTCATGCGAAGGTGGCCGACTGTTTGCGTCGTGGATGGTCCGCCATCGACATAGAGCAGATCATGCTGCGCGCCGTCAGCATGCAGGCGGGTTGCAATGATGCCCTGCCCTGGATCGGCCTCTGGATCGTGCTCGATCACAACCGCACCCGCGCCATCGCCGAACAGGACGCAGGTGGTGCGATCCTCCCAATCGAGAATTCGGCTGAAGGTCTCGGCACCGATGACCAGGGCCCGGCGACCCATACCTGTGCTGAGCAACGAATCGGCGGTCGCCACGGCATAAAGGAAGCCGGAGCAAACCGCGGCGACATCAAACGCGACGCAGCCATTGCAGCCCAGCGCATGCTGGACCTTGGTCGCGGTCGCCGGGAAAGTGTTGTCGGGAGTTGCGGTAGCCAAGACTATCAGATCGATGTCCGCGGCATCCATTTTGGCATCAGCGAGCGCTGCCTTGGCGGCTTCGATCGCCAGGCTGGCGGTGGTCTCATCGGGGCCGGCAATGTGTCGCTGGCGAATGCCGGTCCGTTCAATGATCCATTCATCGCTGGTATCAATCCGCGCCGCGAGCTCGTCATTGGTGACCACCGTCTCGGGCAACGCCGACCCGGTTCCGCGCAGGAGATTGGCGCTCACTCGGCGGCCTCATTCGCGGCCGTGCCATTGCCGCCATTTTCGCGCAGAGCATCTTCGCCCAGTTCTGCCAGATCCTCGGCAATCCGCTCGGTCAGCTTGTTCTTGAGCAGGCTGGCGGTGACCGCAACCGCATTGGCCACACCATTGGCATTGGCGCTGCCATGGCTCTTCACGACCACACCGTTGAGGCCGAGGAAGACCGCGCCATTGTGATTGTTGGGATCAAGGTGATGCCGCAGCAATTCGGTCGCCGGGCGCGAAACCAGGAAGCCGAATTTCGACCGGAGCGAGCTGGTGAAGGCCTGCTTGAGCAGGTCGGTCACAAACCGGGCCGCGCCCTCGACCGCCTTCAGCGCGATATTGCCAGAGAAACCATCGGTCACAATGACGTCGGTTTCGCCGCGGTTGATTTTGTCGGATTCGACATAGCCATCGAATTGCATCGCCAGGCCGGTAGCGGCTTGCAGGCTGGCAGCGGCATCGCGCAGCGCCTCGGTGCCCTTGATCTCTTCAGTCCCGATGTTGAGCAGCCGCACGCGTGGTTTCTCAAACCCGTTGACGATCCGCGAATAGGCCGCACCCATGATCGCAAATTGCACGAGGTTGCGGGCATTGGCTTCGGTGTTGGCGCCAAGATCGAGCATCACCACGTCATGCTCTTTGAGGGTTGGCATCACCGCAGCAAGCGCCGGTCGGCCAATCCCGGGCATGGTCCGCAGCGCGATCTTGCTCATCGCCATCAGCGCGCCGGTGTTGCCAGCGCTGACCGCTGCCCCGGCCAAGCCTTCTTTGACGGCATTGACCGCCAGACCCATCGAGGTGGTCTTGGCCCGGCGGATCGCGCGGCTGGGCAGCTCATCGCCTGCAACGACATCCTCACAATGGAGGATCTCGGAGGCATCGCGCATGTTGGGGTGGGCTTCGAGCGCTTGCTCGATCCGTTGCTGGTCGCCGACCAGAAGGAATTTGAATTCGTCGTGACGGCGACGAGCCAGCGCAGCGCCTTCAACCATCACGCGCACGCCTTCATCACCGCCCATCGCATCAATCGCGATACGCGGTAAGCTCATGCCTTCTCTCCGACTGCGTCGCTGGGCCCCTAAAGGCCGACTGCGACGACCTCACGCCCGTTGTAGTAACCGCAATGCGGGCACAGATTGTGCGGACGCTTCAACTCGCCGCAGTTCGAGCATTCGTGGAATGCCTCAACCTTCAGCGAATCATGTGCGCGACGATTGCCGCGGCGGTGGGGCGATACTTTTCTCTTAGGGACAGCCATGGCGGCACCTGTTCCTCAAAAATTGCGCGCTAAAACCTAGCGTTTGTGTCTAATTGGGGCCGCTCTAGGGCAAGGTCAACAGGCACACAAGCTTTGCCATGTGCTGTCAGCCCAGCCGTCAATGCGGGAAGCCGCGCGCTATAGCGGAAAAATCACGCGTTGCAAGCGCTGCGCTGCGGGCTTAGCACCTTAGCTGAGTTTTGGGAGGAACTGCTAATATGATTCTACCGGTCACACTGACCGCAGCCGCAGCGGCTGCGATCCTCAACATCTGGCTGATGATCCGGATTGGACGCATTCGTGCGTCGGAAAGCATCTCTGTCGGGGATGAGGATAATGAGGCGCTGATCCGCCGGATGCGGGCACAGGCCAATTTCGTTGAAAGCACGCCATTTGTGCTGATCCTGATCGCAGTGATCGAGATCGCCGGAAAGGGCGATCCATGGCTCGCCTATGTCGCTGGACTCTACATCGTAGCCAGAGTTGCGCATGCCTTTGGAATGGACGGCGGCACGCTGTCGAAGGGCCGGATGATCGGAACGATCATATCCATGCTGACCCTGATCGGTCTGGCACTTGTTGCCGTGCTGGTCAGCGTCGGCGTGATGTAAGCTGTTTTTCGTTGGCTCGGCCGGATTGCATGAACGCGCGATCCGGCTGCGGCTCAACTCAGATCAGCTCAGATCAGCTCAGGGCCATATCGCTGACAAAGGCGTTGGTTTTGCGCTCACGACCGAAGGTGCTGGTCGGGCCGTGGCCCGGAATGAACATCACATCCTCGCCCAGCGGCCAGAGCTTCTGGGTGATCGCATCGATCAGATCCTGATGATTGCCCATCGGGAAATCGGTCCGCCCGATTGACCCCTGGAAGAGCACGTCGCCGACAATTGCGAACCGGCTTGGCTCGTGGAAGAACACGACATGGCCGGGCGTGTGGCCCGGGCAATGGATCACGTCGAGGGTCAGCTCGCCCACGGTCACCTGATCGCCATCATTGAGCCAGCGATCGGGCTCAAACACTTCACCTTGAATGCCATAGCGCGCGCCATCTTCGCCCAGACGATCGATCCAGAACCGATCATCCTCATGCGGGCCTTCGATCGGCAGGCCCAGCTCCTTCGCCAGGATTCCGGTCTGACCGCAGTGATCGATATGCCCGTGGGTGACGAGCAATTTCTCGAGCGCGACGCCGGATTGCGCCACCGCGGCCTTGAGCTTGTCGAGATCGCCACCGGGATCGATCAGCGCGCCCTTCATGGTCTTGGTGCACCAGATCAGCGAGCAATTTTGCTGCAACGGAGTGACAGGCAGGATCGCTGCCTTCATTGGCGGGGTCGGTTTGTCGGACATATGCAAGAAATGGCCGCGCGCGCATGCTATTGCAAGATCAGTTTGCGATTTGGGGGATGATCAAAAATGAGCATGAAAGACACCGCACTCGCCTTCTTCGACGCCTGCGAGACGGGCAAAGGCTGGGCCGAATGCGCGCAATATTGCACCGCGGACGCTGGCTTCACCGCACAGGCCGATTCTCTCGCCGAAGTGACCGCGCTTGAGAGCTACACCGAGTGGATGGCGGGCAATTACGGCCCCCTGCCCGATGCAAGCTATGAGATGCTGTCCTTCGGAGTGGATGAAGAGCGCGGCAATGTCTGCGCAGCGGCGACCTTCAAAGCCAGCCACACCGGCGAAGGCGGCCCCGTGCCAGCGACCGGCCAAGCGACCGCATCGCATTATTGCTACGTAATCGAAATCAGCGGCGGCAAGGTCAGCCATGTCACCAAGATCTGGAACGATGCCTATGCTTTTCGAGAGCTCGGCTGGGGTTAGACCGGCGTTCCAATCATTGCTCTTTCACCAGGAATTCAGCAACCACTACCGTTCCGGCTTACGTCGAAATCTGCAATGACTGGCAGGTGATCGCTCAATGAATAGAACTCGCGCCATTTGCGCTGACTCCACCCTCCCATGGGAAAAACTGTCACCGGCAGAATTTGTCTGCTTTTGTTGATGCACCATTTGATCGGTTCTCCGATCGGAACCAAATCATCAATATAGCGGCTCTTGCGATCCTTGTTGATGAAAACGCCCCATCCGCCCTGGTCCAGTTTGCGGTGATGAACTTTGGAGAATTTCCCTCGGGGACGTTTCAATTCTTTATAGGCCGAAAACTCGGCCCATTTGTCCCGCAACTTCTTCGTGTGTCCATCTGGATGAGAATTCATGTCCATCGCCACAATTGCGTTGGCCTCGGCTGGAGCGACCTTGGGAGGGGGAGGTAACAGCTGGGTCCCAGCGAATTCGGCGTTGGTTAGCTTGCCGAGATTGTCGATTGCTGAAAATGTCGCCTCAGCCTTGGCTGGCAGGTGCGTGTTGACAAAGATGAACGACTTTGAAGTCCCGATCACTGTGCAAGCAACTCGGTGCACGGCCTTAATGCCAATCGACACCACTCGACTGCTGGCTGCCGAACAGCTCAGCACATCGGGGTTATAGGCAATCGGCGCATACTCCCAATAGGTCCAGGCGATCTGCAAGTCCGTGTGTGTCTTGTGAACTTTCGGATTGTAGCGCTTGACGAAAATTGGCTGACCAACAATGACTTTGTAGCCCGAGGCCTGTCCGATTGGAGGGGACAATATTGGGTGCTGGGCTACCGTCTCTGTGAATTCGCGTCCCTTAAGCGCAGCGATTTGCGTCTTGGTGTTAGGCGGGCGGGCCGCCTTTTGTTGCGGCGTCGCCTGATCAAAAATCTTGCGTTCCCAAAGATTGACCTCTTGAAGTCCAGCAATATCGACTTCATAGGTCTTGAGAATTTCAAACGCTGTCTGCGCCTTGTTGGTGGCCTTCATTGTCCTGACTTTTCCGCCAGCGTTCACATTCCGATTGGAAAATGGAAAGGCACTGTTCGCCTTCTTGCGGGTCATCTTATAGAGATTCCAGGTCGCAGCTCGGAAATCCACTCTGTCGGCCCGTTCGCGAAACCTTGTGCCGATGCTCTTTGGCATCTTCTTTTCCGTGACGAGCCACTTCTTCGGCGTCTTCTTGTCCTGACCGGCAATATCGGGTTCATCCTGGTTTGGATCATCCGCAGTCTTATCCGGATAGGCAGTTGTTGTGGCCTCATCCGGGACCTCGAGTTTTTTGCTGGGGTCGTTGGGGTCTTCAAATGTGTTTGCGACAAGCGTGGGTGCGTCGCCCGAATCTCCCTCGTTGCGCAGAAGCGGATCACCGAACGCGCCATCTTCGCCCGGCTCCAATTCGATCTCTAGCGGTGGCGCATCAGGAGGCGGACCGGCACCATTAATGCGTTCGTCATTCCCGCAGGCGGCGGTTGCCAGAGCGGCGACAGCCAATACTCCTGACTTCAATACGTTCGACGTAGACATGCCCTTCCCCCTCGATTTGCCGATAGCCCATGGATTGGCTGGATGAGCTCAGGCAGCTTCGGCGATAGTCTGTTCGACCTTCATGTGTGCCTGTTCGAGCTTGGCGTAGGCCTCGCGAAGTTCGCCAGCGCCCCTCTCCAGCTCAGGGTCGAAGCCCTTGCCCCACTCATTCTCAATCGCGAGGACCGGTTCATAATCGCCGACAAAGACCCTTGGCGCGATTGGCAACCAATCGAATTCGGGTTCGTTCTCAGCATCCTCGATAAGAGCGAAATGCTCGGATAACTCAGCGTCAGTGGTTTCAATCACTTCAGCGAGCCTTCCGAAATAGCCTTCTTCCATTTCGGGAGGATCACGCAGCGGCGCGAACTCGTCCCATTCTTCCCACAAACGCGCAGAAAGCGTGTGGGCACGATCCACCTTACTGGTCCAGGCAAGATCGTCGTTCGATGGCAGGGGATAGATGAGAACGCCTTCCAATCGTCTGGCCCGGCGAACGAAAGTGCTCTGCCAGCGATAGCCATCAACGTCATCGCTGCGATTCCTCCTGACCACCTGCGCGATCTCGCCAACAACTGCTGCTGCTTCCTCAGCCTTTGCCAATCGATCAGCAGGCAGGATCTGTCTGAGAGCGCCGAGCATGTCGTTAAGCTGCCTCTTCAGCCTTTCGACAATGTCCTCAAACCCAACTTTGCTCGCGACGAATCTCAACAGCCATTGGATAGACTCGGCAAAGTTCCCCGCGATCGATTTGAGGCCATTCAGTAGCGTGTCCACTGCTTGCCGAGCCTCACGCTGGACGACCTCAGAGAAGGTCGACAGCGCGTTGGTCATGGTGTCGATCGGTTTCTGAATTGCGTCCAGCGCTCCCATGTCTTTGATGGCATCGGCAACCTTCTTTTCCAGTTTCGCCTTTAGCGCTTCAAAAGCGTCCATTAGATCGCTGGCTGCCTCTCTAGCGGCTTTGACTACGTCGCCCACGCCAGGCAGTGACTGGAACCAATCCAGTAGTTCATTGGCGGCTTCTTTTGCAGCGTCTACCGCATCATCCACCTTGTCGAGAACGTCTCCAACAACTCCATCGAGAGATTCCAATTGCTCGTTCAAGCTGTCCATCATCGAAGAGAGCGTCTCCAAGCCTGGCAGCATCCTCGCGAGATCGGCAACCGCCTTGGTCAAATCGGCAATGATTTTGTCAATCTTGGAAACGATCGCATTAATGAAGGCGATCAAATTCTTGAGGACCTTGTCAAATATCGACCGGATCTGAACCCAAATCGCCAGTAGCTTTGCTGCGTAGCTTGGCCAAGCCTCGATCAAGAGCATCTCTTGGGGAATAAGCTGAATGCAAATCGTCTTAACACGGATGATGATTTGCCGAATGCTGAAGAAGAGATTGAATGGCTTGTGAAGAAAGTCTCTCACTTCTCCGACAGCCTTGAAAAGCGGTTGCAGCTGGCGAGACAGTCGCTTGGCTGCATTACCAATGCCTTTGGCGACCTTGCCGGCAACCCCCAACGCAATCCGGGAAGCCTCCTTCAGAAATTTGGCCGGGCCTGTAACAGGCAGCTTCCCCATCAAACCCTTCAATGCCTTGGATGCAACATCTGCTGAACGCATGCCGTTGGTTATGCTGTCGAGTGCGGACTGAACGCCATCGAAGAGGTTGAAGATCGGCTCAAACTTAGAGGTGAGCTTCGTATATGCGGTTTCAAGTTCATCAATCTTTTGCAGTGACTTGTCACAATCATCCCGACCAATTGTGAAGACCTTCTCTACCATCGAACCCCTCCTTCGACTGACTGAAGTTCAAAACCTATTCTGCATCACACTCATCCAGGTTTCTAATTTCGAAAGTTACTTCTCAAAGAAATGGGGCAATTATTTGTCGTAATTTTCCTTTTTACAACGTCACAATCGCCCGCCTTTCCAGACCACTCGCCCGATAACCTCCAGCTCATCCGCCTCCACTTCGACCGGGGGATAGGCGGTATTTTCGGACAGCAGGATGAACCGCCCCGCCCCGGAACTCGCCACGCGCTTGACCAACAGGCTGTCACCAAGCCGTACGACGTGCACGCCATCACGAAAGGCACGCGGCGATCGATCGACCAGAATTTCGTCGCCGTCGTTGAGCAAGGGCTCCATCGAATCCCCGGCGACCGTGATCGCAGAGAGGCTGGCGCGCTCCAGCCCCTGCTCGACCAACCAGCGACGCGAGAAACGGAATGTGTCAAACGGCGCTTCGTCATTGGCTAGCGCACCCGGCCCGGCTGACGCTTCCAAGTCGATCCGATCAATCGCCATCCAGTCATTGGTGGCGTGAGCTGCGCCCGAAACTTCAGCAGTCCCGCCCAACTCGCTCTCCGACACACCGAAGAACTGCGCCAGCTTGCGGCGATCATCCTCAGCCAGACGACGGGGTGAGCCCTTGCGAATGAATTGCTGGAGATAAGAGGGGTTGCGCCCGACCAGCTCGGACAGGCCGGCGAGGCTGACCCCCCGCTGCTGCGCGAGATCGAGCATTCGTTGCCGGACGTGATCCAAGCCGCGTTCCATGATTTCATCCTATACGTAGGATTTTTCCTAGACAAGTAGGAATTCACTTGGAACATTTTAGGAACATTTGGTGATTCGCACCAATATTCCTGATGGTTTTCAGAGAGGAATGCCGCAATGCTGATCCGCCACGTCGAAAGATTTTTACGCCGCCATGACATGCCCGCCACCAAGTTCGGACGCCTTGCCGCGCATGATCCGCGGTTCGTGCTCGACCTGCGCATGGGGCGTATCCCGCGCCCGGCAACAGAGGCGCGGACCCTGCGCTGGATGGAGGAGTTCGAGCGCAGTCTTGGGCAGAAACTCGAAACCAAGGGGATTGCCCATGCTGTATGATCCGATCGAAACCAAATCTCTACCCAGCGCTTCGTCCGGACGCCGCTATCACCCGCGCCGCACTCTCGGGGATCGGGTCCGCGAGGCTGTGCTCGAACTGGCGCAAGCCAAGGCGAGCTTGCTGGCGCATGAGGAAGTAACCTGGTCCTCAATCACCTTTACCGGAACCCGGCACGAATTGATGCTCGACTTTGACGGAGCAGACGCGGTCGACGCTGGTGAAAGCTTTGTTGCCGATTTGCCCGAGCATGAATTCACCATCCCGGGCCAATTGGTCGCTGATGCCACGGTGATCGCGACCGATCACAGCTTCCTGCCTGAGCCGCGTCTGGTGGTAACAGCGGTGCTGCTGTTGTTGGAGGAGAGCTGATCCTCCCCTCCTGAGCGTCATCCCGGACTTGATCCGGGATCCAGCTTACTTCGCGGAACCACACACAAGCTGGGCCCCGGCTCGCTGGCCGGGGCGACCCGAAGCCTCAATTTCTCCGAACTACCAGATTCCGGATCTCGGTCATATCCTCCATCGCGAATTTGATCCCTTCGCGACCGAGACCGGAATCCTTCACCCCGCCATAGGGCATGTTGTCGACCCGGTAGCTCGGCACGTCATTGATCACGATCCCGCCGACATCGAGCTCGTCCCAACTGTCGAACATCTTGAACAGATCGCGGGTGAAGATCCCGGCCTGGAGACCGAACTTGGAATTGTTGACCTCAGCCAGAGCCTCGTCGAAACTGCTGAACTTCTGCAGGATCGCGAGCGGGCCAAAGGCTTCTTCATTGAGCGCCTTGGCATCGCCGGGGACGCCTTCGAGCAAGGTCGCCTCGAGCATGTTTCCTTCGAGCCCGCCGCCGGTCAGCAGGGTCGCGCCGCCCGCCACCGCCTCGTCGATCCAGCCCTTGAGCCGGGTCGCTTCGCCGACCGAAATCATCGGCCCTATGAAGGTCGCGCGATCCTTGGGATCACCCCCAATCAGCGTCTGTGTTTTGTCAACAAGCATGCGCTTGAAGCGATCATAGACCGCCTCGTGGATGATGATCCGCTGGACGCCGATGCAGGACTGGCCCGATTGATAGAAGGCACCGAAGATCACCCGCTCAAGCGCGTCATCAAGATCGGCATCGTGATCGATGATCACCGCAGCATTGCCACCCAGCTCGAGCACCACCGCTTTCTTGCCAGCCTTGGCCTTGAGATCCCAGCCGACACCAGGCGAACCGGTAAAGGATAGCAGCTTCAACCGCTCGTCGACGGTGAACAGGTCAGCGCCATCGCGACTGGCCGGAAGGATCGAGAAGGCGCCCTCTGGCAGTACATCGCATTCGGCCAGCACTTCGCCCATGATCAGCGCCCCGAGCGGAGTCTTGGAAGCGGGCTTCATCACAAAGGGGCAACCGACCGCAATCGCTGGAGCAATCTTGTGCGCAGCCAGATTGAGCGGGAAGTTGAACGGAGAGATAAAGCTGCACGGCCCGATCGGTACGCGCTTCCACATCGCCGAATAGCCGCGCGCGCGCTCGGAGATATCGAGCGGCATGACTTCGCCATAATTGCGCACCGCCTCCTCGCCCGCGATCCGGAAGGTGTCGATCAGCCGGGTCACCTCGCCTTCGCTGTCCTTGATCGGCTTGCCCGCTTCGACGCACAGCGCATAGGCCAGCTCGTCGAACCGTTCCTTGAAGCGGGCGACACAATGCATCAGCACGTCCTGCTTCTCAAAACTGGCGAGCTTGGCCATTGGCTCAGCCGCGCGAACCGCGCCAGCGATCGCTTGCTCGATCACATCGGGTGTCGCCAGGGCGGTCCGGAAAGCAACCTCCCCGGTGAATTTGTCGGTCACCTCAAGATCGGTGTTGGGCTGCACCGGTCGGTTGTTGAGATAGAGTGGATAGATATCTTTGAGCGTTGGCATGAGCCTGTCCTCCCGGTCCCGTCGCGATCAGAGCTTCGCGCTCAATTCCTTGATGTCGTGGTTCAGGATCTGATCGTTCTCGGAATAGTCGACCGGACAATCGATCAGATGAACTCCGGGCGTATCGCGCGTATGCGCCAGCACATCGGTCAAATGCTCGCTGCTGGTCACCCGATGGCCATGCGCGCCATAGCTCTCGGCATATTTGACGAAATCGGGGTTGCCGTAGGTCAGTCCCCAATCCTTGAAGCCCATATTGGCCTGCTTCCAGCGGATCATGCCATAGGCATCGTCGCGCAGGATCAGCACAGTCAGATTGAGCCCCAGCCGTACGGCGGTCTCCATCTCCTGGCTGTTCATCATGAACCCGCCGTCACCGCAAATCGCCATGACCTTGCGATCGGGATAAAGCATTGCGCTCATCATCGCCGAGGGCAGGCCCGCCCCCATGGTCGCGAGCGCGTTGTCGAGCAGCACGGTATTGGGAAGGTAGGCGGTGTAGTTGCGGGCGAACCAGATCTTGTAGACGCCATTGTCGAGGCAGATGATACCATCTTCGGGCATGGCATGACGGATCTGCTGGACCAGATGCGGCGGGAAGATCGGGAAGCGCGTATCGGCTTCAAGCGGCTCGGAATGGGCCACCCCTGCCTCGCGATAGGCCAGCATCTTCGCAAAATCCCATTTGCCCTGCGGGACGATGTCTTCCTTGATCTGCCAAATCGCATTGGCGATGTCCCCGATCACTTCGATCTGCGGGAAGTAAACCGGATCGACCTCGGCGGTGTTGTTCGAAATATGGATCACCGTCGGCGGGCTGTCAGACCCGACCTCTCCCTCTTCATCATTGTGCATGAAGAAGGGCGGCTTTTCGATCACATCGTGCCCAATGTTGACGATGCAGTCGGCATCTTCGAGCGCGCGGTGGCAGAAATCGCCCGCCGACAAGGCAGCGCAGCCGAGGAACAGCGGATGACGTTCATCAAGCACGCCCTTGCCCATTTGCGTGGTAACGAAGGGAATGCCGGTCTTTTCGATCAGCTGATTGAGCATTCGGCCGGTCAGTGTGCGATTGGCCCCGGCCCCGATCACCAGCACCGGCGACTTGGCGTTCTCAAGCGCTTCGACCGCAATCCTGACGGCCTTGGGCTCAGCCGAAGGGCGTCGTGCGACCGAGCGCGCGATTGGCCGCGCATCGGTCGGCTCTTCGGCAATATCCTCAGGCAGTTCAAGATGAGCTGCACCAGGCTTTTCCTCTTCTGCAAGACGGAAGGCTTCTCGCACCCGACTGGGAATATTGTCGCCAGCATGCAGTTGATAGGCATATTTTGTAATCGGCCCCATCATGTCGACCACGTCGAGGATCTGGAACCGGCCCTGCTTCGACTTCTTGATCGGCTTCTGCCCGGTGATCGCCAGCGTCGGCATTCCGCCGAGCTGCGAATAGGCGATCGCCGTTACCATATTGGTCGCCCCGGGCCCCAGGGTCGCGAGGAAGACACCAGTCTTGCCAGTGTGACGGCCATAGGTCGCTGCCATAAAGCCAGCGCCCTGTTCGTGCCGTGTCAGGATCAGCTTGATCTTTTTGGAATTGGACAGGCTCTCGAGGAAATCTAGGTTCTCCTCACCCGGAACGCCGAAGACATATTCGACGCCTTCCGCTTCGAGGCATTCGACAAACAGGTCGGAGGCTTTCTTGGTCTCGCTCATAGATTTTCCCCTCGTCTTGGCAGGCGCATGCGCGCCCTACCATGGTCTCTGAAGCCTGTTCGCTCAGAGTCGCCCAAGTGTTACATACACCGAATGACGGCATTGCGAATGTTTTCGCATGCCCAAGCATTTGAGAGGTCTGGTGCTTCGTTGCGCGCTCTAATAGCCGCGCTTAGGATCGAAGATCGGAGCGACCGGTTCACCCCGACGATATTTTGCAAGATTGTCGAGGAAACGCTCTGCGCTGCGGTAAAACATCTTGTCCTGCGCCCGGCCCGACAAATGCATCGAGATATGGGCGTTGTCGAGCGTCCACAGCACGTCATCTTCGGGCAGAGGTTCAGGCGTGGTAACGTCAAGGAACGCACCCCCGATTTGGCGGGTCTGCAAGGCCTCAACCAGAGCCGGCTGATCGATCACAGCGCCGCGCGCAATATTCACGATCACCGCGTCATTCTTCATCGCTGCAAGCTCATCCGCACCGATCATCGCGTCGGTCTCCGGCGTGGCGGGCACGGCCAGGATGACCCAGTCAAACTCGCCCAATTGATCGCGCCATTGATCGGGAGTGAGCACGCCTTCTCCGCCAGAGCGCCGCACCACTGTGACATCGACATCGAAGGCTTCGAGCCGCGGCTTGATCAGCTTGCCAATCGCGCCATAGCCCAGCAGCAGCGCTTTCGAACCGGACAGCTCACGCTTGCCGGGGCTGTCGGTCAGCCATTCCTTGCGATCCTGCGCGCGAATGACATCGCGATATCCCTTGGCGATGTTGAGCATGCCCATAACGACATATTCGGCGATGGTGATCGCGTTGATCCCAGCGCCATTGGTGACGGTAATCCCGCGCTCAATCAGCACATCCATCGGCAGGAAGTCGAGCCCGGCATAGATCGAGTTGAGCCATTTGAGGCTGGTCGCGGCCTCCAAAGTCGCTGCCATCGCCTGCTGGTCATTCATGTCGAACCAGCCGATCTCTGCATCCGGAACTGCCTCCATCGCCTCTTCATGGGTGAGGAACCAGCGGACATCGAGATCATCGGGCAGCTGCGGTTCGAGAAGCGGACGGATCAGGCCTGAGATTGCAACGATAGTCATTGTGTCTTCCTATTCTCGTCATTGCGAGGAGCCGCGAAAGCGGCGACGCCGCAATCCATGGATTGGTTGGCCTAGGGCTCGCAATGAGGGTTTTTGAGAGTCACCCGAGCTTCCACTCCCATCCCAAGGGATCACCATCCATCACTTCGACACCCTTGGCCATCAGCTCATCTCGAAGTGCGTCAGAGGTTGCAAAATCCTTTGCAGCGCGCGCGGCCTTGCGGCGCTCAAGCGCATCCTCAATCTCGCTTTCGGTGATTTCGGCCCCGTCCGGATGAATACGGAAGGCTGCGACCGGCATCTCGTGCAAATTGAGGCCCAGAACCCGATCGAACTCCAGAACAGCGTCAAGCTTGTGATCGCGCGATACCTTCTTGAGCGACAGCAGATCCTCAAGCACCGTCAGCGCAACGGGCGTGTTGAGATCATCGCTCATGGCCGCGTCAAACTTCTCTCTCAGCTCAGCGATCCGCGGCGGCACTGGCCCTTCCGCTTTCCAATTGCCTTCGCAATCATCGACCAGCTTGTTCACGGACCGGACCATCCGCTTCAACCGAGTGAGGGCAGCCTGCAGCCCGTCCCAACTGAATTCCAGCTCGCTGCGGTAATGCGCCTGCAGGCACATCATCCGGTAGGCCAAGGGGTGATAGCCCTTGGACGTCAGCAGCGGGAGTCGCAGGAACTCTCCTGACGACTTCGACATCTTGCCCGAACGCTCAACCAGAAAGTTGTTGTGCATCCATATCCTTGCTCCGGAGTTGCGCGCGTCGGACAGCCCACCGCAGCCGCAAAAGGCCTGGTTCTGAGCGATCTCATTGGGATGATGGATCTCGCGATGGTCGATTCCACCGGTGTGAATATCGAACGGGAAGCCGAGCAGCTTTTCGCCCATGACGGAGCATTCCAGATGCCAACCGGGAGCGCCCTTGCCCCACGGACTGTCCCATTCCATCTGGCGCTTCTCACCGGCTGGTGTCTTGCGCCACAAAGCGAAGTCGGCCGCATTGCGCTTGCCCTCAACCGCGCCGATCCGGCTCTCGCCATCTTCCTCGGTGACAGCGCGCGCGAGCCGCCCGTAATCCTCAATCGAAGAGACATCGAAATAGAGACCGCTGTCGATCTCATAGATGTGTTTGGCCGGCATCGACTGCACGAAGTCGATCATCTCTTCGATATAGTCGGTCGCGATCGACCATTTGGCTGGCTGGCGAATGTTGAGTGCGTAGACATCGGCCCAATAGGCCTCGGTGTAATAGCGTGCGATGTCCCAGATCGACTGCTTCTGCTCAGCAGCCATCTTTTCCATCTTGTCCTCACCCTCATCGGCGTCATCGGTGAGATGCCCGACATCGGTGATGTTGATCACATGGGTCAGCTTGAACCCCTTTTGGCTCAGCGTCCGGCCAAGGATGTCGGCAAAGACATAGGCGCGCATATTGCCGATATGTGGGTAATTGTAGACCGTCGGACCACAGGTATAGACGCGCGCCTCACCCGAATGGACCGGCTCGAATGTCTCGAGCTCGCGTGTAAGCGAGTTGAACAGCTTGAGGGGTGCGTCAGTCATGGGACAGGCCTTTGCTGGCCAATCGTGACCGGGTCAAGCGCTAGACCGCGCTCCAATCGCGATTGGTG
Organism: Erythrobacter sp.; assembly: GCA_965249945.1. Taxonomy (GTDB): domain Bacteria; phylum Pseudomonadota; class Alphaproteobacteria; order Sphingomonadales; family Sphingomonadaceae; genus Erythrobacter. The sequence goes on along the minus strand of OZ252258.1, from coordinate 1,466,486 downwards.
AAATTGGCCTCAGCAAATTGCAACGGTTCTTGCTCAAGCTCGGTCCCCATTGTGTCGTTCCAACGGTTGAGGAAGCCGAACAGTGCGATCACCGATACGATTTCGACAATCTGCTTGTTGGAATAGTGCTTCTTGAGCTCGGCAAAGTGAGCGTCGGTCGCGCCATTGGGCACCTGCCCGCCCGCCAAAGCGAGATCAAGTGCGGCGCGCTCAGCATCATCGAACAAATCGCTGGTCTGATATTCCCACACCTTGGCGATCTTTTCCGCATCACCGCCTGCCCGGGAAGCCTGGTGGGTGGTGTGGGCCGAGCAATAACGACAGCCCGCTGCATTGCTCGCCACCGCGGCAATCATGTTCTTGAGCGCCGGGCTGAGTTCACCGGTTGAGAGGATCGTCGCCGCGAACGGCCCGAACACCTGCGAGAGCTCGGGCCAATGCGCCATGTCGATCGAGGAATTGGGCAGGAAGCCCATAAACGCCTCAGCCATGGTCAAGCCTTGCTTGAGCTCTGGCGTCAGCGCGTCTTCTGCTGGCGGATCAATCCGAGACATAGCCTTACTCCCAGCCGAGGAATTGCACCTGCTCATCCAGCGGAACCCGCTCTCGCTCAAAATTGTTTAGCGGCGCGCCGGGGTCGCGATAGCCAATCGCCATGCCGCAGAACAGCATATAGCGATCGTGATCGATGCCGATGTGCTCGCGGATCACATTGGCATAGAGCGCCATATATTCCTGGAAGCAGCTATCGAGCCCTTCCTCGCGCAACAGTAGTGCGACCGTCTGCAACCACATGCCGGTGTCCGACCATTGCGCTTCCTTCATCAGTCGCGGAAAGTAGGTGAACATGACCGCCGGTGCATCGAACGAAGTGGCGTTGCGCATCATCGCCTTCATCCGGCCTTCGCCGTCGTCACGCGCGATCCCCATGGATCCGAACATGCCCTTGGAGACCATATTGAGGCGCTGCTTGTAGGCCTCTTCCTGGCCCGGCGCGCTCCAATCGTACTCGGCTTCCTGCGGCGGCGTGGTGGTGATCTTGGCCTGCAGATCCTTGAGCGGCTGCCCGGTCAGCACGGTGGCTTCCCATGGCTGATAATTGCAGCCCGAGGCTGCCCAGCGGGCCTTGTCGAGCACGCGGCGGATCACATCGAGTGGTACCGGCTTGTCGAGAAATTCGCGCACCGAACGGCGGGTCGTGACAGCTTCAGTTACATTCATTCAAGGCCTCGGCTTTCATGAGACGGAAAAGCAAACGGGTCGGAGAATGGGTATCAAGAAAAAACCCATCGTCCAACCCGCTGTGGCGGAACTGGCCGTTAAATCAAATGTGAGCCAGGTCCGAAAAAGGAAGTGGTGTCAGCTTTCTGCCGCCGCCTCAGTCTCTTCCTCTTCGTAATTCATCGCGCGGACCGCGTCTGACATGTCGTCGGAATCGACCAGCTTGGGCTTCTTATAGCGCTTGCGAAACTCGGATTCCGAGCTCGGCGCGATGTTGGCGCGGCCCGAGAAGAAGCCGGATTTGATCTTGCAGCGAACGAACTGCGTCTCTTCCTCTTCGACTTCGAGCGTCAGCTGATCCTTGGTCTCAAGCGATTTGACCGTGAAGTTGCGTTCGCCCGGGTCCGAAACCAGCACGAAATAGCGACCCGATCCAAGCGAGCTGAGCTTGTCCTCTTCGCCTGCATTAAAGACTGCACAGCCGAGCGCAGCGCCGCCCAGACCGCCGGTGCGATAGAAGATGATCTGACCTTTGCCCTCTGGCGGAGTGGGAATTTCATAGGCCGGGCGGTCGTCGTCCCTGGCCTGAACTGCCGGTGCAGACGCCACAATGGCCACTGGCGCTGCGGTCGCGATCGCCAGCGCTGCAAACATCTTCTTCATAGTCATTCCTCTCCTGATCCCGTATCTGCGGGTTTGGTGGTGATCTCACTTTCGATCTCGAAAAGTTCTTCAGCTCGGAGCTTGGCGGTTGCCAATGTGCCAGGCTCGATAGTGGTGTTGCCGCCGCCGATCAGGAAGCCGAGCGGGCCGAGAACGGCATTGGTGGCGATCACGAGGTCGGTGTTGTCTTTGCCTTTGAAGGGCAGCTCATCGCCCTCCTCGATCCATTTGAAGCTGCGCAGATTGATCCGGCGATCACCATGCATGAGATAGCGCGCGGCGAGGATCAGCTCACCCGCGCTGCCGGCGAACCCACCCTTTTTGGCATGGACGACCTGGCCTTCACCAGTGATCCCGGCAGGCAGCACCTCGACACCATCGACAATCACCGGCTGAGCCAGTTTGATAGGGAAGAATTCCTTTGCCGTGCTGATCTTCGATCCGACCTGACCCTCAACCGAGATCAGGATCAGATGCCCTTTGGGCACAGTGATCATGGGCGGCTCGGGGGTTTCGGCCGCCGCAATCTCAGCGGCTTCAACGACGGTGTCTGCCGGTTCGCTAACGATATCAGTTGGTGTCTCAATCGCAGCCATTGCATCGTCCGTTTGAACGACGTCAGCAGCTGTCTCTGGAGCAGGCGAAAGCGCCTGCGCCTGCAAAGCCAAAGCAATCAGAATAATGCGACCTGCCCCCGAAAAAATTCACTAGACCAAAGTGATATCAAGCGTTGGTTCGCGGTCAAGCGGGATTTCGTGCTGCAAGCTGGATTTAGGGACTGTCCTCTGGGTCATTCTGGAAAAGTTCTTGTAACCTCGATTTGGCCGACGATTGCCTCGTTGAAGTCGTCAAGCTCTTCTGCAGGGATCCAATACTCAGCGTGCTCCCGGCCGCCAGCTAGCTGAACATCATAATTGTCTAGGTGATCTTTGCGGACTTCAAAGCGCGTGACAAAGCCCGACCCGCTAGCCCTTACGTTCCAGTCCCTGGCGATCTTGATGGCATATTCTTCGGTTGTCACCGGATAGAAGATCGGCTGTTCGGGAAGGCGTGGCGGCCAGGCTTTCCAACCCGATTGCTTGACCAACTCGAGCTCTTCAGGACCGGTCGGTCTCCAAAGCGTGACCGACTCGCTCACCGTCGCTTTGGCCCTTTCTCGTCATCGAACAATTCGGCGAGTTGCTCCATGATCGTCCCGCCCAGCTGCTCGACATCCATGATCGTCACCGCGCGGCGATAATAGCGCGTCACGTCATGGCCGATTCCAATCGCAACCAACTGCACCGGAGAGGCCTTCTCGATCCATTCGATCACATGCCGCAAATGCGCTTCGAGATAGCCCGCGCTGTTGACGCTGAGCGTGCTGTCATCGACCGGCGCTCCGTCCGAAATCACCATCATGATCCGACGCTCTTCGGGCCGCGCGATCAGCCGCGAATGCGCCCAAATCAGCGCTTCGCCATCGATATTCTCTTTGAGCAGACCCTCGCGCATCATCAGGCCGAGATTGCGGCGCGCCCGACGCCATGGCTCATCGGCCTGCTTGTAGATGATATGGCGGAGATCGTTGAGGCGCCCGGGATGCTGTGGCTTGCCATCGGCCAGCCAGGCTTCGCGCGCCTGCCCACCCTTCCAGGCGCGGGTGGTGAAGCCGAGAATCTCGGTCTTGACCCCGCACCGCTCGAGCGTGCGCGCGAGAATGTCAGCGCTGATCGCGGCGATGCTGATCGGACGACCGCGCATTGAGCCCGAATTGTCGATCAACAGTGTCACGACGGTGTCGCGGAATTCGATGTCACGCTCAACCTTGTAGGACAACGCCGTGCCGGGCGAGACCACCACGCGCGAGAGCCGCGCTGCGTCGAGAATGCCTTCTTCCTGGTCGAAATCCCAACTGCGGTTCTGCTGCGCCATCAATCGGCGTTGCAATCGGTTGGCGAGCCGGGTCACAACGCCCTGCAGTCCGGTAAGCTGGCTGTCGAGATAGGCCCGCAGCCGGTCGAGCTCTTCGGCATCGCACAGCTCGGGCGCTTCGATCTCTTCGTCGTACTTTTCTGTGTAGGCGCGATAGTCGAGATGGTCGGGAATCTCGGTCTGCGGCCGGTTGGGACGCAGCGGCGCGTTGGACGCATCGCCATCCTCGCCGGCCTCGGCTTCCTGCATATCTTCCTCAGCGGCCATTTCGCTGTCGGAATCAGCTTCGCCCTTGCCCTCCGCCATCTCGCCCGCCATCTCGCTGGCTTGCGGGTCGGCATCGCCTTCCTGCTGCTCGTCGGTGCCGTCCTGATCCTCGGCGCCCTCCTCATCCTCGCCATCGTCGCTGTCATTGTCTTCGGGCGCGTCTTGCGGGCGGGTGAGATCGAGATCGCGCAGCATCTCGAGCGCGAGCTGTTGGAAGGCCTTCTGGTCGTCGAGTGAATCGACCAGATCGTCAAACGCGTCGCCGACCGCATCTTGGATAAAGCCGCGCACCATATCGACCCCGACCCGGGCGCGTTCCGGCACGGCCTCGCCAGTCAATTGCTCGCGCACCATCAGCGACAGAGCGGTCTGCAGCGGCACTTCGCTTTCATTCTGAGCCTTGGCAATCGGATCGGTCGCCAGGCGCTGCTCAGTCGCGGCATCAAGATTGGATCGGATCCCGCCATAGGAATTGGCACCGAGCGCTTCATAGCGAGCTTGCTCGATAGCGTCGTAGCAAGCGCGCGCAATCGGCTCGGGCGGAGCGGAGCGGGCGTGCAGCCCTTCATTGTGGTGCCGCAGTTTGAGCGAGAAGGAATCGGCAAAGCCGCGCGCTTCGGTGACCTGATCCTTGGGCAGATCACGCCCGGGCAGCGGAACGCGAAAGCGGTTTCCAGCCGCGCCCGACACATCGGCGCTCCAAGCCACTTCCACTTCGGCATCGCGCGCAATCGCTCGCGAGGCTCCGGTCAATGCTTGCTTAAAACGATCGAGGGGAGATTCTTCAGCCATTCACGTTGCAGATAGGGACTTAAGCCCCCTGCGGCTACCCGATAGTTTGACCAGTCGTTTCCCAATCCTTGAGGAAGCCTTCGATGCCCTTATCGGTTAGGACATGCTTGAACAGGCCATGGATCACCTTGGGCGGAGCAGTCATCACATCGGCTCCAATCTTCGCGCTTTCGAGCACATGGGTGACGTGGCGCACGCTGGCGACCAGAATCTCGGTCTCGAACAAATAATTGTCGTAGATCAGCCGGATGTCTTCGATCAGATCCATCCCATCGAAGCCGTTGTCGTCATGCCGGCCAACGAAGGGCGAAATGAAGGTCGCGCCAGCCTTGGCGGCGAGCAGCGCCTGGTTGGCCGAAAAGCACAGGGTCACATTGACCATGGTGCCATCAGAGGTCAGCGCCTTGCAGGTCTTCAGCCCGTCGACCGTCAGCGGAACCTTGATGCAGACGTTGTCGGCGATCTTGCGCAGGATCTCAGCCTCTTTCATCATCGTCTCGTGATCAAGCGCCACAACTTCAGCTGACACCGGACCATCGACGATCCCGCAGATTTCCTTGGTCACTTCCATGAAGTCACGTCCCGATTTCGCGATCAGAGACGGGTTGGTGGTCACCCCATCCAACAGGCCGGTTGCGGCCAAATCCTTGATGTCATCAATCTCGGCGGTGTCGACAAAGAACTTCATTGTTTCGGGCTCCCCTCAGGCTCTCGAATCGTGCGGGGTTGATTGGCACAGCGCGCAGGGAGAAACCAGTCGCGGGCCAAGCCTCGGTGTGGAGAGATTTGATGGGAGCAGGATTGCCTCGCACCTTGGGGGGCATATCCGTCCTTGCCGGTCTTGTGATTGGAGGGGCGGCTGTCCCATATAGCAGGCGATGCAACGCGTCCGCCTCCTGATCCTCAACGCCGCGCTTGGCCCGCTCGACTACAAACTGGCCGAGGGAATGGTGGTCGGGCCGGGCAGCGTCGTCGTGGCGCCTCTTGGCCCGCGGACCGTGACCGGAATCGTTTGGGACGAAGGCCGTCTGCCGGGCAAGGATATCGATCCGAGCAAATTGCGCGGGCTTCGCGAAGTGGTCGACGTCCCGCCGCTGTCAGAGGCTTTGCGGCGTTTGATTGAGTGGACAGCCGACTATTATTGCGCCCCGCTGGCCAGCGTGGCGCGAATGGTTCTCTCGAGCGGTGGCGCGCTCGGCGGCCCAACCACCATGACCGAGTACCGCCTCAGCGGCGGCGTGCCGGAACGGATGACGCCCCAACGCGCGATCGCGATCGAAATGCTCGAAGGAGAGCAAGCGACGATCCGCGAGTTGGCGGGAATCGCCGGTGTTTCTGAAGGGGTTCTGCGCGGCTTGGTCAATCAAGGCGTGATTGAGCCCGTCAGCGTGGCGATCGACCGCCCCTACCCTGAGGCCAACCCAGACTTCGATCAACCGGCGTTGTCAGCGGATCAGCTTGAGGTCGCCAATCGCTTGGTCAAAGCGGTTGAAGCGCAGGACTACGCGCCCTTTCTGCTCGACGGGGTGACCGGATCGGGCAAGACCGAGGTCTATTTCGAACCGATTGCCGAAGCCGTTCGCCTGGGAAGGCAGGTTTTGGTGCTGCTGCCAGAGATCGCCCTGACCGAGAACTTCCTTGGGCGTTTCGCCGAGCGCTTCGGCGCGCCGCCCGTGCTGTGGCATTCCTCGCTCAAGTCAACCGAGCGCCGCCGGGCCTGGCGCGCAATCTCTGATGGTTCGGCCCAAGTCATCGTAGGCGCCCGATCAGCCCTGTTTCTACCCTATGCCAAGCTTGGCCTGATCGTTGTCGACGAGGCGCATGAAATCAGCTTCAAGCAAGATGATGGGGTGCGCTACAACGCCCGCGACGTTTCGGTGATGCGTGCACGGTTTGAACAGATTCCTGTGGTGCTGGCCAGCGCGACACCCGCGCTCGAGAGCCTCCACATGGCCTCGACCGGGACCTATGAGCGGCTTGAACTGCCGAGCCGGTTTGGCGGCGCAGTGCTGCCCCGGATCGAACTCATCAACCTGACCGAGGAGAAGCCAGGCTCAGGCCGTTGGCTCGCCCCCCTCCTGGTCGACGCGCTCGAGGATCGTCTCGCCAAGGGCGAACAGAGCCTGCTGTTCCTTAACCGCCGTGGCTACGCTCCCCTGACCCTGTGCCGCAATTGCGGTCACCGCTTCCAATGTCCCAATTGCAGTGCCTGGCTGGTCGAACATCGGCTCTCTTCTCGCCTGACCTGCCATCATTGCGGTCATGAGACCGCGCCGCCCCAAGCCTGCCCTGAATGCGGCGAGCCGGATTGCCTGGTCGCATGTGGCCCCGGTGTGGAGCGGATCGCCGATGAAGTTGCCACGCTGCTGCCCGACGCACGTGTCGCCATCGCCACTTCGGACACATTGGGTTCGCCGGAGCGCGCTGCGCAATTCATCGCCGAAGCCGAGAGCGGCGCGATTGATGTCATCGTTGGCACGCAATTGGTGACCAAGGGATTCCATTTCCCCGAACTAACCTTGGTCGGTGTGGTCGATGCTGATCTTGGACTGGAGGGCGGTGATTTGCGCGCCGCAGAGCGGACCTATCAGCAAGTTGCCCAGGTTGCCGGTCGTGCTGGGCGAGGAGCCAAGCCAGGCGAGGTGTTCCTGCAGACCCGTCATCCGGACGCGCCGGTGATTGCAGCGCTGGAAGCGGGCGATCGCGATGCGTTTTACGCGGCCGAGACCGAAGCCCGCCGCGATGCTGGGGCCCCGCCTTTCGGACGCTGGGCGGCGATTATTCTGTCCTCCGAGGATGAGAAGGAAGTGCGCGAAGCCTCGGTCCGACTGGGCGACAAGCGGCCCGAAGCCGACGATCTCTACATTCTCGGCCCCGCCCCCGCGCCGCTGTCTCTCTTGCGCGGTCGCTATCGCTATCGCTTTCTGGTCAATGCGCGGCGCTCAGCCAATCTCCAGCAAGTGATTACACGCTGGCTCGACAGCCATGAATTTGCACCCGGGATTCGGGTCGGAGTCGATATCGATCCATATAGCTTCGTCTGAGACATTCAATTCAAGCACAAGATCGCGACGTGCTTGCGAGCAATCACCTTATCGGGCGGATCTATTCAATCGAGGATCGGATGAGCGAGGACAAACGGCGCGACTATCTGGAAAGCGCCGAGAAATTCCTCGACACGCTTGAGCCGGCGCGCAATGACTGGGCCCGTTACCAATAAGGAGCAAAACTCATGCTGACTGTCCATCACCTGCGCATTTCCCAATCCGAGCGGATCGTCTGGCTATGCGAGGAATTGGGCCTTGATTATGAGCTCAAGCTCTACAATCGCGATCCCGAAACGCGGCTAGCTCCGCCAGAGCTCAAGGAACTCCATCCGATGGGGATCGCGCCGCTGATAGAAGACGGCGATATTATGCTCGGAGAAAGCGGAGCGATCGTCGAGTACATCATCGGCAAGTATGCGCCGGAGACCGATCTGGTGCCGGGTCCGGATCATCCCGACTTCGCCAATCATCTCTATTGGTTCCACTTTGCCAATGCGACTTTCATGACCAATGGCATGATGCAGATCGCGATCAATTTTGTTGAAGCGGAGATGCCTGCTCCCTTTATGAAGCGCGTCAACAACGCCTGGGAACAGATCGAACGGCGCTTGGGCGAGGCCGACTATTTCGGCGGATCACAGCTGACTACGGCGGACATCATGATGGTGTTTCAGCTGACCACCAGTCGGGCCTTCAACGGCATGACGATCGACCACCTGCCCAATCTGAAGGCCTATCTCCAACGGATCGGCGCGCGCGATGCCTACCAGCGCGCGATGGCCAAGGCAGAACCGGGCTTTCCGCCCAAGCTGGATTGACGCCATCCTTCGCCGCGGATAGTCGCGATGTAACTTCATCACATCAGGGCCTCATGCAGACCACAACCAATCTTGATCGCGCAGCAGCAATCGGCAGTATCGCCTGTATTGTGCATTGCCTAGCGCTTCCGATCTTGGCGATTTCCTTGCCATTCCTCGCTGCCGTGGCAGAGGCCGAATGGGTGCATCGGTTGTTTACCGCGCTGGCAATCGCAGCATCCGCAAGCGTGATCGCGCTGGCGCCCTCCGCTCGCCTCCCCGGCTTCCTCATCCCAGCGGGCATTGGGATTGCGGTGATCGGTGGTGCGCTATTCGTCGAACGCTGGGGGATCGACGAGACGCTCCCCACAGTGATCGGTGGCAGCCTGGTGGCCTATGCCCATATCCGCAGACTGGTCGGCTAGAGCCGCTTTAGAATCGCAGAGCGTCTTGCGCCGCGACTTGAACCGACATCATCGCATTGCGCCACGGGGCCGGACCATAACTGATCCGGGCGAAGCCTAGCGCTGCAAGGCTCGTATTGTCGACCAAGTCATCCAAGCGCATGACATTGACTGGAATCTCGATAGCCTGACAGATTTCTGCGATCATGTCAGGGTCGCTGAGACCGGGAATGAAATAGCAGCCCGCACCGGCGTTGGCATAGGCCCGCCCGCGCTCAATCGCAGACTCGACAAGATCGGCTTGGTTCGGACTTTCGCCAATTTTTAGAGGATTAAGGAAGGTGTCGGTTCGCGCATTCACAAACAGTCCGAGCTCGTTGAGCACTGCGATCCGCTTTCCCTGCTCACTCACATCACGAAGCTTGGAGGTGCCAAACAGCTGATCCTCAAAATTGCAGCCGATCGCACCAGAGGCGAGCAGTTTGCGACCATTTTCTGCCAGATCATCGAGTTCTTCGGCAAAACCCGTTTCGAAGTCCACAGTCAACGGGAGACTTATTGCATTGGCAATCCTGCGAGAAGTCTCCAGCAGACTAGCCAGCGGTATCTCCTCCCCATCGGCGAAGCCCTGTGCACCAGCGACCGAGTGACTTCCGGTGGCTATCGCCTTCGTCCCTGCATTGGCAACGGCCAGTGCGCTTCCCGCATCCCAGACATTAAACAAAATGAGAGGGTTACCGCCAACGTGAAGCGCCGCGAACTCTTGTCTTGTCATCGTTGGTCTCCGGTTTCCCGCTTGAGCAGCTCAGCCTTGATCGCGGTTCCATAGGCATATCCGCCGAGTGAACCGTCAGCCTGGATGACCCGGTGGCAAGGGATCAGCACGGCGATATTGTTGGCGCCATTGGCCCCGCCCACTGCCCGGCTGGCATTGGGTTTGCCCAGCGCAGCAGCCAGCTCTCCGTAGGAACGTGTTTCTCCTGCTGGAATCTGACGCAGTTGATCCCACACCCTTTGCTGAAAGGAGGTGCCCTTCACGTCGAGCGGAATGTGCGAATTGTCTTGCTCTGGCTGTTCGACAGCCTGCGTCACTTGCGCAAAGAGATCCGCAAACTCTCCGCTCCCCGCGACCAGCTCAGCCTTGGGGAAGCGAGCGCGCAGCTCTGCCTCGCCCTCGTCAAACGACAGACAGCAAACGCCCGCCTCGGTTGCCGCGACCAGCATCTTGCCCAGGCTGGTCGGGACTACACTCCAGTGGATCACGCGCCCCTGCCCGCCCTTGCTCCAATCGCTCGCGCTCATACCCAATCTGCCTTTCATATCATCATAGAAGCGGCTCGGCGCTCCATAGCCTGCATCATAGATGGCGTCGGTCACGCGGACAGCCGCACTCAAAGCGTCCTTGGCCCTTTCCTCTCTCAGAGCGCGCGCATAAGCGCTGGGGGACAGTCCGGTCGCGCGCTTGAAAACTCGCTGAAAATGGCTTGGCGAATAGCCTGTAAGCTGCGCCAACTCATCGAGGGTCGGGCGTCCATCGCTGGCCTTGATTTCGTCAATCGCCGCGCGAACCGAGGCCTCATCGCGGCTGACATCGTCCGGCTTGCAGCGCTTGCAGGCCCGCAGCCCCGCGGTTCTAGCCTCCTCTGTTGAAGCGAAGAACCTTACGTTTTGCCGCAGCGGATGGCGCGCACCGCAAGATGGTCGGCAATAGATCCCGGTCGAGAGAACGCCGGTTACGAATTGACCATCAAAGGCGCGATCGCGCCGCTTGACCGCTGCCCACGCATCTGAATCGGAAATCATCACCTGCGCTCCTCCTTAACCTTTGCCAGGCATTGCCCGAGTTTGTGAGCAGCTTCATCCCGAAGCTTGCGATCAAAGCGAATGGCAGTCAAACAGCGAAACATGTTGCGGCAGATTCTGGCATTTCTGGCTCTGTTGAGCCTCCTCCCTGCACCGGCATTGGCAGATCCCGCCGATATTGATGCGGCGGCCCGGGGTGTTGTGCGAGTCGTGCTGATCGGCACCGATGGCGCAGAAGTGTACCCGGTCAGCCATGGCAGCGGGTTCGCGGTTACCAGCGATACCGTTGTTACTAACGCCCATGTCATTCGCGAGGCGCTGCAAGATGACAGCCTGCGGATCGGAATCGTCCCAAGCGAGGGGCAAGCCGGGGCCTATGGTCGCCCGCTTGCGGTCTCGCCGCGCAATGATCTTGCCCTGATCCGGATAACCGAAGGCAATCTGCGCCTGCCGCCACTAACCTTCGCCGGTGGCATGTCTGGCACTTTGGGAGAGGTTTCCGCAGTCGGCTATCCGATGAATGTCGATGTTGCCCAGGGCCTCGATCTCAACGATATCTTCAGCGCTCAGCCCCCGGTCAAGAGTCGTGGCTTTCTCTCGGGTGAGCGGCCCAGCCGCCAGTTCGACACTCTGCTGCACACCGCACCGATTGCGCGCGGCAATTCGGGTGGGCCACTGCTCGATGGTTGCGGACGCGTCCTCGGGGTCAATTCCTTCGGCGCCGATTCCGATGGGTCCGATGCCGAATTTTACTTCGCGGTCTCGCTGCGCGAGCTGCTGCCATTCCTGCGCGAGAATGAACTTGAACCGCGCACCAACGCCCTGCCGTGTCGTTCGATCGATGAGCTCAATGCGGCTGAGCGAGCGCGGTTCGAGCAGGAGCGAGCCGTGGCTCGCGAGCTGCTTGCTGCACGCGAGGCTGAACAATCGGCCCGTCGCAACGCTGCGCAATTAAAGGCCCAGGTTGAGGTGATGGAAGAGCGCGAGAACGCCATGGCGCTGGCCATGATTGGCCTTCTCGTGACGCTTGGGGCGGGCTATTTCGCAGCGCAAGCGCGGCGTGAAGCGAGCGGCCAACAACGCGCCCTGATTGCAGGCGGAATCGCGGGTGCGGCTTTGATCGGGACGATCCTGGTGTGGATCACTCGGCCCGGTTTCCAGGAGATTGAAGAACGCGTGGCCGCAGCCATGGATGAAAATCCGACAGACGAACCTAGCCAACCGACATCGCTTGCCAGCGAAGGCACCTTCCTGTGCACCTTCGTGCCCGAACGCAGTCGGGTGATGGGGTCCCGAACCGACGATGTCGAATTCGATTGGTCGGCTAATGGCTGCGTTAATGGCCGGACACAATATGGAATGTCGGGCGGAGAATGGTCGCGCGTGTTCGTTCCCGACGATGAAGCCGCTGTGTCGGTCAATTTCTACGACCCGGATTCGCGAATCTTCCGGACCGATCGTTATCTGCTGAGGCAGTCCACAATGGAGTCAGCGCGGGAAGCGCGCGCTGGCTATACGCCGCCCTCATGCGGGGTGACCGATGCCGCCCAGCAGATGGCGGAGCAGCAATCTTCAGTCAGGGCGGTGCTGCCCGATCGCCCTAATGAGCGCCTGGTCTACAGCTGCGAAGTGCGTCCGGGCGGAAGCATCGGCGGAGGCGGAGACGAATAGCGGATGGAACAAGCGCTCGTTCTTGTCTCCATCGTCCTCGGTGTTGCCATCGCTTTTGAGCTGGAACACCTCAACAAAGTGCTGCGTGCCAAGAATGTGAAATGGCATTGGGCTCAACCCCTGTTCGCCCTGTTTGTGCTGTTGACGATCATCGCGTTGTGGTGGGGGGCAGCGAACCAACCCGAGGGGTCGTTGACCTTTGGCGAGTTCCTGCCGATCATGTTTCAGCTGTGCGTGCTGGCGCTGCTTGCCGGGGTTTCATTCCCGGACAGCGTACCCGAAGAGGGGCTCGACATGGCCCAGTACTACCAGGACAACCGGCGCTATCAGTGGATTTTGATGAACCTCTATACCTGGACGGTCCACATTGGCTACACGGTCCGCTCTGCACGGACTTCAGAAAACCTGACCGAATTCACTATGATGGTCGGTCCCGACACCTTCGGCGTTCTCGTGATCACGGCTATGATATTTGCCCGGCGTTGGTGGCAAGTCGCGTTGGGTTTTGCGATACTGTCCTTGGCTCCGGCCGTTTGGGTGTTCCGGACGTTGGGCTAGCCCATTGGACTAGCCCCACAAACCCGAGCCGCGATTGACGTTAGGCCGCGAGAGCCTCTCCGCTCAGCGTGATCCGATGCATTTCGCGCCGATGACCCTGATAATCGTTCATCGCATTGTGCCAGGTGGTGCGATTGTCCCAGATCGCCACGGTACCTGGGCGCCATTGCAAACGACATTGATTGTCATCGGTGAGCGCCGCTTCGGTTAGCTTAAGCAGCAGCGGAAGGCTTTCCTCGCGGGTCTGGCCAACAAAATTGATCGTGAAAGCCGTGTTCACATAGAGCAGTTTGCGGCCAGTGTGCGGATGCCGAATTACCACCGGATGCACCGCTCCCGTTTTCATGTCCTGCCCGCGCAGATCCTTGCCCATGTCGGTCTGCGCGTAGAGGCCGTCCGATTTGTAAACGTGATCAGCGGTATGAAATGCCTCAAGCCCTTCAATCTCCTGCTTGAGATCATCGGAGAGCGCATCATAGGCAGCGCCCATATGCGCCCACATCGTGTCTCCGCCACTTGGCGGAAGCTCGCGTGCGACCAAGACCGAGCCCATTGCCGGGATCTGATCATAGGAGTGATCGGTGTGCCATGCCCCGCCAATATTGGTCTGCTGGTCAGGCTCTTTCTTGACCACGGCGATCTCTCCGTAATCCTCCTGAATCGGGAAGTAATTGTTGATGTCGATACCGCCCCAGCGCTTGCCGAACTTGATGTGGTCCTCAGGCGAGAACTCCTGATCGCGGAACACCGCCACGCCATGTTCGTAAATTCCCTGCTTGATTTCTTGCATCTCAGCGTCGCTGCAATTGGCAAGCGAAACGCCAGAGACTTCCACCCCGCATTTGGGGGCCAAGGGTGTCAGCTGCATTGTATCCCTCCCGTGGGCCTTCATGTGCCCTTTGCCGACAATCTGACCCGATTCCGGTAATTCCGCAAGTGGGACAAGCCGGCGCCCAGATTGCAATATCTTCAACTCACTTGATCCTATTGCAAAGGATGTCCCGCAAAACGCCACGGACTCATCTTGCAATGCCCCTACCCCGATGCTAGGCGCGCGCCAGATTTGCAGGAGGGCCTTTCCGGGGCCTCCAATCGGCCAAATCAATGTAATGTATTTTCCGGATCCAGAAGGACCTAGAAGCGCGTGGATATTTCCGCCGGTATTCAGGCTAGCCTAGCAGGGCGTTACGCCTCGGCCCTCTTCGAACTCGCTGCCGAAAATGGCAGTGTGACCGCCGTCGAATCCGATCTTGAAGGGCTGGCTGCAGCGCTGAGTGATTCGGACGATCTGCGTGAAGTCACGACGAACCCTCAACTTTCGCGGGCCGCGCAAGGCCAGGCGATCGAGGGCGTTGCCAAGCATCTTGGCCTGTCGGAACTGACCACCAACTTCCTGGGCGTGTTGGCTGGCAACCGCCGGCTTTCTTCACTTGGCGATATGATCCGGGCATTTCAGCTGATCGCAGCCGCTCAGCGCGGTGAAGTCACCGCAGAGGTGGCCAGCGCCCATCCCCTTTCGGACGAGCAGCTCGAATCGCTCCGTCAGAAGCTGACCGCGCATGAAGGCCGCACCGTCAAACTTTCTTCCGAAGTCGACCCAGACCTGCTGGGCGGCCTCGTCGTCACAATCGGATCGCAGCGCATTGATGGCTCGATCCGCACCCGCCTTAACTCACTTGCTCAAGCCATGAAGGCCCCCGCGCAGTAATGCGCGGCAAATAAAGGTACGCTCCAATGGAAATCCGCGCCGCAGAAATCTCAAAGGTCATCAAAGACCAGATCGCCAATTTCGGCACCGAAGCCGAAGTCAGCGAAGTCGGTTCCGTTCTCTCAGTGGGTGACGGTATCGCCCGTATCCATGGCCTCGACCAGGTCCAGGCTGGTGAGATGGTCGAGTTCGCCAATGGCGTTCAGGGCATGGCCCTTAACCTCGAAGCCGACAATGTCGGTGTGGTGATCTTCGGCTCTGACGCCGAGATCAAAGAAGGTGACAGCGTCAAGCGGACCCAGACGATTGTGGACGTTCCGGTTGGCAAGGGCCTGCTCGGCCGCGTTGTCGACGCTCTCGGCAACCCGATTGACGGCAAGGGCCCGATCGAAGCCACTGAACGTCGCCGTGTTGAAGTCAAAGCCCCGGGCATCATCCCGCGGGAATCGGTTAGCGAGCCGGTGCAGTCGGGCCTCAAGGCGATCGACGCTCTGGTTCCGGTTGGCCGTGGCCAGCGCGAACTGATCATTGGTGACCGCCAGACCGGCAAGACTGCTGTCGCAATCGACACCTTCATCAACCAGAAGACTGTCAACGAAAGCGACGACGAGAAGAAGAAGCTCTACTGCGTCTATGTCGCCGTCGGCCAGAAGCGCTCGACCGTTGCTCAAATCGTGAAGCAGCTCGAAGAAAACGGCGCGATGGAATATTCGATCGTCATCGCCGCAACCGCTTCAGAGCCTGCCCCGCTGCAGTACCTTGCGCCCTACACCGGTTGCGCAATGGGTGAATTCTTCCGCGATAACGGCATGCACGCCGTGATCGTTTATGACGACCTTTCGAAGCAGGCTGTGGCCTATCGTCAGATGTCGCTGCTGCTGCGTCGTCCTCCGGGCCGCGAAGCCTATCCGGGTGACGTTTTCTATCTTCACAGCCGCCTGCTTGAGCGCGCTGCGAAGATGAACGAAGAGAATGGCCACGGTTCGCTGACCGCGCTGCCGATCATCGAAACCCAGGCGGGTGACGTTTCGGCCTATATTCCGACCAATGTGATCTCGATCACCGACGGTCAGATCTTCCTCGAAACCGACCTGTTCTATCAGGGTATCCGTCCGGCGATTAACGTCGGTCTGTCGGTTTCGCGTGTGGGCGGTGCTGCTCAGACCAAGGCGATGAAGAAGGTTTCGGGCTCGATGAAGCTCGACCTCGCACAATATCGTGAGATGGCGGCCTTCGCTCAGTTCGGTTCGGACCTCGACGCCGCAACCCAGAAGCTGCTCAACCGCGGTGCGCGCCTGACCGAGCTGCTTAAGCAGGCTCAGTTTTCGCCAATGCCGTTCGAAGAGCAGACCGTTTCGATCTTCGCCGGTACCAATGGTTATGTCGACGATGTCGCGGTTGATCGTGTCGGCGAATATGAAGAGCAAATGCTTGCGTTCTTCCGTGCCGAGCATGGCGATGTCCTCAACGACATCCGTGAGACCAAGAAGTTCGAAGGCGACATCAAGGATCGCACCGAAGCGGCTCTTGCAACCTTTGCCAAGCAATTCGCTTAAGGAGCGCGCCCCGTGCCCTCATTGAAGGAACTCAAGGATCGGATCGGGTCGGTCAAGTCGACCCAGAAGATCACCAAGGCCAAGCAGATGGTCGCAGCAGCCAAGCTGCGCCGGGCGCAGGCGGCGGCTGAAGCAGCGCGTCCCTATGCCACTCGGCTCGGCACCGTCATGGCCTCGCTCGCCAGCAAGGTCTCGGGCGACAGCGCTCCAAAACTGCTCGCCGGCAATGGCAAGGACCAGCGGCACATGCTGGTGCTGGTCAACACCGACAAGGGCCTGTGCGGCGGTTTGAACTCAAACCTCGTCAAGGCGGCCAAGGCCGAAGCGCAGAGGCTCACCGCTCAAGGCAAAGACGTGTCGTTCTACCTTGTCGGAAAGAAAGGCCGAGCGCCGATCAAGCGCGAGTACGAAAGCAACATCCAGCAGATGTTCGACACCTCGAATGTTCGCAACCCAGGCTTTGACGAAGCCGAGGCGATGGCGACCGAGCTGATCGAGATGTTCGAAGCCGACAAGTTCGACGTCGCGCATCTGATCTTTCCGACCTTCAAGTCGGCACTGGCGCAGGATCCGACGATCAATCAGCTGATCCCGGTCCCCTCGCCCGAAGCCAGCGAAGACAGCGGCGCTGTGGTCGAATACGAACCTGGCGAAGAGGAAATCCTCGAAGAGCTGCTGCCACGCTATGTGAAGACCCAGCTGTTCGGCGCCCTGCTCGAACGTGAAGCATCAGAGCAAGGCGCGTCGATGACCGCCATGGACAATGCAACGCGCAATGCTGGCGATCTGATCAACAAGCTGACGATCCAATACAACCGCAGCCGTCAGGCCGCGATCACCACCGAACTTATCGAAATCATCGCGGGCGCAGAAGCGCTCTAAACGAAGGCTAAGGAACCGAAAATGGCCACCGCACCAGTCCTCAACCAGACCACCAACGGCACCATCGCCCAGGTCATCGGCGCTGTCGTCGACGTGCAGTTCGAAGGCGAACTGCCGGCAATTCTGACCGCGCTTGAAACCAAGAACGGCGACAACACGCTGGTCCTCGAAGTTGCCCAGCACCTGGGTGAAAACACCGTTCGTACCATCGCGATGGACGGCACCGACGGCCTCGTCCGCGGTCAGGAAGTGATCAACACCGGCGCGCAGATCTCTGTCCCGGTTGGCCCTAAGACGCTCGGCCGGATCATGAACGTGGTTGGCGAACCGATCGACGAACTCGGCCCGGTTGGCGCTGATCGCGCAATGCCAATTCACGCTGAGGCACCTCCGTTCGTGGATCAGTCGACCGAAGCGGCCATTCTCGTCACCGGGATCAAGGTGATCGACTTGCTTGCGCCTTACGCCAAGGGCGGCAAGATCGGCCTGTTCGGCGGCGCCGGCGTGGGCAAGACCGTGCTGATCCAGGAGCTGATCAACAACATCGCCAAGGGTCACGGCGGCGTGTCGGTTTTCGCCGGTGTCGGTGAGCGGACCCGCGAAGGCAACGATCTCTATCACGAGTTCCTCGATGCCGAAGTCATCAAGAAAGATGAAAACGGCGTTGCCACTCCGGAAGGCTCAAAAGTGGCGTTGGTGTTCGGTCAGATGAACGAGCCTCCGGGCGCCCGTGCCCGTGTTGCTCTGTCGGGTCTGACCATGGCAGAATATTTCCGCGATGAAGAAGGCCAGGACGTGCTGTTCTTCGTCGACAACATCTTCCGCTTCACCCAGGCGGGTTCGGAAGTGTCGGCCCTGCTCGGCCGTATTCCTTCGGCAGTGGGCTATCAGCCAACGCTGTCGACCGACATGGGTAACCTGCAGGAACGCATTACCTCGACCACCAAGGGTTCGATCACCTCGGTCCAGGCGATTTACGTTCCGGCCGATGACCTTACCGACCCTGCTCCGGCAACCTCGTTTGCTCACTTGGACGCAACCACCACTCTGTCGCGCGCCATTTCGGAGCTCGGCATCTATCCGGCGGTTGACCCGCTCGACTCGACTTCGCGCGTGCTTGAGCCGCGGGTTGTTGGCCAGGAGCATTACGACACCGCTCGCCGCGTTCAGGAAACGCTGCAGAAGTACAAATCGCTGCAGGACATCATCGCCATTCTCGGCATGGACGAACTGTCGGAAGAAGATAAGCTGACCGTTGCCCGCGCTCGCAAGATCCAGCGCTTCCTGTCGCAGCCATTCCACGTGGCGGAAGTCTTCACCAACATCCCCGGCCTGTTCGTGCAGCTTGAAGATACGGTCAAATCGTTCAAGGCGGTTGTGGACGGCGAATACGACCACCTGCCCGAGGCAGCCTTCTACATGGTTGGCGGCATCGAAATGGCGGTCGAAAAGGCAGCCAAGCTGGCTGAGGAAGCCTAATCGCAATGGCCGGTACTCTCGATCTGGCAGATTGCGTCAACACGCACTGCCCCTGGTCGGGAAAGCCGGTCGCTGCCGACAGCCTGACGCTCTATCGCGGCAAGGTTGTCGGCTTTTGCAACCCGGGCTGCACCGAGAAATTTGAGAAGGCCGCCAAGGCTTTCGACCAAGCAATTGACGGAAACTGATTGATGGCTCTTCACTTTGAACTCGTAACGCCAGCCAAGCTGGTCCGTTCGGAAGACGTCTACATGGTGGTCGTTCCCGGCACCGAGGGTGAGTTCGGTGTGCTCGAAGGCCATGCGCCGTTCATGAGCACGATCCGCGATGGCGCGGTGCAGGTCTATGCCAGCGCCGGCGCAACGCCAGAGACGATCGAAGTCAAAGGCGGCTTCGCTGAAGTGGGCGAAAACGGTCTGACCGTGCTCGCGGAGCATGTCGAAGCCTGAGCTTCGGAGAACTCAAGAATTTGAAAGGGCGGCCCATCAAACGGTCGCCCTTTTTGTTTCAGCGCGCCTCCTCAAGGTAGCGCCGGGGGACAACCGCTATTCACGCAACTGGCTTTGAGTGTGGTTCTTGGGGCGCAGCGGGCATCTGCAAGTCACAGTCACTTTGATCCATTTGAGCTTTGCTCAGACAGCCAAAGCCCATATCAAACCAAGATGCTCGACCAGATGCAGTTCTCAGGCGTATGGCGCGACTATCAGGCCCGCATTCTTCAAGAGATGGAGGGCCATCTCGATGATGATCGACTTCACGTCGTGGCGGCGCCTGGTGCGGGTAAGACTGTTCTGGGTCTGGAGATTGTTCGGAGACTTGGCCGGCCAGCGTTAGTATTCGCCCCCAGCCTTGCCATCCGCGACCAATGGCGCGAACGGCTCGTGCCGTTATTCATGCCCGACTTGCCGGGACCTTCTGACGTATCGCGGCAATTGAGCGATCCGAAGACCCTAACACTCTCTACCTATCAATCGCTCGACAGCTTCCGCCGCTCAGACGATCTCTCTTCGATTATTGATGGTCTGAATGAGAAGGGTCGCTTCACCCTTGTCTTGGATGAGGCCCATCACTTGCGAAGAGCGTGGTGGGACTGCCTGACCCGCCTGGCGAACGAACTCGAGGATGTGAAGATCGTCGCACTTACGGCGACACCGCCATATGATGCGAGCTTTGCCGAGTGGAGCAGATACGAGACGCTCTGCGGTCCGATTGATCTTGAGATTGGTATTCCTGAGCTTGTTCGAAATGGAGATCTGTGCCCCCATCAAGATCACCTAGTCTTGTCGGAGCCGACCGGGGATGCACTTGAAATTTTAGACCGCCGCCGCGCGGCAATAAGTGATCTTCAGCTTGAGCTGCGCGCCGATGAAGATCTGTTGGATTGGCTGACAGACCACCCATGGCTTACCAATCCGCAAGAGCATCTTGAGGCCATATTTGATGCACCTGAGATGCTGTCTGCGGTCTTGGTCCTACTTGGATCTGTAGGGAGGCAGCTTCCACCTGAGCCGCTCGACCTGCTGGGTGTATCGGAAAAAGAGCTGCCACTTCCTTCTCTCTATTGGTTCGAGTGCCTGCTCGATGGTTTGGTGTTTCGTCAATCGGACGTCTTTCCTTTAGGTGCTGAACGAAGGACAAATCTCCAGAACCGACTGCAACGCAGCGGACTGATCGAAGGCAAACGAGTGCAGCTGACGCATACGCGTTCGGTCTTCCGTCTCCTTGCATCCAGTCTGGGCAAGATGCAGAGCATTTGCGAGATTGCCCAGCTCGAGGAAGCTGCTCTCGGCGAGAAACTGAGGATGGTGGTTCTGTCGGATCACATTCGCGCCGGAGAATTGCCCAAGCTACCAACTGACCAATTTGAGCCCGCAAAACTTGGTGTCGTTCCAATCTTTGAGACATTGAGGCGCGCTGGTATTTGCGAAGATCATCTTGCCGTTCTCACCGGAAGCCTTGTGCTTATTCCGAGACTTGCAGCGAAAGGGCTAGAAAGCCTAGTTGTCGAACTGGGCCTGCCGGAAGATGCTATTCGGACCAAAGCCATCACAGCATGCCCCGGCCACGTTGAACTTCAAGCGACTAGTTCCGTTGATTTGACAAGGGCGGTGACCGCTCTCTTCCAAAGAGGCCACGTTCGCATCTTAGTCGGCACTCAATCGCTGCTCGGCCAAGGCTGGGACGCACCGGCACTCAATTCTCTCGTGCTCGCAAGCAATACTGCGTCATTCGTCCTCTCAAACCAGATGCGCGGACGAGCAATCCGAGTTGATCCAGCGAACCATAGTAAGGTCTCGAACATCTGGCATCTGGCGACCGTTGAGCCGGGCATGCTGGGTCTTGCAGATGCCATCGCAGCCGCGCTCGATTGGGGAGCACTAAACGATCAAAGTAGTGCTGGATTGACGGACATAGGAACAGTTGCACGACGCTTTAGAGCGTTTGAGTGCATAGCTAATGGACAATCGAACTTGATCGAAAGCGGCCTGGGAAGGCTAGGCCTCTCACCATCAAACTCGCTCTCAGTGCAGAACGAAGTGACATTTACACTTGCACGTGACCGGCAAGGCATAGCCGACAAGTGGATGAAATCGCTGGGCCATGGCACTGCACGATCTCATGTTCGAGAGACCGCTGCGCCTAACTATGCCCCTCGCTCCTTGAGTTGGAACGACACCCTTCAATCGCTCCTGTGGACCGCTTCGGGAAGCGCCGGGATGGCTCTTGCAGACCAATTGCGCAGCGTGACATCTCTTGAAACCCTGGGCTTGGTGGCATTGGGGGCAACTGGCGTTGCCACAGCGGCGAGCCTGCCGTCACTTTTCAGGGCCGGTCGCATGTTTTGGCGAAATGGCTCCCTTGAAAGCAGCCTGTATCAGGTCGCTGGTGTGGTTCTGGAAAGCCTCCATCATTCCGGCCTGCTGGCCTGGGATAGCTACGTTGGCGCGGAATTCGAGATTGCGTCCAGTATTGACGGACGCAAAGACATTATCGTCACGGGCGTTAGCAGAGCGGCGGAACGTCAAATCTTGATGGCCATCGCTGAGGTCCTGGGACCGGTTCAGAATCCACGTTATGTCTTGGTAAGGAGATCGTGGATGAGCCTAGTCGCACGGACTGACTTTCATGCAATCCCGGCTAGCCTTGGAGCGCGAAAAGAGCATGCCGAGAAGTTCGCGGAACTCTGGAACGAACGCGTGGGATCATCACATCTGGTCTTCACCCGAAGCGTCGAAGGACGAAAGGTCTTGTTGCAAGCAAGGATGCGTTCGTTTGCCGCTGGTTTCCAGCGGTCCGTTGATCGACGCTCGGCATGGCTTTGATCGCCTTCAATTTTTGCCCTCAATTGGCTCGTAACCTGGTCTTCTGCTTCAGCAACGACCAGGCAGACCCCCAGTTTTCCTACTTCGCCCCGCGCCAGCATAAGCGCGGCATGACCTGCGCATCCTCTCTCCATTTCAATCGCCTCGCTCGATCAAAAGCCCCGCCAACGATCCATGCAATCTTTTCAAAACAACCCTGTTCCATGTGTTCCAACCGTGCCTCAGCTGCGGTGAGCCGAGCCCGCTGCGTGGCGTCAGGAATCACCCTTCACAAGCGCGGTGCGGATCGCCATTACTGTTTCACAACCCCATTTCCCCCTTCCCAGACCATTGGAGAGGATTTTTGAAACTTGTATCCACCCTTGCACTGGCGGCTGCCATTGGCCTGTCCGCAAGCCCAGCCCTTGCCGAAAGCCAGGATGACGACATGACCGAACAGACCGCAATGGATGATGGCGTGCCTGGCCCTGAGCAGGATCCCTATATCTGGCTCGAGGAAGCGCGCAGCGACGAAGCCCTCGCCTGGGTCGAAGCCGAGAATGAGCGCACGCTCGCCGTGTTTGAAGCCGATCCGCGGTTCGACAAGCTCAAGCAGGATGCGCTGGCGATCTTCGATAGTGAAGACCGCATTCCCTATGTCTCGTTCCGGCCCGATGGGCTCTACAATTTCTGGCAAGACAAGCAGAACCCCAAGGGGCTGGTCCGCCGGACCACGCTCGAAAGCTATCAGAGCGATGAGCCTGAGTGGGAGATCGTGCTCGATGTAGATGCTCTGGCAGCAGCCGAAGACAAGGAATGGGTCTACAAGGGTTCGACCTGCCTGCCTCCCGCGCTCAACAAATGCATGATCGCGCTGTCGGATGGCGGCAAGGACGCGACCGTGCTGCGCGAATTCGACACCGCCACGGGCGAGTTCATCGAGGGCGGTTTCGAGCTGCCCGAAAGCCAGGGCAATATTCAGTGGATCGATCAGGACACGCTGCTGGTCACACGCAATTTCAGCGAAGAGCTGATGACCGAAAGCGAATATCCCTACACCTCGCGGATCTGGGCGCGCGGCACCAGCATTGAAGACGCCAAGGAAGTCTTTCGCGGCGAGAAGACCGATGTCTGGGCGGGCGCGAGCCTGTTGCGCGACAACACCGGCACGATCCACGCCATGACCGCCTTCAAGGCGATCAGCTTTCACGAAACCGAATATTTCGTGCGCAATCCCGAGACCAAGGAATGGATCAAGCTCGAGCTTCCGCTCAAGGCCTCGCCCTATGGGATTGTCGATGGCCACCTGCTCTATTCGACCGATGTCGATTGGGAAGTCGACGGCCAGACCTTCCCGGCCGACAGCCTGATCGCGGTTGAGCTCGAAGAATGGAAGGCCAATCCCAATGGCGCGACCAAGACCCTGGTCTGGGCTCCGGCGGAGCGGCAGACCAAGCGCGGCGGGGCGATCACCGGCAATGCTCTGTTCGTGACCATGCTCGACAATGTCGTCGGCAAGATCCTGCAGTTCAATTTCGTCGATGGGGCCTGGACCAGCGAGCCGGTTGCTCTGCCAGACAATGCCACTCTGGGAATTCAGACCAGCTCGGATGAGAGCGACCAGATCATGTTCACGGTCACCGACTTCCTCAATCCAACCACGCTCTATTATTCGGATGGGAGCGGTGATCCGCAGGTGATCAAGACCAGCCCGAGCTATTTCGACAAGACCGGGCTCGAGGTCGAACAGCATGAGGCCACCAGCGCCGATGGGACCAAGATCCCCTATTTCATCGTCAAGCCGCAGGGGATGGAGCTCGACGGCAGCACCGCCACGCTGATGACCGGCTATGGTGGGTTCCAGATCCCTCGCCTGCCCGCCTATCTCAGCACCACCGGCAAGCTGTGGCTCGAGAATAGCGGCGCCTATGTGCTCGCCAATCTGCGCGGCGGCGGCGAGTTCGGTCCGAACTGGCACCAGAGCGCGATCCGCGAGAACAAGCAGCGCACCTGGGACGACTTCATCGCGGTGGGTGAGGATCTGGTGGCGAAGGGCTTCACCAGTCCCGAGCATCTCGGGATTGTTGGCGGCTCGCAGGGCGGTCTGCTGGTCGGAACTGCCTTCACTCAGCGGCCTGATCTGTTTGGCGGCGCGATCGTCCAGATCCCGCTGTTCGACATGCTGCGCTATCACCTGATCGGCCGCGGGGCTTCGTGGATTGGCGAATATGGCGATCCGCGCATTGCTGAGCAGCGCGCCTGGATCGAAGGCTATTCACCCTATCAGAAGATCGTCGAAGGCGTGGACTATCCGACGCCGTTCCTGTGGGCCTCAACCGCCGATGACCGGACGCACCCGGCGCATGCCCGCAAGGGTGCCGCTAGGCTCAAGGAGCTGGGGCAGCCCTATTACTACTTTGAGGATATGACCGGCGGCCACTCGGGCGGGGTCGACAACGAGCAACGCGCCAAGATCCAGGCGCTGCAATTTGTCTATCTGATGCAGCGTCTGATGGATGAAAGCGGGGTGAGCGAAGGCGAGTGACCGCCTGAGCGATGAGATTCTGAAAGGGCGGCCTACGGGTCGCCCTTTCTGTTTTGGGCCCGGAGCCGATGCCCTCACCGCTCACCGCAAATTGCCCACGCTTCGCTTGGCAAATGCCGAATTAAGTATCTGTCACCACGGGAAATTAAGGCTGCGCTACGACACTGGCTTCATCTCGGGGGCAAGAGGAGAAGACACTTGGCTTACCCCCGCGACATTTCCGTTTCCGAAGCCATCAAACGCGCAAGACTCCCTTCGTCCCACCGTGTGCATTGGTCCAAGACCCGCAAGGCCGAAGTGGTCCGAGCGGTTCATGACGAGGTGATCAGCTTTGCTGAAGCGCGCGAGCGTTACCTGCTGAGCCGCAGCGAGTTCGAACAGTGGAAGCGCGAAGTCGGCCCGCTCAACTCATCGCACAGCAGACTGGAAGACGTCTGATCCCGCTGCGCTTTGCCGGACCATCATCGCCGGGTCGGAGCGTGAAAGTCGGGTGGCTTGTTTGCGATCCAGCCTAGGAACTTGGCGATCGCCGGATGCGCGCGCAGCATCTCTGGATCATCCCCGATCCGGGCCAGTTCGGCATTGGTGAAATTGGCGTGGATCGTCTTGTGACAGATCGGATGGACCGGGACGGTCTGGCGGCCCCTCTTGGCCTTGGGGACGGGATGGTGCCACTGGATCAGCGTCTCGAACGGGCGGCCGCAGAGCCAGCAGGTCAGACCTTCCTCGCTCAAGCGGGAAATTCCGTCAGCGACAGGGTGTTGCCGTCAGGATCGCGGAACCAGCAGACCTTGGCTCCATCGGGCGCGGTCCAGATGTCGCGCTCATCCTGGTCGAACGGCGGAAAGTCGAGGAAGCTGACGCCGCGCTCGGCCAGACGGTCGCGTTCGGCGGCAATGTCGTCGACCTGCCAGCCGATCGCGGTAAAGGGATAAGGATCCAAGTTGGCGACATTCTGTACCCGCAGCATCGTCCCCGCCGCGTCAAAGCCCAGCGCAAAGGGGGAATCTTCGAGCAGAGCAAAGCCAAGCACGTCGCGGTAGAATTCCAGCGCAGCCTGATGATTAGCGCTGGCGACAAATTGCATGGCTTTCATGCACTCACCCCTTCTTCTTGGCCGCCTCTTTCTTCTTGCTCATCGTATCGTGGAAACGATCAGCCCAGCCCGGCTTGATCAGCTGGTCGGCTCGGACCATCCGCAGCTCGCCCGCATCGACATCGCGCGACACGGTGCTGCCAGCGGCAACAATCGCATCGGCACCTATCTTGATTGGGGCGACCAGCGCGCTGTTGGAGCCAATAAAGGCCCGCTCCCCAATCACGGTCTGATACTTGAAATAGCCATCGTAATTGCAGGTGATCGTACCCGCGCCGATATTCGCGTTGGCTCCGACTGTCGCATCGCCAATGTAGGTCAGGTGGCTGGCTTTTGCGCCGGGCCCCAAAGTGGATTTCTTCATCTCGACGAAATTGCCGACGAAACTACCCTCTTCCATCACCGCACCGGGACGCAGGCGTGCGAAAGGACCGGCAGCAGCGCCGCTCGCCAATGTGGCACCTTCGAGATGGCTATAGGCCTTGATGTGGACCCCATCGGCGATCGTTACGCCCGGGCCGAACACGACATGCGGGTCGATCGTCACGTCGCGTCCCACCTGCGTGTCCCAGCTGAAGAAGACTGTTTCGGGCGCCTTGAGCGTGGCACCATCGGCCATCGCCTGTTCGCGGCGAACGGCCTGCCAACGCGTTTCTGCCGCAGCCAGCTCAGATCGCGAATTGATACCAGCCACTTCATCTGGATCCTCGGTCCGAACGACGGCGCAGGTCCGCCCGTCACCAATGGCGATATTGACGATATCGGGCAGGTAATATTCGCTCTGAGCATTGTCGTTGCTGACCCGCGCTAGCAGGGAAAACATGTCTTCGGCCTTGGCCGCCATCAGCCCGGAATTACACAGTCGACACTCACGCTCCGCCAGATCGGCGTCCTTGAACTCAACCATCTTGGCGATCTGATCATCGTAATCGGTGATGATCCTGCCGTATTGCAATGGATCTTCCGGCTCGAAGCCAAGAACCACCACCGCGGGAACATCACTGGCGTTGAGCCGGTCGAGCATCGCCCGCATGGTCTCGGTCCGCACGAAGGGAACATCGCCGTAAAGCACCAGCACATCGCCGCTGAAGCCATTGAGCGCCGTCTCAGCCTGCTGAACCGCATGGCCAGTGCCCAATTGCGGCTCCTGGAGGCAGGTTTCGGCACGCCCTTCCACCGCGGCCTCAATCTGGTCCCTGCCTGACCCTACCACCACAACCTGCTTGCTCGGTCCCAAGGCCTCAATCGACCCCATCAGGTGATCGAGCATCGGTCGCCCGGCAATCGGGTGCAGCACTTTGTGCAGATCGCTCTTCATGCGGGTTCCTTTACCCGCTGCGAGCACAATGGAGGCGAATTCAGTCATTTGCGTTCCAGTCATTGGCGACCTTAGGACTTTCGACCTGTGCCAGCAAATGCTTGCGGTTTGAAGCCTCTTCGGCCACGCGCATGTGCATGGCTGACATTCCCTTTGACGCGGTCGGATTCGACCTCGACGGCACCCTGCTCGACACCTTCCAGGATCTGGGAGCTGCGGTGAACCATGCGCTCGAGCTGGGCGGCTTCAAGCCCGTTCCCGTCGACAGCTCGAAGGATCTGATCGGCGGCGGAGCCAAGATCATGCTGGCGCAGGCGGTTGAAAACCAGGGCGGCATGCCTGAGGATGATTTCCGCGCGCTCTACAAACAGATGCTGCGCTATTATTCCGAACACAACGCTGACTTCACGACCCCCTATCCGCACGCTCGCGAGGTCGTCGCTGAGCTGGTCGACAATGGTGTGAAGGTCGCTGTGGTGACCAACAAGTTTGAGGAATTTGCCCGCTCGGTCCTGACTCAGCTCGATTTCATCGACCCGTTTGTGACGGTGATCGGCGGAGACACAATGGGTAAAGGCAAGGCCAAGCCGGCTCCCGACCCGATCTGGGAAGCGCAAAAGCGTTGCGACGGCGGCGCGATCGCCTTCGTTGGCGACTCGACCTACGACGTAAAAGCGGCCCGCGCCGCCAATGTCCCAGTCGTCGCGGCGGCCTATGGCTATTGCGACAAGCCACCTAGTGAATTGGGCGCTGATGCCGTGATTGATTCGCTCGACGGCCTGATTCCCGCCTTGAAAAGCCTTTAAGGGACAGCTTACCGCTACGGCACGGCGGAATCGCCATTGCGCCTGTTGCAAGCACGCGCGAAAACTGCCACCGAGCGCCACACAATAGTTTACGCGCGCGTAAACCGCGCCAATCCATTCGCAGGAGACAATCCCCATGAGCATCGACTTCAAGGATAAAGTAGCAATCGTGACCGGCGCTGGCGGCGGTCTGGGCAAGGCCTATGCCCTCGAGCTGGCCAGGCGCGGCGCGAAGGTTGTCGTCAACGACCTCGGCGGTTCGCGCGACGGAACCGGCACCTCAGACGCAGCCGCTGAAGTGGTTGCCGAGATTGAAGCCGCTGGCGGCGAAGCCATGGCCAACGGCGGTTCGGTCACCGAATTCGACCAGATGGAAAAGATGGTTGCCGACGCCAAACAGAAATGGGGCGGCGTCCATGTCCTGATCAACAACGCTGGCGTATTGCGCGACAAGACGTTCGCCAAGATGAGCCCGGAAGATTTCGAATTCGTCCTCAAAGTTCACCTGACCGGCTCGGCGTTCGTCACCAAGGCTTGCTGGGAAACCTTCCGGGAGCAGAGCTATGGCCGGATCCTGATGACCGCCAGCTCGACCGGACTGTTCGGCAACTTCGGCCAAGCCAACTATGGCGCGGCCAAGCTCGGCCTCGCTGGCCTGACCAAGACGCTGCAGCTCGAAGGCGCCAAGTACAACGTCCGCGTCAACTCGCTGTCGCCGGTGGCTGGCACCCGGATGACCGAAGACCTGTTCCCGGAAGAAGCTTTCAAGCTGTTCGCTCCGGAAAACGTAGTTCCGGCAGCGCTTTACCTCGTCAGCGAAGACGCACCGACCAATGCCATTGTCGGCGCGGGCGCTGGTGGCTTCCACTCGTCATGGGTCGTCATGAACGACGCTGTCTGGCTGCCTGATGGTGAGCGCACCGTCGAAGGCTTCGCGGCACGTTGGGAAGACATCAACTCGTTCACCAACCTCATTGCACCGCAATCGGGCAGCGAGCAGTCGGGCGCGATCCTCAAGGCGATGCAGAAGGTCACCGGCACCGGTCCGAGCAGCGCTCGCGGTTAAGAACCTCGCGTGAGCGAATACTGGCTAGCACTAGCGATAGGAGCGGGTAGCGGAGGACTGCTGCTCGCTCTTTTTGCTCGTGGGTCAGACAAGACGCTGGCGGATGCCGGCTATCTTGCGTTGGTTGCTATGCTAGCGGTCTATATAGGCGCGCGATTGGTCACCGGCACTTTCACCGAAGCCGTGGCTGAAATGGTGATCGCCAGCCTAGTTGCCGTCATTGCTCGGATTGCGATGGACCGCTGGCTCCCGGCGATCGGTCTCTTCATCCTTGCCCATGGCACCTACGATGCGGTGTTCGGTCCGCATACCGGAGTGGCGGATTGGTATCCGCCGCTATGCGCAGGTTTCGACTGGATCGTGGGGGCGGGCATGCTCGTCATCCTTTGGCGAAGATCCGCTCAACCCAGCTGATCAATCCTCGACCAGCTTGACCAGGCGGCGCTCTACCGGAGCGAGAACATTGGCCAGGTCTTGACCGCGCTTGAGCACTTGACCGTGCTCTCCGATCAGCGTCCACATCCCCTGCTTGTTGCGCAAGGCCGGGCGTTTTTCAATTGCAGCCTGCGGCCGTTCAGCGGCGCGGCGAAAGGCCGAGAACACGGCTGCATGGCGGTCAAAGTCCATTGCATAATCGCGCCACTCGCCAGCGGCTACCATCCGCCCGTAGAGATCCAAGATGCGCTGCAATTCATCGCGCTCAAACCCAATCTGGTTGGGTGCGCGTCCAGGAAATGCGACGACCGAGCCGCCGCCAAAGCCTAAGCTCATCCTTCGTCAGTTCCCGTCTTTTGCGCCTGCACTGGCTCGCCCAGTGGAAGCTCTTGCTCCCGCGGCTGCGTCTGTCCTTCGCGCATATCGCGAATCTCTGCCCGGAGTGCAGCGATCTCGCCCTCGAGCTTTTCAATGCAATCGACCCGATTGCCTTCGGCATCTTCGCACGGTGTGCCGTAGGGAATGAATTCGCGCAGCCATTCTTCGGCCGGGACCAGAGTGGAGCGCGCCTTCACGCCGACCATGGTCGCTCCGGCGACGACATCATCCGTTACAACGGCATTGGCGCCAACCCGCGCCCGCTCGCCGATCGTGATCGGACCGATGATCTGGGCGCCGGATCCGATGATCACATTATCTTCGAGAGTGGGATGGCGTTTGCCACCCTTACCATTGGTCGGGTTTGTCCCACCCAGAGTCACGCATTGGTAGATTGTGACGTTGTCGCCAATCTCTGCCGTCTCTCCAATCACAGTGAAGCCGTGATCGATGAAGAAGTTGCGGCCGATCTGCGCCCCTGGGTGGATATCGATCGCCGTCAGGAAGCGACCGATGTGGTTTACCAGACGCGCCAGGAAGTACAGTTTGGCGTCGAACAGCCAGTGCGCCACCCGGTGGAAGCCCAGCGCCCACACTCCAGGATAGAGCAAAATCTCCCAGCGCGAACGCGGCGCCGGATCACGATCCCGGACGGAATCAAGATAGGTCTTGAGCCGATCGAACATGGTTCCAATCTCCCACCAATTGCGGCCAATTGCAAATCGCCATCAAATTAAGCGCTGTTGCTCAGGGCCTTGCGTGGCTTCCAGAGCCGCTCTCCAAACAGACATGGTGGCGGGCGCCCGCCGTTCAAGGCTGATGCGGTCAATCTGTTTCACCAATTGCTCGAGCCCAGCGAAACTGCGGGGCCCTCTTGGAACCAGATAGTCTGTCGCCCCGGCAGCAAGACTCAGGCCGGATTGCTCGGCAAAGGCATGCAGCAATTGCTCCGCCATGGAATCGTCCGGCTCACCCATTTCGAGCTGTAGCGAGCCGCCCAGTCGAGATCGCAGATCAGGCAGCGCCATCACCCAAGGCTGGTCATTGGCTATCAGCAATAGCGGGGTGCCCGATTCCTGCGCCGCGTTCCAGCGATGGAATAATTCGGTCTCATCAGTGCTGTCGGCGTCATCAATCACATCAATGCCCTGCTCGCTGGCCCAGCGACCCAACAGGGATTTGCCCGATCGCGCCGGTCCGGTCAGCACGGCCGAATGAAACGGCCAGGACTTGGCATCGCGCAACGCCTCGATCACATGCGCATTGGCATTGCCGACGACAATCCGTGCCGAATCCTCCGGATTGCTAAGTTGAAGTGGAAGGGCGATCTGCCGGGACATGCGTCACCCCATCAACGGCTGATCGCAAGCGCATTCGATCCCTGTTGGACCGTAAAGCCCCGCGCCCGCAATTGCGCAGCGAGCTGATCGAGCGTTCCGCCAAAACTGACGCTCATCACCGACGTGCCGCCCATAGCCGTGCTGGTGACAGCCAGACCGCGAACGCCTTGCACGCCGCGAACATTGTTGAGCGCGGTGTCGAATGCCGCCGCATCAGGCGTGGCAAACTGGACGACATAGGCGCGCACAACAGTGGCTGTTGCCTCCGGCGTGGGAGCGGCTTCGACAGCAGGGGTGGTGACCACATTCGGTAGAGCGGCGGCTTCGGCCTCAGCCAGATCGCGGGCCTGGATCGCGCGCCCGATTTCGATCAAGCGTGCAATCGCCGGATCCGCCTCACCGGTCTCGGTCTCTCGCAAAGTTGGATCGGGCCGCAGCTTGCCATCGACCAAAGCCTGAACAAAAATCCCATCGAGCCGAGCAACGGCTTGATTGAGCATAGCCGGCAATTGATCCGGGCCATCAACCGCCAACTCGAATTGCTCCAGAAAAACGCTGTCCGGGCCGTAACGGGCAGTGAACGTCCCAGTAATCGGTCCGCCAGGGTATTGGTGATCGAGCTTGGCAATCGGGACCAGCACGTCAGCGGCGTTGAACTGATCAAGCACATTGCGCCACCATGCGCGGCTCCGTCGGCCGGTCTGGCCATAGGTCAGCAGCAAGGAATCGCCTCCGGCGCCCGTGGGCCGGACATAGTCGATCCGGCTGGAACCAGGATTGAACTCGGCCCAGGCGAGTTGCCAAGGATTGCGAACCTCATAAACCGTATAGGCTCCGCCCTGAACCGTCACAGGCAGAAGCATCATTGGAGCAGAACTCCGCCCCTGCACGGTCCCGCCAAGAAATCGTCCCGCCCGTTGCCGATCGAATACAACTCCCAAAGTAGCAATGTAGCGCCTTGGGCCGAGCTGTTCGCGCTCGATCACGATCGCAAGCACCAGCGAGCTCAATTGAGAATCGGAGATCTGCGGACCGCCAGCCTTGTTCCACGCCAGTCTTTGCGCGCGCTGCCAGGCCTGTTGCCGCGCTTCTTCGGCGGAACCGGCGCGCACATCAACCTCGATCCCGGTGATCTCGATATCGCTGGTCGAGGCGGTCGGAGCAATTCCGCGCTCTCCTCCGACCTGAGCCACCAGAGTCGCGACCGCGAGCAGCAGGGCAAGCGCGGTTACGCCGATCGCCAAAGCCCTGGGTAAGCTCTGCTTGAGTGCCTCGTTGACCGGGCGGAAATGAGGAAGACTTGCTGCCATCGGGGAAATCCTGCGCCTTTTGCCCAAAGGCGAGTGGAATTCCAAGCGCGAATGGCTAAACCACCGTTCATGACTTCGGGGAAAAACCATAACGCGGGCTACACCTACGCTGAGGCTGGGGTGTCAATTGCGGAGGGTAATGCGCTTGTAAAAGCGATTGGCCCGCTCGCCAAAGCGACAGCGCGGCCTGGCGCGACCAGCGAATTGGGCGGTTTTGGCGGGTTCTTTGATCCCAAGGCTGCGGGCTATTCGGACCCGCTGCTGGTGGCTGCCAATGACGGAGTTGGGACCAAGCTCAAGCTGGCGATTGATCATGACCGGCACGACACGGTGGGGATCGATCTAGTTGCCATGTGCGTGAACGATCTGATCGTGCAGGGCGCAGAGCCGCTGTTCTTCCTCGATTATTTCGCCACAGGTAAGCTCGAGAATGGCATTGCCGAGCGGGTCGTTGCTGGCATTGCTGAAGGCTGCAAACAGGCCGGTTGCGCGCTGATCGGGGGCGAAACCGCCGAAATGCCCGGAATGTACGCCGCCGGAGATTATGATCTCGCAGGTTTCTGCGTCGGGGCTGTCGAACGCGGCGAGCAGCTGACCGGAGAGAAGGTTGCGCCCGGCCATGTCCTGCTGGGACTGACGAGCTCGGGCGTGCACTCGAATGGCTATTCACTTGTCCGCAGACTGGCTGCCGATTTTGGCTGGAAGCTCGATCGCCCTGCACTGTTCGATCCTGAGCGCCTGTTGATAGATGCACTGATCGAACCGACCCGAATCTATGTCGCGAGCCTTTTGCCGCTGATCCGCGCAGGCCTGATCGACGGGCTGGCGCATATCACCGGCGGCGGGTTGTTGGAGAATATTCCTCGCATCTTGCCCGAGGGCGCTCACGCCAAGGTTGATGCCGATAGCTGGGAGCAGCCGCGCCTGATGGCCTTCCTGCAAGGGCAAGGGAATATAGAGCCTGAAGAAATGGCTCGGACCTTCAATTGCGGCATCGGGATGATCGTGGCGGTCGCACCCGACAAGGTTGAGCAGGTGACAACTCAACTTGAGGCAGCGGGCGAAACAATTCTGACAGTCGGAACGATCGAACAGGGAGAGCGCGGCTGCACCGTTTCCGGATCTTCGGGAACTTGGTCAGGCCGTGGTGCTTGGGAGGCCACTCACCTTGGCTGAGCGAGCGAAGGTAGCCATCTTCATTTCCGGCGGCGGGACCAATATGGCCGCGCTGATCTATGCCAGCAGACTAGTGAATTCCCCCTACGACGTCGTTCTTGTGGCCAGCAACAAGCCTGACGCCACAGGCCTATCGCTGGCCGAGATCGAGGGCATCCCGACCTTCAGCCACTCGCATATTGAATGCTCGCGCGAAGAGCAGGATGCAGCAATGGAACGCGCCGTGATCGATGCCGGGGCCGAATTCATCGTTCTCGCCGGATATATGCGCATTCTTTCGGAAGGATTCGTCGAGCGCTGGGCCGGTCGGATCATCAATATCCACCCTTCGCTTCTGCCAAAGTACAAGGGGCTGGAGACCCATAGGCGCGCGATTGAGGCCGGCGACAGCCATGGCGGCGCGAGCGTGCATCTCGTCACGGCGGAGCTGGATGCGGGAGAGGTGCTTGCCCAGGCCAAGGTCACAATCGCAGCGGAGGACACTCCGGAGACGCTGGCCGAGCGGGTCAAGCTGGCCGAGCATCAGCTCTACCCCAGGGCTGTCGCAGATTATGTCTCGCGCGGGAATGATCCGATCTACTTGCTCGATCAGCTTCGCGCGCTTGCTCTGGCGCTGCCTGAAACCCACGAGCGCGAGAGCCACGGCTCGCCCGGGTTTCGGGTTGGCTCGGAAAAGTCTGGCAAATTCTTCGCCCATTTCAGCGACCACCATCATGGCAGTGAGAATATCGCTGTGCTGGTCAAGACCGGAAGCATGGATGAGCTGCTCGACCTGGTCGAAGCGCAGCCAGAGATCTATTTCAAACCGGCTTACTATGGCGCCAGTGGGTGGATCGGCATCATCCTCAATCGGCCCGGGGTTGATTGGGAGCATGTCAGCGAATGGCTTGAACGCAGCTGGCGAGCGGTCGCGCCGGGCCGTTTGACAAAATTGCTCGATGCGGCAGATATGTTTTGATGGCCAGCCGCGCCCACCCCCCTCGCCCGCATCCGCTGACTCGCGTGGGGTTGATTGATCGATCGAATGCCGGCTTGCGCCGTGCCTGGGACAAGGGTTGGCTTCCAGAACCGACGCTGGACCCAGATGAATTGTGGGCCTCTGCCAGTAAGGGTTTTGGCGAGCAGGCCGCCGAATATGAACGCGCTGGGCGCGACAGCCACGAAGTCGCTGATTTCAGAGATCGCCTGATCCGCTTGACCGACAGCGTCAATCGCGAGGCTGACCTCAATCCGGTCGGACGGGCAATGGCGCATGGTCAATTGGTTCGCATGATGCGCCACCGACTGCGCTTCGGCAAATTGTGGGGCGACCGGCCCGAGCTGCTTGAGACCGAGCTGGCAGCTCCGATCATCGTGATTGGGCACATGCGGTCTGGCACGACCCGGATCCATCGTCTCCTCGCGGCCGATCCCGCCCACTCCTCGACGCGCTTTTGCGACAGCTGGCACCCGGTTCCAACCTGGCCCGACATGCGCGCCTTCTGGGGCGGCTTGAGCTTGGCGATCGCGCGAAAGATCAATCCCTGGATCGATGCCATTCATCCTATGGCTTCGGGGCGCGTCGAAGAAGAATTGGGCTGGCTTGCAGGCACGCTCAATCACGCCACTTACGAAACCCAATGGCGGATCCCGTCCTACACGGCATTCAGCGAGAGTGCCGATTCCACTGCAGTTTATCGTGAGTTTGCGAGGGTCCTACGGACTGACGCCGTTCATCGCAGCAACGCAGCCAAACCAAGAGTTCTCAAGGTCCCGCAGTTTTCGGAGGATTTGCCAAGCCTCCTCGCGCAATTCCCCGACGCGCGCCTGGTCGTGGCCAGCCGCGAAGATGAAGCGGTCGTTCGCAGCACAGTTTCGCTCGTCGCCAACCAGATGACGATCCAGAGCGACAGCGCCGATCTCGATTGGATTGAGGCTGAATGGCGCCGCAAGCTGGCCCTCCGCGGGGAGCGCATGAGGACGACCATCGCGCAATGGCAGGGTCCCATCGCTCATTTGCATTTCGATGCTCTGGGCAATGATTGGGAAAGCGAGATCGAACGGACCTATGCCGCGCTCGAGATTCCGCTGTCCGATTCAGCGACGGAGTGCATGCGCAAAGAGATGGCGGGGACCGGCTCAAGTCACCATCACGTTCACGCCGATCAAATGGCGGGCTTTGCGCGCGAACCAGCCGAGTAGTTTGACCTATCAAACAAAAAAGGCCGCCTCGAGGGGCGGCCTTGGTATGCTTTCCGAAAGATCGGGATCAGCCGACGATTTCGTCTGCGTTGAAGAAGAAGTCGATCTCGATCTTGGCGTTCTCATCGCTGTCCGAGCCATGGACAGTGTTCTCGCCGATCGACAGGGCATATTCCTTGCGGATTGTACCTTCGTCAGCTTCAGCCGGATTGGTGGCGCCCATTACGGTGCGGTTACGCACAACGGCGTCTTCGCCTTCGAGCACCTGCACCACAACCGGTTCGCTCATCATGAACTCAACCAGCTCACCGAAGAACGGACGCTCTTTGTGAACCGCGTAAAAGCCCTCGGCCTGTTCGCGCGACATGTGAATGCGCTTCGAAGCAACCACACGCAGGCCGGCTTCTTCCAGCTTCTGGGTGACGGCACCAGTCAGGTTGCGGCGAGTTGCATCGGGCTTGATAATCGAAAAGGTGCGGGTAACCGCCATTGTTCTGTTCCTTGAAGTGTCGCGCGAAATGGGCGCTGAGAAGGGTGAGAAGGAGTTTTCCTTGAATTCCGGCGCGCCGATAGCCTTGGGCAGCCAATAGAGCAACCCCTGCGATGTCCGCCGGTCAGCCCGCTCAGCCGCCGAGCTTGTCGCCCACCATCAGCTGACCATTGGCACCCTGCTCATTGGCTGAAACGTTGATGGTAAAGACCTCGCCATCGCTGCCCTCGCCGCCAAGCATTCTTCCATCATTGATGGTCAGATCGACCTTGATCTCTATTCCTGCAGCTTCCGCTTGCTCACGATAAAATGCGACCACTTCATCCGGGGAGTCGGAGGTGTCGAAGATCACCATCGATCCTTCTCCGCCATTGTGATCGACCACCGAATTGCTGGTCACAGCGGCTCCGGGATAAACCGAGAAGCCCAGGGGCAGATCGATCGGTACATCGCTGCCTGATCGAAGCGTTGTGGTGCCTTCGTCGGTGGTGATCGTCATATTGGTCTCACCTCTGTCCGGATCAACCGAATAGCTCCCCGTATCACCCTCTTCGGTGGTGAACTCGCCCGAGCGTTCCGAGCTACAGCCCGACAGGCCCAAAACCGCCATCGCCGAGAATGTCATTGCCAGATTGCGTATGCTGTTTGATGTCTTTGCCATGTAAGTCTCTCCCCTCGTGCTTGGCTGGAGCCCAATCCGTGTCAGGCCACCTTAACCCATTTGCCGTCCTCTTGCCGGAAAAATGCGCGTTCGAGACTGGCCTCACCATCAAGCGATTTCCATGTGCTCCGCGCCGCTTGCAAGGTCGCTTCGTCGAACAGCAAGAATGCCCGGTCAAATCCTTCAGTTTCGCGATATTCGCCGTCCGCAAAGATGATATGAGAGGCTGAATTCAGCGCCTCAGTTTTTGCAGCAAGCAGAATCGGCTGCTGATCGGCGCCGGCGCTGCCTTCTTCTCCATTGGCGAGGAAGGACTCTGGACCCGCGCTCCAAAGCTCGCGCGAAATCCGCTCACGCTGGCTGTCGTCTTCACTCACGATCAGCAATCGCTCGCCACCATCGAGCACGCGTTGCGCGATCAATGCGACCACCTTTTCGACCGGATCGCGCGACAATTGCCAGAAATCGACCTTCATGAGGCAACCTTCTTGGACCGCTTGCACCGTTCAGAGCAATAGCGGACCTGCGCCCAATCCCGCGCCCATTTCTTGCGCCAGGCAAACGGCAGTCCACAGGCCGCGCAGGTCTTGCTTGGCAGGTCGGATTTGCGCCTCATCTTGGGCATGAGGCCGCAATCCTAGTCTTCGAGATTATCCGCAACGAACTGGCTGATCAGGCGCGCGCCATAGCCGGTGGCGCCCTTGTCCCAGGTCTGGCCAGGCTTGTCGGCCCAAACCATACCGGCAATATCACAGTGCGCCCATGGCGTGTCATCCTTGATAAAGCGATGCAGGAATTGCGCTGCGGTGATCGATCCCGCCGGGCGCGGACCCACGTTCTTGATATCGGCAATCGGGGAATCGATCAGCTTGTCATAGGCCGGGCCGATCGGCATCCGCCACAGCTTGTCCCCGGTCGTCGCTCCCGCAGCGAGCAGTTGGTTTGCAAGCGCGTCATCATTCGAGAACAGACCGCCATGGTTATGGCCGAGCGCAATGATCATGGCTCCCGTCAGTGTTGCGAAATCGACGATCTGCGCAGGCTTATACTGCTCCTGCGCCCAATGCAGAGCGTCACACAGGACCAAACGACCTTCAGCGTCGGTGTTGATCACTTCGACGGTCTGCCCGCTCATCGAGGTCACCACATCGCCCGGACGTTGGGCCTTGCCGTCAGGCATGTTCTCAACCAGGCCGAGCACGCCGATGACGTTAGCCTTGGCCTTGCGCGAAACAAGCGCGAGCATTCCGCCGGCGACGGCACCAGCACCGCCCATGTCCCACTTCATGTCTTCCATGCCCGCAGCTGGTTTGAGCGAAATGCCGCCGGTGTCGAATGTAACGCCCTTGCCTACAAAGACGGTGGGCGCTTGATCCTCGGCGCCACCATTCCACCGGATCGCCAACAGGCGCGACTCCCGCTCCGATCCAATCCCGACACCGAGCAGCGCGCCCATGCCAAGCTTTTCCATCTCGGCCTCGTCGAGCACGGTCAATTCGGCCCCAGTGCCAGCAAAGGCTTCCTCGCACAGAGCCACAAAGCTCTCGGGGTAAACAATATTGGCTGGCTCAGCGACGAGCACCCGCGTGAACTCTACCCCCTTGGCGATCGCGGAGGCCTCTTCCCAAGCCGCGTCCGTGCCGGCCGGGGCGCCGATGACATAGACCTTCTCAAGGCTGACGCGCTTGGTCTGTGCCAATTTCGTGCGATATTTGTCATGATGCCAACTGCGCAAACGCAGCGCCATCAGAACGGCAGCTGCCTCTTCACCCGACAAATCGGCGTGGCCCAGATCAACCACCATCTCGGTTTCGCCGGACCTCAGATATTTTGCGGTCAGCGCTGTGCCTGCCTTTTCAACATTGGTGCGACGAGCCTCATCCGCTGCTTCGCCCGCGCCCGCCACCGCGATCCGGCGCAAGGATCCCTGATCCATCGCGAAGCCTTCAAAGACCTGGCCTGCACCGCCCTTGAAGCGAGAGGCCTGCGCTCCATCGACGAAGGCCGCATCAAGGTCCGACAAAGCGTCTCCCTGATTCACTACGCGGGTCACAAGCCGAACTTGGGCGGGAAGACTATCGACGAACTGGATCTGCATGGTCGCTCCAAAAAGAGAGTATCGGGCCAACGCTTTGACCAACGCATGAAACGGTTGATCGGGACCAAGGCCAGAAAGGCCGGTGTGCCCGGAGGAATGGCGATTGCGATTAGGCGCGACCGGTGCGATAGGCAAGCCATGTCGGGAGGATCAGCTGTCGCCGTGTCGGCAAATGCGCTTCGAAATCTGCAAGGAACAGCAAGCCGGTTCGCCCTGGCTGCGCTGGTTGCGATGCCGTGCGCCCTGATCACACCCGCTCACGCTCAAGAGCAGAGCGTGGCGATCACTGCGCTCGCGCCTGCGTCCGACAACCAGGAAGAAGCGCTCGCTCCTGTTCCCGAGGATTTCGGCGAAGTCATCGATTTTGAAGCTGACGAGCTGACATACAACAGCGAGACTGACACAATCACAGCTCGCGGCGATGTCATTTTGCGCAGCGCGGACCGGTCTGTAAGGGCTGACCAAGTCGTCTGGGATCGACCTTCAGGGATGATCCTTGCCACCGGCAATGTTCGGTTCGTCGACGAGCGCGGCAATCAGCTGTTCACGGAAAGCGTCGAACTGACCGACAAGTTCGAGGCCGGAGCGATGGATGAATTGCTGCTGGCCTTGCGGGCGGGCGGGCGCCTGGCGGCTCGATCTGCCGAACGTGGGGACGATGGAACCGTTGTACTGACCGATGCTGTCTATGCAGCATGCGCCACGATCGACCCTCAGGCCTGTGCTGAGAATCCCAGTTGGCGGATCACAGCAGATCGGGTCACATTTGAGCCAGAGGATAGCCGAATTCGCTTCCGCGGCGCGGTACTCGAGTTGTTTGGCGCCAGAATCCTGCCCTTGCCTGGACTGTCCCTCCGAACCGACGGCGCAGGGGAATCGGGCTTCCTTGTTCCTGATGTTCGAGTTTCGGCCAATAACGGGACCGAACTGAGCGGACGATATTTCTGGCGGATTGACTCTGATCAGGACCTCACGCTTGGTGCCTATGTCTACACCGCTGTCGCCCCGATGGTGTCAGCTGAATGGCGCCAACTCACTGGCAGCGGAGCCTATCAGCTTGAAGGCTATGTAACGCACAGCAGCGTGGTCAATCTTGCTGGAGCGCCCCTCTCAGAGGAGGAATTGCGCGGCTATTTCGCTGCCAACGGCCGATTCCAATTCTCTCCCGAATGGAGCTTTACCTCATCCGTTCGAGTGGCGAGCGATCGGACATTCCTTCGGCGCTACGATCTCAGCCGTGACGACCGCCTGAGATCGACCTTCAATTTTGAGCGGATCGATGAGGATTCCTATCTCACCATTGCCGGTTGGGCGACCCAGAGCTTGCGGATCAACGCCGATCAGGGGCAGATCCCGCTGGCCCTGCCTGTGATCGATTTTCGGCAACGGCTCAAAGACCCTGTGCTCGGGGGTCAGATTGAACTGCAAGCCAACTCGCTCAGCCTGGTCCGTAATGATGGTCAAGACACACAGCGGGCCTTCGCGGGCGCCAAATGGGATTTGCGTGGCCTGACCGACTGGGGACAGGTGGTCACGCTGACCGGCCTGGTCCGCGGCGATGTCTACCACACCGACAACACCTTCGCGACCAACACGGCGATCTATCGCGGCAATGAAGGTTGGACCGCGAGGGGGATAGCGACCGCTGCGGTTGACATCGAGTGGCCGTTTGTTGGGGAAGCATTCGGAGGAACGCAGGTCTTCAAACCGCGGGTGCAATTGGTCGCCAGCCCCAAGCTTAAGAACCTCGCCGTTCCCAACGAAGATGCGCGCGCGATCGATCTGGAAGATTCCAACCTGTTCGCGCTCAATCGCTTCCCGGGATATGACCGGGTTGAGGACGGCGTTCGGATGACCTGGGGCGTCGATTATGAGCTGCAGTTTCCCGGTTGGAGCATCAAGACCAATGTTGGCCAGTCCTTCCGACTGCAGAATGCGCGCGATATCGTGCCTGATGGTACCGGCTTTTCAGAGCGGGTGTCGGACTTCGTCGGCAGGACAGAGGTGCGCTATCGCGATTTCCTCAAGCTGACTCACAGATTCCGCTTGGACAAGGACAATTTTGCGGTCCGCCGTAACGAAATTGACGCCGCGATTGGCAGTCAGCGAACCTATCTTGAGCTCGGCTATCTTCGGCTCGATCGCAACATTCAGACGGTCGAGGATTTGCGCGACCGCGAGGAGCTGCGTGCTGCTGCGCGCGTCGCGGTCGACCGCAATTGGTCAATCTTCGGATCGGGTGTGTTCAACCTGACCGATGCCAATGAAGACCCGATCTTCACACCCGACGGCTTTGAGCCGATTCGCACGCGATTGGGGGTCGCCTATCAGGATGAAACCATGGAGTTTGGTCTGACCTGGCGCCGCGACTACATCACCGCTGGTGACGCTGAACGCGGCAATACGTTTCAGATCTTCTTCTCGCTGCTCAACCTTGGGTTCCGCTAAGCGCAGGGACAATCATGGATAGCATGACGGAACCGCGTTGGCAGCCGCCGCAAAACCGGCTATCCGCCCTCCGAACGGGCCCGTTGAGTGGGTCGATTAAGGACTAGCTCAGCATTGGTTAAGCCACAGCCTTACACACCTGCAAAAAGCGTTCGGCTCCGGCTGAGCGCCGAAATTCCGCAGATATCGGGATCAAAATCGTGACAAAACAATTCTGGACCAAATCTCTGGCCGCTCTGGCCGCCCTCAGCTTTGCAGGTGCGCCGATTGCCATCAGCGCGCAGCAAGCCGCCGGACAGCCCGCTCCAGCCCCGTCGACCAACGCGTTTGGCATTCCCGACGACGTGACGATTTTCACCAATGACAATCCGAACGTCCGCACCGCCACAGCGATCGTCAACGATTTCGTCATTACGGGAACCGACATCGAACAGCGCCTCGCCCTGGTCCTGGCATCGTCCCAGAACGAGGTGACCGAGCAAGAGCGGGTCCGGCTGCGTCAGCAGATCCTGCGCAATCTGATCGATGAGACGCTTCAAATCCAGGAGGCGGAAAGTCTTGAGCTGGAAGTCACCAATGATCAGGTCGAGCAACGCTACAATTCACTCGCCGCGCAGAATTTCGGCGACTCGCCGGAGCGGATGGACGAATATCTCGAGAGCGTGGGCTCATCCCCAGCAGCGCTCAAGCGTCAGATCAAAGGCGAATTGTCGTGGCAGAATGCACTGCGGCGCAATGTCATTCCGTTCGTCAACGTCTCTGAAGAAGAGGTCAACGAAGTGCTCGAGCGGCTCGAGGCTTCGCGCGGGACCGAGGAATTCCGACTTGGAGAGATCTATCTTTCCGCCACGACCGAGAACCGCGAAGCTGTGCTGCAGAACGCCCAACGGATCGTCGAGCAGATTCAGCAGGGCGCCAATTTCCAGGCCTATGCCCGCCAGTTCTCTGAGGCGACCACCGCCGCGGTCGGGGGCGACACCGGTTTCCTGCGGCTCGGCACCCTTCCCCAGGTCATGGGGGACGCCGTTCGCCAAATGCAGCCTGGCCAATTGGTCGGACCGATCGAGATCCCGGGCGGCTTCACGATCTTGCTGCTGATCGACAAACGGCAAGTGCTGACCGCTGATCCGCGCGACGCGATTCTGAGCCTCAAGCAGATCGCGATCACCTTTGACCCCGACACTACGGAAGAGGCAGCCGGCGCGCGGGTCGAACAATTTGGCCAATTCGTCGCCGGTCTCCGGGGTTGCGCCGATGCCGATAGCGCAGCGGCTGCGATCGGTGCCAATGTTGTCACCAATGATCAGATCACCGCTCGGACCCTGCCCGATCAGCTTCAAGGCATCATCCTGGGTCTGCAGATTGGTCAGACCACGCCGCCATTCGGTTCGATCCAAGAGGGTGTGAGAGTGCTGATGCTGTGCGGCCGCGATGATCCGCAGGATGTTTCTGGCCCGACCTTCGATTCGGTCATGGACCAAATCGAGAATGATCGGATCCAGAAGCGCGCTCAACGTTACCTGCGCGACCTGCGCAACGACGCCTATATCGAGTACAATTGAGCGCGACCTCGCTTCCTCTCGCGGTTTCGCTGGGCGATCCTGCCGGGATCGGTCCCGAAATCATTGTCGAGAGCTGGACGCGTTTGAAAGCTGCGGCCGGCGCCGGAGATCCGCCCAATTTCTTCGTCGTCGGTGGCCCCGAAGTCTTGCGCGCTGCGGCTGAGGCACGCGGGTTGGATTGCCCAATCGTCCCTTTCGCAGAAATGCCGGAGGTTGAGCTCGCCAGGCATGTCGGCCTGCCTGTCTTCGCTGGAATGGATACGCTCTACACCCCCGGTCAGCCCGATGCAGCGGGCGCCTCCGTGGCGCTGTCTTCGCTGCAATGGGCGACCAAATTTGCGCTGAGCGGTCTCGCTTCCGGGGTGGTCACGGCGCCCGTCTCGAAAGCCCAATTGGCAGAGATTGGCTTCGATTATCCAGGTCAGACTGAGTTTTTGGCAGATGCCTGCAATCGCCCCTATCGCGATGCGGTGATGATGCTGGCCGGTCCTAGTCTGCGGACGGTTCCTATCACCGTCCATGTCGCGATCAGCGAAGTGTCGGACCTGCTCTCACCCGAACTAATTGTGCACAAGGCCCGCATCGTGGCCGCCTGGCTGGTGCGCGATTTCGGGATTGAGCGTCCCCGGATTGCCATTTGCGGCCTCAATCCTCACGCAGGAGAAGGCGGCAAATTCGGCGATGAAGAGACGCGGATCATCGAACCCGCGATCGCAGCGCTTAAGGCAGATGGTATTCCCGCCACCGGCCCGCACCCCGCCGATGCGCTATTCACCCCGCGCGCTCGCGAACGCTATGACGTGGCCTTGTGCATGTATCATGACCAAGCGCTGATCCCGCTCAAGGCGCTCGAGTTTGATGAGGGCGTCAATGTGACGCTTGGCTTGCCGATCATCCGCACCTCACCCGATCACGGCACCGCGTTCGATATCGCGGGCAAAGGCCTGGCCGATCCCGGGGCCATGATGGCCGCGCTGCGGATGGCCGAGCAATGCGCGAGCAATCGGGCTGCTTATTCAGATGAGCGTTGAGCTTCCGCCCCTGCGCGAAGTCATCGGCAGGCACGGCCTTAGCGCGTCCAAGGCGTTGGGACAGAACTTTCTGCTGGACGAGCAATTGCTCGATCGAATTGCAGCGATCCCCGGCGATCTGGAGGGTCGGAATGTCCTGGAGGTCGGCCCGGGACCTGGCGGACTGACGCGCGCCCTGCTGCGCGCCGGTGCCAAGGTCACCGCGATCGAAATGGATCGCCGCTGTCTGCCGGCACTGGCTGAATTGGGCGAGGCTTTCCCCGGGCAATTGCGCGTGATCGAAGGCGATGCGATGAAGCTCGATCATGGGGAGATCATGAACGGTGAACCTTACGCCGTGCTTTCAAATCTGCCGTACAATGTCGGTACGGCTTTGTTTGTGAGATGGCTGGGTGGAGAGGCCTGGCCGCCGCAATGGACTTCGCTTACCCTGATGTTCCAGCAGGAGGTCGCGCAGCGGATCGTAGCCCAACCCAATACCAGTGCCTTCGGGCGGCTGGCAGTGTTGGCGCAATGGCGCAGCGCGGCCAAGCTTGCGCTGAAGGTCCATCGCAGCGCCTTCACCCCGCCGCCCAAGGTGATGAGCGCAATCGTCCATGTCAGACCGACCGATGCACCAGAAGGAGTCTCCGCCAAAGTGCTTGAGCGTCTGTCAGAGGCCGCCTTTGGACAGCGGCGGAAAATGTTGCGGCAAAGCCTCAAGTCTGTCCCCGGAGCGCTGGACGCGATGGCCGAGGCTGGAATTGACCCCACGCGACGGGCAGAAACCTTGGAAATTGCGGAGTTCATCGATCTAGCGCGAAGGATTTCCTGAACCGGCCCGTTT
Organism: Erythrobacter sp.; assembly: GCA_965249945.1. Lineage (GTDB taxonomy): Bacteria > Pseudomonadota > Alphaproteobacteria > Sphingomonadales > Sphingomonadaceae > Erythrobacter. Next base: position 1,421,655 of record OZ252258.1, on the reverse strand, counting down.
GCTAGGGCATCACGTCTAATCGAGGGTCACAAATTGAGAAACTTCGCCTTTGTCTCGGTCTCGGCGCTTGCCTTGGGTCTGACCGCCTGCGGTGGAGACCAGGCCACCGCGCCAGTCTCCGTCACGCCAACGCCGACACCAGCGCCGACGCCAACACCTTCTCCCACGCCTTCGCCCACGCCGGCACCCATCGGCATGCGCGTTGTGCAATCCGATATCCAATACGCCACGGCGGCCACCCAAAGTGGGACAATGGATCTGTTCCTGGACATCTACCAGCCGTCTGCAACCTGCAGCGCCAATCGTCCGATGATCGTGTTTGTTCATGGCGGAGGCTTCGTCGGAGGGAACAAAGTCAACAGCAATGTCACCCAGATGGCTGAAGCTGCCAATGCCCGCGATATTACCTTTGTATCGATCCAGTACCGGCTCGAGGGCGATCAGCCGGAACTGACAGCGCCGTTCGAAGCGGTCCGCGATGATCTCGTTGCTTTCACGGGCGGCGTTCCGGGCTCACTGGCGACTGCGATCGGCGCGGCCTTTGAGGACACAGTCTCGGCGCTCAATTTCCTCGACGCCAATCGCGACCTTTATTGCCTCGACACCAATCGCCTCGCCTATTGGGGCTCATCCGCCGGCGCCTTTACTGTGCTGCAGGTCGCCTATGGCCTCAACCAGTTCGGCATCGCCCGTCCAGAGCCGCTGGTTGTGGTGGATTATTGGGGCAATCTGCTACGCGACAGTGACCTGGAACTGGGCGAGGCGCCGTTCTTTGTCCTCCATGGCACAGCTGACCCTACGGTCGCCTATCAGGACGCGCTCGACCTGACCGCCCAAGCCGATGTCGTCGGGGTTGATTATGCGCTCTATTCGGTGCTCGGAGCCGGACACGGATTTGGCGCGACCGGCACTTTCACCACCGAAGTCGGTGGCAGGACACTGATCGAGCTCACAATCGATTTTGTCGAGGATCACATCGTGTCCGGAACACCGACATATGGCCGGGTGGACGTGCCCTGATCGCAGGATTACGCCGCTGGGCCTGCCCCAATGGGGAAACTAAGTCTCAGCAAATCAGTAGCCTAGAAAGAAGTTAAGATCCTCGAACATTTCGTTAACCGGGCGCAATTACCTTTGCGGTCTACCGTACTTTGGAAGGTACTGACGGAGCAACGACCATGTCGAAGACCAGCTTAGCGCTTTTGGCCATCGCGGCAGCTTTGATGACAGCGGCGACCTATTTTGAACTGCCCTTTGCGGCAGGCGGATCCGGTGTCTTGCTGCTGGTGGCGTTGGGATACGCCTATGTCGTGACCAAGCGCGACGTGACTTTGCTGACCTACGCGATGAAAGACAACGAGTACGAAGGCTATTCCGATGTGGCCCTGGGCCAGCGCGAACCGGCCGAATAGAGCTCGCCAGGGAAAGGCCCTGATCGGATTGTTTTAACGATCTTGCGCTATTCTCCGACCCAATCGAGCGTAGAGGGGGACCTGCCATGTTCGGACTGTTCAAATCGCAATTGGCGCCGGAAGGCCCGATTGAGTTCGAAAATGTCATCGAGATCGAAGCTTCGATTGAGGAGGTCTATCGCCTGATCGACTTTGGCGACCGCGCCAACGCGCATCGCGCCCGCGGCGACACCGTAATGGATATCGGCGGCGGAATGCGGTTCGAACTGTGCCTGGCGGACATGCCTGACGTGAATTTTTGCTTTGCCGTGACCGAGGCCGAGCCGTTCAAGCGCTATGCCTTCGAATGTTCGATGCAACCGCGCGTCGGCAAGCTCGAATACAGCCAGGAAATCTATGAAATCAAAGAGCTTGGCGTAAATTCCTGCCAAGTCACGCAAACCACAATCGCGAAGTTCATCGACGGGCTCAAGCTGAAAGTCTTCGCCAGCGAAGCGACGATGATGGCTGCCGCGGTTGGCGAAGCGCAATACAAGCTCAAGCTGCAGGCCGAACAGGGCGTCGAAGCGGTGCGTGAGTATGAAGAGAACCGCTGGGGTTAGCCCGCTACCCAGCCTTCTTCACTTGACGCCATTCGTGCAGCAGCGGCTCGGTATAGCCCGACGGCTGCACCACACCCCTGAAGATCAGATCCTTCGCTGCCTTAAAGGCCGGCGCTTCTTCATTGCCGATCAGCGGCTCATACAGCGGATCGCCGGCATTCTGCGCATCAACTTTGGCCGCCATACGGGTGAGCGAGTCCATCACCTGGTCTTCGCTGACCACGCCGTGGAGCAGCCAATTGGCGAGATGCTGCGATGAAATTCGCAGAGTGGCGCGGTCTTCCATCAGGCCGACATCATTGATGTCCGGAACCTTGGAACAGCCCACGCCTTGGTCGACCCAGCGGACAACATAGCCCAGCAGGCCCTGGCAATTGTTGTCGAGTTCATCGCGCAGCTCATCTTCGGACCAATTGGTCCCTTCGGCGAGCGGAATGGAGAGCAGCAGATCGAGCGAGGGAATCTCGCCGAGCTCCTGCTGTATCTCGAACACATTCTCCTGATGGTAATGCAACGCGTGGAGCGTCGCCGCGGTCGGCGATGGCACCCAGGCGGTGTTGGCGCCCGCGCGCAGATGGCCAATCTTCTCTACCATCATCTGACCCATCAGATCGGGCGCAGCCCACATGCCCTTGCCGATCTGCGCCTTGCCCGAGAGGCCATGTTTGAGACCGATTCCGACATTGCGCGCTTCATAGGCCTTGAGCCAGTCAGAGCCCTTCATCGCGCCCTTGCGCATCATCGGACCGGCGCGCATCGAGGTGTGGATCTCATCCCCGGTGCGATCGAGGAAGCCGGTGTTGATGAACACGATCCGATCGCGCACCGCGTGGATACAGGCAGCCAGATTGGCGCTGGTGCGACGCTCTTCGTCCATCACCCCGACCTTGATCGTGTGCCGCGCAAGACCGAGCAGATCCTCGACTGCATCGAACAGATCATTGGTGAAAGCGCATTCCTCGGGCCCGTGCATTTTGGGCTTCACGATATAGATCGATCCGGCCTTGGAATTCCCATATTTGGCGCGACCTTCGACGTCCAAACTGCTGATTGCGCTGGTGAACACCGCATCCATGATGCCTTCAGGGATCTCGCCACCATCTGCCAGTCGGATCGCCGGATTGGTCATCAGATGGCCGACATTGCGCACGAACAGCAGGCTGCGGCCCGACAGGCTCTGCGCATTGCCTTCACGGTCGGTGTAGGCCTTGTCGGCGCTGAGCGCGCGGGTCAGCGTCCGCCCACCCTTGTCAAAGCTCTCCTGCAGATCGCCGCGGATCACGCCGAGCCAATTGGTGTAGGCAAGCAGCTTGTCTTCGGCATCGACCGCCGCAACCGAATCCTCGCAATCGGCAATCGTGGTCAGCGCCGCTTCGATATTGATATCGGCGATCCCGGCTTTGTCGTCGGCTCCCACCGGCGTGCTGCGATCGAAGACGACTTCGATGTGCAGGCCATTGTTGCGGAACAGCAGTCCCTTTTCAGTCTTGCCGACATATTGGCTTTCATCCAGCAATTTGCCGTCATGCTTATCGGCAATGTCGGCCCAGCTCTGATCCACCAGCGGCAGTGCCTGGTCGAGGAACTCGCGCCCACGCGCGATCACCGCATCGCCGCGGACCTTGTCATAGCCGCCCGGCTGCGCGGGGGCGGCGTCGAGCGCGTCGGTACCGTAGAAGGCGTCATAAAGGCTGCCCCAGCGCGCATTGGCGGCGTTGAGCAGGAAACGGGCGTTGAGGATCGGCACAACCAGCTGCGGCCCGGCCATGGTCGCAATCTCAGGGTCGACATTCTGCGTACCAATGGTGAAATCACCCGGTTCCTCGACCAGGTAGCCAATCTCACGCAAGAAGGTCTGATACTCGGTCTGATCGAGTGTCTGCCCCGCCCGCTCGCTGTGCCAGCTATCAATCGTCGCTTGTAGCTCTTCGCGCTTGGCAAGCAGCGCGGCGTTGCGCGGAGCAAACTCGCCTACCAAGGCTGCAAAGCCCTGCCAAAAAGCAGCGACATCGCGACCGGTTGGAACCAGCACTTCGGATTCGAGGAAAGATACCAGCCGCTCATCAATTTGCAGGCCGGCGCGATCGATCATGGTGCTCATTTTGTCCTCATGACTCCGTTGAGAGGGGTCCTGGGGAGGAGGACGGGCGCGATATGGCCAAGTTGCAGGCCAATTGCAACGGGTTGGAGGATGTGATTTGGCCCGCTAGAGGCATTTGATGATGAAACTGGAAATTCTTCCCCCATCGCACCGTGCAGCGGGAGAGCACATTTGACCTTTCGGATGCGGGCTTCGCGCCCTTCTGACCTTGAGCCGCTTTATGAAATGGCCAAGCTGACCGGTGGCGGCTTCACCAATCTGCCGGCCGATCGCGACGCCATCAGCGAAAAGCTGGCGACATCGGCGGAGGCCTTTGCCAACACCGAAGACGCGCTGACGCAAGAGACCTTTGTGCTGGTGCTCGAAAACACCCAGACCGGGGCGATCCGTGGAACGTGTCAGCTGATGACCCAGGTCGGGCAGCGCTGGCCCTTCTATTCCTATCGCCTGCACACGCTGACCCAATACAGCCAGGAGCTGGACCGGACGGTCCGGGCTGAGCTGTTGAGTCTGGTGACCGATCTGGAAGGCGCCAGCGAAGTCGGCGGCCTGTTTCTGCATCCCAATGAGCGCGCGGGCGGCCTCGGTCTGCTGCTGGCGCGGAGCCGCTATCTGTTTGTCGCCATGCACCGCGCTCGCTTTGCCGATCGGATCATCGCCGAATTGCGCGGGATTATCGATGAGCGCGGCGGATCGCCGTTCTGGGACGGTGTCGCTGGGCGCTTCTTCGGGATGAACTTCCAGGAGGCGGACTATTTCAACGCGATCAACGGCAACCAGTTCATCGCCGATCTGATGCCCAAACACCCCGTGTATGTCGCAATGCTCGACCGCGAGGCCGAGAAGGTGATCGGCCTACCCCACCCGACCGGTCGGGCCGCCATGCGGATGCTTGAGAAAGAGGGGTTTGCCTACGAAGGCTATGTCGACATCTTCGACGGGGGCCCGACCATGATCGCCAAAACCGATCAGGTCGTCAGTGTCGCGCAGAGCCAGCAATCGGTCGTTTCGGACATTGACGTCCAAGCCGGGGAGAAGGCGATTATCGCAACCGGTCAATTGTCCGATTTCCGCGCCTGCTACGGTGCCCGCCAATTGGATGAGGACGGCATGATCGCGGTCGATTCCAACGCCGCCGACACGATCGATATTTCGACCGGCGATACGGTGTGGAGCGTGGCTCGATGAGCTTGGTGGAGATCAATTTCGACGGGATCGTTGGCCCGAGCCACAATTACGCTGGGCTCAGCCTCGGCAATATCGCCAGCGCCAGCCATGGCGGCGACATCTCCTACCCGCGCGCTGCAGCCCTGCAGGGTGTCGCCAAGATGCGCGGCAATCTCGCCCGGCTCGGCGTCCAGGGATTTCTCCTGCCGCTGCCCCGCCCCAACCAGGCTCTGGTTGAACGGCTTGCAGTCGACGATACCAGCCCGCGGCAATTGCTCGCGGCCAGCTGGTCTGCTTCGAGCATGTGGACCGCCAACGCCGCCTCGGTCAGCCCGGCCCCTGACACCGCAGATGGCAAATGCCACCTGACCCCGGCCAATCTGGTGACCATGCTGCATCGCGCGCAGGAATGGCCTGACACCAAGCGCCAGCTTGCCATTGCCTTTGGCGACAAAGAGCATTTCGCGGTGCATGACGCCGTCCCGCCCAGCTTTGGCGATGAAGGCGCCGCCAATCACATGCGGCTGTGCGAAGGCCATGGCAGCGCCGGTGTCGAAGTGTTTGTCTATGGTCGGCCGGGCGGAAGATTCCCCGCGCGGCAGCACGAACAGGCCAGCCGCGCGGTGGCACGGCTGCATGGGCTCGATCCCGACAAATGCGTCTTCATCGAACAAAACCCTGCTGCGATCGAAGCCGGCGCGTTCCACAATGACGTCGTCTCGGTCGCCAATGAAAGGGTGCTGTTCACCCATTCCGAAGCCTTTGCCGATCAGCAGGGCGCCTATGACGCAATCCGCGCCGCCTTTCCCGCGCTCGAAGTGGTCGAAGTGCCCGCCAGCGAGGTCAGCATTGAAGAGGCGATCCGGACCTATCTGTTCAACGCGCAATTGCTGACCCTGCCCGATCAGACCATGGCGCTGATCGTGCCCGAGGAATGCCGCGAAAGCGCTAGCGTTTGGGGATATTGCGAACGGATGATGGCGAGCAATGGGCCGATCCGCGAGGTGATCCCGGTCGATGTCCGCCAGAGCATGGCCAATGGTGGGGGGCCCGCCTGCCTGCGACTCCGCGTGGCGTGCGATCCGGCGACAGTCGATCCGCGTTTCCTGCTCGATGAAGCCAAGGCTGATCTGCTTGAACAGGTCATCGCGCAGAGCTGGCCCGAACAGATCGATCCGGCTGATCTGGGATCGGACAGCCTCGCCAAAACGGTTGTTGCCGCACGCCAGGCACTGCTCACCGCGCTCGACCTCAGCGAATTGGGTTAACGCGTTTGCACCATGCTGTCGGGTGGGTTTACACTGCGTTCTTCGTTAACCATCGAACCCCGCAGTCGCCCGCGATTGGCATAGGGTTTGCTGGGGGAAAGTGTTAACACCGGAGAGGGTATGCTGCGCAAGATTGGCCGGCTTTTCGTGATCAAGAACAGGTTTGAAGCCTATGTGATCATCTATGCCCTGGCTCTGGGCGCAACCTCGCGCGGTGCATCCTACCTCACCGAATATCCCGGCTTCTGGGGTCAGGCGCTGTTTGTCGCAGCCAGCGCGGCAGTGTTCCTGGCCGGCGCGAAGATCCTCGACGCGCTGTCGATGGAGAAAGAGCTCAAGCAATTGCGTGAGCAGGTTGCGGAGCACGAAAGCGAACTCAAAGCGCCAACCGGCATTACGCCAAAGTGACTGAGGTCAGCGTTGCTAAGGCACGGCGCGATCTCGTCATCACCAGCATTGTAGTGTTTGTCGCGTGCCTGCCGTTCAGCGCGCTGCGCACCAACGGAGAGGACGCGAATGCGTTCATGCTACTCCTGCTGGGCCCGTTCGGCTTCTTTGCTCATCCGGCCAATCTTTCGTGGTTGGCCAACCCCCTTTTGGTATTCTCCTGGGGATTCCGACTCGATCGATACGATCGGCGCGCCCTCGGCTCGGCGGTTTTGGCCCTTGTTCTTGCGCTCTTCCCGATGTTCTCCGATGAGATCGTGACCAATGAAGGCGGCAGAGCAACGCGGCTAGAATCACTGATGGTAGGCTATTGGATCTGGCTTGGAGCGATCGCGATCGCCATCGCAGCTCGGCTGCCATCTTCCAGTGCACCAGAACCTGAAGACAACTCTAATCGCTGAATGAGCTGGCGGATTACTTGTCGATCTAAGACTTCAACATCCCGCCATCGACCGGGATTTCGAGCCCGGTAAGATAGGATGCGCGAGGGCTCGCCAGAAAGGCAGCCACAACGCCGAATTCGCGCGGTTCGCCAAACCGGCCAGCTGGAATGCCTTCGATTGCCCTTGCGACCATCGCCTCATTGGGAATCCCAAAGCGTTCAGCGGTCTTTTCGTGCAGAGAGCGCAGGCGATCGGTGTCGATCTGGCCCGGCATCAGCATATTGACCGTCACCCCATCGGCCGCGACTTCCTTTGCCAGCGTCTTCATCCAACCATGCACCGCTGCGCGGATCGTGTTGGACAGAGCCAGCCCAGGGATCGGCTCGCGCACGCCTGCAGACGTTACTGTCAAAATGCGACCGAAGCCTGCTTCGCGCATGGCGGGGAGCAAAGCTCGCGTGACTTCAGTCAGGGTGAACAGCATCGGCTGAGCCGATTCAGCAATCGCGGCCGCGCCGGTGTCTTGGGCGGCTGAGGGCGGCGGACCCCCCGAATTATTGACTAGGATATCGACCGCGCCCAATTGCTCGCGCGCCGCCGCAAGGATCATCTCGGCAGCATCTGGCGCTGACAGATCGACCGCCACCATCGGATAGCCATTTCCTTCGTGGGGAGTGCGCGCCACGCCGAGGACCTGCGCGCCTTCGGCCATCAGCTCCCGCGCAATCGCCGCGCCCAATCCGCGGCTCGCGCCAAGCACCAGCGCCCGTTTGCCAGAGAGTTCCAGATCCATCGCACAGCTCCTTTGTGAGCTGCATTGGCGGTCACAAGCGGCAATGGAAACTAGGTATTGTGTTGGGAAGGGTGAGGGTTTCTGTTGCTAGCTACCCTCGGAGCCCCGGAATCCGCTTCTGTTGCCCGGTGGGTCCAACCGCGCTTTAACTTTGTAAATTCAGGCCGTTAGGCCATAGAATTACGCAGCTACTGCGAGTGCTTCATTATCATTGGCACTTATCAAGTTTGAGCCTTTAACGGGTTACTCAGCCCGGGCAAAAACAACGCTTTTCAACACACGTCGATCCTAGTTCGGCCCCGTCAGAAACCCCGAAATTTCCGAGGGTTATGGTGGAGCCGCCGGGTACTGCCCCCGGGTCCGTTGTGCCTATTGCACGCCGCAATTTATCGCCATAGTCGGCCGAAACCGACCCGCCCTATATAGCGATTAAGCGATTAATGGGAAGTGAGTGCTGACGAAGCGCCGATCATCGCGAGAAGACCTCGTCATTGCCCGACTTCGAATTGGTACGCCGTGCCGCGGGCGACCTTCTTGATGGCGCTCTCTGTCCAACTTACGTGATCGATCTGCTGGCCATTCTGGTCACGCAGAATGAGGTTCCCGCCAGTGTCCGACAATCTGATCGGACTCAGCGCGTCATTCGCAATCCGCATCGTTCCCGCCGCCGCAATGCTGCCCGAGAGGGCAATTTCCCGCCCACGCATATCCCGCATGCTCCATCCATCGACCGACAGATCGTCCTCAGTTCGGTTGAACAATGTCACCCACTCGCCAAGTGAGCTGTTCTGCTTCGGTCGGATCATTGCAGCGTTGATGGCAACCGGGCGATCCGTCAGCGGCAAGACACCGTCGCGCGGCGCCGTCAGCTGCAGGATCAGATCGTCTTTGCTGGCAATCGGAATATTCTCGGGCAGCTGGCGAACGGTGACATTCTCGCGATCTGCGGTTTTCTTCTGATAGATCAGCGGATTGCGGTCCCGAATTCTGTCATCGAACTTGAGACCGGTCAGCGTCTCAAGCTCCATGATCGTTATCTGGTATCTTTGGTCAGTCTTGACGACCCGACCGCCTTTCTGCTGCGCAATGACATTGCGATCCTGGAAGACGGCAAAGGTCAAGACGCCCAATGGATCTCCGTCAGGAGGGTTGTCCATGTGAAAACAGATCACCTTGAAAAAGCCCGAAGGAACCCGGCCGATATCACCGGTTTCAACGCTGTGCACAATTCGGTCCAGCGGTCCCCAGATTGGTCCGGAGAAGACACACAGCTTGCCATTGCTGTCCAAGCCAAGGTCGCCGACAATGTCCATCTCGATCGCCTGCCACTCGCTGCGATTCAGATTCTTGTGCTGGAGCGCCGCGTTAGCATAGATGTAGGTCGCCTTACCCGCTTCATCCATTTCGTCGAGCGAACTTCCCCACATCGCGTTCTGACGCATGACCATGTGGCCCTTGTCGTAGGGGTTCTCTACCGTGATGCCGAAACTCTGGACTTTGTCCTTGTAATACTCATCGCCCAGCTGGAACTGCTTGCCGACATCGGCGTCGAAGGTCCAACCCTTTGACCCGTCGAATCTCTTCTTCTGTTCCTTGGTCAGGTTGGTGCGCTTGTTGATATTGTCATCTTGGTCGATGTTGTGGGCCGAGCAAATCAATTGCCGCGTGTCACGGTTCATAATCAAAGTGTAATTGAGGTGATCCGAGTACAGACCGCTTCGCAGGCTGGTCCGCGACAGAGCCTGCTCCAACAGCATTTGATCATCAATCTCCGGCATCGGAATTTGCAGAGACTCTCCAATAAAGTCTGGTCGATATCCGAAAGTCATCCCAACCTCCCAAATTGCCCCTGTTCTTGCAGAACAGGGGGCAGATAAGACGGCGACTACTAAGTAATACTGCCAGGGTCGCCAGTGATACTAATCACCTCCACTCTAGCAACACTTCATGACATTTGAATGCTCGGTGCGAAAATGGCGCTGTTGTCACTTTTTGGATCCAGAATCTTGTGGTTTACCTCCAGCACTTCTGCCTGAGTTGGGCATGCCCAGCAGACCACGCTCAGAAGGGTAGCAAGGAATGTACCGCCCCGAGCTAGCGAAAGAACCCGACTACTTCTTCAACGCGTCTCTGATCTCGGTCAGCAGCTCGATCTCGCTTGGGCCCTCTGGCTCTGCCGGTGCCTCTTCTTCCTCTTCCTTCTTTTCGAGCTGCTCCATCACTTTCATCGTGTAACGGACCAGCAGGAAGATGATGAAGGCCAGGATCAGGAAGTTGATCACCGCCGAGATGAACGCGCCCCAGGCCAGCACATTGGCACCGGCCTCGCGCGCGGCCTCAAGCGACATGCCAGCCTCGACCAGCTCATCGCCGGAGAGGATCATATATTTGTCGGAGAAGTCGACATCGCCGAAGATCGCGCCGACCACCGGCATAATCACCTCATCGGTCAGCGATTTGACGATGGTGGCAAAGGCGCCGCCAATGATGACCGCGACGGCCAATTGCATGACATTGCCCTTGGCGATGAATTCCTTGAAATCTGATAGCATTGTCGTCGTCCCCATGATCCCTCGAACCGCCGCAATTTACAGCGAAAAATTCCTGTGCCAAGCGCTGGCGGGAGCCTGTGGACTTCTTGAAATCCAACAGAGGTGTGCCATATAGGCAATACAGGATATTTCACCTGCGATGCCGCGCATCCGCAGGTCATCATCGGAAGGGGATAAACATGAATTTCCGCACACTCGGCCGCGCATTTGTCGTTGGCGCCGTTTCACTGACGCTGGCTGCCTGCGGGATCAACTCGGTCCCCGCTGCCGAAGAAACCGCCAAGGCCAAATGGGCCGATGTCGAAGCGCAATTCCAGCGCCGCGCAAATCTGATCCCTAACCTCGCCGAAGTCGCCCAGGGTGCGGCAGAGAATGAGCGTGCGATCCTGACCGAAGTGACCGAAGCGCGCGCCCGCGCGACCAGCGTCCAGGTCTCGGCCGATGATCTCGGCGATGCCGCCAAGATGGAAGAATTCGCCGCGGCTCAGGGCCAGATCGGCCAGGGCATCGGGCGTCTGCTCGCCAGCTTCGAAGCCTATCCGACGATCCAGTCGAACCAAAACTTCCTCGCGCTGCAGAGCCAGCTTGAAGGAACCGAGAACCGGATTGCCGTGGCGCTGCGCGACTACAATGAGGCGGTCCGCCAGTACAACACCACGATCCGCACCTTCCCGGACACGATTGGCGCCAACATCATCCACGGTGCCGAGCCGCTCGCGCCCTATTCGGCGGTGACCGAAGGCGCTGAAGAAGCCCCTCAGCTTGATCTGACGTCGAACTAAGCACGGTGCTGCGCCCTCTCCTTAGCTCGCTGGCAGCGAGGCTTTCGTTCGGCCGCTCGGCCGGGCCGCAGAACCGGCAGCCACTTCTTCTGGCCGTGCTGGCCAGCGCGCTGCTGGCCACGCCGCTGGCGGCGCAGGACTTTCCTGAGCTGACCGGGCGGGTAGTCGACGCCGCCGATATCATCCCGGCTGCGACCGAAGCCGAGCTCACCGCCAAGCTCGAAGCGCTCGAGACCCAGTCGCAGCGTCAGCTGGTGGTCGCGACCGTCCCCGATCTGCAAGGCTATGATATTTCCGACTATGGCTATCGCCTCGGCCGCGAATGGGAGCTTGGCGATGCCGAGCGCAATGATGGCGCGCTGCTGATTGTCGCGCCCAACGAACGCCGGGTTCACATCGCCACGGGTTACGGGCTCGAAGGCTATCTCACCGATGCTTTGTCCTCGATCATCATCAACAATGACATCGTCCCGCGCTTTCGCGATGGCGACATGCCCGGCGGGATCGTCGCGGGCACCGATGCGATCATTGCGCAGCTTATCCTGCCCGAAGACGAAGCTGCGCGGATCGCTGCCGAAGCCAGCCAGTCGCGCCAGAGCGACAGCGGCTTTCCGTTCGGCGTACTGATCTGGTTTGGCTTCCTATTCTTCTTCTTCATTCTGCCATTGATGGGCCGACGGCGGCGGCGTTACCGCTCCAATGGCAAGGGCCCGTGGGGCAGCCGCGGTGGAGACATTGCCGAAACCGCGGGCAACATCATTCTGTGGGAAGTTGGCACAGCCATCCTCAGCGGCATGCTCGACAGCCGCGGCGGCGGAGGCGGCAGCTGGGGCGGAGGCGGCGGCTTTGGCGGTGGTTTCGGCGGAGGATTCTCCGGCGGTGGCGGCTCATTCGGAGGCGGCGGCGCCTCGGGGGGATGGTAGACCATGGCCTATCTCACACCAGAACAGCACAAGATCGTCACCGATGCAGTCGGCGAAGCCGAACTTACCACTTCGGGCGAGATCGTCACCGTGCTGGCTGATCGCTCGGACGGCTATAGCGACATCGTCCAGCTGTGGTGCGCGGCACTATCCTTCACCATGATGAGCATATTCGCACTGTTCCCCCTACCCTTCATGAATTTGTGGGACGGGCTGGTCGGCGGCTGGGGCCATGAATGGACCACTGGTGAGCTCGCCAGCATGACCATTGCGCTGGGGCTGATCAGCTTCGTTGTCTCGTGGCTGGTGTTCCAATGGGAGCCGCTGAAATTCGCGCTGATACCTGGGCCGATCAAGACCATGCGGGTCCACGCCCAGGCGATCAAGCATTTCAAGGTCGGCGCAGAAAGCCGCACCACCGGGCGCACCGGCATCATGATCTACCTTTCGATGCGCGAGCATCGGGCCGAGATCGTCGCCGATCAGCCGATTGCCGAAAAGGTCGAGGCAGAGGTCTGGGGCGAAGCGATGGGTGACATGCTGGTCGAGATCAAGCGCGGCAAGATAGCCGAAGGCATGGCGGTGGGCGTGCGCGATGTCGGCTTCGTGTTGAGCCAGCACTTCCCGCGTTCGGATGATGACGAAAACGAGCTTCCCGACCGGCTGATCGAAGTCTAAGCCCCCTTCCCATGGATGATTCTGATTTCGTCCGCGATTCTGACGCGGACAAGCCCGAAGAAGTGCGTTGGGAAGGCCGGTTCATCACCGCCAAGACCCGCGGCCGGTGGGAATATGTCGGGCGCGCACGGGGCATTCGCGCGGCAGCAATCATTGCCATCGACACAGATCCAGACGGGACCCGCCATGTCATCCTGGTCAGCCAATATCGCGTACCATTGGGCCGCTTCAGCCTTGAGATTCCAGCCGGCCTGATCGGCGATGAGGCGGGCAAGGAAGGCGAGGAAGCGGCCAGCGCTGCCTTGCGCGAGCTCGAGGAAGAGACCGGCTATCGCGCCGAGCGGATGGAGAATTTGGGCGAATTCTATTCCTCACCCGGAATGGTGTCCGAATGCTTCACATTGCTGCGCGCGCACGGCCTGACCAAAGTGTCGGAAGGCGGCGGTCTTGCCGAAGAGAATATTGCGGTGCACCGCGTCGCATTGAACAGATTGAGCGAATTCGTGGCTGACTGGCGGGCCAAAGGGCATGCTGTCGACGTGCGGATCGCAATGCTATTGACTGCAGGATTTATTGGAGAGGATTGAGAACATGGCTGGACGGGTAGAAGGCAAGCTAGCGCTTGTCACAGGCGGGGCACAAGGTCTTGGCCGGGCGCACTGCATTCGCTTGGCGCAGGAAGGCGCGCGCGTGCTCGCAACTGACATCAATGGCGAAGGCGCGGCCGAGACGGCCGAGATCGTCAATGCCGAAATGGGTGCCGGGACCGCCTTCAGTATCGCCCATGACGTGACCGATCCGGCGCAATGGGAAGCCGCGGTCGACGCCGCGCGCGAAAATCTGGGCGGGCTCAATGTCCTGGTCAACAATGCCGGGATTGGCGTTCCGGGCAATATTGAAGACTGCAAGTTTGAGGACTGGCAGCGCTGCTTTGCGATCAATGTCGATTCGATCTTTCACGGCTGCCAGAAGGCCCTGCCGCTGATGCGCGAGCATGCACCCGGCTCGATCGTCAATATCAGCTCGATCGCCGGCCTGATCGCGAGCGACACCATGCCAGCCTACAATGCCTCAAAGGCTTCGGTCTGGATGCTGTCCAAGTCGATTGCCCTCCATTGCGCCAAGAAGAATATGCAGATCCGCTGCAATTCGGTGCACCCGACCTTTGTCGACACGCCGATCCTCGACGGCACCGCCAAGGCGCATCAGCTCGACAAGGGCGTGTTGATGGACAAGCTGGCGCGGCAGATCCCGCTCAAATTCGTCGGCGAACCGAACGATATCGCCAATGCGGTGCTCTATCTCGCTAGCGACGAGAGCCGCTTCATGACCGGCGCCGAGCTCAAGCTCGATGGCGGCATCTCGGCGATGTAATCTGAAACAATGAAGGCCCGGACTGCGCGCGCAACCCGAGCCTTCAATTCTCGCTTCAGATCGAAGCGATGGATCAGACCTCAAGGCCTTTCTCGATATTGCGCAGCTTGTGGCGCGCCATCGCGAGATTGGCCTTGGCCTTGGCCAGCGCGAGATACATGAACAGGCCCTTCCCGCTTTCGGTCGTGTTGGGGCGGATCAGGTGGATCTGATCATCGAGCGTGATCATCATATCCTCGATGTCACCCTTAATGCCGAGCTCCTGCATCACCTCCAGCTTGGCCTTCAGAACATTGGTGTTGCCAGCAGCTGCGACTTCGAGGTCGAGCCCCTTGGTCCCACCGGCCGTGGCCAGCGCCATGCCTGAATCCATATCGACCAAAGCCACAGCCAATGCGCCTTCGATCTCCATACATGCGTCAATCTTACCTTCGTAACTCATCACAATTCTCCTTAGTTCTGCTGAAGTGATGCGCGCGGCCTGGGCCACGACACTTTCGGTCTCTTCAGGAATTGCGGCAGTTGCGATGGCTTCCCCTCCACCTTCCGCCGTGCGGCTATCTGCCAGCGGGTCCACCCCACTCGCAGATATCGGCGCATACAGAAGTTCAAAGCTGATGAACCCCAGCATGGCGTCGATTGTATGACCATCGGAAGCGCACGGCAGGCCGATTGCGCTATAGGCGATGGCGTTGTTGTCACTGTCTGTGAATTCGGCCTCGAATCCGATCGGCGCGCGGTTGGCGATCGGTTCGAGGTAATGGGCTGTCAGGCGCGAGATCAGCGAGCGTGGATCGACTTCGCCCAGGGGGATCGGCAATTGCTCCGGTCGGCTTGGCAACCTCTCCCCCACGCGCGACAGCAGCGGCGCCTGGGCGCCCTTGGCTGCCAGATCAACCATGATGGCAAGATCGGCAAAGCTGCAATCGGGATGCTGCAGGATAGCCTCTGCCGCTGGCAAGGCATCACCATTGATCAGGCTGAGCCACAAGGCATAGGCCTGTTCGACCATGGATTGGTCGGAATCAGCCGCAGATACAGCTGTCTGCGCCCCTCCCGAGGCAAGTTTCGTACTCATGTCTGGATGCGACCCCAGTTGTTATCCTGCTGTCTTTTCACAGAATAACTAAAACACTCTTAAGCGCGTCTCTTCACTAGAACCCGTCATTCTATGGAATGTATGATGTTCTTGGCGCGCACAAAAAGAGGGGCCATTGGCCCCTCCCGGTTTGTTCAGATTGTGCTGACTTGCTGGGCGCAGCGGTCCGAAAAACCGGGAACCGCTTTTTCTGTGCTGCGCTCAGTCGGCGATCAGCGCGATCGCAAGGTATACCAGACCGGCTGTGCCGAGGCTGACAAAGGCGCCGATGACGAAGCCGAGGCGGATGACCAGCGGGTCAACATTGGACCAATTGGCGATGCCTGCGCAGACGCCAGCCAGTTTGGCGTTGTGCTTGTCGAGAGCGAAGCCAGCGCGAGGTGGCTTGCCGTTGGGAGTCTTGGTTACGTTGCTCATGCCATGGTCCCCAAAGCTGGAGTAGCAGGGACAATCGCAGCGGCCATCAGGATGGCGGAGATTGCCAGAGCCGAAGCGGCGGCGAAGACGCGGCTGCCAAGGTCAGTGGTTGCGAACATTGAATTCTATCCTTTCAAAGTGGGTTGAGGTGAAGCGGCTCAGGCGAACAGGCCGGGGCTGCCAGGGACGATTACGGTTGCGAAAACGGCTGCTGAGATGGCGACCGCGAAGGCGGCTGCGAACAGACGGTTTCCAGTGTCGCTGTTAAACATGGCGGGGGTTTCCTTGTTTGGGTTGCGGGGGTTGAGGGTTGCGGGGCGGATTAAGCGAACAGAGCCGGGCTTGCGGGAACGATCG
The DNA here is from genome assembly GCA_965249945.1 of Erythrobacter sp. Lineage (GTDB taxonomy): Bacteria > Pseudomonadota > Alphaproteobacteria > Sphingomonadales > Sphingomonadaceae > Erythrobacter. The sequence continues at coordinate 1,405,300 of OZ252258.1, read as the reverse complement.
TCGCAGCGAATACGGCAGACGAGAGAACCAGAGCGAAAGCGGCGGCGAATACGCGGTTGGCATTTTCAGTGATCGACATGGTGTGTTTCCTTTGTTTGTTCGTTTCTGCAGGACCATCCTGCGTTACACCCCAAACACTGCATGAGGTGTGCCAAACTTGGAAAATGGCGGATTTCTGCGGGTTTTAGGCAGGGCGAGTCTGAACGCCCTGTTCATCAATCCGAAAGGTTGGGAATTTTTCCTATTTATTGGGATCGACATTTTTTGTGGCGGCAAAAGGCCGGACTGCTAGGGCTGTGGCAAGTATGGCGCTCGACCGAATTTCCCTTGAAAACTTCCGCAATCATCGCGCCAGCGAACTTATCGGCACGTCGCACTTCAACCTGCTGGTGGGGGAGAACGGGGCCGGTAAGACCAATATATTGGAAGCGTTATCGCTGCTCAGTCCTGGTCGAGGAATGCGCCGCGCTGCGCTGGCTGACCTGCCCTATCGTCAAGGCGATGAAACACCGGAGCAAGGATTTGCGATCGGCGCAAGCCTGATTGAGCAGGGTCAGTCGAGCGCGCGGCTTGGCACCTATAGTGAGGCGGAGCGACCGGGGCGGCGTCTGGTTCGCATCAACGGGGCGGAGGCGAGCGCAGCCTCGCTGGGAGAATGGCTCGCCCTCTCATGGCTGACCCCGGCCATGGACGGGTTGTTCACCGATAGTGCGGGCGCGCGCCGCCGCTTCGTCGACCGGATGGCGCTGGCGATCGAGCCTGGCCATGCCCGCTCGGTCTCGCGACTGGAAGCGGCCCTGCGCGAACGCAACCGCCTGCTGGAAACCCGCTCGGACGCGCGCTGGCTCGACGCGATCGAAGCGCAGATCGCCGATCACGGTTCTGACGTGGCCGCCAATCGCAGCAGGCTGATTGCCCGGTTGAGCGAAGAACTGGCCGGTCTCCCAGATCAACCCTTCGCCAAGCCGATCCTGACCTATCAGCCCGGGGGGGCGATCGTGGCTGAGGAGCTGTTTGCCGAAATGGCGCGCAACCGCTCGCGCGATCAGGCCGCTGGCAGAGCCTTGATCGGGCCGCACCGCGACGAATTGGAAGTGGTGATGATCGGCAGCGGGCTGCCCGCGGCGAGCTGTTCCACCGGCGAGCAAAAGGCGATGCTGATCGCGATCACGCTGGCGCATGGGATTCTCGCCGCTGAAGGGCGCCCCAGCCTGTTGCTGCTCGATGAAGTGGCGGCCCATCTCGATCCGGTCCGGCGCGGCGAGCTGTTCCGGCGACTACGGGCCGGTCGCGCGCAGATCTGGATGACGGGCACCGAACTGGCACCGTTCGAGGAGATCGTCGAAGAAGCAGCGCTGTGGCGCGTGAAGGATGGAGCGATCGAGAAGCTCTAAGCTATTCGGCTTCCGCTTCGGGCAGTGCCGCAATCACCTGATCCAAAGTCGCTGCGACCAGAGCCTCAAGCCCCTCGACGGTCGGGTGGATCCGATCATCCTGGAACAGGCTGGGGTCCTCATAGATACTCTCCAGCCAGAACGGGATCAGCGTCGCGCCATATTGCTGCGCTAGCTCCCCATAGAGCCCGTCAAACTCGCTCTGATATTCGGGGCCAAGGTTGGGCGGCGCGCGCATGCCCATCATCAGCACGGGAATCTCGCGACTCTGCAGCTCATCGAGCATGCTAACGAAATTGGCGCGGGTTTGCTCGGGCGTGATCTGGCGCAGCATGTCGTTGCCGCCGAGCTCAAGGATAAACAGATCGGGCTTCTGCTCTTGCGCATCAAGGATGAAGGCAAGCCGCTGCGCGCCGGCGGCACTGGTGTCGCCCGAGACGGCCGCATTGGCCATCACCACGTTGATGCCGCGAGCGCGCATCGCCGCCTCTAGCTTAGTCGGATAGCTGTTTTCGAGACCGACCCCGTAACCCGCGAACAGGCTGTCTCCGAAGGCCACAATGTTGCGCTCCGGCCCCATAACGGGAACCAGTGACTCTTCTGAGATGTTTTGAGTGGGTTCCGAACCCTCCGGAGCTTCAACCGGCGCTTCGCCTCCGCAAGCGGCGAGCGCAAAAACAGCCAGGGGGGCCAGGAATTTCGACCAAGCGCTGATGCGCATCTGCAAGCCTTCTCTTTGGGTATCTTGTTTGAAACCCACCTCTATTCTATCTGGACCCTGTGACAAAGCCCCCTATCGCGATTTCCGCCCGGAACCTCACCCTGACACTCGGCACCCAAGATGCGCCGGTCGATATCCTGCGCGGTGTCGACCTCGACATCCATGACGGAGAGATTGTCGCCCTGCTCGGCCCCTCAGGCTCCGGCAAGAGCTCGCTTATGGCGGTGCTCTCCGGGCTTGAACGCGCCACCGGCGGCGAACTCAGCGTCGCAGGACAGGATTTTGCCAATCTCGACGAAGATGGCCTGGCGCAGGCGCGCCGGGGTCGGATCGGGATCGTGCTGCAGGCCTTCCATCTGCTGCCGACCATGACCGCGGCTGAAAATGTCGCGACCCCGATGGAGCTCGACGGAAGCGAGAATGCGCGCCCACGGGCCGAGGCGGAGCTGACCGCTGTTGGATTGGGCCATCGGCTCGATCACTATCCGACCCAGCTTTCCGGTGGCGAGCAACAACGGGTGGCAATCGCCCGGGCTATCGCTCCACGCCCCAATCTGATCTTCGCTGACGAACCGACCGGCAACCTTGACGCTGCGACCGGCGAAGAGATCGTCGAATTGCTGTTCGCGCGCCGCGCCGAAACCGGCGCAACGTTGCTGATCATCACCCATGACCGCAAGCTCGCTGAGAAATGCGACCGCGTGCTGACCATGGCGGATGGCAATATCGTTTCGGATACCGCTTCGGCGCCCGTCGCGGCATGAGCGAAACCGCCAGCCTTTCGTGGAGCGCCGCCTGGCGCATTGCCCGGCGTGATCTCAACGCCCGCTTTCGTGGGCTCAGGCTGCTGCTGGTCTGCATCTTCCTTGGCACCGGAGCGCTGGCTGCCATCGGCTCGCTGACCGCAGCGATCGAGCGCGAGCTTGAGGCCAATGGCCAGGTTCTGCTGGGCGGCGACCTCGAAGTCGAAGTCTGGCAGCGTGATCTCAATGACGGCGAGAAAGCTGCGCTCAGCGAGTATGGCCAGATCTCTGGTGGCACCCGGCTACAGGCCATGGCCTCCACAGATGATGGCGCGGCACCGGTTGAACTGAAGGCCGTCGATGCCAATTGGCCACTCTATGGCACGCTGACATTGGCTGACGGCACCGAAACCGGCGCACCCACTGGCAGTAATGCCTGGCTTGCACAGGGAGCGATGGATCGGCTCGGGATTGCAGTGGGCGACAGCTTCACTGTCGGGACCGAGACCCTCACTGCGGCCGGCATTATCGACAACGAACCGGACCGGCTGTCCGAGGGCTTCCAGCTTGGGCCGACCGTAATCGTGGCGGAGCCGATCCCGGGTCAGGCAGGACTGATCCAACCGGGATCGCTCTACGAGAGCAAATACCGCGTGGCGTTTGAAGAATCGCGCGATCCCGAAGCGGTTGAGGAGGAACTCAACGAGCGCTTCCCCAATGCCGGTTTCGACTTCCGCAACAGTGAGCGCGCATCACCAGGCGCTGATCGCTTTGTCCGGCAGATGAGCGATTTTCTGACCCTGGTCGGTCTGGCCGCCCTGGTGATTGCAGGGATCGGGATCGCTGGCGGCGTTGCCTCCTATCTCGAGGCCCGCCGGGGCAGCATCGCCACACTCAAGGTTCTAGGCGCGTCCTCACAGGACATTGTCCGTATCTACGCGCTTCAGATCGGCGTTGCTGCCATCATTGGCAGTCTTGCCGGTCTGATCGTTGGCGTCGCGGTGACCCCATTCCTCGCGGTCGCTCTCGATGGGCTGTTGCCGGTCGAGCGCGGAATTGTGATTGAGCCGGCCCCTCTGGTGCTCGCCGCCGCCTATGGTCTGCTGGTGGCGTTCGCCTTTGCAGCGACACCCTTGCTCAGAGCACGCACATTCCCGGCGATGGCGCTGATGCGCTCGACCGTGGCTCCGCTCGGCCGCGACAAGGCCGCGCTGCTGTGGACCGGCATCGGCATCACAGCAATTTGCGCCCTCGCGATCTTCACCACAGCCGAGCCGCTGCTGTCAGCCGGTTTTCTGACCGGTGCTGCCGGCGCTCTGGGCGTCTTGGCGCTGATCGGGATCGGCATCCAACGCTTGGCCCGCAATGTGCCGAGACCCTCAAACCCGGTCCTCCGCAGCGCTCTGGCCAATCTCCATCGCCCAGGTGCTCCCACCGGCGCCTTGGTCACCGCATTGGGTTTTGGCCTCGCGTCATTTGTCTTGCTGGCGGCAATCCAGACCGCGCTTGATGGTAATATCACTCGCAGCGTCCCACAGGAGGCACCGGATTACTTCGTGCTCGATGTGCCGGTTGATCAGGAACAGACCTTTTCGACGCTGATCACCGATCGTTTCCCGGAATCGACTATTCGCAGCACGCCGACCTTGAGAGGCGCTGTCCTGGCCTATGGCCCGCAGAACAATATGCAGCGGGTGGCCGATCTCGAAGAGATTCCAGAGGGCGCCTGGATGCTCCGCGGTGAACGCGGCATCACCTATGCCGACAGTCTCCCGATGGGCAATCGCCTGGTCGAAGGCGAGTGGTGGGACGGCGCGGATGACGCGGTTCCCCAGGTTTCGATCGACGCGCAATTTGCCGAAGCGGTCGGGCTGGAGATCGGCGATTACCTTACCATCGGCATTCTCGGGGTCGAGCGTGACGCCATGATCACCAGCATCCGCGAGATCGATTGGGAGAGCATGGGCTTCAACTTCACCATGGTCTTCTCACGCAGCGCGATTGCAGACGCGCCGCACAACCTCGCCGCAACAGTCGATCTGCCCGATGACGGCAATGCCGAGGCGCGCGGTGAATTGCTTCGCGCCGTGGTCAATCAATTCCCCTCGAGCTCGGTGATCGAGACGGGCGAGGTACTGACAGAGGCTCGCACCATCCTTGAACAGGTCGGGCTTGCGACTCTGGCTGCCGCCTCTGTCGCGGTGCTGGCAGGTCTTGCAGTTCTGATGGGAGCGATCGCCGCTGCCCGAGCCGCGCGGATGTATGACACCGTGGTCCTGCGGGTCCTCGGGGCAAGCCGCCGTCAGGTGCTGCTGATGCAGCTCGCCGAATATGGCCTGATCGCGAGCCTGCTTGCGCTGGTGGCACTCGGGCTAGGCTCAAGTCTGGCTTGGGTCGTGATCACCCAATTGTTCGAATTTGACTGGCTGCCTGATTGGAGCCAGGTCCTGGCTGTGCTCGGCTTTGGCTTGGTGCTCGTGCTGGGCTTTGCGCTGGGCGGATCCTTGCCGCTGCTGCGGGCCAAACCCGCCCAGGCTTTGCGCGAACTCTAGCCTGCGAAATCACGCAAAAGCGTAGTCATAGCCGCGCGATCTCGGGTCTTCGCCATAGGCATTGGCGCCCGACGATCCAGGCAGCAACATGACGATGAAGAACGCGAAGGGCGCAAGCAGGCCCAAGATCGGAACCACGCTCAGCAGCGCAAACCCAAGATACAGCCATCCGGTTAGATTGCTGTCGTGCAGCCGCCGGACCGCCACCGCAACACTGGGGATCAGGATGAACAGGCTGTAAGTGGTGTAGACCACGATCAGCGTGAAGATCACCGGGTCCTGGAAGAACAGATAGCCGATCCGATCAAGCTCTGCGGGAGACTGTTCATCCTTGGCCAGAATGTCATAGAGCTCGTCGGGCGCCAGCTCGATCGTAAGCCAAACGAACGCGATCGTGATCGCGAGATTGATCAGCGTGAACAGCCAGAACTCAAGGCGGCGGGAACGGCCCGAGAAGTCGAAAAATCGACGATAGGGCAAGAGGATCAGATGCATCTGCGGCACTCCTAAAAAATGGCCGCAGACAAGGCCTTTAACTCCGTAGTGCTTAAGGAATTGAGAAGTTGGACCGGGGCCAGAACCTGACTAACCCCAGTCAATCTTGCCACTCCAATCCCGTTTGGGTGCAATCGCTGTCACTCGAAGACGCTTGCGTCCCCTCTGCCCTTGGGATCCGAACCAAAGCGGTTGGGGCCATCGGTCCCTGGTAGGAGCATCAAGACCAAGAAGGCGAGTGACGCCAGCGTTCCGACAAGCGGGATGATACTGACCACGAGCATTCCCAGATACCACCAGCCCGACATATCGCGATCATGCAGGCGGCGGATCGTTACCGCTATGCCGGGAATCAGTGCGACAAGCACGAAGATTGCGTAGAGCCCCATCGCGATAAGGCCGACCGGGTTCTCGGACAGATCTCCGTAGAAATCGGCCGTTGCGCTCAAACTGTCCGCCTCGCTGACGAATTCAGAGCTCCCCGTGCCCGGCGCCAGTGCGAGCAACAACCCGAAGGCCACAAATGCCAGCAGGACGTTCAGCAAGGTGAACATCCAGAATTCCATTCGCCGTGAGCGGCCCCTGAAATCGAAATAGCGCTTAAACGGCAAGAACATCCACGACATGGTTCGATCCCCCTCTGATACCGCCTCAATTAGGACATGAGTTCAGATCATTGGCAAGCAAAAGAAAAGGGGCCCGAAGGCCCCTTCCCCATTATCTGTGATGTCCTGACGATCAGAACTTGAAGCGGACCAGACCACCAAAGGTGCGCGGTGCGTTGGGATAACCCGACACCGTACCCTGCTGCGCAACACCATCAAACACCGTGGTGATGAACTCGTCGTCGAACAGGTTACGTGCCCAGGCACCGAGTTCCAGGCCGTTGTTGAGCTTGAGAGTGATCGAGCCGTTGACCAGGTTCACTTCGCGCGTGAAGTTGTTCGGGCCAAAGGTTGGCAGACCGTTGTTGATCAGCGTGCTGCTCTCATGGTTGTAGTCAATCCGCGAGACGATCTGGGTCCCGTTGTCAAACTCGTGCGTGTAGGTTGCCGAGGTTGCAATTGCCCACTCAGGAATGCCCGCCGGGGTCACACCCGTAAGGTCACCCAAGACGCTGCCCGGGAAGCTGTCGAACAGCGGATCCAGATGGGTTGCAGCAAAGGTGAGGACCAGGCCGTCGGTCGGGATGATCGTTGTGTCGAGCTCAAAACCCTGGACCGATTGCTGACCAGCGTTACGCAGCGCAAAGCCGGTGCCGGTGAAGGCGAAGCTCTGGAAGCCTGTAATCGTTTGATCGAACACCGCTAGGTTGATGCTGATGCCATCCCAAGCGGCTTTGATACCAACTTCGTAGACTTCCGCTTCTTCCGGGCCGGCAAAACGCGAACCCGAACGCAGGTTTGGAACCTCAAGCCCCGCACTGATAATGTTCGAATCCGGAGCCGCGAAGGTCGAACCGCCTGGCCCGGCCAGGAAGTCGGTGTTTGCAGGACGAGAGTCACGCGACAGGTTGACCGAGCTCGCCTTGAAGCCGGTTGCATAGCTGGCGTAGACATTGACCTCTGGCGAGATCTCATAAGCGACCCGGAACAGATAGGTCAGCTTGTCGTCATTGGTCACGCCCGGCTCAACCGAGTTCGGGAAGTTGAGGAACGGTGGCTGGAATTGGAACGCAGCCAGACCCAGCAGTGGGTTTTGCGCCGGATCCGTTGCCGCGGCCAGCAGCGCCGCCTGATTGGCGGCCGGAAGTGCCTGGAACTGGTCGCGCGTGGTCACGCCACCCAATGTCGCAGCCGTGATGAAGGCATCGACAAAGTTGACCTGTGCCAGCGGATCAAAGCTGGTCTGGGTTACGCCGAAGTTCTTCTCGTCATCGGTGTAGTTGAAGCCACCGGTCAGGACGAGGCCGTCGATCGGTTCAAAATCAACCGTACCGAAGATCGACCATGCCTGGTTGTCCATGAAGAAGGCTTCTTGAGTCAGCAAAGGCGTGTTGAAGATGGTTTCCTGGCCGAAACCAAAACCACCCAAAGCCACCGGAGCTTCCAGGGCATTGAACAGGGTCGGCTGGTTTGTGAGCACAGCCACGGGATCTTCACCTGCCAGAATTTCGAAGAAGTTCCGGATCTGGCTGCCATTCTGAATCGCGCTGTCCTGCGTGATTGACTCATCGAAGTAGAACGCGCCGAGCAGGAAGTTGAGCGGGCCGTCGAAGTCCGAGGTGATGCGCAATTCCTGAGTGAAGGTCTGCACGTCCTGCGCCCGCGTCTCGGTCGCAATGTCAGCACTGGTGAAGTCAATGTCTGTCAGGAAGCTGTTCTGCAGTTCACGATAGGCCGTGATCGAGGTCACCGAAATCGGTCCGGTTTCCCAATCGACCTGGATCGAGCCGCCATAATTGTCGACTTCGTTGGTCGGGACGAAGTTGAGGAACACTTCGCGGCTGAAGAAATCGGTCGGCAATTGGCCACCAACCGCAACAATGCCAGCTGCGGTCGGACCCGACACGACATTGCCGACGGTGCAGCAGACTTCGTCGATCTTCGAATAATCGGCGATCGCGCGGATCCGCAGGTCCGGAGATGGCTCGATCAGCAATTGACCACGGGCCGACCAGCGATTGCGATCATTGATGTCTTCGCCAAGATTGACGATCTCACCAAAACCGTCGCGCTTGTTGTAACTGGCATCGAGCGAGAATGCGACATTCTCGCCGATCGGTCCGGTCACATCACCTTTGACGATAATGGCGTTGTAATTGCCATAGCTCGCCTCGACCGATCCGCCAAAGTCGAACTGCGGCTCACGGGTTACAACCGAGATAACGCCAGCAGACGCGTTCTTGCCGAACAGGGTTGATTGAGGGCCGTTGAGCACCTCGATCCGTTGAACATTGGGAAGGTCAGAGAGAGCGCCGGCCGAACGTGAGCGGAACACGCCATCGATGAAGACGCCGACCGAAGGCTCGATCCCGAAGTTGTTGTCGCCGTTACCGAAGCCGCGAATGATGAAGGTCGAAGCCGATGCGGTTTGCAGCTGGCTCACCCGCAGTGACGGCGTCACAGTCTGAAGGTCGAGAACGTCGCGGATTTGAGCGTTCTCGAGCGTTTCGCCCGAGGTCACCGAAACCGAAATTGGAGTTTCTTGCAGTGTTTGTTCACGCTTTGAAGCGGTCACAATAATCGTTGGCGTGTCGTCAATGTCATCTGCTGACAGCACATTCACCGGAACCGGTGCATTTTGCGCCATCGCGACAGCTGGCAAGCACATCGCTGCAAGACCAGCACCAGAAAGCAGGGTGAATCGGGTTTGACCGGCAATGCCGGTTGAAATCGAACGCATGGGAACTCCTCTCCTCAGTCCATTCGGCTCTTAGTGCATCCCCAAAATGCGATCCCGTCAGAGCCGATTGCCATTTGTGATAGGCTAGAGCGCCCTTTCCGACAAGTTTCAAACCGCGGAATTCCGCTGCGGAATCGGCTTTGTTGCACAGTCGACACACTGGAACTTTGCTGCAACGCAACACGTTTCCACCGCCAGACAGCTTGCCGTAGCGTTCGCTCTGCGCTAGGCGCGCGCCAAATGTTGCGTCGCAACACGGGATTGGAACCACGCCGGTCCCAAAATGTTACACTCAGGCGCCCCGTCTGGCCCTATCGGAAAGCCCGAATCCTATGTCCCGCCCCCTTCGCAATGTCGCGATCATCGCGCACGTCGACCACGGCAAGACCACGCTGGTTGACCAACTCTTCCGCCAATCGGGCACTTTCCGCGACAACCAAAGGGTTGAAGAGCGCGCGATGGATTCCGGCGACCTCGAGAAGGAGCGTGGCATCACGATCCTGGCCAAGTGCACCAGCGTCGAATGGGATCACGAAGGCGAGACCACACGGATCAACATCGTCGACACCCCGGGCCACGCCGATTTCGGCGCCGAGGTGGAGCGGATCCTGAGCATGGTCGACGGCGTCATCCTGTTGGTCGACAGCGCCGAGGGGGCCATGCCGCAGACCAAATTCGTCACCGGCAAGGCGCTCGCGCTGGGCTTGCGTCCGATCGTCGTGGTCAACAAGATCGACCGTCCCGATGGCCGCCCGCAGGAAGTGCTCGACGAAGTGTTCGACCTGTTCGCCAGCTTGGATGCGAGCGATGAGCAGCTCGACTTCCCCTCGCTCTTCGCCAGCGGCCGCGATGGCTATGCCAGCGAAGACGAGAGCGCTCGCGATGGTTCGCTCGCTCCGCTGTTCGATCTGATCGTCAACCACGTTCCGGCGCCCAATCTCGATGAGAGCGGCCAGTTCAGCTTCCTCGCGACCCTGCTCGACCGCGACAATTTCATGGGCCGCGTCCTGACCGGGCGGGTTCAGTCGGGCACGCTCAATGTCAATGATCCAATCCATGCGATCGATATGGACGGCAATGTGGTTGAGGCCGGCCGCGCAACCAAGCTGCTGAGCTTCCGCGGGCTCGAGCGGGTTCCGGTCGAAACCGCCAGCGCCGGCGACATCATCGCCCTTGCTGGCCTCGAAAAGGCGACCGTGGCCAACACCATTGCCGATCCGGCGGTCAGCGAACCCATCGCCGCGCAGCCGATCGATCCGCCAACCCTGGCAATGCGCTTCTCGGTCAATGACAGTCCGCTCGCGGGACGCGAGGGCGACAAGGTTACCAGCCGGATGATCCGCGACCGCCTGTTGCGCGAGGCCGAGACCAATGTCGCGATCCGCATCACCGAAGCCGACGACAAGGACAGCTTCGAAGTCGCCGGGCGCGGCGAATTGCAGCTCGGCGTGCTGATCGAGACCATGCGCCGCGAAGGCTTCGAACTCGGCATCAGCCGTCCAAAAGTGCTGTTCCGCGAAGAGAACGGCCAGCGGATGGAGCCCTATGAGACCGTGGTGATCGACGTCGATGACGAACACTCGGGCACTGTCGTTGAGAAGATGCAGCGCCGCAAGGCCGATCTCACCGAGATGCGCCCCTCGGGCCAGGGCAAGACCCGCATCACCTTCTCGGCCCCGTCTCGCGGCCTGATCGGCTATCACGGTGAATTCCTGTCGGACACCCGCGGCACCGGCATCATGAACCGGCTGTTCGAGAAGTATGGCCCTTACAAAGGCCCGATCGAAGGCCGGATCAACGGCGTGCTGATCTCCAATTCGGACGGCGAAAGCGTCGCCTATGCGCTCAACGCGCTGGAAGAGCGCGGCGAGTTGTTCATTGCTCCGCAGATGAAGGTCTATGAGGGCATGGTGATCGGCGAGAATGCAAAGCCCGACGACCTCGAAGTCAACCCGCTCAAGTCAAAGCAGCTGACCAATATCCGCTCTTCGGGCAAGGACGATGCGATCCGCCTGACCCCACCGCGCCGGATGAGCCTCGAGCAGGCGATCGCCTATATCGACGATGACGAGATGGTCGAGGTCACCCCGCAAAGCATCCGCCTGCGCAAGACCCTGCTGTGCCCGCACGAGCGCAAGAAAGCGAAGCGCAAAGCGGCAGCGGCTTAGGTATCTACCGTATTCGACGCGATCAACGGACGGTCATTCTAAAGGCGTCATGCTGAACTCGTTTCAGCATAACCTCCGGCGGACCGGCTCTCATCTCGTTATCCTGGAGTCGAAGACGGCCATCGGCCAAACAAGTTCAGGATGACTGTGAAACAAGTTCGCAACCGTCATTCCGCTGCGCGTCACCCCAGCGGAAGCTGGGGTCTCAGGCATGCTTGCTCGGCCGCCTGAGATGCCAGCTTTCGCTGGTATGACGTTGTTACCAGTTACTCGTCACCCCGGACCTGATCCGGGGTCTAGGGCAGCCAAGCGCCGAGGTCTGCGGCCTGCAAGACGCTCTTGCGATAGCGCAAGATCAGGCTGTGCCGGTACGAATGCAGGACGGCGTGGCGCAGTCTGCGACGCAATGCGAATTTGATTTTGGCCGCTAAGCTCGCGAGGTTTGTCACTGATTGTGCTGGAAGCTGACAGGATGCCCATGATTGGCCGAAGCTAGAAAGCGGACAGTCAGCTGTCGACCCACTTGCGGACTCTTTCATAGGCCATTCAGTCGATCAAAGTCTCATTCGATCTAGGTTTTCCTCTAATCCGGAAAGAACCCACCATGCGTTCCTATTGGGATGTGTTGATCAGGAATCCAGACGCTTGCGACAGGATCCGCCTCGAAATCCTGAGCGTCGAGAATTACAAACCTTGAACGTCTGCGATGTGGTTGGAAGACATAGCCCATAAGCCAGCCTGCGTCTTCAGCTTCCCCGTTTGCCCTCGGAACAAATGTCATTTCCGACGCCATACCGCCGCCAAAATCCTGTCGTTGCATGGTGCCTGTTTCAAGATCCATTTTCACCAACGCATCGAAAGATGGTTTAAGGGAAGCCTCGACCCCATAACCATATCGATAAGGCCTACCTTCGACCTTTGGGCTGACCTTTGGGAAATCTAGATACGCATCGAACAGAATGTCTTCTTCCGCACGTGTACCGCCGCCTTCCAAGTCGAATGTCCATCGATAGATACTAGGTTCAGTGTCTCCCAGTGGACCATAGAAATCGACTTCCGACGCGCGAAGGTAGCGGCTGACATCGAGGACAACTTTCCCATCCTGCTCAAAGGCGTTCATTGGATGATAAACGTAGCAAGGTTCGACCTCGAACCATCGGACATCCTGCGAGCCACCGTTCTTGGGCAGGATGCCCACTCGGCAGGTCTTTTTGTCATTCCATCGGATGGGCAGGGTTGTGCGAAGCAGCATTGACGGATTGAAGGTGATGTTCAGATCAAGGATGATGGCGAAGTTTTCTGTGATCGCCATGTCGTGGATCTGAGTTGAGCCGGCCAGTGGCACCTCCACGCGATTGAGCAGCTCACCGCCTGCGCTCAACCTCAGATAAAGTGCAGTTTTGCCAAGTTCGTTGCTGTAGACAACGCCATGAACATCGCCGTCGGTGGGGTCGATCTTATGGTGACCGGTAAATCCGTCGGACAGAATGCCTCCCAGATCGCTGCGCGCGACCGTTTCTAACTCAGGGGTTAGCTCCACCATACTCGGGCCAGCCTCAATCGTCGCAAAGAGCTTGCCTCCAAATTGCGCGATGTTCGTGTTGGGAGACACGTCGAGTTTGCTGCTGACCGGGCCTCCTGGGTCTGTTTCGCCCAAGGTCTTAGGGACGTCGCCAGCTCTTACAAAGCGATTGCGATACCAGATGGGCTGGCCGTCACTAATCCTGATCCCGTGCACCATGCCGTCGCCGCTAAAATAGTGCTGGCGACCGCTGATTTTGCCGGCAGGATTTGGCCCGTTGCGAACATAGAGACCGCTCAGCTCCTTCGGGATTTCTCCATCCATAACGAACTCTGTATGCGTGTGCTCTTGCCTGACCGGCGCAAATGGAATGGCCTGATAGCGATGGTTAGGTGGCTTCAATCCAAACATGGGTGCTTCCTTCCTCATATTGTGAAACCGACCGTTTCACGCTCTCGTGTTCGCTCGATATTCTTTCGCGACTGTTCTGCGATGGTAGAGCGGGGTGTCGGTTACTGACATGCTGAGCATTCGACAGGCCTGTGCGCGCTAAACAGCCTATTGAACGGGAACCAATGGCTTTGCGGATTGATTTGAGGGCACTTTCTAAGTGAGCTCTGCGCATCTATTGTTGGCGCGCAGATAGATCAGAGTTTGAGGAAGCAAGATGGACCTTTGGAGCGAAATGCGTACGGCGATGGTTGTCGCGCGCTGTGGAACTGTCCGTGCCGCCGCCGAGGAGCTCGGGATTCACAGAGCGACCGTGAGCCGTCATATCGACGTATTGGAACAACATCTCGGCACCAAACTCTTCCTTCGTCACAAGAACGGCTACACCCCGACAAAGGACGGCGAGGCCTTAATGAGCGTGGCGGAAACCGCCGATGATCTCATCGCCTCATTTGTGGAAGAAACCAATGTTGAGAAGCACGGTCTACGGGGGGTTCTGAGCATCTCAGCGATTGGGCGTGTGTTCTTCATGTTCGCGCACGCGTTCAAGAGCTTTCAGGAAAAGCATCCGAATGTGACGCTTAGGCTGAACGCCGAGAGCCGCAATGCCAACCTCGAGCTTGGCGAAGCCGATATTGCTATCCGTTCCGGTTGGAAATCAGACGATCCCGATCATGTAGTTTTGCCGCTGAGGGAGTTCTCGCTCGGGCTAGCAGGCCATCAGGATTATTTCGAGAAATACGGCAAACCGCGGTCGTACGACGAATTGAGCACCCACAAGTTTGTTGCAGTCCAGTTTCCTGACCGAACCTTTGATGTTGTTGAACTGTTTGGCATCCCCGAAAAAAACATTTCGGTCATTACAAACGATCCAACCGCGATATTGGAGAGCGTCAATATGGGGATGGGCCTTGGCATGATAGCCCACTTCGACATGGAGCATATGTCTGATGTTGAAGAGATACTGCCTCAAACAAAGCCATTTGCTGTGCCGCTCTGGATTGTCACACATGTCGACTTGCATCGTACGCGACTGGTCCAGGCGTTCGTCCAACACATTCGCAAATATGCAGAAACAGGATTTGAATACCGTCCTTCGCTCTCGGCTGATCCAAAGATCATGGATCAGACCTTCCGGCGTATCCGCGGATGACCCGCAAGGCTGTTCTTTGCTCTTCGATCTGGTTGCATGTTGAAGGGCTGGCACATTTTCCCTGCACCCCCCTGTGCGCATCTTGTGACTTCTCTGAATCCGCTAGATCGCTAGCCTCAAACCTATCGGAATCGAAAGGGGAAGTTGCAGCCATTTGGATGCGCGTCCTCGAAGCAAATCTGAGGGGTTGGACGATGGACGGAACCGTTTCTCCAAAGGGAATGACAGGCTCAAGCCTGCTCTATTCACGCAATCTGTTGCTCATGATCATCGTAGCGATTGGCTTTGCAGCGATGGCTGCCGCAGCCCAACTGCTCTACGATCATTGGGGCGAAACTGAATTAGCGGACGGGCCAATTGTGCCAATTTCACTCGTCTGGTTTGTCGTTTCCAACTATCTTTGTGCCAACGCAGTGTACCTCTATTGCCGTGAGTATGTTCCTCTCTGGCTCTTGGTTATCTGTTGGATTGGTCTTGCCGGAGGCGGAACGGACCACCTTATTGAGACTGTGCAGTGGTTTCAGGGCAACCATCAATCTTTCGCTCATCACTGGAGCGAATGGCTCGGAGGAGCGCTCTGGTGGTTCCCTTTTGTTGCCTTTGGTGCGACCTCAATCATCGGGATCTGGGCGGCGGTCTACGTCTTCATCCGCTATGACGAAGGTGTCTCGATGCCGACCAAGATACTGTTTGCATTGTGGGCGCTGGTCGCAGGCGCTTGGGGCCTCGTATTCGAAGCCATGACACCGCACTCAACAGTGCAGTGGTTTATCACTCACAGCTTCATAACCCACCTTTTCCTGTCGCTCCTCCCGCCGATTATCGTTTGGAGCTTTGCGCCTCATATCAATCTGTTCTCCCTGCTTCCCAAGGGTAGAACCGACATCAACGCCTCGCACGAAAGTGATGCATTCCTGCAGCCGGCCACAGCCTAACCGGTTGGCTGCTGGAGCCCGGGACAATGTCGAAGGGTAACGCCCCCTCCCAACTGGGTTCAGTTGCTGTGTTGATCCCGGGCTCCTTGTTACTTGCGGCCGCAGTGTTGTTCGGATTCGGTTGGTTTTCGAACCAGCATACGCTGTCGGTCCTCGCGCTCTGGTCGATGCTGATGGCCGCGATACTTTGGCGATCGCAAGCGGACCGGGAAAGAAGTCCAAACCCTGAGAAACCCGCAAAGAAAGCGGGCGATGTAGACGCTCTCTTTGGATCATTTGTTGCTGCTTGGACTCTGGGCTCATTGAGCTTTTCGCTCGGCTACCAATCGCCAAGCGCAGTCGCTCAATTGCCAATTGAAGCCGCATTCTTGGCCACCACAGCATTGCTTGGCGTCGCTGTGTTGGCTTTGGCATATCTGCAGAAATTCACTCCCGCACGTGCTAAAGAATTGCCATCGCGGCGCTCCTCCTTCGCTCCCTGGGTCCGCATGTCAATCTGGCTGATCACGCTTTCCGGACTCACCCAGTTGCTGGTCTATCTGTCTGTCATTCCCAACGATGCCCAGTCGGTTGAACTGCTCATGTTGGTGGCTGCCATGCCTGCGATGGAATGGGTGGTGCGCGCGCTGATCAAGCGACGCGAGTTACCAAATATGTTGAGCGACGGAAACTTCGTACCGCTGTTTTTTAGCTCGCTGAACCCGTTTCGCAGCGTAGTCGAACAGTTGGAGGCGAGGTTTGAGATCAATATCCAAGACACCTGGTCCTTCAACGTCTTGCGCCGATCAATTCAACCGACTGCCGTGACCCTGTTGCTAGTCGGCTGGCTATCAAAATCTGTCGTTGCGATTGGGGCATTCGAAACCGGCGTGCATGAACGATTTGGCCGCCCTGTTTCCGAAGAGACTCTGAAACCCGGGCTTCATCTCAAAGCGCCGTGGCCGATCGACACAGTGCACCGCTACCCTTCGACCAGGATCGAAACGCTGACGCTTGGATACTCGGGCCAACGTGACGGCGCTTCCCTCCTTTGGACCAAGCAACACGCCGACCAGGAATACACCTTGCTGCTGGGCGATGGCCGCGATCTTGTGACCGTCAATGCAAACCTAGAATACTACATCGCCGATGTTGTAAAGTGGCACTACTCGACCCAGAACCCGCTTAATGCGTTGGAAGCGCTTGCTGAACAGGCGCTGTTAAGAAACACGGTTGCGCGGTCTCTTGATGGAGTGCTCTCAGAGAACCTTTCCGAATTCTCACACGCCATTGAGACCCAGATTGCGGCCGGTGCAGATGAGCTTGACTTAGGAGTGACGATCGTCGGGGTATCAATACAAGGGCTCCACCCACCCGTTTCCATCGCCACTAACTATCAGGCGGTCGTTAGCGCACAGCATGAGCAGGAAACCTCGATCCATGCCGCCCGTGCTTATGAAGTCACCACTCTCGCGCAGGCCGAAGCAGATGCGCTATCCTTGCTAACTGCTGCTCGTAGTGAATCAATGGCGCGCCTTGCAAAAGCCAATGGCGAAGCAAGCGCCTTCAACGCCCTTCGCCGGTCGTATGTGTTGAGCCCTGCACTCTACCGATTCCGACGACGCGCTGAGATGTTTGAGACAAATCTTGAGGGGCGCTCGCTGAACATCATCGACGATCGGATCGAACGAGATGGAGGTGCGGTATGGTTTCAGCAGTAAATGAAAGCCGATTATCGCGGTCGATTAACGCGGTCATAGTCGTGATTCGCCATGACAGCCTTCGATTGCTTGTCGCTGCCATCACAATTGCGGCTATCCTGAGTTTCTCATTGGCGTTTGTCGTTCGAGAAGGCCGCGCTGCGGTCGTGACCCGGTTCGGCGAACCGGTGGCAATTGTTCAAGACGCCGGCGTGCATTTCAAAGCGCCTTGGCCGATCGATCAGGCAAACATTGTCGACCTTCGCAATCGCATTCTGACCACTCCAGAAATCGAACTGCTAACGCGCGACAAGAAGAATATCATCCTGATGACGAGTGCGACCTGGCGCACGACCGATCCCTTGCTGTTTCACCGCGCGCTGGGATCAATCGAAGACGCGGACCAAAAGTTGGCCGCGCTCCTTGGAAACGCAAACATCGAGACATTCGGAAAGTATGACCTATCCGCCCTCGTTTCGACCGAGAGCTCGACGCTGCGCGTGACCGAGATTGAAGAAAATGTCTTGGCTTCGGTCAACTTAGTCGCCCGAGAGCGATACGGCATCGAGGTGGTATCATTGGGCTTTCGAAGGGTTTCGCTTCCAGAACAGAACATCGCCTTTGTCCTCGATCAGATGCGGGCCGAGCGTGGTCGTTTCGCGGCTACCTTCAGATCGCAAGGCGAGTTGGAGGCATCCAAGATTCGCACCGCAGCGGATGTTGAAGCGGGCCGGATCTTAGCCGAAGCCGAGGAAGAAGCCGCTAGGATACGAGGAGAAGCTGATGCTAAAGCCGCTCGGATCTACCTAGCCGCCCATCGCAAGGCGCCAGAATTCTATCGTTTTCAGCGCTCGCTTGAGAGCTTGGAGCGAATACTCGGTGAGGAATCCAACCTGACCCTGCGCACAGACGCCGAACCATTCAGCCTGCTGAAGTCTTCGGCTCCCTCAACAGGCCAGCAATAGTCGTGGCTCAGGTCAAATCCCTCAGCTCCGACAACACGGAAGAAAAAGCTCGTCCAAGATCCAGACGTCGCGTCAGGTCCAGCGATGAGACCAATCTGGGCGAGTTCTTCGCCCCGGTGCTAGAGCTATGTCGCCCCGTGATCGAGCGTCCGCGGATGCTGCTCGCCGGTCTTCTCGCACTCTACGCTCTTTCTGGGACCACGATTATCGGAACAAACGAAGTCGGCATGATCGTACGGCTGGGAGCGCTCGTTGGTGAGACAAGGTCTGAGCAAGTGCATGGCCCCGGACTCTTGTTCGCTTTGCCGCGTCCGTTTGACGAAGTGGTCCGCATCAATACGGCATCGACGCGCACGATTGAGATCGATGAGCTCGCAACCAATCAAAGCACACCGTGCGAGGTCTCCCAGCAAGACCAACCCGATGAGAGCCAAGTAGCTGCTTCTGAGTGCAGCGCCTCTCGTTCAGGGCTTGCGCTTACCGGCGACCGAAACCTACTCAACTTGAATGTGATTGCTCGCTTTACAGTTCGAGACCCAGCGAAATTCACATTCGGTGTGTTGGATCCAAAGGAGCAGATCAGGTCAGCGGTCGTTGAGGCAGCAGTGCGCAACCTTGGCGAGTTGAACCTCGATAGGTTGCTTACTCAAGGTCGAGCAACATTCGTCCAAGAGACCACAAGAGATGCACAAGAACGGCTTGATCAGATTGGTGCAGGCGTCCAATTGGTCAACGTCGAGTTGGTGCAGCTCACTCCACCTGAGGCCCTATCAGCCGATTTCGATGCTGTTCAAAGCGCATACATTGCCGCCCAAACGGCGCAGCGCGAGGCGGAGCAATACGCAGCTGAAAAATTGCCAGCGGCACGCGCTGAGGCTGATCAGTTGGTTTCCAGCGCCACAACTTATGCCAATCGCACAATCGTACTCGCGCGAGCTGAAGCGCAGTCGTTCGAAGGTCTCTTAGGTCCATATCGGGCCAGTTCAGCTGTCCTAAGAGAACGGATTTACCGCGAAGGGCTCGAGCGTGCGTTTGCGAGCGGACCCACCATAACCTTTGTTCCAGAGCCAGTGCGATCACGTTACAATGGAATGCGTCTGACCTTTGGACCGGGTGCTGGCGTGGTCCGGCGCAATTCAGATCCGGAGAGAACGAGCGGATTGTCTCAACTCACGGCGACCGGAGCCGATGAGGTCGATCGTCCATGACAGTCTCGGCATCAGAGGTGGCCATCTCCAATTTGAGCCCGTTGCCCGACCGGTCCCGGCTGGCCGATCAAGCTGTCCAGGCTCCGCTTTCAAACGAAGAGCAGAAAGAAATATCTCGTCGCCTTCGAACCAACCTTCTGGGAGCAGGCCTTCTCGGCGTTGGCCTTTTAGTAGAACACATTTGGGCTAACCAACAGCTTATCGGACTTATGCTCCAAGGGCTCGCTGCTCTGACTGTCGCGTTTCCGATTTTTGTGAAAGCCGTTCGAGGCTTCCTATCGGTGCCGTCAACCGATTTGACAGAGCAATTGGTTGCGCTTGCAGTGCTCGCGGCCATTGCCTCCGGCGACTTTGTTTCCGCTGCTTTGGTGCCCTTGTTTCTGGAGATCGGCCACCTCTTTGAAGAACGCAGCGCCTTGGGAGCACAAGCTTCCATTCAGCGGCTGCGCGACTTGTGTTCGAGGAAAGCCACTGTTTGGCATGGCGAAGAAGAACGCGAGGTTGCCCCCGAAACTCTGAATCCTGGCGACATCATCATTGTCCGTCCGGGCGAACTTGTGCCGGTCGACGGCATCATCACGCGCGGCCGAGCCAGTATGGATCAAGCTTCCGTTACCGGCGAGTCTAATCCTGAGGATGTCGGTCCAGATGACGAAGTCTTTGCTGGAACCACCAACTTGGACGGAATGCTCCATGTGAAAGTCCAGTCGAGCGGCGAGGCGACCGTACTTGGCAGAGTGGTGACGGTCTTACAGGAAGTGGAACAAGCCAAAACTCCCATTGTTCGACTGCTCGAAAGAGTGGCTGTTTGGTATTTGCCCACGGTGATTGTGCTTGCTGGGATCACACTGTTTCTCTCAAGCGATCTATCGCGCTTTATCACCGTGCTCATCGTAGCGTGCCCTTGTGCGTTAGTGCTAGCCGCGCCCTCGGCGATGGTTGCCTCGATGGCGCGTGCGACGCGGCATTCAATCCTGATCAAGAACGCCGCATTCTTGGAGGAGATCGGCCGAGTTGACACTCTTATCTTGGATAAGACCGGCACGGTAACCGACGGCGAACAGTCGGTGAATGATGTCATTCCGGCCGGTGCACAGACTGAGAAAGACTTGCTCTCGCTCGCGGCTGCCGCTGCACATGGCTCGCGTCATCCTGCCTCTCGCGCGATTGCTAATCTTGCCAGAGCACAAAGCCTTGTTTGGCCTGATGCAAGTGAGGTGCGAGAGGTTCCTGGGTGCGGCGTTGAAGCGGTAGTGGGCGACGACATCATCAGAATTGGGCGCAGATCCTGGCTTATTGATCTGGGAATTGAGGTGCCAGAATTAGGCGGTGTTGCCAAAGTAACTGTCGCACAATCATCGCAATTTCTCGGATCAATCACGCTTGCTGATCACGCGCGCCCAGAAGCGGAGCCAGCCATCCAAACGATGCGTAGCTTGGGCTTTGACAAAGTCATTCTTCTTTCCGGAGACAAGTCGGAGATCGCTAACGAAATAGGACACCGCCTTGGCGTTGACGAGATCGTTTCAGAGGCTTTGCCTCAAGACAAACTCGAAATTGTTAGGCGTGAACAGAGCGCCGAACGCCAAGTTCTAATGGTCGGTGATGGTGTGAATGACGCCCTTGCACTTTCGGCGTCAGATGTTGGCATTGCCATTGGCGCCAAAGTGAGTGAGGTGGCTCTTGGTGGTGCAGACGTTGCTCTGCTCACTGCTGATGTCGGTCGCCTCCCTATGCTGGTCGATATTGCGGACCGCACCCGGCGGATCATCTTTGAAAACGTGATCATCGGCGTCGGTTTCTCAGTCGGAATGCTCACTCTGGCAGCGTTTGGCGTTGTTAGCCCTCTGGTGGGGGCACTGCTCCATAATGGCGGCGCGATCTTCGTGATCCTCAACAGCTCTAGGCTGCTCCGGGACCCCCAAGAAACCCGTCTTCGCACCGCTGACCAGCCTGAAATCCTGAGCCGCCCATTTAGGGCTGCCCATCCATGACGGAGACCTCAAGTGAACTTCCGCAGACTGATCGCGTTCTTTGCCCTTTTTATCGGCACTCATCAAACCGCGCTTGCCCAAAACATTGACATTCCCAGCATCGACCAAGATGTCGCGGCTGAGGAAGACGAAAGTGACACGGAAGACGTTCTCACATTCGCTTTGATCGATACCGGCGCAGTCATATCGCTTGATGAGGAAACAAGACTTCAGATGTTCGGGGCCTATAGCCCCCGTTTTGACCTCACGATCTTCAATGCCGATGTCGTCACAGACGTAACCGATAAAGTAACCATCGGGGCAACCTATGTCGGGCTATGGCGTTTCGATGGTGTCGATGAACATACCGCGAGAGCGCAAATGACATACAGCGAGAAGAGCGGGCCATGGGTATTCGAGGCCCGCGTAATTGTAGCATACCGGCTCGGCATTGATGGCGTCGATGAGCGCTGGCGACTGCGTCCTAGAGCCCGCGTGAAGTATCAGAACGATTTTTCTGGCACGCCCTACGTTCTGTATGTCTCAGCAGAGCCAACCTACAATTTCAACACAAACAACGTCTCGCAAGTCGGCTATGCCGTCGGTGGCTATGTGAGAGTTACAGGCCCGATCTGGGCCAACGCGTTCTACCAGCGAACCCAAGTCGATGGCGGTGCCGATCTGGATATTCCTGCAATCGGATTGTTCGCTGTCTTTTGACGCTGCGTCGGTCTTCGCCACGCCTTCGCTACACCTTGGCCGCATTCGCGCGCATGCGGTGCGCTGCGATGCGCATTCTTTCAAGAAGTGTCTGCGTCTATTGAGGTTTGGCTTGGCTCCAAACGGCCAAATAATGACCGCATTATGCGCATCTCAGCAGGTCGATAGAGACCAATGCTACGACCCCAAAGGAAGGCTTTGCACATGACTGACCGAAAAATTGCAGTGATCACAGGGTCAACCGGCGGCATTGGTAGCGCAATTGCAACCAAGCTTGCCGAGGGAGGATGGGACCTTCTGCTCGCCAACCGTTCGCTCGCAAAGTCCGCAGAGCAACGCGATATGCTCGCTTCGCGTTTCCCGGAGCCAAACGTCCAGACTGTTGCGATGGATTTGATGGACATCAATTCGATCGAAGCAGCTTGTCGTCAGATCGGAGCGGAGACGAAACGGATCGACGCGCTTTATAATATGGCCGGGGTTTTGACATCGGAGAGGCGAATAAGTGTCCAAGGGTATGAATCGCATTATGCGGTCAATGTCCTTGCCAATTTGGCCGTTATTGAGGGCCTCCAGCCTCTGCTTGCTCGCGAGCCAAATGAGCAACCCAGTATGGTAGTGACCATGTCATCCAGCGCAATCAGCAGGGTCGCAGCGCTGGATGTCAAAGCACTTAGGGATCCGAGCGAGATTCGAGGTCTAATGGGCGCATACGCACACTCCAAGCTTGCTCTTACTGCAATTAGTGCAGCAATGTCTGACAGCTTGAAAAAGGAAGGCATTCTGATCCGAGCGATCGATCCGGGGGCGACACTTACACCCATGACATCAGGCGGGGACGGCATGCCTTTGTTGCTGCGTTGGTTTGCACCGCTCTTCTTTTCAAAGCCCGAGGTTCAAGCAAAGAAGATCGTGGCAGCTGCAGATCCCGATAACCTTGGCAATCGGACCGGAATTTACATCGCTTCGGGCAAAGAGAAATCCCTCCCTAAAGCTATTGCCGACTTAGCGGTTGGAGATGAACTGCTTAAAGCTTTAAGAGCTGACCTTCACAGTCTTGGATGACCACACGGTTCTGCCGGAATGTCCGCTTTCACCTACCAATGTCGGTCGGAAGTAATCCGTCAATCAGACCTCCAAAGCGGACATCCGCATGTCTTTGGTCAGATGTCTGCTGCATTCCATGAGCACCATAGGCGCTCTTGAATGCGCGAGATTTTCCTACACCCCTCACCCCTGCTACCGCGCGCAAACCAAATCGCTCTTTGACTCGTGAATCTCACCCGCCCAGAACCTCGCTGTCCGCAGCGGGGTTTTGTCGTTTTTGGCGCCCTGAATGGAGATTTGGGCGCCCGCCAAAGTGCTATGTACTTGATCAACTTGCGCCAAACACACCAACACGGGCCAACACGCCTCAGCGCCTGAAGAAACTTCTTTCGCGCACTGTAACCTCTGACTGTTCGCCCACGAACTCCCCTGCAAATGGCCGGCAATTCCGCCGGCGAAAGGCTTTGGAGTTCCCACTAATGCTACGTCTGTTTGCCCTCATCTCAATCGTCGGCGCCGTGCTGATCGGCGCGATGCAATTTTCGGCCAGCGCCGAGGCCAAGGGCTGGTCAACCTATGACGCGAGCGAGTTCATGATGGCGCAAGCCAAGGGCAAGACCATCGTGGTTGATGTCTACGCCGACTGGTGCCCGACCTGCCGCGCGCAGGCGCCGATCCTCGAACAGCTCCGCGCAGAAAAGCAGAGCGACGATGTCCATTTCGTAAAGGTCAATTTCGACACGGAGCGCGCATTCCTGCACGCCCATAAGGTCCGGCGCCAGTCGACCATTCTGGTGTTCCAGGGCGAGAAGGAAGTCGCTCGCTCAATCGCTCAGACCAATCGTTCGAAACTGCGCCAGGTCGTGCTCGGCGCGCTCTAGGCCCAGAACAAGAGCGAGAACCTAGACCATGTTCGGCAGCACAATTCTCTCTTTCGTCGCGGGTCTCGTGACGATCCTGAATCCCTGCGTGCTGCCGCTCGTACCGATCCTGGTCGCATCGGCGTTGGGCAAGAGCCGCTTTGGCCCGCTTGCCCTCGCCGGAGGATTGGTCACCAGCTTCACCCTGTTTGGCTTCACCGTCATCGCGTTCGGATATTCGATCGGGATCAATGAACAGGCGGTGAGGTTGTTCGCTGGCGCTTTGCTGGCGGCGGCAGGCTTCGTCCTGCTGGTGCCTCAGGCTCAGGCAGCGCTCAGTGCCGCAGCCGCACCACTCGCCAATTTCGGCAATCAGCGTCTGGCCAAGGTGAGCGGCGATGGATGGCACGGGCAATATGCCATCGGCCTGTTGCTCGGCGTGGTCTGGGCCCCCTGCGTTGGACCGACCCTCGGCGTGGCGATCGCTGCCTCCAGCCAGGGACAGGATCTGTTCGCGAGTTTCTTGATCTTTCTGGTGTTCGGTCTGGGTGTCGCCAGCTCAATTCTGCTGTTCGCCTATGGTTCGCGCAAAGCCTTGGGCGAGCGACGTCAGACGCTTCAGCTGTTTGCGAGATACGGCAAGCCATTGTTTGGCGCCGCACTGCTGGTCGTCGGCCTGATGGTCGTCACCGGGTTCGACAAGATGATCGAGATCGCTCTGCTCGATGTGCTTCCGCAAGGCCTGATCGAATTCACCACACGCTTTTGAGTTTGGTAAATCTCTCCATCAAAACTATCGTGAGGCTCAGCGGGATCTGACGAGGATGGTTTTGGAGGGAAGCAATGAGTGAAACGGACTCACCACGAATTACCGGATTGGGCGGCGTATTCTATGTGGCGAAAGACCCAGAGGCGACCCGTGCTTGGTATCGCGAGAAACTCGGCGTCGATGGCGAGTATGGACCGCAGTTCGCCTGGTCCGAAGAGCCCAAGACGAATCCTTACTCGCTTATCAGCCACTTCAGCGATGGTGAATATCTCAAACCGGGCAAGGCCGAATTCATGATCAATCTGCGGGTCAACGATCTCGATGGCTTCGTCAAATTGCTCAAATCGCGCGATGTCGATGTGCTCGACACGGCCGATGAAGGCTATGGCAAATTTGCTTGGGCGCTGGATCCCAACGGCGTAAAAATCGAGCTTTGGGAACAGGTTGCTGACGAACTACCCTAGCAATTGGCCCTAACCGACAGGGCAAAAATTCATGGTTACTTCGTGTTAAGCCTGATCCTTCCAGCAGCTTTAACCAGGTCCGCGCCAAGATACTGCGCATGGACCGCAAGAACTCAATTCGCTTTATTCCGCTGCTGACAGCGGCCGCAACCCTATCGGCTTGCGGCGGCATCATTCCGGCAGCCAGCCCGCCAAGCAGCAGCGCAAGCTCCGCGAGCGCAAGTGATGGATACCGCCAAGCGGTCTATTCGTCGCCAGCCGCAAGGATCAGCTCAGCGCCGCGCGAGATTGCGCCGCGCTCCAGCGACCGCACCTGCCACGCGCAATTGACCCAGACTGGAGCGCGCTTTGCTCCGGTTCCGGACAGCTATTCAGCCCCCGGCTGCAACAAGATTGGGACCGTCCGCATCTCCGCTCTGTCGGGCGATCGCGGGCAATTTGGCGTGACCAACCTTGGCGCGGTTAAGTGCCAGACAGCCACCGCCTTCAGTAATTGGGCCCGCTTTGGGGTCGACCGGGCAGCTCGGCAAATCCTTGGCAGCCAGCTAGCGAAGATTGAAACCATGGGAAGCTATGCCTGTCGCAATATCGCGGGCAGCAGCCGCAGATCAGCCCATTCCCAAGGGGCGGCGATTGATGTCTCGGGCTT
Source organism: Erythrobacter sp. (assembly GCA_965249945.1). Classification (GTDB taxonomy): domain Bacteria; phylum Pseudomonadota; class Alphaproteobacteria; order Sphingomonadales; family Sphingomonadaceae; genus Erythrobacter. The sequence continues at coordinate 1,379,488 of OZ252258.1, read as the reverse complement.
TGTTCTAGAAGATGGCCGGCGGATCGTTCTGACCGAGGATTGGAACGGCGGAACCGCAGCCGAGCGAGAATTTCTGCGCGTGGTTCACAAAAGCGCGTGCAAGCGCTTCGGAACCGTGCTCGGCCCGGACTATAACGCCGCTCACCGCGACCATTTCCACTTCGAAAGCTCGGATCAGCAATTCTGTCGTTGATCGGGGTCGGCCGATCATCCAGCCATTTGTCGATCCAGATTGGCCTCAAGCCTTAAGCGCACGGCTTCAGCCGCGTGCCTCGCCCCCAACTTATTCATCATGTTGGCACGATGGATCTCGACTGTACGTGGACTGATATCAAGCTGACGGGCAATCACCTTATTGCTGCTACCCTCGGTCAACCAATCCAGAACCTCGCGCTCTCGATTTGACAGCGATGCTATGCGTTGACGCGCTTCAATCATTTTGCGGCGCGCGCTTTCAAAGCTTTCCGCTTCGCGCGCCACCACTTCGAGGCAGGATTCAAACTTCTCGCGATCAATTGGCATTTGCAGATAGTCGAGCGCCCCCGACTTGATCGCGGCCACAATTCGCTCCGGCTGCGGGCTCTCGTCGATAACGATTAGGGGTAGCCAAATTCCCAGGCGATTCAGCCGATTGAACACTTGAACTGTGCCGCCCTCCGCAATCGTATCGTTGGCAACGATCAATCCTGTTCGCGGCGGATGCATAGCCAGCTCGGACAGACCACCATAGACCTCGCAGTGGTGTCCCAGTGCAAAGCCAAGTCGCGATAGGTCTGCCCGATTGCGACTGGACTTGTCGATGAAGTGAAGGGTCGGTTTGGCTGTCATCACGGCCAAACATGCCAAGCTCATGCGACAAATTCAGCGCTAGGTTAAGCCGATCTGGAGCGATTTCCGGTCCAACAATCAAACAGCCGTGCACAGCCGCCGCAAAGAATCCTCCAGATTGAATGCTTCTTTTCGGAGCGCAGCCAATCCGGCTAGGCAACGAGCGGCGAAATGCCGCTAGCCTCCGTCAAAACTGTAATCGGGTAGCGAGTGGAATGCCGATCTCAGCGCATCGCTCCAACTCGAAGAGATCGCACTGTAGTAAGGATCATCTTGGTCAACCCGATGCTGGTGGGCCGGTTCAAACTGGTCCCTCTCTATCACCATCAAATCGAGCGGAAGGCCGACCGACAGATTGGCCTTGAGCGTCGAATCAAACGATACCATGAGTAGCTTCACTGCGTCTTCAAAAGACATGTCGCGATCGTAACCGCGGATCAGAATCGGGCGTCCATATTTGGTCTCTCCAATCTGGAAAAACGGAGTGTCCCAGCTGGCTTCGATGAAATTGCCTTCCGGGTAGATCATGAACAGTCGCGGTTGCATCCCGGCGATCTGGCCGGCGACAATGATCGAAGCCGTGAAGCGCCCCTTGCCCCGGTCGCCATTGGCGAGCTGCCGCTCCTCAATGGTCGTGCGCAGCAATTTTCCTATCTCGGTTGCCACGTTGAACATCGTCGGCCCCTTGATCAGGGCATTGTCGCGCTCATCAGGCGCTTTGGTGCGTTCCTCGAGCTGGCCGATCACTGCCTGGGTCGTCGCGAGATTGCCGGCTGTCATCACCGCAATCATCCGCTCATCCGGCACCTGCCAATGAAACATCTTCTGAAAGGTGGAGATATTGTCGACGCCCGAATTGGTGCGGGTGTCGCTCATCAGGACGAGCCCTTTGTCCAACGCCATTCCAACACAATAGGTCATCAACTTCTCCGGATCGCAGCGCTCGCCGCTAGCGTTTTTTGCGCCACCCCTCAAGCATTGCGTCTATGAGAACTGGCCTGAGCCGCCCACGCCCGGCAATACAAAGAAAGTCTACTGCTGCTGGCTATCTTGCTGCTGCTCAACCGCCACGTCGACGGTCAACAATTGCTCGGTCGAACCAAAGCTGATCCCGGTAACTGGAGCGGCATCGCGATAGTCCCGCCCAGTCGCCACGCGGACATAGCGAGGATCAGGGCTGATCCCGTTGGAGATATCGAAGCCGACCCAGCCCAGACCATCGATATGCGCCTCTGCCCAAGCATGAGAAGCTTCCTGTTCGATCCGATCGTTCATCATCAGATAGCCACTGATATAGCGCGCCGGTATATCGGCCGCCCTCGCTGCACCGATGAAGATATGGGCATGATCCTGACAAACACCGTGCCCGGCCTCGACAGCCTGCTCGGCGGAAGTGGTGACATTGGTTTGGCCAGTTTCGTATCTGACCTGTTCTTGAATCGCTGCCGAGAGAACATGCAGATACTCGAGCTTGTCATCAGGCGAATGCGGTAGAGCGCGGATCAGAGCACGCAGCTTGGGCCCGGGTTTGGTCAGTTTGGTTTGGCCCAGAAAACTCCACAGCGGCAGATGGCCCGAATGCCGTCCGATCACCCCTGCATTGTCTTCGGTCTTGACCGTGCCTTTGCAGGTTATGGTGACGTCTGTTGCGCCTGGGTCGACCGCGACCAGGGTGACCGTGTTGAAATGCTGGTCGTCATATTCGAGCTCGGGCTGTGCATTGTCATATTCCATCGCCCAATCGAGGATCTCTTGACCCTGCGTTTCCTTGGGGGTGAGACGGAGGCGCTGGAGCGCATGAACGACCGGCTCCGCAAAGCTGTAGCGTGTTGTATGGCGGATCGAGAGCTTCATGCGAGGAACCTGTAATCGTCGGCAATCGCTCCCGCGATCGCGGCGTTTCGCGCCATGAAATCGACCAGAAACTCGTGCAGGCCTTGGTCGAAAATTGCATCGACGGTCATGTCGTTAAGCCGCGCATCCGCTTCCTGCATCAAAGCGTTGCAATGCCCTTCGCTGCCATGCATCCGCGCCAGCTCGGACAGATTCTCGCGCAGCGCGCTGCGACAGAAGGCCAAACTCCTGGGGAAGCGATCATCGAGCACCAGAAACTCAACAATACCCCGCGCCTCGATCTGTCCGGCATTGAGCCAGCTGTACGCGGCGGCGCCAGCGACCGAGCGTAGAACCTGCTCCCACTGACCGGTGTCAAGGCTTGAACCAACGTGACTGAGTGAAGGGAGCAGCAGGAAATATTTCATGTCGAGGATCCGCGCGGTGCTTTCCGCCCGCTCGACATAAGTCCCTGCCCGAGCGAAGTGATACCCTTCATTGCGCAGCATTGTCCCATGGAAGGCTCCATGCACCAGCGCCGCCGATTGCCGGATTGTGCCGACGACTTCGCCAACCGAGCCTTGAGAAACCGGCCGCGACAATTTGTGACCAAGGTCCATCCAACTTTCGTTGACAGCTTCCCAGACCTCGCTTGAGATATTGGTCCGCGCCATCCGCGCATTGGTCCGCACAGCTTCGAGCATCGCTCGAACATTAGCCGGGTTGGCCTTGTCGCGCAGGATGAAGTTCCACGCCTGATGCCCGGCATAGCCTTCATTATTGGCTTCATAGATTGCTTGCTGGCCTGAGGTCGCAATGACCGATCGCCATTCGTTTTCCGAGGTTGCCAAATCCCGCGTCAGCGCCATCCGCAGGCCCGCCTCGAGCAGCCGCGCGGTGTTCTCGGCCCGCTCGAGATAGCGGAACATCCAGAAGATGCCGTTGGCGGTCCGGCCTAGCATGAGAGACCCCGCACCATCAGTCCTTGAGCACCCAAGTGTCTTTGGTGCCGCCGCCCTGGCTCGAGTTCACCACCAGTGAACCCTTCTTGAGCGCAACCCGGGTCAGCCCTCCAGGAGTGATGTCGATCCCATTGGGCGAGACCAGCACGAAAGGCCGCAGGTCGACATGCCGCGGGGCCAGCCCCTTGCGGGTGAAGATTGGACAGGTCGACAGCGACAAGGTTGGCTGAGCGATGTAGTTTTCAGGGTGCGCTTGCAGCTTCTTGCGGAAGGCCGCAATTTCGCGCTTGGACGCGGTAGGTCCAATCAACATGCCATAGCCACCAGAACCATGGACTTCCTTGACCACCAGCTCTTCCAGATTGTCGAGCACGTAGCCGAGGCTGTCCTTGTCGGCGCAGCGCCAAGTCTGGACGTTGGGCAAGAGCGGCTTCTCGCCAGTGTAAAACTCGACGATCTCCGGCATGAAACTATAGACCGCTTTGTCGTCCGACACGCCAGTTCCTGGGGCATTGGCGATCGTGATCCCGCCCGCGCGATAGACATCCATGATGCCGGGAACGCCCAGAACACTGTCGGGCTCAAAGGTCAGCGGATCGAGGTAATCGTCATCGACCCGGCGGTAGAGCACATCGATCGGCTTGTACCCCAGTGTGGTGCGCATCTGGACCCGGCCATTGACCACCCGCAAATCGCTCCCCTCGACCAGCTCCGCACCCATCTGGTCAGCCAGGAAAGCGTGTTCGAAATATGCCGAATTGTAGATCCCTGGCGTAAGCACAGCCACGGTCGGCTTGCCTTCAGTCGCAGGCGGAGCGCAGGCGGCCAGGCTACGCGCTAGCCGTTGCGGGTAGTTCGACACGCTCTCGACTGGCACCCGCGAAAACAGATCGGGGAACATCGCCATCATCGTTTCGCGGTTTTCGAGCATGTAGGAGACGCCCGACGGCGTGCGGGCGTTGTCTTCTAGCACGAAGAATTCGTCCGGCCCGGTCCGAACCAGATCGATCCCTACGATATGGGTGTAGATCCCGCCCGGCGGAGTGAAACCGACCATATTCGGCAACCACGCTTCGTTCTGGCGGAACAAGCGTTCGGGCACCCTCCCGGCCCGAATAATCTCCTGACGATGATAGAGATCATAGAGAAAGCTGTTGAGCGCCCTCACCCGCTGCTCAATCCCGCGCGACAGGCGGCGCCATTCAGCCGCAGTGATAATCCGCGGAACCATATCAAACGGGATCAATCTTTCTTCGGCCTGATCCTCGCCATAGACATTGAAGGTGATCCCGGTCCGGCGGAAACTATCATCGGCCTCACGGTCCTTGCGCCGCAGCCAATCATTCTCCTGCTCTTTGAACCAGCCATTATAGTCCGAATAGGCGGGGCGAGTGCCGCCATCGGCGTCATACATCTCGTCGAAATTGTCGGTGGGTCCGACCATCTAGCCCCGGCAGTGAGAGTGCGATTGCATCGAATTGTGCAAGCGCAGCATAACCGGAACAAAGCAAAAGAAAAGGCTCAGTTGTTGTCGAGCTCTTTGAGCACCGCAAGGATCGATTCAGGATCGTAGGTGAAGCCTATATGCGTGCATCTGAGGGCGATCGCGCGATCACGCTCTCCTGGCAGGCCGCAGGCACTGCGCGGCGCTATCACACCGTCACGCGGGCTCCACAAAGCCACTGTTTCGACCGGTGGTTTGGACTTCACATCGCCTTCGATCGGGGGCTTGTCGACCGGCATGCCGGTGACGAATTGATAGGCCCGCCAGGCGTTGTTCGCATGCGGTTTGTAGGAGAAAGGAGAGCCCATGGTGATGACCTTTGCCACCTTGTCAGGATGGCGCTTGGCCAGTTCGCGCGCAAACAATCCGCCCAAGCTCCAGCCAAGCAGCACTGGCCTGGTTTTGTAGCGTCGATGGATCTGGATCAGCCGCTTCTCGAGAAAATCCAGGTTCTCAGGTGTCGGACCAAGGTTGAGCCCGAGCCCCCAGCGCTTGGTCTTGTGACCAGCCCGCTCGATCTGGCGCGCCATGTAGCGCATCCGCGCGGGATGCGAGAAGAAGCCTGGCAGGACCATGACGATCTTGGGGTCAGCGCTCTTGGAAACGTCAAGTTTGCGGAATGGCGTGCGGGGCAATTCCTTGAACACCTCCAGCTCCCCAACCAGTTTGGCAACCGAGGGTTTGCCGGTTTCATCGTCTGGCCGGTCTTCACGCGCGAGCTCAATCCGTCGACCCAGCTCAGCGGCGATCGCGCGCGCAGCCAAGGGCTTCCCGCCATGGGAGGGCATCAGTTTCTTGAGGCTTTGCCAAGCACACATGGACGGCTCACCAACTCTGGACTGCTGAAACTCAATTACAACAATAGGTTCAGCGACTGAATGATCAATGAAAGTGACCCGCTCGCAAGCGATGAACGGCAGGTGGTTGGCGACGAGCCGCCCCTATCCGGCGCAATCACCAATCCGCTCGGCCTGCACCCGCATGACCATCTTGGATTCTCCAAGGCCAGGGATATTGCCCGTCATGGTCATCTTTGTGTCCGACCCAGTCCGACTGCCAGTCCCGTCCATCACCATGCTCATTTCTCCCCCTTGCGGAACAGAACAGGTCATTGCGGCGTCAAAATCACCGCCGTCGAGATTGAACCTCTGGAACTCGCAATCGCCTTCTTGCGACTGCCGCATCATCTCCTCAAAGCCATTTTCGACTTCGTTCTGCGTCAGACAATATTCGGTTGATGTGCCGGACATTGTCGAGCGCATCATTGCTACAACCTCAGGCGGTGCTCCTGGCAGATCCACTTCAAGAAGCTCGGTTGTTGAGCGATACTGGCCGGGTTGAGGGCGAACCGAATTATCGGCCATCTCTGCAACCGCTTCTTCTACGCTGATCGAGCCATCACCATCGGCATCCGCACCGCCGCTGTCAGAGCATCCTGCGACCAGAACTGCCATAGCCGCCATCCCAACGAAGCCTCTCATATCCCGTCTCCCTCGATCCAATTCGAATCCCTGATCGGGCCACCATACGCTATCGACAGCGCTTGCGGCAGACCCCTTCACATTCACCCCTTTGTGCTCCATATGTTCCAGCATGGCTGAACTCATTATTCGCAGAGGTCTGGAAGAACCCGAGACCGGGGAAGAATTCACCCCGCACCGCCCCGAGCGGCCCGAAAAAAGCATGCCGGGCAAGCCTTTCAAGCTGGTCTCGGATTACGAGCCAGCAGGTGATCAGCCGACCGCGATTGCCGAATTGGTCGCCGGGGCCGAAGAGCATGAGAAGACCCAGACCCTGCTGGGTGTAACCGGCTCGGGCAAGACCTTCACCATGGCCAAGGTGATCGAGCAATTGCAGCGCCCTGCCCTCGTGCTCGCACCAAACAAAATTCTCGCCGCGCAGCTCTATGGCGAGTTCAAGAGCTTCTTCCCGGAGAATGCGGTCGAGTATTTCGTCTCCTATTACGATTACTACCAGCCCGAAGCCTATGTCCCGCGCTCCGACACCTATATCGAGAAGGAAAGCTCGGTAAACGAAGCGATCGACCGGATGCGCCATTCGGCCACCCGCGCGCTGCTCGAACGCGACGATGTGGTGATCGTCGCCTCGGTTTCGTGTCTTTACGGGATCGGCTCTGTCGAGACCTATTCGGCCATGGTGTTCGACATCAAGAAGGATGATGTGGTTGATCAGCGCGAACTGATCCGCAAGCTTGTCGCACTGCAATACAAGCGCAATGATGCGGCCTTTGCGCGCGGCTGTTTCCGCGTCCGGGGCGACAACCTTGAACTGTTTCCGAGCCATTATGAAGACATGGCCTGGCGGATCAGCTTCTTTGGCGATGAGATTGAAGATATCGCCGAATTCGACCCGCTAACCGGCAAGAAGGGCGCCAGCCTCGACAAGGTCCGGGTCTACGCCAATTCGCACTATGTCACGCCCGGCCCGACCATGAAGCAGGCGACGGAAGCGATCAAATTTGAGCTCTCGCATCGCTTGGAAGAGCTCGAGGCTGAGGGCAAATTGCTCGAGCATCAGCGGCTCGAACAGCGCACCAATTTCGATCTTGAGATGATCGCGGCGACCGGCTCTTGCGCGGGGATCGAGAATTACTCGCGCTTCCTCACTGGCCGCCTGCCGGGCGAACCACCGCCCACCCTGTTCGAATATCTGCCAGAAAACGCGCTGCTGTTTGTCGACGAGAGCCACCAGACTGTGCCGCAGATCGGCGCGATGGCGCGCGGAGACCATCGCCGCAAGCTGACCCTGGCCGAGTATGGCTTCCGCCTGCCCTCCTGCATCGACAACCGCCCGCTGCGCTTCAACGAATGGGATGCGATGCGCCCGCAAACCTTCTGCGTCTCAGCCACCCCGGGCGGGTGGGAGCTTGAGCAGACCGGCGGCGTCTTTGCCGAGCAGGTGATCCGCCCGACCGGTCTGATTGATCCGCCGGTCGACATCCGTCCGGTTGAGGATCAGGTCCAGGATTGCATTCAGGAATGCCTTGCCACCGCCAAGAAAGGCTACCGCACGCTGGTCACCACGCTGACCAAGCGCATGGCCGAGGATCTCACCGAATTCATGCACGAAGCGGGCGTGAAGGTCCGCTACATGCACTCCGATGTCGAGACGCTGGAACGGATCGAGCTGATCCGCGACCTGCGGCTTGGGGTCTATGACGTGCTGGTCGGGATCAACCTGCTGCGTGAGGGGCTCGATATTCCCGAATGCGGGCTGGTCTGCATTCTCGATGCCGACAAGGAAGGCTTCCTGCGCTCGGAGACTTCGCTGATCCAGACGATCGGGCGCGCCGCGCGCAATGTCGATGGCCGCGTCATCCTCTATGCCGACCGGATCACCGGCAGCATGGAACGCGCCATGGCTGAGACCGAGCGGCGGCGTGAGAAGCAGCGTGAATTCAATCAAGAGCACGGGATCACCCCGCAGACGATCAAGCGCGAGATCGCTGATATCGTCGCCCACACCGCTTCGCAGGATGGAGTCACGGTCGACACCGACGATGACGAGGTCAACAATCTCGTCGGGCACAATCTGCGGTCCTACATCGAGGATCTTGAGAAGCGCATGCGCGAAGCCGCGGCCAATCTCGAGTTCGAAGAAGCCGGGCGACTGCGCGATGAAATCCGCCGATTGGAGAATGACGAGCTTGGCCTGCCCGATGAGGCCAAGAAGGCGCCGATGGTCGGACGCTCGAACGAGGGTAAGCCCGGGACGCGCAAAACCCGCTTCGGCAAGACCCGCTATAAGCGGATGGGTGGGAAGCCATAAAAACAACCCTTAACTGTTAAAGTAGAGCTTGCAGTATTCGCGCGACTACCAAATAGTTGCCCATGATGGACGCTGTTTATGCCTTTCTTCAGTCTGATTGGATCTGGTCGATCCTTGTCGGACTTCTTATCCTCTTCGCTTTTTACATCGTGGGCCGACAATCTGCGATTGTCGGATGGCTAGAAATGATAGCCGGCGAATACGCTGAAAAGCGAATGCCGCCGAGCGATGATGTCGCTTTCAAAAAGCGAATCAATCGTCGGGTGCAATGGCTTCGGCTGAAGGATTGGTGGGAGCACTTCAGATTTTGGCCACTGTTGCGCCAGCTTTTGCGTCCGGCCATGCTGCTTTTTGTTGGTCTGGGCCCGCCGCTTTTGATCTATTGGAAACTCGACTGGTTCTTCCCCGAATTGAACGAGATCCTGCCTGGCGGAATGGATGGGACGGGCAAAGACAAGCTCGTTCTGCAAACCGAGATCGAATGGCGTGCGATTGCCCAGCCCGCGCTTGTTCTCATCGGCATTCCCGCAGCCTTCATCCTGTGGGCATTTCGCGACATAAATGCAAACAAGGATCTTGAGAACAAGCGCAAGGACGTGAACCTCAAAGAGTTCCAGGAAATTCAGATGCGCGCGGCTGGGGCGATGGATGAGAAGCTCCCCGAAAGCGCGCGAGAAAGTCTGCAGGTCGCTGCCACGCACCAGTTGGCGGGCTTCCTCAAAGGCGAGTATGGTGCAAGTTTTCGCAGACCCGCCTGGGAATTGCTGCGTGCGCGGCTGCTCGCCAGTTCGCAGCGTATGGGATATCAGTCGATATCCACACAGATTGATGATTGGCGTAAAGCTGATCCAGAAAATCGCCTTTCACCAAAAGAGTTAGGAAGGCAGGCTAAAACCGCTGCCCGCTCGATCACAATGGATAGCACTGGCAAGGCACAGCGCGACGTGGTGCACGACGAATGGCGCACGATATTCGGCGGGCGATTGCCGTTGCCAGGCACTGTGTTTGACGGGATAGAACTGCCCTCTTATGCGCTACTTGCGTCTCGTGATCTGTCGCGCAGTTCCTTCATTGGCGCCAATCTGACGTACGCGCATCTCGAACACGCCAATCTGAGGTACGCGCATCTCGAAGGTACCTATCTTTGGGGTGCACATCTCGAAGGCGCCTATCTAACCTACACGCATCTCGAAGGCGCCTCTCTGGGGCGCGCGAAGCTCCGCGGCGCCGATCTGTCGTACGCGCAGCTCGAAGGCGCCTATTTAGGGCGCACACAGCTCGAAGGCGCCATGCTAATGTACGCTCACCTCGAAGGCGCCATTCTAATGTATGCGCATCTCGAAGGCGCCTATCTGTGGAGCGCTCATCTCGAAGGCACCCATCTGGGGGGAGCGCATCTGGAAGGCGCCAACCTGACGGACGCGCATCTCGACGGCGCCGATCTCGAGGACGCACATCTCGAAGGCGCCGATCTGGAGCACGCGCATCTCGATGAGAATACCAAACTCAAGAACGCCACGTTCGACGACCAGACGAAGTTTGCCTATAACTGGGACACACTCAGCGACGAGGAAAAGTCCGAGGCCCGCATCCCGTGGATCGAGCGGGGCATGGTGCATATCGACACTCTCGACACCGAGGAGAACGAAAGTGTGGATCCGCTTGAGGATAGGCTCGTAGCCCCAAAACCAGAAATAGACCCCGGATCAAGTCCGCGGTGACGTCGCTCTATTTCTGAGAGCGAACTGAATCCCACGGAAAACCTCAATTCCCACCCTTGATGATGGCCAAGCGCCCTGCCACTCCTGCGCCGCATGGAGAGGCTTCGCATTTTATTGATCGTGCTGGCGGTTGCCGCGTGCAAACCGCCGCCGACCGATGCCGATATGCGCCGCGATATGCCGAGTGTAGCGCCGAGCTTCGCCTCCACCCCGATTGAATCGCCACCCAGTGAAGGCGCGCTTTGGGCCGAAAGCAGCACGCCCGACCGGCTGATCTATGGCCAGCCAGGGCAGCCGATCCAGCTTTCGCTCATGTGCACGGGCACCGACCTAGAGATCACTCGCTATGCACCTGCAGATGAAGGCGCTGGCGCTTTGATGGCGCTGGTCGGCAATGGCCATATCGGTCGGTTCGAAGTCGACGCCAGCCTCGTGCGTGGTCGGTTGGTCTGGCAAGGCTCGCAAGACGCGATGTCCGACGTGTGGGATCCGCTGACCGGGCCACGCCAGTTGATCGCCACCGTCCCGGGCGGCGGAAAGGTCACTCTCAATCCCAGCGCACTGCCAATGGAGTTGATCGGGAAATGCCGTGGCGAACCGCTCGAACAAGAAGAGCTAGAGGCTATTGCGGCTGAGCTGGAGTCCGAGTCCGCTCAATAAGCATGTCGGGGGTCAGCACCTGCGGGAGCTGCTCGCTCTCACCATCAGTCGAATACCACAGATAGAGCGGCACCCCGGCGGCGCCCTGCTCGGTCAGGAAAGTGGTGATCGCTTCGTCGCGCTGGGTCCAATCGCCGACCATGGTAATCACACCGGCCTGCTCAAACGCCTCGAGCACCGCTTCGCGTTCGATCGCCACGCTCTCATTGACCTTGCAGGTCACGCACCAATCGGCGGTGAACCACAGGAACACCGGCTGGCCGCTGGCGCGCGCCTCGGCCAAATTTTCGGCACTGAACTGGAGTGGCGTATGGATCGACTCCGCTGCAACATCAGTCGATTGTGCCTGATAGCTCGAAGGCAATGCGAAGGCGCCAAAAATCAGGAACGGCGCCGCCACCAGGCCAAAGGCAGGCCAAGCCATCTTGCCCGCACGCTGAAGCCGTCCGACCACCATCAGCGCACCGATCACTCCGGCCAGGGTCACCAGAGCGAACAGCGCAAAACCCTGTCCGCCGAGCCGCGAGACCAGCCAAATCAGCGCGAGCGCAGTGAGTCCCATCGGTATCGCCATCGCCTTGCGGAACCGCTCCATCCACGCACCAGGCTTTGGCAGGAGATTGCGCAGCGCGGGGACAAATCCGATCAGCAGGAATGGCAAGGCAAGACCCAACCCAAGCAGCGCAAACAGCAACAGCGCGATTGGCGCGGGAAGCAGCAGCGCCGCTCCCAAAGCCGCCGCCATGAACGGGCCGGTGCACGGGGTCGCGGCAACGGCGGCGAGCAGACCGGTGGCGAAGGCGCCGGCTGGCTCTCCGCCACGAGTGATGGCGACCGAGGGCAGTTCAAACACGCCCGCGAAATTGGCGCTGATCACGGCAGCCAAGAACAACAGCGCGACCACCACGCCGGGTTCCTGCAATTGGAACGCCCAGCCAACCTGCTCGCCCGCCGCGCGCAAAGCCAGCATCAGCGCACCCAAAGCGACACAGGCCAACACAACACCGGCGGTGTAGGCCAGGCCTTCGCTGCGCGCCTGCGCTTCGCTCTCCCCTGCACGCGCCAGGCTGATCGCCTTGAGGCTCAGGATCGGGAAGACGCAGGGCATGATGTTGAGGATCAGACCCCCGACCAAGGCGCCAAGCAGTAAGGTCCAAAGCGGCGGGGTCGGGATCGCGTTGGGTGACCCCGCAAAGATCAAGGCTTTTCCGCCTTGGGACACGTCCCCGGCGTTGGCTTCAAACCGCACCCCATTGCCATCGCCGAAGGACAGTATGCCCCTAATCTGGTCGGCCTCTCCCTCGCTATCCAGGCGCATCTCAGCAATCAGCGTATCGCCATCGCGCTGGAACACCCGAAATCCGCTGTACTCAACCAGCTGGGTGTTCTCGACAAAGACATGCGGGTCGGTCAGCGCGACACTCTGAGGGAGTGGGATCCCGATCCTCAAGATCTCGCCCTCAAACGCATAGCGCGCCGCCGCATCAAGCTTGGGCGCGAGCTCCGCCCGCCATCGTGCAAAATCACCACCAGGCCTTGCGCGCAATACCGCATCCTGCGGCACGCAGATCAGATCGGTGCAGGCGAGATATTCGGCGAAACCTGTGATCTCGGGAAACCCCTCAATCACCGCGTCCTCGGGCACGCTGACCGGGACCAGCACCGCAAACTCGCCCTTGTAGATGTGGTTCATCAGCCCGCTGATCAGCAGCCGCTCGGGCACGGGGTAGAGATGCTCGCTCACTTCCCAGCCTTCGGGCAGGTCAAGCTGGACCTGCATGCCCAGACCGGCATCACCCGGGTTGGACCAATAGCCGTGCCATTCCTCAGCGCTCGGAGTGAAATGCAACGCGAGCGTCCATTCCTCCCCCGGCTGCGGCATGCCATCGGCGCGCAGCTCGACCGCGATATTCTCGCTGCCAAAGCGCGCCTCGTCTGGCTGCGCCGCCAAAGGGCTCGCCAGGATTGCGGCGAGCGCAATCGCCCATGCGAAGAACAGCATGCGGAGCGGAGGGAAGAATCTTGCGTCAGTCACTGCGAAACCTTTAGAGACCACCTAGGGTGGCTCGGTTGCATTCGCAATCGCCACGAGAAAGGTGACACGAGTAATGAGCGAGACGCGCGATCTTTTGATCCTAGGCGGAGGCTTGGTTGGCATGACCCTAGCGCTGGCCGCGGCCAAGCAGGGCATCTCCTCGCATGTGGTCGATCGCGCCGATCCGGCCGAGCTCACCAAGGAAGGATTTGATGACCGCGCAACCGCGATCTCGACCGCCAGCTGGCACCTGTTTCAGAACATCGGGATTGCCGATTACCTTGAGCCGTTCGCTTGCCACATCGCCAGCATTGCTGTGACCGACCAGAACAAGCCGGGGCGGATCGACTTCCAGCCCGGTCCTGACGAAGGCACGCTCGGGCGGATGTTCCCCAATCTGCGGCTGCGCTTGGCTTTGTTCGAAGCCGCGGCCAAGGAGCCGCTGATCAATTGGCATTCGAAGGCCGAGATTGTCGAGCGTCAGCGCAGCGAGTTCGGCGTTGCTGCAGTGCTCAAAGATGGCACCAAGCTTAGAGGCAGTCTGATGATCGCCGCCGAGGGGCGCGGATCGCCCACGCGCGAAGAATCCGGACTGGTGATCGCCAAATGGGATTACCATCATCGTGCAGTCATCGCCGGGCTGACTCACTCAAAGCCGCATGATAATGTCGCATGGGAAATCTTCTACCCAGCGGGGCCTTTCGCACTGCTCCCGCTCAATGACGATGCCGATGGCACCCACCGTTCTTCACTGGTCTGGACAGTCTCGGAAGAGGATGGCGCGGGCGTAATGAAACTCTCTGATCGCGCCTTTCTGGCTGAGGTCGAAAAGCGAATGGGCGGCGTGCTTGGCTCAGTCACCAGCGTCGGAGTGCGTTCCTCCTGGCCGCTCGGCTTCCACCACACCGCCAAGATCACGGGTCAACGACTGGCACTGGTCGGCGATGCTGCGCATGGGATCCACCCGATTGCGGGGCAGGGTCTCAATCTGGGCCTGCGCGATTGCGCAGCGCTGGTTGAGGTGCTGGCGGATGGCCGCCGGATTGGGCTCGACCTCGGCGACCATCAATTGCTCACTCGCTATGAGAACTGGCGCGGGCTCGACAGCTTTATGGTCTCGCTCGCAACCGACGGGCTGACCCGCCTGTTCGGTGTCCCGGGCAAAACGGCGTCCGCCGTGCGACGTTTGGGAATGGGAGCTGTTCAGCGGACCGGGCCGCTCAAGCACTGGTTCATGGATGAAGCCCGCGGCGTCTCTGGCGACTTGCCCGAGCTGCTGCGCGCCTAGCCACCAACGGAGGCTTACTCCCCGGCGTCTTCGACCGGGCTTGGCTGACGCACCAGATTTCCGGCACCATCACGCAGGCCGGCCTGATCCAGCACCGCCGCGGTTTCGATATTCTCGAGCGCAGCCATAGCGTCACGGAACCGCTCAGCATCGGCAATCCAGGCTTCGGCCCGGGCTGCGCCCGGCATATTGCGGATTTCGTCAATGGCGTTCTGATAGCGCCCTTGTTCAAGCGCATAGCGGGCGCGTTCCAGCCGCCGTTCGGGTTGAGGCGATGGCGTGCTTTCCCGACGGATCACAAACATCTCGCCAATCTCGCGGGTGATATCAGACCATGACGCAATCTCGTCCGCCTCGGTCAGCTGCGAAGCCAGTCCTTCCAGGCGAGCCAGCAAAGTATCCAGCCGGATCGGCGGATCAATCCGCGAGAAATTGATGATGGTGTTGACCGCATTGGGTCGCTCATCACCAAATCGGAGACGGAGCTGATCGGCCAGATAGCCCAGCTCCGCGCCGCGTTCGATCGCGCGGCGGGTCGCAAAGGCAATCAGAAGACCTTCGGCGCGGGCCGCATTACCGGCCGCAGCCTGGGCTTGCAGGTCCAGTCGAGCCAGCCGTTGCTCGGCTGCTGCCAAGCGCTGGTCCAACCCGCCCTGCTGTTCGGCAACCTGGGCAACAGCCTCAGCCGCCTCTTCAACGGTTTCCACCGTTTCAGGCTCAAGCACTTCGGCGAGCGGCGTCGGAGTTGGCGCCCCACCGTCTTCACCAATTGCCGTGGGTTCCGCCGAAGCCAAAGCAGCCGGCTCTTCTGCATCTGCAGCGCCATTGCCACCCATGCCGTACCAGACCGTGTATCCGACCAGGCCGCCACCAACGACAAAGGCAAGAATGGCCGCGAGCCAAACGCCTCGTGTTGATCCGGTCTTTCGACGACTACCGTATTTCGATTCCATTCGTTTCCGTTCCGCGACCCTGTTTCACCGCCAGCCAGGCTGGCAACGTCAGGTGAATTTTTTCTCTCTATAGCAAGATTGCTTTGACCATGGCCAGTAGTTCGACATCGTTTGGTCGATCAGCAATGTGGATCGTCGACCATCCACCACCGGCGGCGGCGGCTATTCTGGGCCCGAGGGCGGCCAAGGAAATCCCTCCACGATCAACTCCAAACCGATCAATCTCCGCCGCAAAATGTTCAGCTGAGCCAGCTGAATGCAGGAGTATCAGAGGGTTGACCCGCACTTCTAACATTAGATCTCGTGACAGTGGAAGCTTCGCCACCCGATAGACCGCGCGCTCAACCATGCTCATGCCTGCCGGCAATTCGAGTTCGATCCGCTCCTCTCCTGCGAGGCGCAACATCCGCCGCGGCGAAGAACTGGCGTTCAACAGGCCTTGCAGCCCACCCTCGCCAACCGCCGCAACTTGAAACCCCGCCTGTTCGAGAGCGTCGGCGGTTGCCCTGCCCACTGCATAGGCAGGCAGATGAGTGAGCGCTGACAATTGCGCGCCACCATGGCGAATGGCGTTTGCGCTGCCGATCAGCAGCGCATCGACCGCATCGACCTCGGGCAGTTCCCAAGATACCGGCTCGACCTGCGACAAAGGAATGCCCGCGATCTCAAGCCCTAGCTGGCGCCCTGCCGCAATGGTCGCCGAAAGGCCCGGTTCGGGGCGAATGGCGACGATTGTATGACTCACGGCGTAAAGACGAAATGCGTGGCGATCTCTGGCTTGGCCCGCGCCAGCAGGTCTTTGGCGAAGCCACCAAGCGCGGTCAGATCATCATCCTTGAAGGTAATCTCGGAATCGATCCGTGCTGCCCCATCCGGACTGAACAAAGCGGCTTTCAATGAAAGCTCGCCTGCCTTCCAGTGGCACTCGGCGGCCACCGGGCTGTGACAATTGCCGCCAAGATGCGCGAGCAATCGGCGCTCCGCCTCAAGCTCATGACGGGTTTGAGCATCGTCAATTGCCGCGATCAGCGCGAAGTTTTCGGCCCGGTCAGGACAGGCCTCGATCACAATCGCGCCCTGGGCCGCTGCGGGAATCCATTGCGCGGGATCAAGCGGAGCTCCGACATGCTCCTCCCCCAACCGCTGCAGGCCAGCCGCGGCAAGAAAGGTCACATCCGCCTCGCCTGCTTCGAGCTTACCCAGCCGGGTCGCGACATTGCCGCGAAAGGTCACCACCTTGCAGTCGGGACGAAGGTTGAGCAGCTGTGCCGCCCGCCGCGGTGCGCTGGTCCCGACCACAGCGCCCTGCGGAATATCCTCTATGCTTGGTGCCCCAACCAGAACATCGCGCCGGTCGGCCCGGGGAAGAACCGCAGCGAAGGCAAAGACATCCGGTCGGAGAGTTTCAACATCCTTGGCGGAGTGAACCGAAGCATCGATCCGGCCTTCGGCCAACCATTGGTCGAGCTCCTTGGTCCACAAGGCCTTACCGCCGATTTCAGCGAGAGGCCGGTCAAGCACCTTGTCACCGCTTGCCTTAACCGGCACCAGTTCCACAGACTCTTCGGACCAGCCATGCGCCGCACAGAGCCTTGCCCGTGTTTCCACTGCCTGCGCCATGGCCAAAGGCGAATCCCGGGTTCCCAGACGCAATTTGACGTCGATTTGCGGCTGCGGCGAAGCCGAACTTGTCGTGGTCATTGTCATAGCTAGCCTTGCCCTAGCTTGCACAGCGACTAAGGGGAAGCGGCATGGACACCCCGCATCGCATTGTTCTGGGCATTGAATCGAGCTGCGACGAAACCGCGGTCGCCTTGGTGCGCGCGGATCGCACGATCCTGGCCGAGCGGATTGCATCGCAGGAAGCGGAGCATGCGCCCTACGGCGGTGTGGTGCCGGAGATCGCTGCGCGCGCCCACGCCGAGCGGCTCGCCCCAATGCTCGAAGCGGTGATGCATGACGCGGGCATGACACTGGACCAAGTCGACGCGATTGCGGCTACGGCCGGGCCGGGGCTGATAGGCGGGGTGATGGTCGGTCTGGTCAGCGCCAAAGCCCTGGCGATGGCGAGCGACACGCCTCTGCTCGCGATCAACCATCTGGAGGGCCACGCGCTGTCTCCGCGTCTGGCAGACGCCGAGCTGGGCTTTCCCTATCTCTTGCTGCTGGTCTCTGGCGGCCATTGCCAGATCCTCAGCGTCGAAGGCGTTGGAGAATACCGCAGGATAGCCACAACGATTGATGACGCATTGGGCGAAGCCTTCGACAAGACCGCCAAATTGCTTGGATTGGGCTATCCTGGCGGCCCAGCAGTTGAAAAACTCGCGCTCGAGGGAGATTCTTCTGCAGTGCCGCTCCCGCGCCCGATGAAGGGCTCCAAGGAACCCCATTTCAGCTTCGCCGGACTCAAAAGCGCCATCTTGCGCGCGGTCGATAGTGGTCAGCACAAGCCAGAAGACATTGCGGCGAGCTTTCAGCAGGCGGCGATCGATTGCCTGATCGACCGTTTGGAACATGCTTTGGAGCGCGCAGGATCGCTGCCATCTCTGGTGGTTGCTGGCGGAGTTGCTGCCAACAGAGCAATCCGCAGCGCGCTTGAAGACTTTGCCGCCACGCAAGCGATGCGCTTTTCGGCGCCGCCACTTGCGCTCTGCACAGACAACGCTGCGATGATCGCCTGGGCTGGATGCGAGAGGCTGCCGCTCGGTGATGCCGCTCCACTCGACTTCAAGGCGAAGCCTCGCTGGCCGCTCGACAGCGAAGCCGAAGCGGTCCGCGGAGCCGGGGTCAAGGCATGAGTGACAAGCCGACAATCGGCGTCATCGGCGCCGGAGCCTGGGGCACGGCGCTGGCACAAATGCTCGCCAGCGATGGACGTCGCGTGCTGATCTGGGCGTTCGAACCCGAGGTCGTCGAGGCGATCAATTCGAAGCATCGCAACCCGTCCTATTTGCCCTCTGCTGATTTGTCTGAGCGGATTGAGGCGACCCAAGATCTCGCGCCATTGGCTGATCTCGACATTGTGCTTGCGGTCACGCCTGCGCAGAATCTCGCTACTGTGCTTCAGCAATTGCCCAAGGCTCCGCGCGATCTGGTGCTGTGCAGCAAGGGGATAGAGGCCGGGACCGGTCGTTTGATGAACGATGTCGCACGCGAGGCTTCACTTGGCAGCGCCATTGCCGTCCTCTCGGGCCCGACTTTTGCGCATGAGGTAGCTGCTGGCTTGCCGACGGCGGTGACCCTGGCATGCAGCGAAGAACGCGCGCAATGGGGCCGGCTTGCCACTGCCATCGCGCGACCCGCGTTTCGCCCTTATTACAGCGATGATGTAACCGGCGCGGAGATCGGCGGTGCGATCAAGAACGTGCTCGCCATAGCCTGCGGCGTAGTCGATGGGCTCGAGCTTGGTCAGAATGCACGGGCGGCGCTGATCGCGCGCGGCTATGCAGAGATGCTGCGGTTTGGCGAATCCTATGGAGCGCAAGCCGAAACTCTTGCCGGGCTCTGTGGCCTGGGCGATCTGGTTCTGACCTGCTCATCAACTTCAAGCCGCAATTTCTCGCTCGGCAAGGCGCTGGGCGAAGGACAAAGCGCAGACACATTGCTGAGCGATCGCCGGACGATTGCCGAAGGTGCTTTCACTGCTCCGGTGTTGCACGAACTTGCCGAAAAGCGCGGAATAGCGATGCCAATCGTGACCGCTGTCAATGCAATTATTGCGGGCCAATCGGCGCGTGAAGTGGTCGCCAAGCTTCTCGCTCGCCCACTTCGCGCCGAACACGAAAGCGACGAATGACCCAGCCAAGCACTCCACCAGCGAAACAGCCGGATGGCGATCACAGCGAGGATATGGCCACGCTTGCCAAGGGTGGGCGGACCAATACCATGGGCTTTGTCATCCGACTGGTGGCGCGGATCCCGTTCTTGCTGATCGCGACACGGCTGTACGGCGATGATGCGCTCGGCCGGTTTGCGTCGGCGTTTATCCTGATCGAGATCATTGGGCTGGTGTGCTCTCTGGGCGAGAAGCGCGGGCTGGCCCAGCGCCTTCGCGAAGGCGCGCACGAAGACACGAGGCTGGAAACCAATCTGGTCTACGATGGCTTGTTGCTTGGTTTTCTATATTCTGCCGCGGCGGCCCTGTTGCTCTTTGCCTTTCCCGCGGTGATGTTTCCCAATGGGATGAACAGCGAGCTCGACATTTGGATGCTCGCAGCGATTCCCGCTTTCGCGCTGACCGAGATCCTTCTCGCTGCGCAAGCCTATCGTTATGACATCGCAACCACAGTGCGCGCCCGCGCCGTGGTGGAGCCCTGGACCATTAGTATCGCAGCAGGCGTGTTCTTTTACATCGCTGAGACCCGCGTTGCCGGTCTCGCGCTCGCCTTCATTCTGTCGATCTATGCCGGCCTGCTGACTGCGCTGTATTCATTCCTGCGCACCTACGGGCTGCCCAAGGGGTGGCGCCCGAGCGTGCAGGCGATGATCAAGCAATCCAGCCGCGCATTCCCGCTGGTCGGAGCCGATGCGGTCGAGCGTGGCACCAGATTGATGGACATCTTCATCCTCGGTTTCTTTGCCAGCGCACCAGCGGTCGGCATCTATTATGTGGCGCAGCAAATCGCGACGCTGCCGCAGAAGCTCAAGACCAGCTTCGAACCCATTCTGAGCCCGGTCATCACCAAGAACCTGAAGATCGGACGGTTTGATGTCATTGCCGCTCAAGTGCGCCAGGTTGGTTTCTGGATCATCGCGGTCCAACTGGGCATTGCCTTGATGCTGGCGATCCCGGGCGAGGCGGTGATGGGACTTTGGGGGCCGGAATATGTCGCGGGTACGGCCACGCTCGCGCTGCTGCTGGCGGCGGAGGTTGTCGCCTCCATGGCGGTCGTCTCCGAGGGCGTGCTGGTTTACATCGCGCGCAAGCGAAATTTGGCAATCTCCGTCGGGATACTGGCTCTGCAGGCTGGACTGACGATCGGCTTCATACAGCTGGTCAAGGCCTATGGCATGGATGACGGCTTCCAGGCTGCGGGCTCCGCTGCCGCGCTGTTCATGGCGCTTGCTGCCTCCAGCCTGATCAAGGCGCTTGTTCTCAAGATGCTGCTCAAGGCCCCGGTCAGCAATTTGCGTTGGGCGCTGGTCTGGGCTGCCGCGCCCGCCACCGTGGTGGGCTTTGCTTCGACCTTCCTGCCCGAATGGGCCGAACTGCTGATCGGCATTCCGGCGATCCTGATCACCTATGGCTGGGTGATTTGGCGCAAGGGCTTTGGTCCGGAAGATCGCGTGCTGTTCCGCCGCAATGTTGGCGGCGGCCAATCGGACGAGACCGCCACCTCGTAACTCAGGCACACAGGCCAATTGGGGCAGCTACGCCCAAATGTGGCAAGAATAAGGCATCATTCACACAGAGTTCACTCTGGCAGTGGGAGATCTGGCATCAGAGTTGGTCGGAAAACCCCGCTCCGCCTGACTCACCACGGCCCGGATCACCCCTAATGCTCCGCGCCGCGGCTCTGCCAATCTTGGGACTTGAGGGATGGAGAGTGTGATGCAGAACGAAACTTCAAACAATCAGACAGGAACCATGCGCCGGGCGTTCAGGCTCGGGCTGGTGGCGCTTGGCACCGGCCTTTTAGTGGCCGGTTGCATGCAAACCGAGGAGCAAGCCTATTCCAGCAGCGACGCCATGGCCGGCCAGGCGGTCTATGAGTCCGCCCCTGAGGCGATGATCGCCCCTGCCTTCAGCCAAGCGGATTCGATCTATGTGCCGCCGGTCGTTGTTCCGACCGAGCCTGATCGCGAACGCTATGATGGCGAAGAGGTTTCGCCGGTCAAATGGGTCCATGCCGAGCCCGTCTCAACCTTCTCGGTCGATGTCGACACCGGTGCCTATGCCAATGCTCGGCGATTCCTGACACAAGGCATGATGCCGCCGCGCGACGCCGTGCGGACTGAGGAGATGATCAACTATTTCCGCTATGATTATGACCGGCCGAGCGACCGCTCGCAGCCGTTTACGGTCTCGACGGATCTGGCAAAGACTCCGTGGAACAACAACACCTATCTGATGCGGATTGGCCTGCGAGGATATGATCTGCCGACCGAAGATCGGCCACCAGCCAATTTGGTGTTCCTAATGGATGTCTCTGGCTCGATGAATTCGCCCGACAAACTTCCGCTGGTCAAGACTGCGCTATCAGGCCTGGCGGCTGAATTGTCGGACAAGGATCGCGTCTCAATTGTGGTCTATGCCGGCGCTGCCGGACTGGTGCTCGAACCAACCAGCGATACGCGCAAGATCCGCCGCGCGCTCGACAGTCTTGAAGCTGGCGGTTCGACTGCAGGCGGAGCCGGGCTGGAGCTCGCTTACAACATTGCCGAAGACAATTTCATCAAAGGCGGCGTGAACCGTGTGATCCTCGCCACCGATGGCGATTTCAATGTCGGCGTGTCCGACCGCGATGCTTTGGTCGAGATGATCGAAAACAAGCGCGACAGCGGGATCACGCTCACCACCCTCGGCTTCGGCACTGGTAATTACAACGAAGCCTTGATGGAGCAGATCGCCAATCACGGAAACGGCAATTACGCCTATATCGACAGCGCTCTCGAGGCCAAGAAGGTGCTGGGCGAGGAGATGAGCTCTACCCTCTTCACCATTGCCAAGGACGTGAAGATCCAGGTGGAATTCAACCCCCGCGCGATCAGCCAATATCGTCTGGTCGGCTATGAAAACCGGATCCTGCGCGAAGAGGATTTCGACAACGACCAGGTCGATGCCGGTGATATCGGTGCGGGTCACCAGGTGACCGCGATCTACGAGATTGTCACCGCTGGATCGGAAGGCTGGATCGCTCCGCGGCGCTATGGCAATCCGCCTCCAGCCGCCAAGCATTGGGGTGAGATCGCGCATGTGAAGCTGCGCTACAAAATGCCCAATGGCGACACCTCCAAGCTGATCGACACCGTCCTGCACAGCCAGGACTTGCGCGAGGCCAAGGCTCCCAAAGGAGACTTCGCCTTTGCAGCGGCGGTCGCCGCCTATGGCCAATTGCTGCGCGGCGACACGCTGATGATGGATTTCGACCATGACGATGTCGAAAGCCTGGCTGGCAATCAGAGCGATTACTGGCGGCAGGAATTCATCCGCCTCAACCAATTGGCAGGCAGCATGAAGGGCGGTTGATCAAGCCGCAGGCTGTACCGGAGCAAATGGCATCGGCTCATAGGGTCGGTGCCAATTCTTTTGCCGCTTGGGCTTTGCGCCATTGCGCTGCTAAGGGCTCTGCGCAAGTAGCAGAAGAGAGCGCATGATGCCCGAATTCGTAGAGATGTATTGGCCCTATCTGGCGGTAGCTGCAGTGGTCCTGATCGGTCTGATCTGCTTCCTGCTGGTCGCCAATCGCAAGACGTCCGTCATCACCGAAGAGAAGAAAGATGTGCTCGACGAAGGCGCTGCTCCAGCAGAACGCAATCAGGCGCTGATCGACTCCCCGACGGCAGCCGTGCCTGCTGCCGCGCCGGAGCCCGCTCCAACGCCAGCGGCATCCGCCGGAGATGATCTCACCACGATCAAGGGCCTTGGCCCGAAGCTCGCCGTGACGCTCAATGAGCTCGGCGTCACCAGCTATGCGCAGATTGCCGCGTGGAGCGATTCGGAGATAGATCGAATCGATTCGCAGCTGGGCCGGTTCTCCGGCCGCATTCGCCGCGACAATTGGGTTGAGCAAGCCAAACTGTTGTCTTCAGGTGACGAATCCGGCTTCGCGTCCAAGTTTGGACAGAATAGCTAAACTGTCAGGAACCAATTCTGTCAGAAATGTGTTACACTCCCCAAAGACAATCGGAGGGGACACATTATGAACCACGCTCGCATCTTGGTGGCAGAGGACGAACCAATCGTCGCGTTCGATCTCTGCGACACCGTTGCGGAGGCTGGCTACGAGGTTGAGGGACCGCACCGCGACATCTCATCAGCCATGCTGGCATTCCAGAAACAGAAGCCCGATCTGGCCATCCTCGATGTGCAATTGGGCGAGAGCGTCGTGTATCCGCTGGCGCAGAAGCTGGCCGATGAGAATGTTCCGATCATCTTTCATTCGGGCATGTTCTCGCGCGATGATGTGCAGGAACGCTTTCCTGAAGCGACCACGCTGCTCAAGCCCTGCCCGCCTTCGAGCATTCTCGATACGGTGGCGACCACGCTCAACGCGCGAAAAGTGCCGAACGAAGCCAAATAAAGCCCGTTTGGCTCGCGCGAGCCCCCTTCCCTACCCCTGACGCTTGGCCTATCCTCCGGGGCAAGCCACGAGTGGGAGAGGTTGAGTGAGCGAAGAGCTGTTTCCGGTTCCGGCGGAATGGGCCGCCAATGCCAAGATCGATAGCGCCAGATATGAAGAGTTCTATGCGCGTTCGGTGAATGATCCGGAGGGCTTCTGGGCCGAGCAATCGCAGCGGATTGACTGGATCGCACCTTACGAAACGCTCAAGGATGTCAGCTATCACGCCGAGGACTTTCGGATCGGTTGGTTCCTTGGGGGCAAGCTCAATATTTGCGCCAACGCGCTCGATCGCCATCTCGAAACCCGCGGCGATACTCCCGCGATAATCTGGGAAGCTGACCATCCCGATACGCCGGGCCGCACGCTGACCTATCGTGAACTGCATGCCGAGGTTTGCACATTCGCCAATGCGCTCAAAGCCAATGGCGTCAGCAAGGGCGATCGCGTTACCATTTATCTGCCGATGGTACCCGAGGCAGCGGTTGCCATGCTGGCCTGCGCCCGGATCGGCGCGATCCATTCGGTGGTCTTTGCCGGCTTTTCGCCCGACGCCTTGGCGGGGCGGATCGAGGATTGCCAATCGAAGATCGTGATCACCGCCGACGAAGGACTGCGAGGCGGCAAGACAGTCCCGCTCAAAGCCAATGTCGATGCGGCGATTGCCAAGGCTCCGGTCGATCGCGTGATCGTCTATCGCCACACTGGCGCTGATGTCGCAATCAATCCGGGTGTCGATGTCTGGTGGCACGATGCCATGGCCGATGCTTCGAGCGAATGCGAAGCCGAAGTGATGGACGCCGAGGATCCGCTGTTCATCCTCTACACCTCAGGCTCAACCGGAAAGCCCAAGGGCGTGATGCACACCACTGGCGGCTATGCCGTTTGGACCAGCATGACGCATGAGTATGTCTTCGATTACTCACCGGGTCAGATCTATTGGTGCGCGGCTGATGTCGGCTGGGTCACCGGGCATTCTTATGTGGTCTATGGCCCGCTGATCAACGGCGCCACCCAGGTCATGTTCGAGGGCGTGCCCAACTACCCCGATCACTCGCGCTTCTGGCAGGTCATCGACAAGCACAAGGTCGAGATCTTCTACGCCGCACCAACCGCTCTGCGCGCACTTATGCGGGAAGGCGATGAGTGGGTCACCAGGACAGATCGTTCAAGCCTGCGCCTGCTCGGATCGGTCGGTGAGCCGATCAACCCCGAGGCGTGGGATTGGTACCACCGCGTAGTGGGCGAGCGGCGCTGTCCGATTGTCGACACCTGGTGGCAGACCGAGACCGGTGCCGCGATGATCACCCCGATGCCGGGCGCGACCGCACTCAAGCCCGGCAGCGCCAGCAAGCCAATGTTCGGGGTCAAACCGGCATTGGTCGATCCGGAAAAGGGCACGATGCTTGAAGGCGCCACGTCTGGCGCGCTGATCATCACCGATTCCTGGCCCGGCCAGATGCGCACGGTCTATGGCGACCATCAGCGCTTCTTCGACACCTATTTCAGCCAATATCCGGGTTACTACTTCACCGGCGATGGCTGTCGCCGCGACGAAGATGGCTACCACTGGATCACTGGCCGGATCGACGACGTCATCAATGTTTCCGGCCACCGGATGGGCACAGCCGAGGTCGAAAGCGCGCTGGTCGAACATCCTCAGGTAGCTGAGGCGGCCGTCGTCGGCATGCCGCATGATGTCAAAGGTCAGGGCATTTACGCCTATGTTACGACCAATGTCGGCACCGAAGATAGCGAAGAGCTGCGCAAGGAACTTGTACAATGGGTCCGCAAGGAGATTGGCCCGATCGCCACGCCTGACGTGCTGCAATTCGCACCCGGCCTGCCCAAGACCCGCTCGGGCAAGATCATGCGCCGGATCCTGCGCAAGATTGCCGAGAATGACATGTCGAACCTCGGCGACACCTCGACTCTGGCTGATCCCAGCGTGGTGGATGATCTGGTCGCCAATCGGCCGCAATAACCTTGCCCCTTCAAGAAGAGGGGATTTGATAGCCTTGATGAGCCCTGCTGAAGGTGCAATAGGCTCAAGATAGTTTCAGGAGTAACTAAGTGCACGCCACCCCCTCACCCGAAAATGCCAATGCCGGGATCGTCCCGTTCAATTGGGAAGACCCGTTCGACCTCGAAAGCCAGCTGACCGAGGATGAGCGGATGATCCGCGACAGCGCCCATGCTTTCGCGCAGAGTGAGCTGCAGCCGCGGGTGATTGAAGCCTTTCGCAATGAGACCAGCGCCCCGGAACTGTTTCCGCTGATGGGTCAGGCCGGCTTGCTCGGTGCGACCATTCCAGAGGAGTATGGCGGGGTCGGCGCGAGCTATGTCTCTTACGGTCTGATCGCACGCGAGATTGAGCGGGTCGACAGCGGTTACCGTTCGATGGCTTCGGTCCAGTCGAGCTTGGTGATGCACCCGATCTACACCTATGGTTCGGAAGAGCAGCGCCAGAAATATCTGCCCGGTCTCTCCTCGGGGGAATTGATCGGCTGTTTCGGGCTGACCGAGCCAGACGCCGGTTCAGACCCGGCGGGTATGAAGACCTACGCCAAGAAGCAAGGCGATGGCTATGTGATCTCGGGCTCCAAGACCTGGATCTCCAACTCCCCCTTTGCCGATGTATTCGTCGTCTGGGCCAAGAGTGAAGAACATGGCGGGGGCATCCGCGGCTTCGTTCTTGAAAAGGGAATGACCGGCCTTTCTGCGCCCAAAATCGAAGGCAAGATCAGCCTGCGCGCTTCGACCACCGGGATGATCATGATGGATGAGGTCAAGCTGCCTGGCGACGCGCTGCTGCCCAATGTCCAAGGCCTGAAAGGACCGTTCGGCTGCCTCAACCGCGCACGCTACGGGATCAGCTGGGGCGCGATGGGAGCCGCTGAGTTCTGCATGCACGCCGCCCGGCAATATGGACTGGATCGCAAGCAGTTTGGGCGCCCGCTGGCCGGCACTCAGCTCTATCAAAAGAAGCTGGCTGACATGCTGACCGATATCGCTCTGGGTCTGCAGGCCAGCCTGCGGGTCGGTCGCCTGATCGACGAAGGTCGGTTCGCGCCGGACATGATCTCCGTGGTCAAGCGCAACAATGTCGGCAAGGCGCTCGATATCGCACGGCAGGCGCGCGACATGCATGGCGGCAATGGCATCAGCGAGGAATATCAGGTGATCCGTCACGCTGTGAACCTGGAGACGGTCAACACCTATGAGGGCACGCATGATGTCCACGCGCTGATCCTGGGCCGGGGAATCACGGGAATTGCGGCGTTTTGATTGCGGGTAAATCGTCATTGCGAGGAGCGAATGCGACGAAGCAATCCATGGACCACTCGCTCGCGGAGGTCAGAACCATGGATCGCCGCGCTCCCTTCGGTCGCTCGCGATGACGAGCAAACACTTTTGTGGATGCTATCCTACAAGGCGGACGCACAGTACAGGGGCCCTATGACATCGTTTTCGGAAAGCGCTGACTTCGAGCTGCGTGCTATCTCGTATGGGCGAGATCTGTCCGCCGTGTATCGGGCCCAGGACACAAACAACATAACCCTGTTCCATGTGTTCCATCCTGTAGGATTTGAAGGAGCGAAAGACGCATGAAGCTGTACGGCTATTTCCGCTCATCGACCTCCTATCGCCTGCGGATCGCGCTGGAACTCAAGGAGCTGGCGTTCGAGAATGTACCGGTCAATCTGCTTGAGACCGAGCAGAAGGACGAAGCCTTCACATCGCGCAATCCGTTTGGATCAGTGCCGATGCTCGAAGCCAACGGCCGAGATCGGGCACAGAGCATGGCGCTGCTTGAATGGCTCGACGAGGCCTATCCCGACAGCCCGCTGCTCCCGAGTGATATCGAGGATCGCTACACCTGCCGCGAGCTGGCCTATGCAATCGCGACCGAGCTGCACGCTCCGCTCAACCTACCAGTGCTCAAATTCCTCAAGAGCGAATACGGCAAATCGCAGGAAGAGATCGACCTGTGGTATCGTCATTGGCTGGCTCGCACGCTCGAGCCGCTCGAACAGCGTCTCGCGCAGCTCGGCAGTACCGATTTCCTGTTTGACACGCCGGGACTGTTTGAAGTGGTTCTGCTGCCGCAGGTCTATAACGCGCGGCGGTTCCAATATGATTTCTCCACCAGCCCGCGCATTACCCAGATCGAAGCGGCCTGCCTGGCCCTGCCCGCCTTCCAGCGGGCGCATCCCGACAACCAGATTGATAGTCCAGAGAAAGGCTGAAGCCTCATGAAACTCGCATCGCTCAATGACGGAACCCGCGACGGCAAGCTGGTCGTCGTGTCGAAGGATCTGACCCGCTATTGCGCGGCGGATAACATCGCGCCGACGCTGCAAGCGGCGCTGGATGATTGGGAGCAGATCGCCCCCAAGCTCGAAGTGCTGGCAATGGATGTCGAACACGAAGCGGTGCCATGCGAGCGCTTCCATGAGCGTGAGGCGCATTCGCCGCTGCCGCGGGCCTATCAATGGGCCGATGGCTCGGCTTACATCAACCACGTCGAGCTGGTCCGTAAAGCGCGCAATGCCGAGGTTCCTGACAGCTTTTATCATGACCCGCTGATGTATCAGGGCGGCTCGGACAGCTTCCTCCCGCCGCGCGCGGACATCCCCTTGGGAGACACCGCATGGGGCTGTGACATGGAGGGTGAGATCGCGGTGATCACCGATGATGTCCCAATGGGCGTGTCTGCGGACGATGCAGCGGGGCACATCAAGCTGGTGATGCTGGTCAACGATGTAAGCCTGCGCGGTTTGATCCCGGGTGAGCTCGCCAAGGGCTTCGGCTTCTTCCAATCGAAGCCGGCCAGCGCCTTCTCCCCAGTCGCGGTCACACCCGACGAGTTGGGCGACGATTGGAAGGACAATCTGGTCCATCTGCCGCTGATGGTCGATTACAATGGCGAGGCCTTCGGCCGCGCCGAAGTCGGGGTCGATGCCACCTTCAACATGGCGCAATTGGTCGCCCATGCCGCCAAGACCCGTGAACTTGGCGCGGGCTCAATCATCGGCTCGGGCACGATCTCAAACAAGGGCTCGGACGGTGGTCCCGGCAAGCCGGTCAGCGAAGGCGGGCTGGGCTATTCCTGCATTGCCGAGATCCGCATGATCGAGACGATCCGCGACGGTCAGCCCTCAACCCGCTTCATGGCACCGGGCGATACGGTGAAGGTTGAAATGCGCGATCGTGACAATCACTCGATCTTTGGAAGCATCGAACAGACGGTGGTGCAGGCTTAGGATCCTCTTCCCATCGGGCAAGAAATCCTATATAAAACAATTATGTCTGAGATTGACCCGAACGAATTGCTGTTTGAGATGCTCAGGCAAATACAAAGCAAATTGTCCGAGCATGGGCAAGCTTTTGGCCGGATCGAGAACGAGATCAAGGCCGTGAATTCGCATATTCAAGGACTGGACCAATCGGACCTTAACCGCGATGCGGATTGGGCATCGCTCAAGACCAGGATCGAGCGAATTGAGCGCCGCTTGGCGTTGAGCGGCTAGACCCTATCCCTCTGCCATCTTGGGAATCTCCACCACTGCCGGCTGATGTCCCCAGGCCTTTGCAAGCAGAAGGATCGCATCGCCGCTGAGCGTGATCGTGGCAGTGTTGCGCAGCGGATGGACCCCGACCGGCTCACTTCCAGCCAGTTCGAAGTCGAGCACTAGCTGGATCGATCTCGGCTCGGCATTGATCATCGCCAGCGGCGTCACAGAACCGGGCGTGATCCCGATCAGCTGTTCCATCGCCTCCGGCTTGCCGAAGCTAAGCCGTTTGCATCCGAGCTGCTCGGGCACACGCTTGAGATCGATCCGCGCTTCGGCCGGAACCGTTAGCAGAAAGAACTTTCCTACCGCATCTTTGAGGAACAGGTTCTTCGTGTGGAGGCAATCAATATCGGTTTTGATCGCACGGCTTTGTTCGACAGTGAAGACAGCTGGGTGCTCGATCACCTGATAGGCGATCCCGGCACTTTGGAGGTCAGCATAGAGCCGCTCTTCGCTGTCCAAGATCACACCTCAATTGGGACGAAAGCGGTCTCCGCATCCCCGGTGTTGGGCGTGCCATCGGCATCCATCACCAGCAGCTTGACCTCGCCCTGGCGCGCGCAGGGACGATGCTCGACCCCCTTGGGAACGACAATCAGATCGCCAGCGGAGAGATGTTCGATGCGATCGCGAAACTCCATGTCGAGCTCGCCTTCGATCACCAAAAACAGCTCGTCGGTGTCAGCATGGTGGTGCCAATGAAACTCGCCTTCGACCTTGGCTAGGCGCACTTCATTGCCATTGTAGCGCGCCGCCAATCGCGGCGCCCAATGGTCAGAGAACAGCGCGAATTTGTCGGCCAACCCGACCTTTGATGGTGTCGCCTCAGCCATCAATAGATCACCACGCTTCGAATGCTCTTGCCTTCATGCATTAGGTCAAAGCCCTTGTTGATCTCTTCGAGCGAAAGCCGGTGGGTGATCATCGGATCGATCTCGATCTTGTTGTTCATATACATGTCGACAATCTCGGGCACATCTGTTCGTCCCTTGGCTCCGCCGAATGCTGTGCCCCGCCAGTTTCTTCCAGTCACAAGCTGGAAGGGACGGGTCGAGATCTCCTTGCCGGCTTCGGCCACACCAATGATGATCGAGGTCCCCCAACCCTTGTGGCAGCATTCGAGCGCGTTGCGCATTACCTCCGTATTGCCAGTGCAATCGAACGAGAAGTCAGCGCCGCCATCGAGCATATCGACCAGCAGCGCGACTATGTCAGGAACATGTCTGGGATTGACGAAATCGGTCATGCCAAACCGCTCGCCCCATTCGCGCTTGGCATCATTGATGTCGACGCCCACGATCTTGTTGGCACCAACCAGCCGTGCCCCTTGGATGACATTGAGCCCGATACCGCCCAGGCCGAACACCACCACATTGTCGCCAGGTTGGACCTTGGCGGTCTTGGTGACGGCGCCAATGCCGGTGGTGACTCCGCAGCCAACGTAACACGTGGTATCGAACGGGGCGTCGGTGCGGATCTTCGCCACGGCGATCTCGGGCAGGACGATGAAGTTCGAGAAGGTCGAACAGCCCATGTAGTGAAAGATTGACTGCCCCTTATAGCTCATCCGCGAAGTGCCATCAGGCATGACGCCCCGGCCTTGGGTCTCTCGGATTGCTTGGCAGAGATTGGTCTTGCCCGAGCGGCAGAATTTACACTTCCCGCATTCGGGCGTGTAGAGCGGGATCACATGGTCATCGGGCGCCACCGAGGTCACGCCTGGGCCGACCTCCCTGACAATTCCGCATCCCTCATGGCCGAGAACACTGGGGAAGATGCCTTCGCTGTCGAGCCCATCGAGGGTGTAGGCATCGGTGTGGCAGATGCCGGTCGCCATGATCTCGACCAGCACTTCGCCCTCCTTCGGGCCTTCGAGGTCAAGCTCGACAATTTCCAGCGGTTGCTTGGCTTCAAATGCGACAGCGGCGCGCGTCTTCATATCGGATCCTCTCCCTTCCCCGTGGTCCAATGGGGACCACAGTCCGGGGGTATCCGTCAAGCGCACAAAAGGCTAGAGCCCCTATTCTGCGGGCTGAACCTCGGAGTTCGTCGGCTCGCGGCGGCTGTCGATCACATCAACGAATCCGTGATTAACGTCGCGATGCTCAGCTTCGTCAGCGCGGACCGCAATGATGACATCGCGCAAGCGAGCATTGGCCGGAAGTTGCCAATAATCGATCGCGATTTGTGGAGCAGGCACGTTCTTATGTCGACCAGCATCAACTTCGGCGAGATACTGGGTGTAGCTGAACACAGCTTCCTCTTCGAAATAGCCGACCACGCGGTGCGCCGTCCGAGGTGCAATCAGGTAGAGGAAGAAGTACAGATTGTAGAAGATCAGCTGGACCGCAGCGATCAGGAAACGCTCGAAGGCATTGGGCTGAGCGATCTCGATGAAGGTCATGAGATGCATCCGCTCATTCTCGGCCTCTTCCAGCAGAGTCCGGATCCAGCCTTCGTCATCGCGCATTTTGCGCAGCGCATTGAGGTGTTGCCACAGGCCACCCACCATGCCGGGGACCGCCGCGACGGTTTCGAGCACAACCGCGCGGTGGCCATAGCGTTTGGCGAAGAACCTGTCGGCGAAAAAGCGGAGCAGTTTGACAAAGGCAAAGGCTATCTTGTCGCTGCGCGATTGCGGCGCGACATGGACGTCGAGCTCGATATCGCTCCGCACTTGGCGGACCATGGTTTGGGTATCGATATGCTTCATTCTGCACCTTCAAAAGACTGAAAGGACGGCGCCTTCTCAGCCGCTCATTACGGCCGAATTTGACCTCGATCAATCAACGTTCAGATGCGCATTTGGCTCCTCAATGTGGAGTGGATTCGAAGCAGCATGTGTTCGGTTTTTTGCAATTCCGAAATGTAAGCCGGGACTGCCATTGCGCGGATCGCCACATTGCTGGAGCGAAAGAATGTTACAAGGGAGGCCAATATCCTTGCAAAGCTCTTGGCAGTTTGGTCTGAGAGATTTGAGAAGCAACAAGCAGCAGGAGCACGCAATGACCGACTATCCCACAGTAAAGATGCTGATCGGAGGCGAGTGGGTGGCTGATGGCAGCGAAGGAAGCATGCCGGTCGTCAATCCTGCAACCGAGCAAGTCATTGGCAATTGCCCCAAGGCCTCGAAAGACCAGCTCGATGCGGCGCTTGCTGCAGCTGGAGAGGCCTTTCCAAGCTGGGCCAGTACTCCTGCGATTGAGCGCTACCGCGTGCTGCGGCGAGCAGCGGAACTATTGCGCGAACGCGCGCCCGAGATTGCTCGGATCGTGACACTGGAGATGGGCAAGCCGCATGCGCAAGCCATGGCCGAAACCACCTCGGCCGGCGATCTGATCGACTTCCTCGCCGAAGAAGCCAAGCGGCAGGGTGGTCGTCTGGTACCGGTGCGAGGTCCTCACTTGCTCGAACAAAGGGTCACGCAGGAACCTATCGGACCTGCGATCTTGATGACGCCGTGGAACTTTCCGATCAATCTTCCGGCCAAGAAGCTCGCTGGCGCATTGGCGGCGGGATGCAGCTGCATTCTGAAGCCGGCTGAAACAACCCCGGCATCGGCGCAAATGCTGGTTGAGTGTTTCGTGGATGCGGGTGCACCACTCGGGGCCATCAATCTGGTCTTTGGCGATCCGGCGATGATCTCCGAACATCTGATTGCATCGCCGATTTCGCGCAAGGTCAGCTTCACCGGCTCGACCGCAGTCGGGAAACATCTCGGCGCGCTGGCAGCGAAAGACCTCAAACGCTTCACCGCTGAATTGGGCGGCCATGCCCCGGTTGTGATCGGCGAAAGCGCCGACTTCGAACGAACCATATCAGCCTGTGTGGCGACCAAGTTTCGCAACGCCGGTCAGGTCTGTGTCTCTCCCACCCGCTTTCTGGTCGCGCGGGGCATTTACGATCGCTTCGTCAGCGAGTTTGCGGCACGATCGCAGGACATTGCGGTCGGCGACGCCAGCAGCGATGAGAGTGTCGCCATGGGCCCGCTGGCGCACCCTGGCCGTGTGGCAGCGATGGCGGATCTGGTCGGATCGCTCGGAGGCACGAGTGGCGAAGTCGTGTCTGGCGGCTCTGCCATCGAAGGCCCAGGATACTTCTTCCAGCCAACCGTTGTTGCAGGCCCATCTGCGGGGAGCCGCTTGATGACCGAAGAGCCGTTCGGGCCAATCGCGGGGATCGTGGCCTATGACGATATCGAAGAGGCGGTGCAGATCGCCAATTCGCTGCGATATGGTCTTGCGGCCTATGCCTTCACCAGCTCGCTTGACGAAAGCCACTATCTCGGCAGCGCGCTGCGGGCCGGCATGGTCGCGATCAACCACTTCGCAGTGGGCTCGCCCGAAACACCGTTTGGTGGCACTGGCGATAGCGGCTTTGGTTCGGAAAGCGGTGTCGAAGGCTATCTCAGCTACACCGAGACCAAGCTGGTGACCGTCGCAAAATCGAGCTGAAACGAAAGGCGGGCCAGGTCCCCCAACCTAGCCCGCCAAGCTCCCCTCGGAGCTGAAACTCTTGTCAGTCTGTCTAGTCTGAGATGATCATCCAGCGCGACAGCAATCGCTGCCATCCGCTGGGTCGCGACATCGGCTTGATCCGACCGTAGCGCGCGCGACGCCCAATTTCATCCGTGTAAAAAACCGTACGCCCCATCGCGTCCGGACCGCTCGAAACAATCGTCGGCTTCTCCATTTTGCAGTTTCCCCATTTGGGCTCGTGGCCCGATTCGCACCCTGTTAGCTGCCGCAAGCTAACACCGAAGCTGTGGAAAACTGAGTCAAAAATTCGAGTCGAGCGGAAGAATCTTTTTCTCGCGTCAAGGCTCGCAGACAGATTCGCCCACAAGATCAATATCTCTGCGCCACTTTCGTTCAATCTGGGCCTCAGACGGGGATGGTCGCACCGGTCTGGATTCTGTCTATCATCTCAATCGGATATCCCTGCCTGAGACGACCTCGGCAACAAAGAGCTGCACAATCGATCTGCGTAAGGCATCGAGAATTGGAAGGTATTAGACGCTATTTATCAATAGTTTATGGCGGAAACCTAACCGCGGGATAACTCCACACTGCCCAAATTGTCAGCAAAATGTCAGCCCGCGGTCATGCGGGCCTGTGAGTTCGCGCCTAGCGGCGGATTAGCAGGCACGGTCCTCAGCTGACGCCCTCACTCGATGTCGAAAGCTTTCCACCGGTTCTGCCCAGCGAGGGGCCGAGGTGCAGATGTGAATTTCGAGCGAATTGCTTTCCCAAAAAGAGACACCTGGGTCCGCGCCAGGGCGCGCGCATTTGGCGATGCAAGCGCTCCGTCATCAGGCCTCAACCTTCCCCCCACCTCTCCAGCCGAGCGAACACCCGCTTTCCCGCGCCGCTTGCGCGCCAATCCCGACCCGATCTGTTGAAAGGATGAGACGATGAGAATGACACAAACCGCAGGGCTCCGCGCAGCATTTCTGGTCACCGCAGGCGGAGCTGCCCTCGCTACGTCGATGCTGCTCCCGAGCGACGAGGCAAAGGCGGGTGAGTGTATCGTCCGCTGGGACGGCAATACCGAAAATCGGGGTGATGCTTCTGCGGATGAGCGTGAGGATTCGCTGGCATGTGGCTGGGAGGCTGAGGCTGGCGAAGATTCCGCCTCGTTCGGCTTTGAAGCGGATGCAGGGAATGAGGCGGTCGCTGTGGGATACAGTGCACGGGCAGACCACGACGGGACGAGCGTTGGATTTGATGCCAATGCAGGGAACGCAGCAGTGGCGATTGGCTACCAAGCTAACGCGAATGCTGACAACGCGATCGCCATTGGCCTGACTGCGAAGGCCACCGCTAACGGAACGTCGATTGGGAATTCAGCGATCACGGGGAACCGAGGGATTGCGCTCGGCTACCAAGCCAACGCCGGCTACAATACGACCACCTCGGCCAGCCAGCACCCCGACGCCATTGCCATCGGAACAAGTGCTTACGCTTACGGCTCGAGCGCCATCGCAATAGGCAACCGCGCGTCAGCGACCGGCACAGCCGCGGTTGCAATCGGCCTGGATTCTCAAGCGACTGAGGCACAAACTATCTCCTTCGGCCGCGAAGAGATCGTAGATGATCCCAACACGCCAGAAGACGAGAGTCAGACCGCGATTCTCCGCCGCTTGGTCAATGTCGCAGACGGGATCGACGACAATGATGCGGTGACGGTGGGCCAGCTCGACGCCGAGATCAGGGCATTGCCGCTTACCTATTTCGATGTGGATTCGAGTGCGGAACTGGCCGAGGCCATCGGCGAGAACTCGATTGCACTGGGACAGGGCGCGCGCGCCTATGGCGTGGGTGCGATCGCGATCGGCAAGGGCTCGCTCCCCGATCAAGATGCAGCCATCGCGATCGGCGATGAGGCCAAGGCCAGAGCCATTGGTGCCACCACGATTGGCTATTACGCCCAGGCCACCGCCGATCGGGCGATGACCTTGGGTTATCTCAGCAAGGCGACCGCCAATTATGCTGTCGCCATTGGCGCTTACTCGCTGGCGGCAGAGACCTATACCGTCTCGTTCGGAACCCCTGCAGTGGCAGATGATCCGAACACTCCCGAGAATGAATACACGCCCGCCTTTACCCGCCGTTTGA
The DNA here is from genome assembly GCA_965249945.1 of Erythrobacter sp. GTDB lineage: Bacteria > Pseudomonadota > Alphaproteobacteria > Sphingomonadales > Sphingomonadaceae > Erythrobacter. The sequence continues at coordinate 1,343,437 of OZ252258.1, read as the reverse complement.
CCTATGTTGCGGACGGTGTGGATGATCACGACGCAGCGACCGTGGGTCAGATTGCCGATCTCAAATATCTTGATGTCAATTCAACCGGGAGTGCGGCCTCGGCGCTGGGCTCGAACGGGATAGCCTTGGGGCCGGGCGCTTCGGTTGCATCCAATATCAACAATTCCATTGCGATTGGCTCGGGAGCCTCGGTCTACACCACTGACACCGCTGCCGTAGGTGGCGGCAATATCGCGATCGGCAATTCTGCCAGCGTCTATAATGACGGCGGGATCTATCTGGCGATTGCGATTGGCAACAGCGCTCAGGCCACGGTCAATCATGCGGTCGCGCTGGGCTATGGCGCAGAGGCACATGCCTATCAATCGCTCGCTTTGGGTTCGCTCTCGGTGGCGGATGAGAGCCAGACCGTCTCCTTCGGTCGGCCAGAGATTGCCGATGATCCGGGCACGGCTGAGGATGAGAGCCAAACCGGCATCACCCGGCGTCTGACCTATCTCGCCGATGGTGTCGATGATCACGACGCTGCAACCGTGGGTCAGCTCAGCACCGAGGTGGCTGCGCTGGAGACAGCGATCAGCAATGTCAGCAGCGGCTCTGGCAGCGAGTATATTGGCCTCAACATCAGCGGCGCATCCGCTTCGGCAACGGGTGAGAATGCCCTGGCGATGGGTGATGGTGCTTTGGCCCAGGGCATCAGCTCGATTGCGATTGGTGGTGATACGGTCGACGGTGTTGATCTCGATGATACTGGCGCTCAGGCGACCGGTCATTATTCGATGGCGCTGGGCGGCGATGCTGAGGCCAGTGGTGCCCTGTCCTTTGCGCTGGGGCCCATATCCAGCGCCACAGCTTCCAATGCCACCGCGATCGGAACCCGTTCGGTCGCCAGCGGGATCAATTCCCTGGCCCTGGGCACTCTGGCGCAATCCACCGGGTTGCGGTCTGCAGCTGTGGGGCCGGAATCCAATGCAGCGCATGATTACTCGATGGCGATTGGCTATCTCGCAGCCACCACCCGCGCCAATCAGATCGTGATCGGCACCTCTTCGCTCACGCTCACCCTGCCAGGTGTGGCGCAAGCCGCTTCCAATGCAGCGCAATCGGGTGAGCTGTTCTACCTCACCACCGATGCCAACGGGAACATTGGCTTTGCTGCGATCCCCAGCAGCACCAGCACCAGCAGCACGAACACGGCCCCGGCAAGTATCGCAGCGGCTCCCGCTTCTGCTCCTGCAGTGGCGAGCAATCAGCTGGAGAGTGCACCACAGAGCACGTCGACGACATCGACGACCCCAACCACGCCCCCGGAAGCTTCGGCTCCTTCTTTGGCCTATGATTCCACCAGCACCGATGGCGGGCCGACATCAGCTGCACAGTCTGGCGAGCGGATCGCCAGCGCAGAGACCGGTGCAGAAACCAGCGCAACCCGCTCGATCAGCGACGTCGAGGACAGCAATCTGCCTGAGCAGGTGGCGTTGGAGCAGGACGGAGATGTATCAGACCTGCTCGAAGGCGAGCTTGCCCAGAGCGATCCCGATCAGAACGTCCCCGAGCCGCCAACCAATCCCGACACCGGCGCCGGCACCCGCCTCGCCTCGACCTCGGCAACCGGCAATCCAGACCTGATCGCCGCGGTCACCGAGGAGCAGTTCAACACCCTCGCCGGGAGCGTCACCGCGCTCGACAGCCGCGTAACCTCGCTCGAGAATAGGGTCTCGTCGCTCGAATTCCGCTTGGAAGATGTCGATCGACGGGCTCGCGGCGGGATCGCTGCGGCCGCCGCTTTGGGAAGCGCGATCGCTATCCCTGACAAGAGCTTTGTGATCGCCGGCAATGTCGCGACCTATCGCGGGGAGACCGGTTACGCCATGACGATCACCGGACGCGCCAGCGACAACCTCGCCTTCAGCGCCGGGATCGCCGGCAATTCGGGAGAGGACGAGGTCATCGCCCAAGCCGGTTTCGCGGTGGGCTTTTGATCCTTCAGCGGGAGGGAATTCGGCGGGCGGAGTCGAGTCGCTCCGCCCGTCGGGTTCTTTAATAAAAGCGCCGGGGCTATTTTCCCAGCACCGAACTCAGTTCGAGCATGGCTAGCGGCTTGGTGTGAACCGTGATCGGATCGCGTAGCGCCTCTTCTCCGGTCGCTTCCATCGCATCCGACTTCCAGACATAGGTGGCCGATACCACTGGGTCCTTAGAGCTATCCTCGGCATTGTGGACTTCGATGATTGTGTGGGACTGGCCGGACACTTCCCAGCTGACCGAATGCTCGGTGAAGCGCGGCCTGGTGTAGCGCTTGTAGTCGATCACGCCGTCGCATTCGGAGGCTTTGCAGGACACACGCGCCGTACCGCCTTCGCCCGACCAGACAGCACTGATCATAGGGTCCTCCTGACCAGGTTCTACATCTGTGTCAGGTGTCACGCAGATCGAGACATCGAGACCGAAATCATCCTCGACTGTGCCGGAGAACAGGGTCTTCTGTTCCGCCTCGCACAGCGAACGAAGATCGGGTTGCGCCTCCTCTTCCGGTGCTGGCGCCGAGGTCAGAAACATTGCCGGCGGCGCGGAAGGTTGGGCTTCCTGCGCGGTTGCCGCACATCCAGCCAGACCCATTGCAGCCGTTGCGCCAGCCAGTTTCAGCGAATTGAAAGACATGGTGTTCATCTGAATTCTCCTATCTGTTGCAAGCACATTAGGCTGGGTGTCTGACTGCCACTATGGGGCGGATCCCCCATCGCGCAGCGCACCTGATCAATCGCCGCGCGGCACCCACAGGGAGAAACTGGTCCCCTTCCCGGGCTCGGTGCGAATATCGAGACTATGGCCTGGCGACTGCGCAAACTCTTCCACCAGCGCCAGACCAAGCCCATGCCCTTCGCTGTCCTCACCCTTGGCATAGGCTGCTCTGAGCTCTGCCAATTGATCCGGTTCCATCCCGATACCATTGTCGATCACGCGGATGATTACGTGGCTGGCGCGCGTGTGCGTCCCGAGCAGGATCTTGCTGGCCTGCCCGTGCTTCAATGCATTGGACAGCAAATTGCTGACCGCGCGCATCAAGGCGACGGGATCGGCCCGCACAGAAACGTCAGCGGCGCGGACCCGAAGGTCGACGCCTTGCTTCTCGGCCTCCCCGCCAAACATGGCGGCGCAATTGTCGAGCACGACCGAAATCGGAAAGCTCTCTGCGCCTTCATCCGGTTTCTCGCCCGCCAGAGGATTGTCTTCGGGCGTGCTGTCGCTCAGCCCGCTGCTGGTCACCGCCTCGAGATAGTCCAAGGCGCTGGCGAGTTTGCTCGCCGCCGCATCATCCTGCTGCGACAGACGCTGCAAATCCTGCCGCAACGAAAGCAGAGGCTGCTGAAGATCGTGCGATGTCGAGGCGAGCCGTGAGCGCATACTTTCTGCGCGTTGGCGCGCGGCGTCATAGCGTTCCCGGCTTTGCTGCAATTGCTCGGCCAATTGGAGCTTTTCCTGGGTCGCGACAACCTCAGCAGCGAGCGAGCGATTGAGATCCCGTTGAACCGCCAGCATCCGCACCACGATCGCGACGAAAAAGGCCAAGGCCTCAAACAGCAATGTCGCATGGAAATAGTCGAGCGCCACCGTCATCGGGAAGCGCCCGGGAGCCAGCAGGACCGCGGCCATGACAATGACTGTGAACAGCACCGCCAGCGAACCCGCCATGAATGGCACAGCCCCCAAGACCCGCGCGCGCCAGGCAAAACCGGCGGTCACGAAATAGCAAAGGGCGGCGACAGGGACCAAGAGGAAGGTCAGCCAACGGAGCGCGTCCGACTGCCAAAGCACAAAGCTTGCGAGCAGCAGGATCAGCAGAGCCCCCTGCACCGCCAAGACAATCCGGCCAAATCGAGGAGCATGGGTCTTCAGATCGGCAAACAATCGTGCGAACTGCAGCACCGCGATCATCATGCCGTTGAGCAGGATCAGATTGGCCGGCTCATACGCCCACATCGCATCGGGCCAGACGAAGCGATGGAGATAGCCTTCGTTGTTGGCGACGAACAGCGCGCTGAGCCCGGCATAACCGACAAAGGCCAGCGCGAGCTTCCATCCGACCAGCCGCCCCATGGCAATCGCCGCGATGACCAAAGCCAGGATCGCGCCATTGATTATCCAATTGAAGCGCGCTTCCTGCATATGCGCTGTCCGCATCCGCTCTTGCGTAACCACGGTAAGCGGCATCCACGACCCGGTCGTCGACCGCATACCCACCAGCAGTTCGGCAGTCTCTCCCGCGGCCAGCGGCAGAGGCGCGACCAGATATTGGCTCACCACCGGGCGGGCCTCGAACGGGCTCGAGCTATCAACCGCCAGCAGCTCTTGCGTGATAGCCTCGCCATCGACCTTGGCGACCAGCAATTGCTCGACAAAGGGGCGCTGAATATCGACCAGCCAATCACCGCTCAGTCCGGAGGTGTTGGCCACTCGCAGCAGCAGCCAGACCGCACCTTCCTGATCGCCGAAATCGATCCAGGGCGAGGTCACCGGTTGAAACTCGGACCTTTGGCTCAGTGCCGCAGCAGGATCGAGCCCGGCATCATCAGAGATCCAGTAACGCATCTTGTCGAAGGCTTGCGCGTGACTGTTCCCCACCGGCGCTTCGATCGGTTCGAGCACCTGCGCGGAGAGCGCGGTGCTGAGGAGCAGAGCCGATAGTACGGTCAGCAAACGTAGAATTTGTGTCACCATGCCCTTGCCAATAGCTGTCGGTTGGCGAGCCAGATATGGGGTCGATCCCCCATCGTTGGTTGCCACGCTGGTCAGCGCGCTGCTCACAATTGCGAATGTTCGTCGAGCAGGCCCTCACGCAAGGCATGCACGAGCAAGGCGGACACCGAGTTCACCCCGAGCTTCGCCATCAAGCTGGCGCGGTGCTTTTCGACCGTCTTGGGGCTGATAAACAGCTTCTCGCCAATCGCGACATTCTGGTGACCAGCCGCAATCAGCGCGAGCACTTCGCGCTCTCTGGCGGTCAACTCCTCGCGATCAGGCTCAGCCGCGATCTTGTCAGAGAGCTCTTGCGCGACGAACTTCCCGCCAGCGAGGATCTCGGTGAAGCCGCGCTGCATCTCCTCAGGTTCAGCGCTTTTGAGAAACAGACCGTCGACCCCGGCGGCGAGCCAGTCGGCCAGCATGCCGGTCGCGGTGAACCCCGTGACCACGGCAACTTTGGTGTCCGGGGACCAGCGTCGCACTTCCCCATAGACTTGCACCCCGCGCGCCAGCGGCATGGCCGCGTCGAGCAACAACAGATCGGGCTTGTGCTGTTTGACCAGAGCAATCGTCTCGAGCCCATTGGCGGCTTCGGCGACGACTTCGACTGTTCCGATGGCGGCGAGGATTTCCGCGAGCGAACGCCGCACAATCGCATGATCATCCGCGATAATGGCCCGGTATTCGCTCATTCGCTGTTCTGCCCTCCCCTCAGCATCTGATGTTCTAATGGGGTATCCAACCCATACAAGAGCTTAAGAGAACCGGGCAAACCCCACTCACAGGCCGGGCAATCCAGTCCGGCGCGATGAGCAAGGGGAAATGCAATGAACATCTCAAGCAAATTGATCGCCGCTGGATTGATGGCCGGAACTTTGGCCATGGCTCCGGCACCGATCGAAGCCAAGAATGGCAAGTCGACAGCGGTCAGCGCTTCCTACAAGGCCAAAGCGCAAGGCAATAAGTACAAGACCGCCGCCACCAGTCGCAAAGCGACCAAGCAGCCGCGGATCAAGAACAGTCAATTGTCCAACACCAAGATCTCACGCGGGATGCAGGTTCAGTTCCGCCAGACCGGCGCTCAGAAGCGCGAGGCGGCGCTGACCAAAAGAATACAGAATATGAAAGGTGGCGGCAGCCCTGTGGTTGCTTCGCGGCCGGGATTGCTGAGCCGGATCGGCAACTTTTTCGCGCGGCTCAACCCGATGAACCTGTTCCGCTCCAGCGCCAGCGCAACCAAACAGCGCAGCGCTAGCATCGAGCTGCCCAAACTGACCCGCGATGCCAATGGCAAGCTGATCGATTACAAGGAATGGACGAAAAAGCTTCCCGCGAACTGAGCTTGCGCGGGACCGAGATCAGGGGCTGGAGCATCGCGCTCCGGCCCTTTTTTTGTGGATCGGGTGATTATTCGGCGAACACGATGGTGCGATCGGTAAAGTCGCTCAGCAGTTTGAGCTCGGACAGATCGGGATGTGGGTTCTCACCGATCAGAGAGCGGCGCGAATAGCGCGCCAGGACCGATTGCTCGACCGCGACATTCCAGATCCGCAAGCCCCCGATGCGGCCTTCAAACCCATCTTCGCCGCCAGCCGCCGAGCCAATGAACAGTCCCTCGCTGGGGAAGGCCTCGAAGGTAAGCGGCAGGTCAGCGATCGCTTCATGATTGATCTGGACCGAGAGGCTGTCGCCATAATCGACCAGCGCGACATGGTGCATTCTTCCATCGCTGAAATCGAACGGCACCGCTTCGAGCGTGTCCCCCGCCGCCACGATCAGACCATTACCTTCGGCGGTTATGCCTGCAAGATAGCTGATCCCCTCGGGACCGGCGTTGGAGATCACCACCGGATCGAACTCGGGGGTCACCTCCCAGCCGGGCTGAACCCAGAATTCAATGGTCGATTGGTCGGTCGGGGCGAGACGGTCATCGGGATCGAACGCCAGGGTTTCGCTGCCATCAAGCGCGAGCACATCGATTTCATACGAGCCTTCGCCTTGTGCAGTCTCGCTGGTTGCACCTCCGCCGCAGCCCGAAAGGCTGAGGCTGGCGGCGCTAGCGAGCAACAGAACAGCGATTGTCTTGGCGGACTGCGCCATGGTCATTCTCCCTTTCGGTTTGTCTCTGGTGGCCTACTTGTGACCTAGGCTCTGATCCATTCATTGCCATCGCATTTGCCCGACAGCGGCAGGCGCTGAACCTGGGCTTCGATGAAGAAATCATAGATGGGTGAGTCATCGCTGTTGAACCCAACCCGGACCTGCTTGGTCCCGCAGACCGGCATGGTCGCGTCCAGCCGGATCGATTCTGACGAGCGATTGGCGAGCAGCAGGTCATCCGCGTAGACGTCATTGTCCTTGAGGTTGGCGCGGAAACGCAGGCTGACCTTGTCGAGACTGTCCGGATGCTGCGTGATCACTTGCGAGCGCGCCCGACTGGGCAGGCTGACCCAGTTCTTGGTCCGCTTCTCGCATTCGAGCTTGAAGCGCTTGCCCGCTCTGTCCTGCCAGCCAGCGACGTCAGAGGTGTCGCTGCCGCCGGGGAAGCTCGCCTGGAAAAAGATATCGCCATAGATGTCGATCCGCTTCTCCTTGCGGGTACGGGTGCAGGCAATCCGCTTCGGGGTGACCCGGAACTTGCGGTCCATCTGCGTGCGCTTGGCGCTCAGCTGGGTCGCTGACCCGGTCAGATAGGCGTCGATAGCCTGACGCAGTTCCTCGCGAACCTCGGTGTAGATCGCCGGCTCGCCCGGGAAGTTAAGCGGATTGAGCAGCTCATGCAGCGGACGCAGATCAGCCAGGATTGGCGCGGGAGTGCCGGTGGCATGGCCTTCCTTGCTGAAGCTGCCAGTGCCTCCGACAGTTCTCCAATCTTCATAGGAGGCCTGTGAGAGGAAGGTCTCGCTCTCGGCTTCGTCGATCGCGACCCCTCCACTCAGCTCGACATTGACGCCCTTGATCGCAGCCTTGGCATTGGCGTCGACCGATTGCGACTTTGCCTGCCAATTGCTGACCGTCTCTTCGCTGAACTCGGTCACCGCCAGGCCAGCTGAACCATAAGCGATGGCATAGGGATAATGCGTCCCGAACCGCTCGATCAATTCCTCGTAGCGGCCGTGGCGATAGGCGTCATTGACCGCGATCACGAATTCGGTCGAGAGCCGCGCGAAGGGCTCATCGAGGATCATGGTGAAGACCTTCTGCCGGGTCAGACCGTGCATGATCGAATTGGCCTGGCCGCTCGACATACCGCTGGTCTCGCTCTGGGCATAGCTGACCCCGACCGCATTGGCCGGCTGCCCGCTGAGCGGATTGATCGCCCCGCCGACCTTGCCCCCGGCATTCCACGAGACGGTCCGCTGGAAGTCGCGCTGCGACCGCATCAGCCGCGAGGTCACCAAGGTCCCCGCGATCGTCTCTGGCATGAGCTTGTGCCCGATCGGAACAGTGCGCTGTTCGGTGATCGCATATTGGCTCGGATCAGCCTCGGCAAAGATATCGCCCTTGGCGTTGTTCTCGCCCAGCTCCCACATGTCCTGCGTGACAATGTCATAGCCTTTGCGGGTGGCGCGCAGGTTCTGCATGTTGAAGCCGATCATGAAGGGATTGACCGAGCTGAGGTCTGACGCCTCCGACACTTTGGGCTTGGGCCGGTAGAAATTCTTGCCCGCGATCCGAATCCGGATCGTGCCCGGCACCGGCATATCGACCTCGATCAGCCCGGCGGGATCACCCGCTTCGCTGCCCTCGGCCTGGTACAGCTTGACCGTCCCGACATTGGTGAAGACATCGGCCAGCAGCGCCTCATCCTGCGCCTGCGCGACAATCGCCTCGCCCGAGCCACGCCCGTCGCGAAAGGTCAGCGTCTGACCATCCTCCGACGCGTCGATCAGCATCGCAGCAGGCATCAGATAGGTGGTGTGCATCAGATCCGGATCGCCCAGACGATTGTCGAAATCGCTGAAGGCGGTCGGCGTGACACTCTTGTCGAGCGCGAGCGGGAGATCCTCGACCCAGACCCCATCGAGCCGCAAGCGGCAATCGCCCTGCTCGACGAGCTCGGCGATATTGGCGTCCGCCGGGATCGCATCGGCTGCGATTACGCGGGAGCGGGTCACATTCTCGGCCAGAGCGATATATTCGTCATCGCGCGAGCCCGCACTGGCATCGCGCAAACCACAATCGGTCGCGCGCGCTTCCTCAGCCAGCTGATCATCAACTGCCAGCACCGGCGCATCCGATCCCTGTGGCGCATCCGCGAGATATTGGTCGGTCGCATAGATTGCGGCCCCGGTGATGGCGGTGGCTCCGAGAGCCAGTGCGATACGCGTCTTCATCATGTCCCACTCCAATAGGAAACTCGTTTCGATGGTGTTGAGAGTGCCTCAGACCATCGCATCGAGCCATGGGGTGGATCCCCCATCCATTCAGCTTCACAATATCGACGATGGGGTATTCGCCCCATGTTTCGGCGCGCATAATCGGGGCAAAAGTCTCTCCATCAGACACATGCTCAGGACAGGAAAATTGCCATGAAAGCCAGAAAACTGATCACCGGAGCCGCCGCCATTGCCATGGCCTGCATGGCTCAGAGTGCGCATGCCCGAGTTGCCTACATCTGCCCGACGCTCAACCAGACAACCGGCGAGTTGGAAGTGCAGGTCAAGAGTGGCTGCATCAGCTCTTCACTGAGCCTGATCGAGCAGAATCTCGCGCTCGAGATCGATCAGAACTACGCCTTGATCAATGTCACTGGCGATATGACATTCGGCGGCGGCGGGAGGATCGTAACCTCCGATTGCATGGGCGGGCAGACCATCACTTTGAGCGCGCAGGAGATCGAAGCGCGCGATTATGTGCTGCTGTTCAACGGTCAGCGGATAGGCAATGCCGATTTCACCGACCCTTCGTTTGAGGCCAAATGCCTCAGCGCTGGAGGTCCGACCCGCGCCGACAATGGAACGATCAACCGCAGCGTGATCAAGGGCTATAACGATAATCCAATCGAAGGATGGCGCGATTGGCGCGGTTCGAGCGTGTTCGATCTGCTCAGCCCGATCCTCGATGGCCATCCTGAGAGCATGGAAGGCCGTGCCACAACCACGATCAAGATGAGTAAGGAAAGCTGGCGCCGCGAGTTCAGCACCAGGCCGCAAACCTACGACAGATCGCCCTTCATCGCGGTTCGCATCACCCAGGGTGGCTATCTCGATGACTCGGTCTCGGGCGGACGAATCCTCGCCGAAGTCCGGATGGACGAGAACGGTCAATGGAAGCTCGACGGGCTGTGGGGCCAGTACAAATGCGCTCGTGGATCGAAAGCCGGTCAGTGGACCGGCGGGCGCTGCATCTAAGTGACCTCAGGCGCGGTCGGTGCGGATAACGCCGGCCGCGCGCACATCTGCCAGTGTCGGGTAGCCATTGACCGCCATCAGCAAATCCGCCTCGGCCAGGATCGATCGCAGCACCCAGGCCGCGCCCTCGGCACCGCCGATGGCCAGGCCGTAAGTGTAGGGTCGTCCTACCCCAACCGCGGCCGCGCCCATGGCCAAGGCCTTGATCGCATCGGTGCCAGAGCGGACCCCGCTGTCGAACAGGACCGGCAGATCGCCTGCGGCTTTGACGACATCGCCAAGCAGATCGATCGTCGCGATCCCGCCATTGGCTTGCCGCCCACCATGGTTGGAGCAATAGATCCCGTCGGCCCCGCTATCGACCGCGCGCTTGGCGTCGTCGGGATGGCAGATCCCCTTGAGCACGATCGGAAGATCGGTCACGGATTTGAACCATTCCATATCATCCCAGGTCAGCACCTGGCCGAAGGTCGCCGCCCAGGTCAGGATCGCCGCCTTGGGGTTCTGCTCGGGCGGCTCCGCCAGCAGCGAGCGGAAAACTGGGTCGGTGAAATAGTTCTGCAGCACCTTGCCGCGCAGCTGCGGGAAATTCGAGGCGTTGAGATCGCGCGGACGCCAGCCGGTCACCCAGGTGTCGAGTGTCACCACAATCGCCTTGTAGCCCGCCTTTTCGGCGCGCATGATCAGGCTTTCGGCCAGCTCGCGATTGCGCGGGGTGTAGAGCTGGAAGAAGGCCGGGGTATCGCCGCATGCTTCGGAAACATCCTCCATCGGGTCATTCGCCAGAGTCGACGCGCAGAACGGCACACCGGTCGCCGCCGAAGCGCGTGCCGCGGCCATATCGCCATGGCGATCCTGGCTCGCTTCGCCATTGAGGCCGATCGGAGCCATGAACAGCGGGGTCGGAAGCTTCATACCAAACAAGTCGATCGAAAGGTCACGCTCGGAACAATCGACCATCATCCGCGGGATCATACCCCAATGATGGAACGCGCCGGAATTGCTGTCCTGGGTGTGCTCGTCGCCGCAGCCGCCAGCGACGTAATTGGTCAGCATCGGGCCCAGCGCTTCATGCGCGCGCTTTTCCAGCGTGGTGAAATCGACCGGGAAGTCAGGGAGAATCCCGTTGAGACCTGCATTGTAGATCTCATTCTGCATCGCGCCGAAGTAACTCATACTGTTCTCTCTCCCTTGGTACGGGATAGAGCTTTGCCCGATGGCCGGCGCGGGGCAAGCGGAATCTGTGGTCTAGCTGACCAGTTTTTGCAGCCGGGGCCGTACGCGCAGGAAGATCACATAGAGGTGCTCAAGCAGTGACAGCACAGCGCGATTGCGCGCGATCAGGCCCAGCGGTCGCAGCTGAGGGATGGCGCGCCACATCGCCGCAAAGGCAGCCGCCCCGCTCAAGACCTTTCCATCCTCTTCGGCATGGAACCGCGCGAGCAATTCCGCCTGGTCGATTGGACAGGTGGGATCGGCATCGCCGGAAACGTCGACAAATTGGATATTCTGGCTGCGATCGAGCCTTCGCATGAACGCAATCTCACGCTGGCAAAGCGGACATCCGCCGTCGAACCACACTTTGACTTGAGCCATGCCCAAGAAGTGTGGTCCGATCAGCGAATGTCAATCCTTACCAGAGAACGATGTAGAGCAGGATCAGGATACCCACGGTCATCGCAGCCAGCGTGTTGAACAATGTGCTGGTCGCGAAAGCGATATCGCTGAGCTTGACCGTCCGCTCTTCTTCTGGCGGCGAAGTGAAGCGCGAGACAACCATGGCCACCACCAGCGAGAGCATGAACACGCCCCAGATCCGGATGATGAATGGAATGTCTGGCGTGGCGAACTTCAGGATGATGTTGACCGCCAGCGATCCCAGCAGCGCGGTCAAGGCGCCCGCTGCATTGGCCTTCTTGTCAAAGAAGCCCAGCAGGAACACCACCACGATTCCCGGAGCAATAAAGCCGGTGTATTCCTGAACCGTCTGGAAGCCACTTTCAAAGCCGCCGATGAACGGACGAGCCAGCAACAGTGCGATGATCATGGCGGAGAAGGCTGCCAGACGACCGACCGTAACATAATGCTGTTCCGGTCTGTCCGGGCGCGCGCTGCGATAGAGATCCATGGTGAAGATGGTCGAGATCGAGTTCATCATCGACGCCAGCGACGAGACAACCGCTGCGATCAGCGCTGCAAACACCAGACCGCGCAGGCCTGCCGGAGCAAACCCCATCAACTCGCCATAGGTCCGGTCAGACTTCTCGGCCAAGGCCGCGCCATCGAGCACGCCCTGCTGCGCAAGAATCACGGCAGCGATCCCGGGAACAACCACGATGAACGGGACGAGGATCTTGAGGAAAGCGGCAAAGGCCAGGCCCTTCTGCGCCTCACCCAGGTTCTCCGCGCCCAAGGCACGCTGGATGATGTATTGGTTGAAGCCCCAATAGCTGAAGTGCAGCACCCACAGACCGCCCAACAAGGTCCAAATACCCGGAAGGTCGGAATAGGCGGGATGCTCAGGCTCAAGGATCATCTCAAAGTGACCCGGCATTTCTTGCAGGAGGTAACCGAACCCAGCGACGGCACCGTCTGCGGGAAGCGCGTCGAGCGCGAACCAGGTGATGGCGAGACCACCGATGATAAGGATCACCACCTGAATGATATCGGTCAGAGCCACCGCCTTGAGCCCGCCGTAGAGTGAGTAGAGCGCAGCAAATGCGGCGAGCGCCATCATCGACTGCATGATGCCCCAGCCGGTCAGGGTCTGCACAGCCAGACCACCGAGCCACAGCACTGTGGTCAGGTTCACGGCGGTGTAGAGCGCCACCCAGAACACACTCATGAGGTTCTTGACCCCATCGCCATACCTCTGCTGCAGGAATTGCGGCATGGTGTAGATCTTGCGCTTGAGGAAGATCGGCAGGAAGTATTTGGCGACGACCAGCAGGACGATCGCCGCTTGCCATTCATAGGCTGCGATTGCGACGCCAACGGCAAAGCCCTGGCCCGATTGCCCGATGATCTGTTCCGCCGAGATATTCGACGCGATCAGCGAGGCACCAATCGCCCACCACGGCAGCGCGCGGCCGGCCAGAAAGTAATCTTCAGTGTTCTTATCATGGCCCGCCGGCTCGCGGCTGACCGCCAATGCGATCCCCAACAAGGCAATCGCATAGCCGATGATAATGACGATATCGATCGTCTCAAGCGTCATCGAATTACTCCCCTCTCGTGGCGCGTTTGTTGTGTGCGCCTTGTATTCTTGGGCCGCGTCGATCCCAAAAACGCGGCCCGGCTCGCTGCTATTCTAGAGCGAGCAATCAGTCCCTTCGGGCAGGTCTTCTCTCGTCACAGTGGCGATCCGAATGGTGAGGTCTTGTTGCGGGGTTATCGCAACAGCGGTTCCTCCGCCAGCCGCGCAGGCCTCGGTTATCACCATCTCGCGCCAGCCTTTGCCAGCAGCAACCGACAGGGCCTGCGTGATATCGACGCTCGACCGCGCTCCTCCGGCACCCGTGCCTAGTGAGAGGCTAACCGGAGCAAGCGGACGCTCATCGAGGCTGTAGGTGATGCGGAAAGCTGCGGTGCTGTCCACCTGCCCCGCCAGCGACAAGGTCGAACCACCGGCAATCGTGATCTCACGCGCATCTTCCTGAGCGTTGCGATCGATCCCGCGCGCGCGCACGCCATTGGCTTCGCCGCGCAATTGATCGAGCTTGGCCGAGGCGCCATTGGCAATCGCCAGAGCCAGCACTCCGCCGCCCAGACGACCGGACGAGAAATAGTCAGACGAGTCAACATCTTCCAGCGGGCCGCACGCTTCACTCAGCGTCGGCGTGGCCGAAATGTCGTCGAACGAGCGACCGTAGCCAACCTGGAAGAGCGCGCCTTCCGCGCCATTGACTGGGGTGCCTTCACAGGCAGCAGGCCAGCTGAACGACAGCTTGCCGCTTGGCTGAACCTTGCCAGTCAAAATATCGCCAACGCCAGCGCCTTCGCTGCCCGGCAACCACGACGCGACGAATGCGTCGGCTGCATTCATTTCACGGTTCATCCACATTGGACGGCCCGAGAGGAATACAGCAACGGTTGGAATGCCCTGCTCCTTGAAGCCCTTGAGCAGTTTCAAGCCTTCCTCATCGCGGAACACCATATCAGGCTGATCCCCGGCGAATTCCGCATAGGGACGCTCCCCGAACACCACCACAGCGACGTCGGGCTTGGTGTCAAAGCTGCCATCGGGAGACAGCGTCGCGCTGCCTCCGCCAGCCTCAACGCCTTCACGAATACCGTCCCAAATGGTCGAAGCATTCGGGAACAGCTCGTCATTGCTCTCGGTCATGCCCTGCCATTCGAGCGTCCAACCGCCCGAGGCGAGGCCGACATTGTCAGCCGATGGTCCGGCGACCAGAACATTGGCTCCTGCGGCAAGCGGCAGGAGCCCGCTGTTCTTGAGGATCACCTGCGACTTGGCGACCGCTTCGCGCGCCAGGGCGCGGTGCTCCGGAGAGGCCAGCAGATCATATTGACCCGCGACACCGCGCTCTGACGGACGCTTGGCGTTCTCACCAATCAGTCCGGCGCGATATTTGACCTTGAGTACGCGGGTGACGGCTTCATCGATCCGCGCCATCGGGATGGTGCCATCCTTCACCTGCGCGATCAGCGAATCCATCAGCGGCTTCCACTCATCGGGAACCATGTAGATGTCGAGCCCGGCCATCAGCGATTGCGGGCAATCGGTAACCGTGCAGCCCTTGATCTGGCCGTGGCCGTTCCAATCGCCAACCACCAGGCCGTCAAAGCCCATGTCGCCGCGCAGAACATCGGTCAGCAGCGCCTTGTTGCCGTGCATCTTGCGACCATTGATCGAGTTGAAGCTCGCCATGATCGTTTCGACACCCGCTGCGATCGCAGCCGGATAGGGGCGCCCATGCATGTCGAGCAGCGCGTCGATGTCGCCATTTACGTCGCCTTGGTCGACACCGCGCTCGGTACCGCCATCGCCGAAGAAGTGCTTGGCGGTGGCGATAACGCGGCGATCGCCGAGATAGTCATCGCTGCCGGGCTTGCCTTGCTGCCCTTCGACCAGCGCTGCGCCGAGCTTGGCGACGAGATCGGGGTTTTCGGAATAGCTCTCATAGGTCCGGCCCCAGCGATCATCGCGTGCTACGGCGACGGTCGGCGAAAAGTTCCAGTCGATCCCGGTGACTTCGATCTCAGTCGCAGTGGCCAGGCCAATCCGGCGAACCAGGTCAGCATCGCCGGTCGCGCCCAGCGCAATATTGTGCGGGAACAGCGTGGCTCCGACGATATTGGAGTGGCCGTGGACCGCATCAGTCCCCCACATCACCGGAATCGCCGGCTCACCCTTGGGCAGCGGCTTGACCGAGGCGTCGTACATCTCGTCAGCGAGGCGGAGCCATTCCGAAGCGGGAGCGAACTCATCGCCATAGGGGCCGCCATTGCCGCCGTTGAGATAGCTGCCGAAGCGATAACGCTCCATATCCTCAGACGTGAACGAGTTGATCTGCGGCTGGATCAACTGCCCAACCTTGCGCTCAAGCGACATGCGCGAGACGAGATCGGCGACGATCGCATCCTCGCCCCTCAGTTCGGCGCTGGCTGGCGCGGCGCTCGCAGTCGCAGCGCTTGCAGTCTCGGCCTGTGGTGTTGTGGGCGTGCTTGCCACTGGAGCTGCACCGTCGGAGGCGCATCCAGCCAAAGTCCCTGCCAATAGAATGGTGGTAGCGAACAGCTTCGCACGTATACGCATTGCGTCTTATCCCTCCCCAGACAAAACACGTAGTTTTGAGAACGTTCTCATTTCCATTCGTGACATGCCTGCATGTACTTAGTCAAGCACTCATCGCGGTCTGGGCACACTTGCCAGAAGGGCACCCGCCAAGAGCGAAAGCACCGCGAACAGAACGAACAGGGCAGAGAAACCAAATTGCGGGACCAGTGATAATGTCAGCCATGGCATCACCAATGACGGTACGGTGTTGGTAAGATTGAAAATACCGAGGTCGCGCCCACGATGCTGAGGCTTGGGCAGGACTCTCAAAGTCTGTCCGGTATGCAGCGAGAGAAAGATCGTGGCGGCAATCCCGAAAACGACATAGCCTCCAATTGCGAACGTGATCTCATTCGCCATAACCATTAGGATTAGACCGATAGAAGTCAGAACCGCGCAGGCCGCAAGCGGCGCTATCGGGCGATTCTCCCGGTCCGACCATCTGCCAAGCCATAGCGCCAAAGGCACTGACACAAGCAGGATCATCGTGAAGATGTTGGCAACACTGTTCTCATGAAAATCGCTAACCAATGTGCGCAGCCAGAACAGCTGGAATGCAAATAGGCCTGCTTCGGAGATCTGGACCAAGAACCGCGCGCTCCACATCTTTACGACCGTTGCGCGATCATGCAGCCCATTATCCTCTGTCCTCGCTTGTTCGTAAGACGGCGCCATCAATTCAGGACGCTCTCTGCCCCTTCCAAGAATGGTGACAGGAAGCACCGCCAGCACAACCAACATTGCAACCACGACCAACCTCATCTGCGGGTCGCTGAATGCGTCGAGTGTAACAATCGATCCCGCCAGAGCACCAGTCGCGGGAGCAAAGGCCAATAGCCCACCAAGCAGCCCCTTCTGCTTGTCAGGGACACAATCGCCAGCCCATGCGTAGAGCGGCCCCAACATCATATTGAGACCTATCTGCCAGACCATCACCAGGATCAGTAATTGGGACAAGTTCTCGGAGAAGCCGATCGCAACAAGCGCAGCCCCGGAGGCAACCATCCCCGCAAGGATCCAAGGAACCCGGTTGCCTGAGCGATCGCTCAGCATTCCGAACGCAATGTTGGTCACGCTGGCAATGATCGCTCCGAAGAATGTGACTTCAGCCAAGGCTCCGACATCTTGTGAGCCCATCATGGTTGTAATCTTGAGTGGCAGGAGAACCGTCAGGAACGGTATGTAGGCGATCGAGCCGCCGGCTGTCGCAGCAGCAAACAGCAACAGGAACCACAATGGCTGCGCGCTATTCTGCTCGGAGCTTGGCGTCACGAGCTCTTCGGTGCAACATCGACAGAAGCACGTTCGACAAGTTTCGCTTTGACATTGACAGGCTGGTCAGGTGGCGGATTGCGCCGAAACTTGATGAGCATTTCGGTTGCGACCGACACCGTCTCGGCAATTGGCTGATCAACCGCAGCCAAAGGCGGCTGGCTGAATCGAACGATTGGGGTGTTGTCGAAGGAGATCAACGATAGGTCCGTTGGAACGTCCAAGCCTTTGGAGCGCGCAATCTCGAGAGTGGCTAGAGTCATTTGATCGCTGCTGCCAATGATCGCTGTCGGACGATCAGGCAGGCTCAAAAGTTTTCGGGCGGCCTCAAGCCCTGAATCCCGACCGAAGTCGCCGCTTTCACACAACCCTTCGCGCGAGAGGCCATGCTTATCCATGGTCTTGGCCCAACCATCGATCCGCCACCCGCTAAGGCTGTATTCCTCCGGACCCGCAATCAGGCCGATGCGGCTATGCCCTAGCTCGATCAATCGCTCAGTTGCCTGTCCTGCAATACCTTCATCGTCCATAGTCAAGCGAATACCTGGCCCCTCTTCAAGCGAACCAATTCGCGCAAAGGGAATGCCTTTCTCTGCCAGGAGTGAGGTGATCAGGTGATTCTCTGAGTGCGGTGGAGTCAGAATTACGCCGTCGGGTTGGAGCGCGGCAACTGTCGCGCCGAGCTCTCGCTCGACATGGTCGCTGTGAGTGTCCACAAGTTCGACCATCATACGATAGCCATTTTCCGAACAGGTCAGCATCCCGCCGAGCAACATTTGATCGACCCAATCCGTGCCTTGGCGATTGCGCCAGTCTGCGAGTGTACGCTCACGATCATTGATGGCCAGAATGATATAGGATTTCGACCCGCTCATCCGCTGCGCCGCGATCGACGGTACGTATCCCAGGCGATCGATCGATGACTGCACGCGCTCACGCATTTGCGGCCGAACATTGTTCTCTGCATTGATGACACGACTGACGGTCTGGAGCGAAACCCCAGCGTCCTCCGCCACATCGCGTATGGTCACCGCCATTCGGCGCTTTGCCATGATCCTATCGACCCCCGTCAGCCTGCTCGATGCAAGCCAGTCCCTTTTCCCGATCCGGACCGCACTGATAGACTCTTACCCAGTCGATCACAAACTCGGTCGGGAATGTATCCGCTTCAAATGTCTTGTCATTGTAATCTTCCGACAGCCTTCCGCCAACTGCAAGATTGGCCATGACATAGAACTCTTGATCGAATGGTGCCGCGGGCCGCCCTGCGGCGTATTCGGACACAGTGAACCAGTCCTCCTGCCTCGCGGTGAAATGAACCTGATCATCCACCAGAAAGCGGATCAGGCCCTCACCCCATTCGACAGAATAGACATGAAAATCATCCGACTGGAGTGCAAGGCTGGGCAAGGAAGAGGCTTTCGAGACGTAGGTATTGTCCGGAAACATCCCACCGAAGTGCAGCGCACTGATGCTACGATTTTCACCAAAATCGCCCTTACACGCATTGCAAGAAGCACCCTGGTTGACCGCCTCCATGATGTCGATTTCGCCCGATAGCGGCCACCCGCCATAGACCGCCTTCTCCGGCATCATCCAGAATGCGACCCAGGTCCCCTGCCCTTTCGGCACCTTCGCGCGCGCTTCGATCCGGCCATATTTCCACGAATGCAGGCCCAGAGTCCGGACCTTGCCCGAAGTATAAGGTTGCGTGACCTGCGGATTGGGATCGAGCGCAATTTCCGGTGGACGATCAGGCCCGGTGAATTCTTCCTTACGCGCCTTCAGATAGAGAAACCCATCCTCGACCGAGACATTGGCTTCGCGGGCAGTGTAACACTGCCGCTCATTATTGCCCCCACCCCAGCAGGATTCCTCAGGCGTCCATTTGGTGAGATCGAGCGCATCGCCCTCAAACTCGTCAGACCAGACCAATTCCCAGCCATTGTCGGCAACCGAGGAGGTCATCACCTCACCCGCATCGTAACCCAAATCATCCGAGACGCCCTCGCCGGCAAGGCGCCCGCTCAGCGCCAAAGCCACCAAGGCAGCAAATGACATCCGAAGCATGATCATTGCTTTGCCTCTCCCGCGACACTGCAATTCCCGATTCCAGATACAGGCCCAGATACAAGGAGGGGGGCCTTCGCACCCTCAGCAAAGGCCCCCCTCACCTCTCGTTCGCTTAATTCCCCCTAAAAATCGAAGCGAGCGAGGAAGGTGAAGCGACGGTCGTTGCGGAACGCGGAGCGCGTGATCCGTGTGCCGTCGAAGTCGACAACCTGAGACGTCTCGGTGATCTCGTCGAGCAGGTTCACACCCTGAACACCGATCTTCAGATATTCGGTAACATCGTAGAAGATCGACGCGTCGAGCTGACCCGTGCTCTCCTGCCAGATCGGCGAGAACGGGAAGATGTCATCGCGTGGAGTGATCAGGAAGGCAGAGCGCCAGTTGTACGCTGCACGCGCCGCGAATGGCCCCTTCTCGTAGAACACAGTCGCGTTGAACGAGTGCTTCGAGATACCCGCCAGCGGCTGGTCAGCGACGAACGAACCACCGCCCAGCTCACCGGTCGTGCTCGTGACCGACGACTGGCCGACCTGATTCAGGTTCGGGTTCGAGAAGTCGCTGCCATCCACATAGGTGTAAGTCAGCTGAGAACCCAAGCCGCTCAGGAGACCCGGCAGGAAGTCATAGGTCTGCTGATAGGCCAGTTCAAAGCCCTTGAGCTGACCGTCCTGCGCGTTGGCCGGACCTTGGACGTTGACGACATATTCGGTGCCGCCCGTGGTGTAGCCCACTTCCGTGAAGCCAGTGTCGATGAAGCCATCAACATCTTTCAGGAAGACTGACGCCGTCAGCGAGCCCACGTCATCAAAGTACCATTCGGCCGACAGGTCGTAGCTCCAGACCG
Organism: Erythrobacter sp.; assembly: GCA_965249945.1. Classification (GTDB taxonomy): domain Bacteria; phylum Pseudomonadota; class Alphaproteobacteria; order Sphingomonadales; family Sphingomonadaceae; genus Erythrobacter. The sequence continues at coordinate 1,323,351 of OZ252258.1, read as the reverse complement.
AAACCGGCAAGAGGTTCCGGTTACCAGCGCTAAGAGCCAGGAACGGACCGTTACTCAATGCATCAGTCCCAGCAATCTCCAGCGCGCCAGTGTTATCAGAGATGCCACCACCTGCGCGGAACAATTGCATGTCCGGACGCGAGATGTTGCGCGAAGCAGCGACACGGAACAGCAGGCCGTCACCGACATCAAGTTTCGCGTTGAAGCTTGGCAGCCAATGATCAAACGTGATCGTCCGATCATCAACAATCGCTTCGCCCGTGTGCGCGGCCGCAAACTCGGCGAGGCGGGGGGCAAAGGCGGCTTCACAGAACCCGCGACCAGGCCCAGAGCCGGTCAGGCAATTGTTCTCGATCTCCGAAACCTGCACGATCCCATCGCCATTGCCGCCAACGCTCACATCGTCGAAACGGCCTGGATCAGGGAAAGTGATGTTGCCGATGCTGGTCACTTCGGTTTCAACATAGCGGACGCCAAAGTTGCCTTCGACATTCCAGCCATTGCTGAAGTCATGACCGAAGTCGATTCGGGCGTAGGCCGCTTTCGTCGTCTCGGTCACGAATGACGTTTCACCGGGGCAGAATGGATCGCAAGGCACACCATCGCGAACCCGGCCATTCACACCAAGATTGAAACGCTCAGGAGAAACCGAGAAGCTTGTGATCTGATCCCATTCGCCGTCGGTGACCCCGTTCAGGTAATCCTGAAGGAAATCATCGCCGCCATAGAACCAGGCGCCACCACCCGGGATTGGAATAGGCACATTGCCGCGCTGGAAGTTGTTTCCGAACGGGGTACGGAAGTTCGAGAACCCGGGGAAATCGTCGACATATGCACCGCCAGCAGCACCATCAAAGGCGTTGGTCACAGCACCTGGTCCAGGTCCGTTGTCACCGATAAAGGTGCCATCTGGATTGGTTCCCAGGGCATTGTTGAAGAAGCGGCCCGGCGTGAAGCCCGGGTTACCCCAAGCATAAGAAATCGTGCCGGGAGCCCAAGGCTGGCAGCCCGTGCCCTCACCCCATGGGGCGCAGCCCGCGCGACCAGTCCATGGCGCCGAAAGGTTACCCCAGGTGCTGAAGTTGGTGTTGCGCGTGGTCCGCTCACGATCCGCCCAGCGCGCACCAAAGCGTGCCGCTTTGAAGAAGCCATCATCGCTGATGTCATATTCAAAGTCCAAACGAAGCGTGTCGAGATCGCCGTCGTTGAGTTCACGGCTGTCGAGGCCAAACCAGTAATAGGTGTAGAACCCGCTCGAGAAATAGTCGGCCGGAGCAGTGCTCGGAGTCAGGTAAGTGCTGGTCCCGCTAGGCAGCAGGAACTCCACATTTGGCACATTGCCGGTCAGATCGATCGCAATATCGGCCCAGGTGCTCATCGCACCAAAGACCGAATCACGCGAGAGGTCTGAACTGATCCGCTGCGCTTCGAAATTGATCCGGAAGCGATCGGTGATGTTCCACTGAACATCGAACGAATAATCCTCGGTGACCGACTCGGCGTTACGCAGGAAGCGCAGCGAATCGACTGGAATACCGCCGTACGGGCTGATCTCAACATTGCGAGGCCCGCCGATGATAGGCTGTGTCAGCACACCGGTCTGGAAATGACCATTGTTGTCAAAAGTCCAGGTGCTTCCTGGAGCCTGGATCGGGAAAGACGTTCCGTCATCGATCCGGCCGAGCAGCGCGTATTCTTCGGTGAAGAAGCTCGTCTCAGCGCGCAACCACTCAAAGGTCGCGATGAAATCACCCGTGGGGTTTTCGTACTGAACGACAGCCGACCAAGCGTTGCGATCGCGATCAAGATCGGTCGTCCGAACACCCGCAACTTGCGGCGTCAGGACCGAGCCAGCTGGCGGGAAGTTTGAGGCGTCGAAGTTAGGATCTCCGACAAAACCACCCGAGCCAACAGTCAGAGCGCGGATACAACCAGCGTCGAGCGAAGGCGCACGATAGCAAGGATCGGTAACCTGCGATGCGTCGGTGCGGCTCTTGAGTTCCGACTGGCTGTAGGCGAGCTGGAAGCCGAGCTGCGAACCACCGGGGCTTTCATAAGTGGTAGATCCAAGGACCGAGAATCCCGGTGACCATTCTTCGCGGAGATCACCATAGTTGGCTTCGATCGTACCGGCCAGACGGGTGCCCGGATTGTCGAGCGGCTTGCGAGTGACGAGGTTGACGGTGCCCGAAGGTCCGCCTTCGACCATATCAGCCGTGACGTTCTTGAAGACTTCAACCCGGCCGAGGAGCTCTGGCGAAACGTCGTTGAAGCTCAGGACGCGGCCACCCGTGGCCGAGAAGATGTCGCGACCGTTCAACTCTGAACGCGCGAAAGGAAGGCCGCGGATGATGACGCCGGTGCCCTCAACCGAGAAACGGTCGGGGTCGGTGGTCTTTTCAAACCGGCCAATCGTGATGCCAGGAATACGCTGCAGCGTTTCTGCGACCGAACGGTCAGGCAGTGCGCCGATATCTTCAGCGGTCACCGCGTCGACAAATGTGTCCGAATCGCGCTTGATGTTCTGAGCGCTCTCGAGCGAAGCACGAAAGCCATCAACAAAGATGATAAATTCGTCGTCGCCGGACGCAGTCTCTTCAACCGCTTCGTCCTGGTCGACGACCTGGGCCATCGCTGGAGTCGCGATCATCGCCGACATGGCGAGACCGGATGCGGTTGTGAGGGCAAAGACGCGCCGCGCAGGCGCAATACGATTGCTGTTCATGTGGACTATTTTACCTCCCCAAGCCCAATAGATAGCTTCCCTGGCTATCTTGTGCCCATAGCACATAACGCATAATGTTAGCGTTCACAAGTGGTGTAATCTTGCTGTAACGTGCATTTCTCAGGCATAGGTATGCGCAGCAGGTTTGGGATAGAGAGGACCCCATGGGGATCAATCGGATAGTAATCGTCGGCGGCGGCACCGCCGGATGGATGGCGGGCGCCGCGCTTTCGCGGCTCAAGAAAGGCAGCAAAGTCGATATCACTCTGGTCGAATCGGAAGCGATCGGGACCGTTGGTGTCGGGGAGGCGACAATCCCGCCCTTCGTTGGCTTCAACCAATTGCTTGAGATTGACGAGCGGCAATTGATGGCGGAGGTCCAGGGCACCTTCAAGCTTGGCATCCAGTTTGAGAACTGGGGCCAGAAGGGTGACAGCTATATCCACCCCTTCGGAGCCTATGGCTATCATATGGGGGGCATATCCTTCCACCAGGTGTGGCATCGTTTCAAGCAATCGGGCGACAATCGCCCGATCCAGGTCTACAATCTTGAGACAATGGCAGCCTATTTCGGGAAATTCGCCCGGACCGAGGATTACGCCCGCGACGATCTGCCGCCGGTCAATTACGCTTATCACCTCGATGCCGGGAGATACGCCCAATTCCTGCGCAAATATGCCGAGCGCAATGGCGTCGTCCGTCAGGAAGGCCGCGTCGACGACGTCAAGCTCGACGCCGAAAGCGGCTATGTCAGCTCTATCCAGCTTGAATCGGGTCAAGTGATCGAAGGCGATTTGTTCATCGATTGCTCGGGTTTTCGCGGCCTGCTGATCGAGCAGGCGCTCGAAACAGGCTATGAGGATTGGACCCATTATTTGCCTTGCAACCGCGCGGTGGCTTTACCCTGTGGACGCGACGATGGGTCCCCACCCCCACCCTACACTCGCGCGATCGCGCATTCGGCGGGTTGGCAATGGCAAGTCCCGCTGCAGCACCGCAACGGCAATGGCCATGTCTATTGCAGCGAGTTCATGAGCGACGATGAAGCCCATGACATCCTGGTCAACAATATTGCGGGTAAGCCACAGGCCGATCCAAACTTCCTGCGCTTTGTCACCGGGCGGCGGAAGAAGTTCTGGAACAAGAATGTCGTCGCGCTGGGCCTGTCGGCCGGCTTTATGGAGCCGCTCGAATCAACGTCGATCCATCTGATCAACACCGGTGTCGATAAGCTGTTGGCGTTGCTCTCGCTCGAAGGGATCACCCAGGCTCAGCAAGACACATTCAATCGCATCACAGAGAAGGAATATGCGCGGATCCGCGACTTCCTGATCCTGCATTACAATGCGACCCAACGCGATGATTCCGATTTCTGGAATCACGTCCGGACGATGGATGTGCCCGACACACTCAAGCAGAAGGTCGAGATCTTCAAGGCCAATGGTCAGATCTTCCGCGAAGAGGATGAGCTGTTCACCGAATCGAGCTGGACCGCAGTGATGATGGGACAGGGCATCCGGATGGACAACCATCATGCGATGGCCGACACCTTTGATCTGGCCAAGACCAAGAATGAGCTCGATGAGATGGAGAAATCGATCCGCTGGCTGGTCCAGAAAATGCCGGGCCACGACCAGTATCTATCGCAATATTGTCCGGCCAAAGCCGCTTGAGCTGATCACGATTGGATCGAGGGGCGGCGCAAGGCTTGAGGCTTGGGTCGCTCGATGTTAACGTTCCCAAAATTGTCGGGAGAGGACAGATGATCGCAACCCTGCGCGCCTTTGGCGCGGCATGTATTCTCGCTTCGGCTGCCTGTCTGGCGCCACAGGCAGCCGCACAATCCGAAGCGGACCTCGCAGCGCTCGATGCACAATTGCCTGGTGAGCTGGTCAATGATCCATCGCGGATGGATTGGGAAGGTTATGGCAATGACCTGAGCGAGACTGCGATTGTCGATGAGTCGATCCCCGGTGGCGGCGTTGCCCGCCGTTACCAGGTACGGCGCGCCAGCGAGTTCATCTACACCGCCGGGCTCAAGATCCCGCTGACCAAGAGCGTCGATCGCGGCGACACGATCACGATCGGTTTCTATGCCCGCACGATTGAGGCATCGACCTCTGACGGCCGCGGTGTTCTGCGGGTTCGCTTTCAACAGGATCTCGAACCCTTTCCCGGCTTTGGCGAAGAGACAGTGACGATTGGGTCCGACTGGGAATGGTATGAGGTTTCGACCGAAGTCGAACAAAAGCTCCGCCGCAAGGACGGGATCGTCACGCTGCAGTTTGGCCGAACCCGGCAGATCATCGAGATTGGGCAAGCGATTGTGGTCAGCGGCGCGGCGAAAATCGCGGACCAAGGGCCCGTGACGGTCGCTGCCGCCAGGATTGAAATACCAGAATTGGAGATGCCAGACTCAATCAAAGGTCTGGGCACGCTGCTCAACGACCCCAGCCAGGCGCGGTGGAAATTCGGTGGTTCGGTCGGCACCTTCGTCAATCGCGATGAGCCTGAAATCTGGATGATGAAAGCCACCCGCTTCTCAGTCAGCGAGGACGGCACCAACCTAACCGATCTCGCCGCTACCATCCCGCTCAGGCAGGCCATCGCTCAAGGCGACGAGCTGCTGGTGGCGATCGCCGTCAAGACGATCAGCTCTGAGGCAGAGGATGGCCAGGGGGTTGCCGCATCGCGCATCCAGGGAACATTCCCGCCGTTCGATTCCTTCGCCTCCAATCGCTTCAGGATCGGATCGAATTGGCAGCTGATCCGGATCAACACGAAAGCTCCACGAGCCTATTCGGCGGGCGGGTCAGAACTGGAGCTGTACTTCGCGGGCAATAAGCAGGAGATCGACCTCGGGCCGGTCTATGTAATCAAGCTGGACAAGTGACCCGAGAGGATCAGTCGAACATCACTTGGGTGTGAAACTCGCCATTCTCGCCGAAGCGATCCACGTGATCTGGCAGGGACTGCACGAATGCGCGGTCAAATCGGTCGCCGACATTCACCTGCGGGAGGTCGGCTGAGACCGCGCTGACTGTGCAGGTCGCACCGGATCGCTCAAGCTCGCCGAGCAGCGCGTCATAATCGGCCTGCCAGATGGGAAAATGGAGCTTGTATTCCGGCGCGGCGAAAGCCTCCTCGCGCCAGGCGCGGATGTACTCGAGATGGAGGTCGCCAAAGCACAGGCGCGTATCGTCGGGGAGTAGCTCAAGCGCCGGACCCACATGGTCGACATATTCGCGTCCCGGATGAAGTGGCACGCCGATCAGCGGCACGCCGAGATGGAGCGCCTGGTCGCGAACCACATCAATCGCGAAGTCCTGATGCGCGATGATCCGGCTGACCGCATCGAAGGTTGTGATCAGGACGATCGGATCCTCACTTTCGCGTTGCAGCGCGCGATAGGCGAGGAAGCTGTCCTTGCCGCCGCTCCAGAACAGCGCTGAGATCGGCCTGCCCTGTGCTGGCCTTGCTTCGGTCAGCCAGGCGGCCTGCTGGATCTTGGCACTGCGCTGGGCAAGCGCGACCGCCTCATGATCGAACGGGCAATGCCGGCACCCGGCCCCGCAGCACCGATCGCGCTCGAGCAGGCCGAGCCGGGTGAAGACCAGATAGCCGCTATCGGGATCGACATAGTGCCTCTCCCCGCGCGCGCAGGCCTCTTCGTGCAGCTGGAAGGTCGAAGGCTCAGTCATTGGGGATCCAGTGGGGGTGTTCAACTCAATGTATTGAAAATCAGACGAAATCCAAGACCGACAGTCACCAGCACCACTATTCCGCCGGCGCAATTGGCCAACCAGCGGTTGGTGTGGGTCTTGAGCAGGGCGGATTGGTTCATGGCATAGAGCAAAAATCCGGCGATGATGGGCAAGAGCAGACCATTGGCGAACTGGGCGGCCAGGATCACTTCGATCGGCCTCACGCCCGCGAGCGACAGTCCGACTCCAACCAACAGCACGCTGAGTGCTATAAGACGAAAGGCCCGACCGGTTTGCTCCCGCTGCCAGCCCATAACCTCGGTCACAGCATAACCGGTAGCCAAGGGCGCGGTGATCGCGCTTGTCAGCCCGGCGGCGAACAGGCCAAGGCCCAGCATGATCTTGGCGAAGGAGCCGAACAGAGGCTCGAGCTGCCCCGCCATGTCAGCGGCGTTGGCCACGGCAAGGCCAGCCGAAAACAGGCTCGCCGCAGCGGTCGCCACAATCAGGATCGCAATCAGCCCGCCAATCCCGATTGAGATCGCCGTGTCAGCCCTCGCCTCAGGCAGATCCGCTGGATCTGACCATTTCCGGCGCACCGCAGACGCGTGAAGGAACAGATTGTACGGCACAATCGTGGTTCCGATCAGCGCGAGCACGGTCAGCAAGGAGCCTTGCGGAATACTCGGTCGGAGCAAGCCCGCGGCCAATGCGCCAAGGTCTGGCCCCACGAACACGAAAGTAGCCAGGAACGACAGCACCATCACTGCGACCAACAGCATCAGTGCACGCTCGATCAGAGGGTAGCTCCCGGTCAGCAGGATGGCTCCAGCCAATAGCGCGATCATTGCGATGGCAATCTCGAAGACCCAGGCACCCTCGCCCACTATCGCCTCAATCCCCAGCGCTGCGCCGGAGAGATTGCCCGCCTCATAGGCCGCATTGCCGAGATAAAGCGCCACTCCGACCAACAAAATCAGCGGCCATCGCAGCACACTATCGCTCAGCAGCAGAGCCAGATTTTCGCCGAGCCCGCGGCCGGTGACCAATCCCAATCGCGCCGACATTTCCTGCAGGACCACGGTCGCCAAAGTCGCGAACACCAGGACCCAGATCAGCGCATAACCAAAATTGGCGCCCGCCAGCGTCGACGTGGTAACGGTCCCGGGTCCGACAAAGGCCGCCGTGACCAAGACACCGGGTCCGATCTTGCTGCCGGTCATGCTCATTTTGGCGACGATCCTTTCTGACTCGGTTGCTCCTCCGGAGGACCAAACCCGCCCCCGGTCGGAGTGCAAATCACGATCCGATCGCCAATTGTCATCCGCGCGTGGCCACATCCCCCAATGTCTTCAATCGAGCCATCGGCGCGTACGACACCGTTCCTTCCGACCCGGCCCGCAGCACCGCCAGCATAGCCAAGCGGGGCGACCCGGCGATGTTCGGAGAGCACGGACAGATCCATTTCCTCTTGGAACACGATCTCGCGAGTGACACCATCGCCAGCGTTCCAGCGCCCCTTCCCGCCCGATCCACGATCAATCCGACAGGCACTGAGCGTGACCGGGAAGCGCTGCTCGAGAATTTCCGGGTCGGTCATCCGTGTGTTGGTCATATGGGTATGAACCGCCGAGGTTCCTTCAAACCCCGGTCCCGCTGGCGCGCCCGAGCAGATCGTCTCGTAATATTGGTAGCGAGCGTTGCCAAAGGTGAGGTTGTTCATCGTCCCCTGGCTCGAACCGAGCCTGCCGAGCGCCGCAAACAGGGCATCGGTTACCGCCTGGCTGGTCTCGACATTTCCGGCGACCACGGCCGCAGGAAAGGCCGGGTTGAGCATGGATCCTTCGGGCAGGATCAGCTCGACCGGCTTCATACAGCCAGCGTTGAGCGGAATATCATCATCGATCAGGCACCGCAGGACATAGAGAACGGCAGCCCGCGTAACCGCAGCGGGCGCGTTGAACGCGCTGTCCAACTGCGCTGAGGTTCCGGTGAAATCGACTGTCACATTGCGCTCCGATCGATCCACGGTGATGGCAACAGCGATCCTTGCCCCACTGTCGAGCTCAAGCGTGCAACTGCCCTCTTCGAGATTAGCCACAACCTTGCGGACAGCCGATTCAGCATTGTCCTGAATATGGTCCATATAGGACTGTACGACATCCAAACCGTAAGCCTGCGTCAGCGCCAGCAGCTCTTTCGCGCCAGCTGCGTTGGCGGCCACCTGCGCCATCAGATCGGCCACATTCTGCGCAATGTTGCGCGCGGGATAAGGCCCAGCACCCAGGGCTTGCTCGATCATCGAAGTCTGGAACACGCCCCGGTCGACCAATTTGAGATTGTCGAGCAATATCCCTTCCTCGTGGATTGTCCGGCCGAAGGGCGACATCGAACCGGGAGAAATGCCTCCCACATCCTCATGATGCGCGCGCGAGGCGACATAGAACAAGGCATTGTCGCCCGCCTCATCAAAGACTGGCGAGACCACGGTGATGTCGGGCAAGTGCGAGCCTCCGCTGTGCGGATTGTTCTGCACAAAGGCGTCGCCCGGATTGATCTTTTGCCCGCTGCCGATGATCGTTTTGACGCTCGCATCCATCGAGCCCAGATGCACCGGCACGTGGGGCGCATTCGCCACCAAATTGCCCTCAGCATCAAAGATTGCGCAGGAGAAATCGAGCCGCTCTTTGACATTCACCGATTGCGAAGTGTTGCGCAGAATGATGCCCATCTGCTCGGCAATCGACATGTAGCGATTGTTGAAGATCTCCAGCTGCACGGGATCGACCGCTTTGTCCGCCTTCACCTCAGTCGCGCTGACACCATCGGCTGACAGGATCAGATTACCCTGTCGGTCCAATTCGCCCGACCAGCGCGGCTCGATGATCACCGTACCGGTGGGCTCAATCACCATCGCCGGACCCGTCAGCTGCTGCCCTTGCCCGAGTGATTGCAGCTCAAATACCGGGGCAGTGTGCCACTCCCCTCCAGCAAAGATTTGAGTCTGCGCAACCTGCCGCGTTGTTGACCCGCTCTCGCTACTGACACCAGCCTGCGGAGGGTGTTCGGTTGACTGGGCCTCCACCACGAGCGTGTCGAGGACAACCCGCTTCTCCGGCGCGCTGAAGCCGAACTGGCGTTGGTGCGCCTCGGCAAATTCACCCAGCATCTGATCGACGTCCGCATAGCCAACCGACAGAGTCGTATCGGTCGCCTGATACCGCAGCAAGGCCTTGACCGAGACCGAGGCCTCTTCGACGCCTTGCTCGGCCAGTTCCAATCGCGTCTGGCTTTCCAGCTCAGCAATCGCCGCTTGCAATTGCGGGACCAGATCTTCGCCCAGAACCTGTCCAAACATCTGCTGACGCTCGGCCTGGATCGAGGCCATGCCCATGCCATAGGCCGACAGGACCCCAGCCTTCGGATGCAAAAGGATTTTTCGGATTCCGAGCCTCTCAGCGACCAGGCAGGCGTGCTGACCACCAGCGCCACCAAAGCAATTGAGGACATAGTCCTTGGGATCGTAGCCGCGCGAGAGCGAGATCTGCTTGATCGCTTGCGCCATGTGCTCAACCGCTACGTCGAGGAAACCCTCAGCCACTTGCTCGACTGAGCGACCGTCGGCGATCTCTTGCGCGATCTCAGCGAAGCCGGTCCGTGCAGCGTCACCGTCGAGAGCTTCATTCTGTTGCGGCCCGAAGATCCTGGGAAAGAACTCCGGATTTAGTCTGCCCAGCGCCACATTGATATCGGTCACCGTCAGCGGACCACCGCGACGATAGCTCGCCGGACCAGGATCAGCGCCAGCGGAATCGGGGCCGACCCTGAAACGCTCCCCATCGTAATGCAGGATCGATCCGCCGCCCGCCGCCACCGTGTGGATATGCAGCATCGGGACGCGCATCCGGACCCCGGCGACCTCGGTTTCATAGGCTTTCTCAAACTCGCCCGAATAATGCGAGACGTCGGTCGAGGTACCGCCCATGTCAAAGCCGATGACCTTGTCGAACCCGGCCTGCTGGGCAGTCGAGACACAACCAACGATGCCTCCGGCGGGACCCGACAGGATGGCATCGCGCCCGCGGAAGCGATCGGATGCGGTGAGCCCTCCAGAGGATTGCATGAACAGCAATTGCCGCGGCTTCTCTTGGTCTTTGAAGGCGCCCTCCACTTGCTCAACATAGCGCCGCAGGATCGGCGTCAGATAGGCGTCAACAATGGTGGTTTCGGCGCGTGGAACGATCCTGGAGAGCGGGCTGACATCGTGGCTGACTGAGATCTGGGTAAACCCAATGTCCTCAGCGAGCTTTGCCAGGGCTTGCTCATGCTGCGGAAAGAGATAGCCATGCATTAGCGCGATCGCGATCGCGCGGTACCCCTCAGCATAGGATCGTTCGAGCGCTGGCCGCGCCGCTGCTGGATCGAGCGAGATACTTACCGATCCATCAGCGAGCACCCGCTCCTCGACCTCCAGCACATTGCTGTAGAGCGGCCGCGGCTTCTGAATGTTCAACGCAAACGTGTCGGGCCGCGCCTGATAGCCAATCTCGATGACGTCGCCAAAGCCCTTGGTCGTGACGAACAGGGTTGGCTCGCCTTTGCGCTCGAGCAAGGCATTGGTGGCCACTGTCGTGCCCATTTTGATCGCCGAGATCGCCCCTGCTGGGAGCGGCTCGCTTTCCTTCAATCCCAGGAACTGGCGGATCCCGAAGATGGCGGCATCATCATAGGCGTCAGGATTGTGCGAAAGATGCTTGGCTGTCCGCATTTCGCCTGAGGGCGCCCGCGCGACAATATCGGTGAAGGTCCCGCCACGATCAATCCAGAACTGCCATTGCGCAGCTTCCTGGGAATGTGAGACCGAGGATGACAAAACAGATTCCATTCGCGCGACTGACTTCCGAATGCGCATCTAATCAGTTCATTCTGTTCGCGATAGTACCTGGCAAGCCGGCAAGGACTCGACACGCAGCCTTGACTCTACTCCCAGGAGCCACCCAGAGCCAGATTGAGCGCGATCCATTGCTCAATCCGCGCCCGTCGGATCGACACGAGGCTGCGTTCCGCAGCGAACAGGCGTTGCTGAATATTGAGCACGTCAATCAGCGCGATCTCACCCTCAGTATATTGCAACTGAGCGAGAATGTAGGAAGTGGACGATTGCTCGGCCGCCTCCTCCAGAATGGCTTCGCGTGCCGCAAGAACCTGGACCTGATCGAGGTTTTCCTCGACCTCTCCCAAGGCTGCCAAAGCGGTGCTGGCATAGGCTGCGATGGCAGCTCGGCGGTTCGCATCCGCCTCGTCGACCTGTGCCCCGCGCAATCCACCGTCAAAGATTGGTTGCAGGACATTGCCGACGATTGACCAGAACAGATTGCCCCCGTTGAGGACGTCGAACAGATCGGTTGAGGATCCTCCTCCGCTTGCGGTCAAGGAAACAACCGGCAGCTGCGCCGCCTTGGTCTGATCGAGCGAGGCAAAGGCCGCCGCAACCCGGCGCTCCGCCGCGATCACATCGGGACGTCGTTCGAGCAAATCCGATGGCAGTCCGGCCGGCGGAGCGGCGGGTGTCTCAGGCAGTTCGTCGACCAGCTCAACCCGATTGGCCGGGTAACGCCCCAGCAGAACCTCCAGGGCGCGCCGTGCGCTGCGCCCAGCGGCCTGAGCCTGGGCCAGACTGTCCCGCGCGGTGCCGAGATCCGAAGCCGCTGTGGCCGTGTCCTGGCGCGAAGCAAACCCCTCGCGATATCGCACACGGACAATCCGATCGATCTCTGCAAGCGCTGCAACAGTGCGCTGCGCCACGCCGATCTGCTCGCGCGCCTCCACGCCCGCAAAATAGGCCGAGGCCACTCCTTGGGCGAGCGCGTATTGGGCGAAACGGAAATCGGCCTCGACCGCTTGCGCACTGGCATAGGCAGCATTGCGCCCTGCTCTCACCCGGGCCCATAAATCCACTTCCCACTGGGCCTGCCCGCTCAGCGTGTAGAGCGGATCGTCAAGCGACAGCGGCTGGGGGCTGTCGGTCCGATCTACGTTGAATACGCCGCTGACCTGCGGGAACAGCGGAGCACGCGCCTGCCTGACCAGCGCCCGGGAGGCTTCAAGATTGGCCGCGGCGGCGCGGATATCCGGATTGTTGCGCTGTGCCTCTTCGACCAATGCGGTCAGCACCGGGTCACCAACCGCCTCGATCCAGCCAATCCCGACTTCGCCCGGTGCCACTCCATCGACCAGCCAACGCTCGGGCAATTCGGGCAGACTCGCTGCCACGGCCTCCGACACATCGGCATCGCTGCTAAGGCTCATACAGCCGCACAGTGATAGGCTCGCTGTAAGCAGCAGCCAGGGAGCAAGCTTTTTCATGCCGCAACCTCCGCGTTCGAATTCTGCGAGGTCTCGTCCTCACCAATCCCGAAGACTGCGGCGTAGACCACCGGGATCAACACCAAGGTCAGCAAAGTCGCAAAGCTCAGGCCAAACACCAGTACAACCGCCATCGATTGGAAGAAGGCATCGAAGAAGAGTGGGATCACACCCAGCACGGTGGTCCCCGATCCCAGCAAGACGGGACGCACACGGCTCGCGGCGCTGTCAACCAATGCGTCAAACCGCGGCTTGCCCTCTTCGATCTCAAGATCGATCTGATCGACCAGTACAATCGCGTTCTTGATCAGCAGCCCAGCGAGCGAGAGCACCCCGAGGATAGCCATGAATTCGAACGGTACTCCCATCACAATCAATCCGAACACCACCCCGACCAGCGAGAGCGGCACCACAGACCAGATCACAAAGGGTTGTCGCAGTGCATTGAACAGGAAGATGACCACCAGGATCATCGCGCCGAAACCGAACGGGATCGCGGTCGCCAGTTGACCATTCGCTTCTGACGAACTTCCCGATTCACCGTCCCATTCCAGATTGTAACCTGGCGGGCGCGGGATTGCTTCGACAAGCGGTTCGACCCGAGACTGGAGATCGCCGGCGACCACTCCCGGTGCAGGATCGGCCTGGGCTTTGATCGACCAGACATTGTCGGTTCGCCGTAATCGGCTGTCGCGCCATTCGGTCTTGATCCCATCGGTCACCTGAGCGATCGGAACAGCTGCACCGGTTGGCCCGATGACTTGCACTGAATCGATACCCGATATGTCGAGGCGTTCATTCTCTGGCGCCCGCGACATAATCGGAATCAGGTCATCATTCTCGCGATAGACCCCGACTTGCTGACCCGAATAATTGCGGGCGAGAGCGGCCCCGACATCGGAACGGCTGACCCCGGCTCGACGACCTTTGACTTCGGAATATATCGGCTCGATCGATGGGACTGGCTGGCGCCAATTATCCTTGATCGCGATTGCCTCTCCATCTTCGCGGTAGATCTGCTGTGCCTCTGCCGCGAGCTGGCGCAGCACCTTGGGATCCGGACCGGTGAAGGTTGCCTCAATCTTGGACCCTCCCCCAGGCCCGAGAACAAAGCGCCAGACCTTGCCTTGCGCCTGCGGAAAATTCGCGTCGATATAGCTTTGCACCTGCGGGATCAGATCGTCCAACCGTCGATAATCGTCCAGTTTGACCAGCATCTGCCCATAGGCCGAATTGCTGCTCTCGAACTGATAGACCAGCATGTAACGCAGCGTCCCTCGCCCAACGAGAGTGTGAACATGCTCGACCCCCTCAAGCGTTTCTATGTGGTCCTCAAGCTCACGCATTTCCCCGTCTGTGACGGCGATGTCGGTCCCTTCCGGAAGCCAGAAATCGACCACCATCTGGGGCGTGGTGGAGGCCGGGAAGAAGCCTGGTGTGACAAAGGTGAAACCCAGTACGGATGCGGCGAACAACAACACCGCTCCGCCAATCGCGAGCGGCTTGCGACCGATCAGGAATGCGACGAAACCCTTGAAGCGCTCCATCAACCCGCCGTGCTCCTTCTCCTCCATCGGGGTCCCGCCGGAGCCTTCGTGGCATTGGTCTTCGACCGATTTGAACAGGAAGGAGCACAGAAACGGTGTGATCGTGATCGCGAAGATCCAGCTGTAGAGCAGCGAGATCAGGATCACCCAGAACAGATCGCCGGTGAATTCAGCGGTGTCGCCGGGGGCCAGACCGATCGGTGCGAAGGCCAGGATACCAACCAGCGTTCCACCCAGCAGCGGCCAGATCGATCGTTTCACCGTGTCGCTCGCAATGTCTACGATGCGACGGCCACGCTGGCAGCCAACCAGGATCCCGTCGGTGACGACAATCGCATTGTCGACCAGCATGCCCAGCGCGATGATCAGAGCGCCGAGCGAGATCCGGTGCATCGGGATGTTTGCGAAATACATGGTTCCCAGGGTCGCTGCGATGGTGAGCAGTAGACCGATCCCGATCACCAGGCCGGACTTCAGCCCCATGAAGATCACCAGCGCGACAATCACGATCGCGAGTGCGATGATCACATTGACCACAAAGTCAGAGACCGATTTCTCGACAATCTTGCCCTGGTGATAGAATTCATGGAGCTCCATCCCGGCAGGCCGCTGGCTCTCAATCTCGGAGAGCTTGCTGGAGATGTCTTCCCCGACCTTGACCACGTTGGAACCTGACACCGCAGCGATCCCAAGAACCAGCGCTGGATCACCATCGTAATAGGCCAGAAACTCGGGTGGGTCGCGATACCCTCGAGACACGGTCGCAATGTCGCGCAATTGCACGATCCGCCCATCGCTAGACGACACCAGAAGGTTGGAGATGGCTTCGACCGAGTCGATATCGCCGCTGGGGGTTATGACCAGCCGTTGGCCGTCGATGTCGACGGTACCGCCTCCAACAACCGTGTTCTGGGTCGACAATTGCTGGAAGATCGCATTGACCGTCGCCCCCAAAGCTGCCGCATTCTGCCGCGAGATCTCAACGTAAATGACCTCGTCCTGTTCACCTGCAATATTGACCTTGCCGACACCCGAAACTGACAGCAGATCCTGCCGCAGAACCTTGGCGTAGCGGCGCAATTCGGCCATCGAGAAGCCATTGCCGGTAAGAACATAATAGATCCCAAAGACGTCACCAAACTCATCAAACACCTGGCTTTGTCCGGCACCGGGCGGAAGATCGGCCGCCGCATCGGACACCCTGTTGCGCAGCTTGGTCCAGATCAGCTGCAGGTCTGCCTTCGACGGAGAGGCCTCGTATTTGATTTCGACCGAAATCTCCGAGAAGCCGGCCGAAGAGACCGAACGAATCTCTTTGACTTCCGCCATGTCCTGCAGCGCTTCCTCGAGCGGGGCCGAGACCTCGCGCGCCACTTCTTCAGGGCTGCCGCCGGGATAGGGAGTGAATATCTGTGCCTGGCGGATTGTGAATTCTGGATCTTCGAACCGCGGCATATTGGAATAGGCGAACCAACCCGCGAACATCGAAAGGACAATCACCAGCCACATCACCAGCCGGTTCTTGATGCTGTAAGCGGCGATATCCACGCGCGACCGCTCGCCCTAGTCCTGCCAGGGGCGAACGCGTTCGCCCTCCTGCAGATAGGCACCGCCCGCTGCGATGATCGTCTCGCCAACAGCCAACCCATCGGTCACCAGCAGCTCTTGCCCAACGCCGTCAGCGACACGGACCGGCCGCTTCTCGAGCTCTCGTTCGCGTCCCTTGACGACCCAGACATAGCGTGTCTCACCATCGGTAAGGATGGCCGAGAGCGGCACCGACACACCAGCGGGCGCGTCGGTGGTCTCAAGCAACTCGGTGACGTAAAACAATGTTGCGGTCATCCCGGTCAGGACCAGCAGATCCGCTGGTGGGGTAAATGTGAAATGCCCTTCAAATGTCTGAGTGGAGGCATCGGCCACACCGGTGGCTTCACGAAAGGTTGCCGGGAAACGCCGCCCCGGCGCCGCGTCCAGCTCGACCTCGGTGTCGAAATAGCGGGTCCTGTTGGAGTTCAAGACAAAGCTGGCGGGCGCGTTCACAATCGCCTCAACCGCCTGGCTTTGCAGCACCAGCACAGGCTGCTGAGGCGAAACATTCTGGAACTGTTCGACATTGCTACGCCCGACATAGCCATTGAACGGTGCTCGAAGCACGGTGTCAGACAGGTTCTTGCGCGCCGTATCCAACGTCGCTTTGGCGACCTGCCGCTGCGCATCCCGGCTCTCGACCACGCTTTGTGAAATGGCGTCTTCTGCAATCAATCGCAGGGCGCGCTCATATTCGCTATTGGCATTGTTGTATTGCGCCTCAGCCTGCTCGACCGCCGCTTCAAAGCTGCGGGCATCGAGCCGAGCCAACACTGCCCCTCGCGCAATCGGAGCCCCATCAATGGCATTCCACTCGACAATCTGGCCACCGACCTGGAATGCCAGATCGGTCGAACGGATCGAACGAACGACTGCGGGGAAACTGCCGCGCTGTTCACTCGAGGATTCGGAAATGGTCAGCAGCTTTGCAGGACGTGGCGCTTCGGCAACGGGATCCAGATCATTGGCTCCGCACCCGGTCATCACGGCAAACGAAACAAGCAGCAAAGCCGATGAAGGTGTACGCCTGGACTTCCGCATAATGGCTCCTTTTCCAAGCAATCCATATGGCTGTGCATAGCTAAGAAGGACAAAGGCTAGCGGCTGAGCGGCGATTCGCAAACAACTAGATACGGACGAGTTTTCCTGCGCTGTTCTGGAATGGCAGGCAGGGCATTGAGCCGCGCCAGTCGATCTACTGGCACTACCCGCATCAGGAATTGAGGGAAGATTCTAGATGCGGAGTGTAAGCGATCCGAACCAGCGGTTTATCGCGCTTGGAATGAATGGAATTTGTCCGGGAAATATCAATTCAGCGGAGCCGGAAGAAAGGAAAGCTTTCAATGGCAGTTTCGGTTCCCGCCATTCCCTATGGGTCAGCGTGCGACAATTGAGATCGTACAGATTCTTGGCAGCTTGATCGTCTTCATGCTGACGGACGACATCGGCCCAATGCTCGGACAGGCTCCCAGGGAAGACCTTCTCAGATAGCATAAGGCTTGCCGCAACCGCATGAGAGCACCGATATCGCATTGCCAATTCGATCGTCTCACATGCCACCGATTCATCTGATTTCCTTACCAGGATAGACAAATCCGCAACCCATTTCAGCCGATGCCAAAATGTCAAAGAGCCGTGCAGAAACAGGTAGAGGCAGTAATAGGCATTCGTGATCGGTGGAGCCGGTGCAAGCCCGAGCGACTCAGCGAAACTCGCGGCCAGTTCCTTGGGAAGGTAGTGGAACGGTCGCTGATGCAGCTCAATCGGAACCGAGAACTGCGGATCATGGAAGGTCAAATCCTTGTGGATCCTTATGTCCTGATATTGGCGCGCCACCGCTCCAATTTTACCCTTTCCCATGCTATAGGGCCGATATCTGAAGCCGCTGTCATTGAGCAGTTCTATCGCGGTCTTGATCTGATCGGGCGAAACCAAGACATCCACATCCTTTGATACTCGAACGGGCGAGCTGCCGTAGAGCTGTTGTGACAGTCCGCGACCCTTCAGAAAAGTCGCCTTGATGTCATGCCCCCTAAACAGGGCGGCCAACTTTTGTTCGACAGCTTGGTGCCGCAGCTCGGCAAGAGCGTTCGATCGGAAACTCGCCTCAAGCTGGGATTTGGCAGCATCCTCAATATTGACCCCCGGCATTTCTTCGAATGCTGAATAAAGCAAAGGCCCGACACGATGACGTTGGATCGCGAAATTTGCGATGGCTTCTGAGATAGCAGGCGGCTGTCGGATCGATTCCAGTCCAACAGCCGGACGCAAGGCATTTGCCAATAACATCAGGGTCGCGTCATCTGTCCCGCTCATACGAGAAGCATTAGAGCCGATGACATTAGCCGCAAAGTGTTCGCTCAAATAATATGGCGGCGGAGGCAGTCTGCTGCGAACTCGTCTCTGTCCATGTGCGCATCTAGAAACTCCGGATTCGTGTTTAGTAAAGTCATTTGCTGCTTTGACGATCTTTGGTCTACTGTCGGGTAATGGGATCGGGAAACTTTAGAAGGAAGCTAGCGGCGGATCAGGCTCGCGTCGCCCGAGGCATATCAACACAAGAAGTTGACCCAGCTGCTTTCATTTCTTTGATGCGAGTAATCAGAGAAAAACTACGCATTAGTGTGGATCGTGCTTCGATAACTCCACTGATGCACTTTCTGTACGGCAATTTCGAGCAATCTGCTGCCAACCTTTCGCAAGATATTTTGGCATGCCGAAAGGGCTGCTCTCATTGCTGTAATATATGGACTGACGCATACGCTCCTGAAGTCTTATTCGTTGCTAAGAAGCTTTCAAAAGAGTCAAATCCTAGTGTTTCTCAATCCGTAGCAGATACAGGCGTATTTTCGTCAAACATTTCTTTTGGCCAGCGGGATCGAGTGCCTATTCCCTGTCCACTGCTTGTGGACGATGTTTGTAGCATGTATGAAACTCGGCCATTCAATTGCAGGACGGCCGTCTCGCTCAATGACGAAGTTTGCAAGACAGCTTTCATTGACGGCCAAGATGTCGAGATTCCCGTCGCACCAGGTTGGGGGAATCTTGGCCAACTTTACAGCATGGCGCTAAAGGGCGCGATCTATCATGCGAATCTTGCATTCGAACCCTACGAATGGAATTCTGCCCTTCAGAGAGCAATCGAAAATCCAGACCTAGAAAAGCGTTGGCTTAGCGGAGAGGATGTCTTTGCAGGTACGCCCGTCGCGACTCCGGCAGAGCCATTCTCACATCCATTCTGGCGTGGACTTTTTGACCGAGCATTCACCTCCTAGCTCGTCACTGAGCAAGCCTGGTCGATACTAGCTTCGATTATACACCGATAGAAAGAGGTCGACTGCTGCCTCTACGCGGCCGAGTGTTTCCTCCTTAGCCGGCATTCGTCCAAAGTGACTTTCAAGGTCTTCCAGCCCTCGGCACATCGAAATAAGCTGTTCTGCCGCATCGGTTGCGCTGGGAAATGATATGCGGCCTTCTTTCTCAGCTGCAGTCAATAGCTCGATCAGCTGCGCATGAACGTGGCGAGTCCCCGCATCGAGGAAAGCCTCGCCGATCTGTGGTTGATCTTCCAGATCGGCGCCGAGACGCCGCTGAAACTGAATGAGTTTGGGACCATTAAGGAAGGTGTTCAGTGCAAGGCCAAAATTGATCAGTGTATCGCGTAATGAATTTGCACCCTGATCCCAAAGAAGTTCGGCCTGAAGCTGAGAGCTCACACATGTAATGGACTCGCGAAACAAGCGATCTTTCGTCTCAAACCTATTGTAGATTGTGCCTTTTGAGACACCGGCTGACTTGGCAACCGCCTCAATAGATGTGGCTGCGTAGCCGCATCTCAAAAATAGATCGGCCGCGACATCCAAGATGGCCTTGTACTTCTTGGGATCGGCAGACCGCGCCATATCACTGTCTCATATCATCCCAATACAGAGCTTCGGGATTCTTAACCAGTAGCTTTCGCTGAAGCTCTACTGTTGGCGCGATGCGAGGGATCATGTCGACCAGATGGCCATCATTCGGCACCTCGTCTTGCATATTGGGATGGGGCCAATCCGTACCCCAGATGCAGCGATTGGGATAGTCGGCGACAAGCGGCGCTACAGCCGTCGCGAAGGCATCCCACGGATCGCCCACACCGCATTCTTTGATCGCGTCCAGTCGATCGGGGCAGGTCGGCTTAAACCAGATGTCATCGTGGCTATCGAGCAGCGAACGGAACGCCATCATATCGGGCCCATCGGGACCCTGAGAAACATCGGGACGGCCCATGTGGTCAATCACAACCGGAACCGGAATGGCGTCGATAAAGCTGCGCATCTCCTCAAGGATATCCGCCTCGAAATATATTACGACGTGCCAGCCGGCAGGGAGCCTATGGCTGACTTCCAGAAATTTGTCCTTCGGTGCATTGTCGACCAGCCGCTTGAGGAAATTGAAGCGAATGCCACGAATGCCGCCCTCGTGGAGCGCACTGAGCTCTTCATCTGAGATCGCCGGATCCACAACCGCCACACCGCGCGCTTTACCATCCGACTTGGCGATTGCATCGAGCGTCGCCGAATTATCGGTCCCATGGCAGCTGGCCTGAACGATCACATTCCGGGAAAAGCCAAGGTGATCGCGCAAAGCGAACAGGTCAGACGGCCCGGCATCTTGCGGCAGATATTTGGCCTTTGGGCTGAACGGGAACTGGGCCATCGGCCCAAACACGTGGCAATGCGCGTCGACAGCTCCGGGTGGTGGTACGAATTTAGGTTTTGAAGGGCTTGCGTGCCAGCTCTTGATCCGATCAGACATAGACCGTTCCATCCATTAGTTTTCGTGCCGTTCGCAGGAGCGCCGCGCTCGCCACCCCTCCCTCATCGTCCAGTTCGAGCACACAGCCCATTTCGCCAGAGGCGTGTTCGACGCTGATCGTCTTGCGCGGGCCATCGGGAACCAAAGCGAGTTCTTGCGCAGCCGATCCTTTGAGGAGGCAAGCGGTAGCAGTCGTCACCGCTCCCAGCACGCCAATCGAGGCATGTGCACGGTGAGGGATGAACACGCGAGCACAAACCGCTCCACTATCCTTGGGCGGTGCGACCAGCGTCATTTTAGGAACTGACTTCTCGGTCACATCGCCGAGGTTCATCATCGGACCTGCCTGCAAACGGATTGCTTCGATCTTGGCGCGAATATCGGCGAAATTGTCGCTTTCAAGCTCTTCGCGTGTTTCATAACCGGTCGCCCCGACAGCTTCGGCCGCGAACACGACGCAGGGCATGCCATTGTCAATCAAGGTACAGGCAACACCATCTATCTCGTCTGACGGGTTACCGGTGGGCAGGAGCGCGCCGCAGCTTGACCCGGCGGTGTCACGAAACTCCACCGGGATTGGCGCGTGCGTGCCCGGTACGCCATCAATAGCCGCCCCGCCGGAATAGCGCACCTTGCCACCGGGCGTCTGGACCGTCTCGACCGCAATTTGTCCAGTATTCTCCATAAAGATCGCAACGCGAGTTTCATCGCCTTCCGGCTCTACAAGGGCCCGCTCAATCGCGAAGGGGCCAACCCCGGCCAGCATATTGCCGCAATTCTGCTGATCGGAGACAAGCGCCTGATCGACGAAGACCTGCAAGAAGAGATAGTCCACATCCACCCCCTCACGCGTCGACTTGCGGACCACAGCAACTTTGCTGGTCAAGGGATCACCGCCACCCATGCCATCGATCTGGCGTGCGTCCGGGCTTCCCATCACGCGCAGCAGAAAAGCGTCTCGCTCTACCGCATCGGTGGGCAAATCATCGGCTAGGAAGAACGCGCCCTTTGACGTCCCGCCCCGCATCCACATGACTGGCGCGCTGGATTGCATTAGATATATCTCAAGCCCGCCTCGGCCAGCCGTTCGCGCATCTTGTACATGTCGAGGCCCAGCTCACCTGATGCGAGGCGTTGGCGCTTCTCTTCCTCGTTTGCCTCGCGCGCACGAGCCTTATCGAGGACATCAGCAGCCGCATTGCGTTTGACCACGCAAACTCCGTCATCGTCAGCGACTATGATATCGCCCGGCTCGATGTGGGCGCTCGCACACACGATTGGCACGTTGACGCTTCCGAGAGTGTTTTTGACCGTCCCTTGCGCATAAATCGCCTTGGACCAGACGGGGAAGTTCATCCCTGTGAGATCGCGCACATCGCGGACACCGGCATCAATGATCAAACCCCGGCAACCCCGCGCCTGCGCACTGGTCGCAAGTAGGTCGCCGAAATAACCATCTTCGCAGGGGCTCGTCGGAGCGAGGACCAGTATGTCGCTCTCTTTCAATTGCTCAATAGCGACATGGACCATCCAATTGTCACCAGGCGCGGCGCTGATCGTTACCGCGCTGCCAGCGATGCGGGCCCCGGCGTAGATCGGTCGCATATAACTCGCCAGAAGTCCGGTACGCCCCTGCGCTTCGTGGACGGTGGCGACGCCGCATTGCCCCAATCCGTCGATAATGGCCATGTCCGCGCGCTCGATATTCTGGACCACAACGCCCATAATCCGGTTCCTTCCGATGCTTTTGGTACGGTCTGCCCGCTGTCCTCGCCAAGAACCAATCCGAAGCTATGGCAAGCCATAAGTTTCTGCTAATCGAGAGCCATGGCCGATCCGCTTCCCAACCTGCGTCACCTTGCCGCCTTTGTAGCGATTGTGGAGCATGGCTCCGCAACCAGAGCGGCTGAAGCGGTGCATCTCACTCAGCCGGCTTTGACACAGGCTATCAGTCGGCTTGAGAGAGACATGGGCTGCCAACTGTTCGAGCGAGAACCGACAGGAATGAAGCCGACCGAGCCCGCCGTTCTACTAGCCAAGCGGGTCAGGCGCGCGATCGCATGGATTGGATCCAACCGAGTGACCGCAGCACAGGTCCGCTCGTTTCGAGCGCTGGCCCGGCACGGCTCTTACAGCGTCGCTTCAGACCAGATCGGGCTCGCGCCGGCTTCTTTGCACAGAGCCGTAAGCGATCTGTCTTCCACTTTGGGCGAACGCTTGGTTGAGCGGCGCGGTCGGCATTTGGCTCTCTCGCGATCCGGAGAGAAGCGCGCTAAGGCTTTTGGCCTCGCACTCGCAGAATTGCGAAGTGGATTCTCCGAAGTGAGCGCTTGGCTAGGTCAGGCCGGAGGCCGCATCGTCATCGGTGCGATGCCGCTTTCGCGCGCGAGATGGCTGCCCTCCACGCTTGTTACTTTCATGCAAAGCAATCCAGGCATCGAACTCGAAATTGTCGAGGGCAGCTACAGCGAACTTGTGGGACCGCTCCGCAACGGGGATATCGATTTCCTTTTGGGCGCGCTGCGCGATAATGCCGACACAGATGATTTGATCAACATCCCCGCTTTTGTCGATCGCCCGCAGATCATCATGCGCGCCGGCCACCCCCTTGCGCGAGTGTCATGTCCCTCGCCAGCGCAATGGGAAGGTTTTGATTGGATGGTTCCCGCCGCGCCGACGCCGCTCAGAAGCTATTGGTCCGAGATGATGCAAGCCAGTGGCTGCGAAGGGCGGGTGGGACTGGAATGCGGATCGGTACTAACTATCCGAGAACTTCTGCTTGAAACCGACATGCTGACACTGCTCTCTCCCGACCAATTGCGCGTTGAGATCGAAGCGGGTCTCTTGCTGGCAGCTCCTCCCCCGTCTCCGGTTGAACGAGCGATCGGGATCATCCATCGGCGCGATTGGCACCCCACGCCATCGCAGGCGAAACTGCTCGAGACCTTGGGAGATAAGAGCAAACTCGTTTCGTAATTTGTTATAGGATCGTAGGGCTATTCATTAGCGTGCGAAGACTTGGCCCATCATGGTGCCCAGCCATGAGAGGTAGACTCGCCTTTATAGGCTTTGGTGAAGCCGCATCGACCTTTGCCAAAATGGCAAGTTGGTCGGGGGAGTTTGTCGGCTTTGATATTGATCCCTGTCGCAGGGCCGCGATGGTTTCGTGCAAGGTTAATCCTGCCAGGTGCGCCGCAGACGCGTTGGCGGAGACCGATTTTGTACTTTCGCTAGTGACAGCTGATCAGGCGTTGGCCGTGGCCACTTCCTACGCCGCGTTCCTAAAAAAAGGCGCGCTCTGGATTGATATGAATTCGGTTGCGCCTGCCACAAAGCGCGAAGCCAGCCGGGTGATTGAGAACGTTGGCGGCAGCTATCTCGACGCAGCTATTTTGGCCCCGGTGCAGCCAGCCGAATTGAACGCGCCAATTCTGGTGTCGGGTGCACAGAGCACACCAGCTCTCGCCGCGCTAGTCGATTTCGGTTTCACGGGCGCGCGCAGCGTCGGAATTGAGATTGGCAAAGCGTCTGCCATTAAGATGATCCGCTCTATTATGGTCAAAGGCATTGAGGCACTGACTGCCGAGATGATGGAAGCAGCCAAGGCCGCCGGGGTTGTCGACGAGGTACTTAACTCGCTCAACGCAAGTACGCCGCCCATCGATTGGCAAGAGCGAGCGGCCTACAACCTTGAGCGCATGGCCACACATGGTGCTCGTCGAGCAGCCGAGATGGAAGAGTCGGCGGCAACGCTGCTTGATCTTGGAGTGGAGCCAACCATGACGCGTGGAACGGTGCTGAGGCAAAGTGAAGCAGCTGCCAGAGTTGCATCAAAGAGAGACGTTGCATGAGCCTGGTTATTGATTGTCACGGGCACTACACGGTCCTACCGAAAGGGCATGATGCCTGGCGTGAGAGGCAGAAAGCTGCTTTCAACGATGGAACCGAGTGCCCGCCTTATCCGGAAATTTCGGACGACGAGATCCGCGAGACGATCGAGCAAAATCAGCTTCGCTTGATCAAGGAGCGCGGCGCAGACTTCACGATCTTCTCACCACGTGCAAGTGCCATGGCCCCGCATATAGGCGATCAAGCGGTCGCCAGTGAATGGGCGCGGCGGTGCAACGATCTGATCTATCGAGTGACGCAGCTTTTTCCCGACACCTTCATCGGCGGCGCCATGCTGCCGCAGAGCCCCAAGTCGGACCTGTCGGAAAGCGTCAGGGAACTTCGGCGCTGTGTAGAAGAGCTTGGTTTTGTGGTCTGCAACCTCAATCCCGATCCGGGCGGCGGCCACTTCGATCATCCGCCGCTCACCGATGAGTTCTGGTTCCCGATCTATGAGGTGATGGAGGAGCTCGAAGTCCCCGCGATGATCCACGTGTCCGGCTGTTGCAACCCGGCGATGCATGCCACTGGCGGATATTATCTCGCGGCAGACACTGTAACCTTTATGCAGCTTTTGCAGGGCGATCTGTTTTCGCGCTTCCCCACGCTCAAGATGATCATCCCGCATGGCGGCGGCGCGGTTCCTTATCATTGGGGGCGCTATCGAGGCCTCGCAGACATGCTCAAACAGCCGTCACTCGACAAGCATCTGATGGAAAACGTGTTCTTCGACACATGCGTCTACCACCAGCCGGGGATCAATCTGCTGGCCGATGTGATCGAGAACAAGAACATCCTGTTCGGCAGCGAGATGGTCGGCGCGGTGCGCGGCATCGACCCTGAGACAGGGCACTATTTCGATGACACCAAAAGGTACATCGACGCGCTCGATATCTCAGACGAGGAACGCCGCGCAATCTTCGAAGGCAATGCGCGGAAGGTTTATCCGAGACTTGACCGTAAACTGAGGGAGAGAGGGCTGTGAGCAAGCCTTGGCTAGAAAACTGCTGGTATGTGGCAGCCTGGGATTACGAAATCGACAGTAAGCCGATGGCGCGGACAATTTGCGGCGTACCGATCATGTTTTATCGAAAGCTTGATCGCAGCGTCGTCGCGATGCGCGATGCCTGCCCCCACCGTATGCTGCCGCTTTCGATTGGTCTTCGCGAAGGGGATTCCATTCGCTGCAAATATCACGGACTGAAGCTGAGGCCGGACGGGGTGGCAGAAGAAATGCCGCTCAAGACCGAGAAGGTAAACACCAGCATTTGCGCCGAGACCTATGTAACCCATGAACGCTATCGCTTCGTGTGGATCTGGGTCGGCGACAAAGACAAAGCGGACCCCGCTCTCATCCCTGATATGTGGCCTTGCGATGCCGAAGGTTGGGTCCATGATGGAGGCTACTATCACGTGGCCTGCGACTACCGGCTGATGATCGATAATCTAATGGACTTAACCCATGAGACCTACGTCCACGCAGGGTCGATTGGTCAGCAAGAACTGATGGAAAGCCCGATCGAAAGCCGTACCGAGGGGCAAACCGCCTATCTTACGCGCTGGATTCCGAACATTGATGCGCCTCCATTCTGGCGCGGCGCTTTGGGAAAGCCAGGTAATGTCGATCGCTGGCAAATATGCAAATTCGATTTGCCCTCTCTTATTATGATCGATGTTGGCGTTGCCCCCGTCGAGGCGGGCGCGACGATCGAAGATCACGATCAAGGCGTACGTGGCATGGTGGTCGATTTCATGACCCCTGAGAGCGAGAACGGCCATCACTACTTCTGGGGCATGGCGCGCAACTTCAATATCGAAGACCCAGGCTTCACCTCTCGGTTCAAACAGCAGCAAGGCGGCGTATTTGCCGAGGACAAGGAAATTCTCGAAGCGCAACAGGCGGCGATTGATGCCAATCCCGATATGAAGCTCAACGCCTATTCGATTGATCAGGGCGGTGTCAGAGCGCGACGGATCATCAACAACGCAATTGCGGCGCAGCAATCGGACGAGGCTGCATGATGAGAAACGCCCACCGAAATTCGACAATATCTGGGGGGATTCCCGGAAGGCGAGTGCGAAAAACTCAGCGCACAATCTGGGGCAGAAATGCGACGGCCAAAGTGCGCAAGGAGAATTGTTGTGAATGAACGATCAGAGCATAGCCAACTGAGGGCAATACAGATTGGATATGAAGTTTGTTTTATCCCTGTGAAGCCAGACGGCGGCGACAACCCTAGCAAACACGGGCCACTGCTCGATCGCATTTTCCGGCGTAAAGGAAATGGAGAATGAGCGACATCCATTCATACCTCGCCGAGTTTGAAGACATCCCAGGTACGCTCGTATTCACTGCTGCTCGCGCGCGGCATGGCTATCATCTCAATCAATTTGCGATGAGCCTGATGAGGCCAGAGAACCGCGAGAAATTCCGCGCCGATGAGGCCGCATACATGGATGATTGGCCGATTTCAGATGATGCGAAGGCAGCAGTCGCAGCGCGCGATTACAACGCACTGCTTGAGCTTGGCGGAAACATCTATTTCCTCTCCAAAATCTTCTCAACAGATGAGATCAGCTTTGCCGAAGCGGTCTCCACAATGACCGACATGACCTTTCCCGAGTATCGCGAGATGATGATGAACGGCGGCCGGTCGCCAGAGGGCAATCGCTCAATCAAGGGAGGATATTGAGATGGCTCGGATCACCTCAGGCGTTGCCTCCAGCCACGTGCCCTTGCTGGGCGTGGCTGTTGATCAGGGTAAGAGCGAGGACGACTATTTTGGTCCCATCTTCAAGGGCTATGAATGGACCAAGAATTGGATTGCAGAGGAAAAGCCTGATGTGGTGATCCTCGTCTATAATGACCACGCCTCTGCCTTTGATATGAAGCTTATCCCGACTTTTGCCATTGGTTGCGGTGAGCATTATCCCCCCGCAGACGAAGGTTGGGGACCGCGACCAGTGCCCGATGTGGAAGGGCATCCCGACCTTGCGTGGCATATCGCGCAAAGCCTCATCCTTGATGAGTTCGATATGACCATCATCAATGAAATGGATGTCGATCATGGGCTGACCGTCCCGCTCTCAATGATGTTCGGGCAACCTGAAAGCTGGCCAGTGAAGGTCATTCCGCTCGCCGTTAATGTGGTCACCTATCCGGTTCCCAGTGGAAATCGATGCTGGGCCTTGGGCGAAGCGATCACCAAGGCCGTTGCGAGCTTCCCGGAAGACCTCAACGTCCAGATTTGGGGCACAGGCGGGATGAGCCACCAATTGCAAGGACCGCGCGCCGGCCTGCTGAACCGCGAGTGGGACAACAAGTTTATGGATATGCTGGAAGGCGACTCCGACGAGGCGCGCTGGATTGAGCATATCGAGTATCTTCGCGAAACGGGCAGCGAAGGCATCGAGATGGTCATGTGGCTGATCATGCGCGGCGCTTTGGGCAAAACGACCAAGCGGCTTCACCGCCACTATCATATCCCCTGCTCCAACACCGCGATCGGCCATCTCGTGCTGAAACCAGATACATCTAAAGTCGCGAATTGAGCAGTCTGAGCGACCTTTTTCCAATAGGACAAAGAACAATGACAGGAATCGCACTCGTAGGCGCCGGTGCATTCGGCGAGAAGCATCTGGATGGCCTCACCCGGATTGATGAGGCCGAGATCATCTCGGTAATTTCGCGCGGCGCAGAGCAGGCTGCCGAAGTTGCTGAGAAGTACGGCGCTCCGCATTCCGGAACTGAACTTTCCGAAGCTTTGGCGCGCGATGATGTAGACGCCGTGATCTTGTGCACACCCACGCAAATGCACGCCGCACAAACCATCCAGTCTATGGACGCGGGCAAGCATGTTCAGGTCGAGATACCACTTTCAGATAGCTGGGCAGACGCGCAGGCCGTGCTCGCCAAGCAGCAGGAAACGGGCCTGGTCTGTATGGCAGGACACACCCGACGCTTTAATCCCAGCCACCAATACGTGAAAAAGCAGATCGAGGCGGGCGAGTTCAACATTCAGGCGATGGATGTCGAAACCTTCTTCTTCCGCCGGAAGAACATGAACGCTAAGGGGCAACCGCGCAGTTGGACCGATCACCTTCTGTGGCACCACAGCGCGCATACCATCGATATCTTTCAATATATGACCGGCAGCAAGGTCGTCACCGCAAACGCGATCCAGGGGCCAAAGCACCCCGAGCTTGGCATTGCGATGGATATGTCGATCCAGATGAAGACTGAAGCGGGGCAAATTCTTACCCTTGCGCTGTCCTTCAACAATGACGGGCCGCTTGGCACCTTCTTCCGCTACATCGGCGACAACGCCACCTATATCGCGCGCTACGATGATCTCGTGAACGGCAAGGAAGAACCGATCGACGTTTCCAAGGTCGATGTCAGCATGAACGGCATCGAGCTTCAGGACCGAGAGTTTGTTGCTGCAATCGATGAAGGACGTGAACCCAATTCATCGGTCGCCCAAGTGCTCGATTGCTACCGCGTAATCGGCGAACTTGCGGCAAGTCTTGAGACGCAGGACGGCTGGAGCTGACCATGCGCGCACTGTGTGGACGAGAGGTCAACCCCATCGGGCTAGGTTGTATGAACCTGTCATGGGCCTATGGCGATCCGCCTCCGCATGAGGATAAAATCCGGCTGCTTAATGAAGCGCTCGATCTGGGCTACAATCATCTCGATACAGCGAACATCTATGGCAAGGGCGCTAATGAGGAGCTGCTAAAGGAAGCGGTGATGCATCGGCGTTCTGAATTCCTGCTGGCGACCAAAACCGGCATCATCGTTGATGGCCCGAGGCGCGGGATTGATTGTTCGCCCGACGCCATCACAGCATCGCTTGATGCTAGCCTTCAAAGGCTCGGCACCGACCATATCGATC
This sequence comes from Erythrobacter sp., assembly GCA_965249945.1. GTDB lineage: Bacteria > Pseudomonadota > Alphaproteobacteria > Sphingomonadales > Sphingomonadaceae > Erythrobacter. The sequence goes on along the minus strand of OZ252258.1, from coordinate 1,293,836 downwards.
TTTTCTATATGCACCGCTTTGACCCCAAGGTGCCCATCGCCGAAAGCGTGGGTGCGATGGTCCGGGCGATCGAAGCAGGCAAGATCGGAGCCTACGGCGTGTCCGAATGGTCCGCTGCTCATGTTCGCGAGGCACACGCAGTGCATCCCATAGCTGCGGTGCAGACTGAGTTCTCGCTATGGACGCGCAATGTTGAACTGGGTGTGCTGCAGGCAACCAAAGAGCTTGGGATCGCTCTCGTGGCGTTCTCTCCAGTAGCACGCGGCGCGCTGGGCGGAACCTTGCGTGATCCAGCCTCGCTTGGCGAGAAAGACCTGCGCCGCACGCATCCGCGCTTCAGTGAAGAGAACTGGCCGAGCAATCTTGAGCTTATTGATCGCTTCAACACGCTTGCTGCGAAATGTGAAGTCGAGCCGGCGCAACTCGCGCTTGCCTGGGTGCTTGCTCAAGGAGAGCATATTCACGCCATCCCCGGCACGACCAGCCGCCCACATATGCGTGAGAACCTTGCAGCCGGCGGCCTCGACATCCCGGACGAAGCACTTGCGCAAGCCGGGGCACTTATCAATCAATCGACCGTCTCAGGCCATCGCTATCCCGAGGTAATGCGCGCCACTATTGATACCGAGGATTTTGTTTCGGACGGAGCCTCGTAGGCCAGTCTATGGAGAGGAGAAGACAATGAAATTCGGAACAATGCCGGTCGGTGCCATTTGCGGATTGCTGCTTTTTGGTGTGCTGATGATGCTGGCCTTCATCAACAATTCCCCTCCTCCCGAATTGATCGAAGGACAAGAGACCGGCAACGCCGTCTTTGCCTCACAGATGCAGGAAATTCCCCGCTGGGTGAGAATTTGGATGGAGTGGCAGCACTATATCATGGCCTCCAGCCTTATCTTTGTGCTGTGGCATCGCGAGGCCCAGATTTATGCGCTAGGCCCCGTGATGAGCCACGTTGTTTTCGGTGCCCAATTGGCCCTCCTTCCCGCTGATCTAATTACAACCGGCATTGCCAGTGTAAGCCATTGGGTTTGGCTCATCCCCCTTGTGGTCTTGATCCGTGCATGGCCGAGCGTCGATAAGCGCAGCGGTTATGGCGTCTGGATGACAATCGCCATCCTGCAGATGTCGTTCTCGCTCCTGTTTGACATTCCACAAGGCATAGCCTTTCTCGCCGGATTGCTGACCTGATTAGAGCATGACCCGTGTTCCGGTTCTTGCTTAAGACGATGCAAGCCCCGCCTTAAGTTCGGATGGTCTTGAGCTTGAGCAGAACCCATCAAAATGAGTTGCGCGGTAAAATTGATTGTCAGGAATAGCGCCTGAGAAAGCTTGGTTACCGCAGACATTGTCCTCACAACGAGGTTGGGTTACCTTAGTTCGGGGAGAGGGATAAAATGAGCAAGGAAAGCATCGCGCTTGAACTGAGGTGTTTGGTCGATGAAATGCGGCTTGCCAACAAAGCTGAGATAGAGCCTATTCGGATCTCGAAGCTGCGCCGGAAGTTTGAATTGGTGCTGGATCGCATCGACAAAGATACAGGAACAAGCGCAGAAGTTCGTCGAGCACTGGCAGAAGTCGTTCACGTCACTTCCTTTCATCGCCTGCGCTGGGGAACATGCAGGATGCTTTCGGATCCTGATGGCTACCGCGCAGATGCGAGGAAGGTCGGCGCTAAAGTAAGGCTGTTTATTGAACAGGTTGAAGAGAAGGCAAGGTTGCAAGCAATGGACTGACCGATTGCGGATGCGGGATGCCCTCGCGCAGCGGACGAGAATTCTTCGTATCTTTTCCGCTTTTGGTGCAGTTCACACAATGGCCGCCAAGTTATATCTCGCAACTAGTTCGCCCAATTCATGCGGCCAGTCACCCCTTCGGAGGGACCAACGCCGAAACGGTCTGCTTGGTTGGAACCGCTTGCGCCGCTAGAAAACGCATCCGCATCATAGGGAAGCATAGTGGCATCCCATGCAGCAAAGGCTGCTTTGAGTTCAGCGAAAATCTCGCGCTGTCTTGCCTTCAGATTGCCTCTTTCGAGCGGGTCAGCGACCACGTCGAAGAGGAATTCGTTGCCCGCAATTTTCAGGTATTTCCATTTTCCACGCCGCAAGGCGGCCTGCTCATGAAGGTTGAAGCGAAAGAAGAGGTCTCGATCATTGGCCGCCTCTCCGTTTAGCACCTTGGAAATATCCATGCCATCGAATGCATAATCGGCCGGTGTCTCAACGCCAGCAAGGCTTGCAAGAGTTGGGAACCAATCCATGGTCATGACTGGTGTATCCACCACGCCCTGCGCCAAGGAACCTTGCGGCCATCGCATAAGTGTGGGCACGCGAATGCCTCCCTCCAGCAGCTCCGATTTGCGACCTGAAAAGGGCCATGTGTCAGAGAAACGCTCGCCGCCATTGTCGGATGTAAAAATGACAATCGTGTTTTCGCTAAGGCCAAGCTCGTCCAGCCGGTCCAGAAGCTTGCCCACTTGCACATCCATTTGCGTGACCATTCCCGCGTAAGTCGCAAGGCTGCCCCCGTCGTAATGGAGTAGCGCAAGAGGATTTGGGCTCTTGGATAACCGTTCGGATTCGGCTTGATCGTCGGGCCCGATCCAGGGCCAATGGGGCGCAGTGAAGTGCAGGCTCAAGAAGAACGGGTCTTCTGACTTGGAAAACCGGTCAATCATCTCGTTTGCGCGGATGCCCAGCAAATCGGTCATATAGCCGGTTTCCTCGATCTGCGTCTCACCGTCCCACAGCTCGTTCCCGCCAAACATGCGATGGGTGAAGTAATCGACACCCCCCGGCTTGATACCCCAAAAGTGACCGTACCCACTCTCAAGTGGGTTGAAATCCGGCAAGGCACCCAGATGCCATTTGCCAACCAATGCTGTTTGATAGCCAGCGGCCTGAAACGCCATCGGCAGAGACATTCGACCCTTGTCATAGCCCACATTTCTGCCCGTCAATGGCTCTTCCAAACCGATTGGCAAACGGTATTGATATTGGCCGGCCATTAAGGCGGTCCGCGTGGCGGAGCATACCGGGCTGTTCGAATAGGCGTGGGAGAACTTTATGCCGCCATCTGCCAGCCGATCAATATTGGGCGTTTCATAGTCTCTCCGGCCAAACGAAGAGAGGTCCGCATATCCCAGATCATCGGCTAGTATGAAGATGATATTGGGACGCGTGTCTTTACTCGACGCCCTGGGAGAACTGCTGGCCGAGGGGACCAGATCACAAGCCGCAACGAGCGCAGATGCCCCCGCCACCCCCAGCGCTGAACGCCGCGAAAGTCCTGCACGTTCCTTATCGTCTAGCTGCGCCACAAAATCCTCTCCCCCTTTTGTTTTGTCTCTCTGGCAATATCAGTCGTCGTGGGCGGGTCGATTCATACGGGCAGCCCGACATAGTTTTCAGCGATTGCGGTCTGCGCGGCGCGGCTGTTTGCGATGTAGTCTAGCTCGGCAACCTGCATGGCCCGTTCAAACGGTCCGTCCTCCGGGAAGCGATGCATCAGCTTGGTCAGCGACCAGCTAAACCGCTCAGATTTCCACACGCGGGCCAACGCTTTGTCTGAATACCCCGGTATGCCATCGCAGTTGTTGTTCTTGAAAAAACGTGTGAGCGCATCGGCTGCATAGTGCACATCACTTGCTGCGAGATTCAGGCCCTTGGCGCCGGTTGGCGGCACAATGTGCGCCGCATCGCCGCACAGCATCAATGAACCATGACGCATGGGAGCAAAGACATACGAGCGGAGCGGTGCGATGCTTTTTTCGATGGCCGGGCCGCGGGATATCTTGGCAGCGGCCTCAGGACCAAGCCGAACTGCCAGCTCATCCCACAAACGTTCATCGCTCCACTGGCTGATATCTTCGTCTACCGGCACATCGATGTAGTAGCGGCTGCGTGTCGGCGAACGCATTGAAGCGAGCGCGAAACCACGCTCATGATTGGCGTAGATCAGTTCCTCATTGCAGGGCGGAACATCAGCCAGGATCCCAAGCCAACCAAACGGATAAACCCGTTCAAATTCCTGCCAATCTGACACGGGAATAGCCTTGCGGCTTGAGCCGTGAAATCCATCACAGCCTACGATGATGCGGCAATCGATCCGGTGTGTTAAGCCATCCTTTGTGTACGTGACCCAAGGGGCATCGCTTTCAATTTCATGCAAGGCAACATCTGCCGCCTCGTAGACGACCTCCAGATCACGCTCTTCACATGCATCCATCAAGTCACGGGTCAGTTCGGTCTGGCCATAGACCATGACTTCCTGGCCCACGAGGTCAGAGATATTGATCCGGATCAGCCGCTCACCATCAGCCAGATTAAAGCCATCATGTGGCAGACCTTCCGCCTTCATGCGCGCATCAAGACCAAGCCGTTCCATCAGGCTAACGGTGATGTTCTCTAGAACACCGGCGCGGATGCGGCCCAAGATGTAATCGGGAGTCTGCCGCTCAACGATGACGCACTCCACACCCTCGGCACGCAGCAAATGGCCAAGCAGCAACCCCGCTGGCCCAGCGCCGATAATGCAAACTTGCGTTTTCATATCCTTTAGCTCCTCTGCGATCAGAGCTACTCTCCGAGGCTGTTCGGGGCGATAGACCATCCAACACAATAATTGGCTTTTTCACCGACTCTGACTACGCTCTTGTCATGGCACATGAGCAGTTATCCAGCTTCTTTCTGTACGGCGAACCTCCGAAATCTGCCGAACCAGACTTCGTACACCTTGAAAGCCTATCAATACGCTCAAAGCCTAGCGATTGGATTATTGACCCTCACAAGCACGCTGACCTGCATCACATAATCGCTATTTCCAAAGGCGCGGGACATATCCGTTTTGAATGCGAGGTTAGAACATTCAGCCATCCTCAGATCATCATTGTCCCAGCTGGCTGCGTCCATGGATTTGAATGGGAACCGCATATCCAAGGCATGATCATGACCGTTGCGGATCTCCATTTGCGCCATCTCGCCGCGCGCCACTCGGATATCTCCGTCCTATTTGACGAACCGCTTAGCCTGGAGGCGTCGCCAGACACGGTGCATGAGATGTTATTGTTGATGAATAACGCCGAGCGCGAGCTTGCATGGAATGGCTTTGCACAATCCGCAGCGCTTGAAGGGTGTGTTCTCAGTCTGCTGGCCAGCGCCGCGCGGATACGCTCGCTTGATCAAAAACGACTTCATGTACCAACAGCGCGTGATCGAGACCTGATCGCCCGACTGAGAAGTCTAATCGAAGAGCGCTTTCGCAAACGCGAGCCCATTGAATTATACGCGAGGGAGTTGGGCGTCAGCCTCACAACGCTGCGCGATGCCTGCGCTCGGCATGGACAATCCCCTACCCAAATGCGTGACCAACGCGCCATTGTCGAAGCCCAGCGTTTGCTATCCTACAGCGCGAACCCAGTGGCGGTGATCGGCGCCAAAGTCGGATTTGAGGACCCCGCTTATTTCAGCCGGTTTTTCAACCGCCATTGCGGACAGTCTCCTGCACAATGGCGCAAATCCGTTCGCTCTGGACGATAGACGGCCATCCTCTTGCAGCGCCAGTCCATTCCTTCGTTCTTCAACTCTCCATCCACGCCAAAAGCGTCTGTGTGACGCGCTCGCCCGCCTCAATCGGTGCCATGTGGCCGGCCCCTTCGAAGACTTCGAATGTGGCGGTTGGAATGGCCCGCGCGATCTGTTGGTTTTGAGCCGGAGGGCTCCATTGATCTTCGGATCCCACAGCAACCAAGGTTGGGACCATGATTTGCGGCAACAACTCGTCCAGCGAAGGGCGCGACAAAAGCGCTGCAACCTGCGCTTCGAAGCCATCGACACCGCCGCGCCGCACCATCTCGCGCATAGGCTCCATCATTGCCGGGTTGGCGCGGTTTGCAGGCGCAACCATTGGTGGCAGCCAGTCCTCGACCAGTATCTCAATTCCGCCCGATTTTGCCCTGGCGAGCAAAGCCATTCGCTTATCTTTTTCACCCGGCAAAACCGGATGAACTCCTGTGTCTAGCAGGGCCAATTTTTTCACCCGATCAGGGGCGATGCGATACACTTCCAGCGCCACTCTCGCGCCCATCGAGTGACCAGCGAGGTTGAATTGCGGCGGCGCGGCATACAGAGCGATTTCCGCCATTTCTCCGATGCTAGTGGCAAGTCTGTAACCGTGAACCGCGCGGACGCCGTTCGAGCCAAGCGCTACGGTTTGCGGAGCCCAGACCGCCTTGTCGCACAGAAGCCCAGGGAGCAATAGGGTGGGTGTGTCAGTCAAGGGCCCCTCAAGCGATCTCGTAAATGATCACTTTCACGTCGAGCGGGTACATTGGCACCATAGCTCCAACAAAGCTCCGTGTGTCGAGGAAAGCTTTTGTATTACCCGCAACCTCGAACATTAAGCGCGACCAATCAAACCTGGCTGCTCATGAGGATTGCGCAATCTGATCGATTGTTCCGAATGGAGCGTTCCCGTCCGGGGTAAGTCCGGTCATCCGCACCCGATCACCGTTGGCCATGAACGCAGTCTGCGGAACGCCTTCATTGGCGATCATCTCAATCGCTCGAACCTCAGAAATGCAGCTCGAACCGACATTTGCATAATCTGCGTTGGATACGGTGCCAGAGCCAATAACGGTCCCGGCCACAAGGTCACGACTATAGGCAGCGTGGGCGACCAGATCATGGAAACCGACATCCATTTCGCGGCCGTTCGCACAGCCAAAGCGCTTCCCATTCAGGTCAATTTCCAAATCGAGGCAGACCCGCCCTTCATGCCATCCCTCGCCAAGCTCTTCGGGTGTGACGGCAAACGGTGCCATCGAACAGCGAGGTTTGGCTTGGACCCAGCCGAAACCGGTCTTCATTTCCGCAGGTGCGATCGCACGTAGCGACCAATCGTTGATCTGCACGATCAGCTTGATGTGCTTCATGGCGTCTTCAGCTGTCGTGCCCATCGGCACATGGTCAACGATTACGCCAAACTCCCCTTCAAAATCGATCCCATCAGCTTCGCTTGGAAAAGGCACCGGATCCATGCCTCCAAGAAACCGATCAGACACCCCCTGATACATGAGCGGCTTTTCCGTTTCGATCGGGTCGAGACCAAAAGCAATTTGCATCAACTCGCCATGCGTAGAGAAAGCGGATCCATCCAGCCACTGCCATGCCCGAGGCAAAGGAGCACCTAATTGGCCTGGGTCTAGCGTCTCAGGATAATCAGTCAGCGAAGCCAGCTGAGCGCAAAATGCGTCCCAATCCTCAAGCGCTGCTTGCAGCGTCGTGATCGGTGCCTCCGCGTAAGAAGCGCCGTCAGGGGATACAAGGATCAATTTGCCATCAGGGCTGCCGTCTCTAAGCGTCGCGAGTTTCATGTGTTCATCCTTGTGCAGTCAACACCTGCGCGTGCCTGGCAGGCGTGAATGGAATGGAATTGAGATCAGCCAGAACGTTGCCAACCAAACCCGAGACTCCGCGATCACACGCAAAGCCGCTCGAATAGGCATGGGTGTTGTCAATCGGAGGGTGCGACGCAAAGGCTCTTTCAAGATCGAGGTTCTGACGATACTCGAAGCTGGCTTGCCCGCCATGGCGGCTAAGCTCGGCAATAAGTTCGTCAATTCTCGCATTCACCGCGGGCATAACCATGGCGGGTTGCGAACTATCGTTGGATGTGGCTGCATGGATCAGGTTTTGCGCGCATAGCTTTGCTGAGCAGAGCCAGCTCGATGCCGTAGGCGAGACGGGAATGGTAGCAGTGCCTGGTGCAAACGCGTTGACGAACATCTCGCTGAGAAAGCTCGATCCGAACGCCGCCGATGGCTCGGCTCGCGCCACCACGCCCGGCAACCGCAGTGCAAAGCCGCTAAGATTCTCGCGCCTTACGGCGTCAGCAAAGGCAAGCTCGACCATCCTTTTGTGTGTCCCGTATACCGATGCGGGACTGGCATCTGCGGACTTGAGTTCCGTCGAAGGAAATTGATTGCCAAACACAGCAATCGAACTGGCATAGACGAGCCGCTTGCCGCGCAATTCCTCAATCAGCGAGAGGCTGAATTGCAGGTTCAACCGGCGCGAGGCGAGCGGATCTTGTTCTGAAGCTGCGCCGGGCAGCGCTGCCAGATGGATCACGCAATCAGCATCAACGCCAACAAGTGCCGCTGCATCGGGGTGACACAGATCAAGCTCTACTGCCGGAAAGGCTGGCTGGTCCCTAAACGCCTTGTCGAAAAGACGCACCGACAGGCCGGCATCATCCTCTTGCAGAGCTTTGCACAAAGCGCGCCCGACAAATCCGTCGGCTCCGGTAATGGCCAATCGCATCTTAGCCCTTCAAGCCCGGATCGAACTCACCATCGATCAGAATGAATGCAATCCGACAATTGTTTCCTGAACGATTGGCCCAGCCATGATTGGTTCCTCGCTGAACGACGATATCGCCCGCACTCACAGTGGCTTCGCCTTCGTCCATAAGAAGGGTGATTTCGCCCTCAAGCACGATGCCATAGTCGATTGTCTCGGTGCGGTGCATGTGCGCGTGGCGCGACCCTTCGCCGCTGTGAGAAGCTGCATCAGCGGCGCCGATCTCAGCGAAATGGGCGCGCGCCTCTTCAGGAGTTGTTGCCTCAAGCTCATCGGCGTCCGGTGGAATATCGAGCACTCGGATCCGCGTTCCTCCCGCGGGAGGTGCCAGAATTATTCCATCCTCTTCCGGCTCACCGGATGCATGGTCGATCGGGACCGGGGTCGCCTGCGTATTCCAGACCTCATAAAACATTGGCCCGGTCTCGCCCCCGATCCGGCGCACGCGCGGTACGGCCCCATCTTCTTGGATGATGGCTTGCCCTGATGAATTGTGTCCTGTGACAACGCGGCGGACGTAATCTTTTGCCATAGTTTCCTCTGAAATGATTGAGTGAGTTATTCGGCTGATTGACCGGGGGGCCGGAACTGCAACCCACGCTTTGCAAGCTGCTCTTGCGCGTTGGCCTCATGCGCCAGAGCACGCTGGGCACTAGGACGACTCATAGCGGCGTCATAATGCGCAGCGATGGCCGCAAAGTCAGACGGATCAAAGCCTGCGCCTGTGATCCTGAACCAGATCCAAGCCAGATAATTGTCGAGGATCGACCAGCCTTCCGGAAGCATCCATTCTTGCTGCGTCAGCCTCTCCTCGACCGGTCGAAGTTGTGCAGACAAGACCTCCGCCGCCTTGGCCTTGATACCAGGCGCCGCGCTGCCGTCAGTGGTCTGAAAGTGCGGCAGCACAAACTTGGAAACCACCGGATGCAGATCGCTCGAGCATCGCACCAATTCTGAGAGGACTTGTGCTCGTCCAAATCCCGGATCGCGCTGTGGAAGCAATCCAGCATCGGGGAAACGCTCGTTCAAATAGGTCAGGATTGCCACATTCTGGACCAGTATGCCCTCGGGCGTAACCAGCGCCGGCACTTTACCCATGGGGTTGATACCAAGGAAAGCGGGCTTGCGATGTTCGCCAGCCAAGAAGGCGACAACTTCGGTCTCGAACTGTGCTCCTGCCTCTTCCAGGGCGGTAAGCGTGACTCGAGCACAGGTCTCAGGGGCGAAGTAGAGCTTGAATGTGTTTTCGTTCATCGCTTATTCTTCCATCGCTTGAACGGATGCTGCGTGACGCGAGCGCAATGCAAGTGTCACGAGGGCTGCAAGGCCAGCCACCCCTGCGATTACAAGCAACGCCGAATTGATACCGCCAACCGACGCAGCAAGGCCGCCAAAGGCAAGAGGCGCCACAAACTGCGCGAGAAAGAATGAGCCCGTCCAAATCCCGGTTCCACGACCGCGGACCTCGGGGGCGAGCTTGCTCAAGGTCCAGGTGATCATGTTAGGCAGAAGAATGCCCGCGCCGATCGTGCCAATCGTTCCGAACACGGTAACGATCACGAACCCGTTGCTGAGACCTGCCCCCGCATAGCCAAGCGTTGCTAACGACAAGCCAATGGCCAGCACACCCCTGCCTGCTCCGCGGTTGAAGGCCTTGAAGAGGATTGAGCCAATCATAACACCAGAGTTCAGCAATGCCGCTGCAATACCAACTTGCGCGGGGCTAAGCTCGCCGCCGACTTCAAGGATCGGACCAATCTGAACGAGCAGTACGTAAAACAGGATGCCAACACCGAACGTGATCAGAACCAGCGGCCAGATATGAGGCAACACTTTCGACTGCGAACGCGAACCGGGCGAAAGCTCTGACTTTGTTTCAGGCTCGAACAGGATAAGCGCGGCCAAAGTGGCAACCACAAAGCCTAAGAGGTACAGCAAAAATGGGCCGCGAGAGCCCAAGGCTTCACCAAGGAAGCCGCCGACCGCGACCAATACAACTGCGGCGAGGCTGCCCACTCCAACTTGTAGTGATATCCAGCGCTCGCGCTCTTCACCGTCATAATAGTCTGCGATCAACGCGGTCGAAACGGTCATGATAGCCGCTTCCATGATGCCAAGAACAATGCGGGTCGCAATGATCGCGAAAAGGTCAGTCAAGAACCAGGGGAGGATGCCTGCCACCGCGTAAAGTGCCAGTGTTGAAACCAGCAACGACTTGCGCCCTGCCTTGTCTGAAAGCCAACCTGCCAGCGGCGAAAACAATGCAACGCACAAGGCTGGAACCGTAAGCGCGATGGGCACCAACGCTTCACTGCCAGGCACATCGGCAAATTCGCGCATCAAGACAGGAAGAACCGGGACAAGCGAAGTGATCGCCATAATCGGCATGACCGCAGCCATGAGCAATACGACACCTTGGAGGCTGCCTGCACGGCGACCAGCAAGCGGCTGGCTAGCCATTGGCGTTCTCCCAATCGTACTTCAAAGCGCCTTCGCGAAAGGCAAACCGGTCAATGTGGCGCTCAACTGCGATCTTTAGCCCGTCCCTTTGTCCTTCAGCGGTGGCAGCAATTGTGCACCCTATGCCGTCCTTACTCGGAGTCATTGTGACCACGGCATCGCCGGGCCAATCCGCGCCGCGTGCGTTCTTCGGAAAGGTGATACGAACGGTATCACCGTCTTCTTCAACGGCGAGGTTATGCGACCAATGCTTAGCCAACTGCTTGGTGTATTTTGTGCCGTTTTCGGTCGGCACGTGGCCTGTTGCAATGAACTGCTTCACCGGTCCATCCCTAACTTGTTGTGCAGGAAACGCGCAGGCTAGAGAGTGCGTGCAGCGTGTTGTTAAGGCGCCTGACCGGCGCTCCTTCGGTTCGTATGCTCGTGACTTTGCTGGCCAACGAGCGAGCAATCACTTCGCCTTCAAGTCGGGCCAGCATTTGTCCAAGACATTGATGAATGCCGAAACCGAACCCGACGTGGCCCGAACTCTTACGATCAATCACATAGGCATCGGGCTGAGACCAGTGACGTGGATCACGGTTGGCTGCGGCAAGGAACAGCAGAACCTTTGATCCCTCCGGGATCTCCACACCATGCACATCCACGCTGCGGGTCGTGGTTCTAAAGAATGTCTGGACGGTTGAATCCCACCTAAGGCTCTCTTCAAATGCCCTTGCGGCAAGACTTGGATGAGCACGAAGCTTGGCGAATTCTTCTGGATGCCGGGCAAGGGCCAAAATCATATGCCCAATCCCATTCACTGTGGTGTCCACACCTGCCGACAGGAAAGAACGAACCAGACGCTCAGCTTCTGCGCTTGTACAATCGCCTCTATCTGCGGCCTCGTGAACGGCCATACCCCAGCCACCGGGCTTGAGGTTTTCGCGTTTGCAAGCCTGGGCCACCCAAGCCACAGCCTCTTCGCTGCCTTCTTCCGAGGCTCGCAAAACATCATTTGCCGGGCCAAATGCGTTAAAGACAAGCATCGCATAGGTCAGCAGATGTTCGCGGCCTTCATCAGGCAAGCCGATAAGATCGGGAAACACCGCCATCGGAAAGACCTCTGCAAGGTCAGTCACAGCGTCAAAGTCACCCTGTGCGGCAAGCCGCTCTACCAGATCATCGGCGAGCGTTTGCATACTTTCGCCAAGTCGCTTGACCTCTTTCAACGACACAATCTGATTCATCAGTCTGCGTGTGCGATCATGCAGCGGAGGGTCCGCCTCGAGAAGCAAGGACGGCGGCCGCATCGGTGTTTCGGTGTGAAAATCTGCCACACCAACGCCACGCCCGGAGCAATAGGTTTCGTGATCAGCAAGCGCCGACTTCACTTCCTCATGCCGCGCCATCGCAAAGGCTAAGATCGGCTCAAGATAAACAACTGGGCCTGCGTCCCGCAATCGCTCATGCGCTGGATAAGGATCTTCAAGAACGTCCTTATCGAATGGATCCAGCTCAAGGCGAGGCAAGAGGCTCACCGAACTTGGCCTCCAAGGGTTTCGGCAAACCAATCCGAAATAAGGTCGCGGCCATAGGCCATATTGTCGGCACCAACATGCTCGACACCGCCTTCACGGTCAGTAAAGATGACTTTCTCTCGCCGGGGTGAGTTGATCAGCTGGTCGTAGAGATCATCTGCATAATCGACGCTGATCTGACGGTCCTTTGCTCCGTGAGTCACTAGGAAGGGCACCTTGATCGAGTCCATATGACCGTTGAGGTTCATACCGGTCGATTTCTGGAGGAAATCCTCCATGTCGCTTGCGCCAAATGCCCACATGACGTGCTGCCAATAGTGCGGCACTGGGTTTTCGCCTTCCCGCTCCATCCGCTTGTCCTGGACCTCGCGCCAATTGTGGTTCGCCCCCCAGACCGCACCACTCGCAAAGCGTGGCTCATAAGCCACTGCGCGAGGTGCAAAGTGCCCGCCAAGCGAAATGCCTGTCATTCCGATCTTTGCGGGGTCAACACCGGGTTGTTGCTCAAGCCAGTCCACGGCTCTTGAGGCCCAGCTTTCGGAATGCGGATCAACCGGAAGGTCTTGAAGACGCAACGCCTCCCCTGAACCTGGTTGATCGACGCAAAGAGTCGAGATGCCTCTGCGCGCCAATTGCTCTGGTAGCCTCGTCCAATAGAGCAGCTCTTTATTGCTATCGAGACCGTTGCAGAACACCACAGCCGCTTTGGGGGTATCGCCAGGAGCCTCGGTCCAAAGCGCCGGCATAGTGCCCTTTTCGAGCGGTATCTCTACCCGCTTGCGGTTGATCTTGCCCAAAGCACTTGAGCGGTCGAATGCCTCACGCGCTTTTACAAAGGTCTGCTTTCGATTGGGGCTGCCATGCGCTTGCATTCGCTCGGCGGTGAACAGGTAGAGCGATGCGCGCTCAAGCTTGTTCGACGCCGAGAAATTGCGCCCCAGAGCCTCATCCTCTGCAGCCAGCTCCAGGAGCTTGTCGCCCATCGCAGCCCACTGTTTCATAAATTGCGGAGTGCCAGCATCCGCTCCGCTGTCAGCCGCATCCTTGATCGGCTGACACATGTCGATGACCTCACCGATCTGCCCGCCGCTCTCCATCGCTATGGCGACAGAAAGGTTCCAGATGTAATTTGGAAAGTATTCAAACAGTGCCACAGATCAAACCTCCGAAGCTTGGAAAAGACGGGGGTCAGGAGCTGGTTTCGGCATTGTTTGAGGACCACCAACCCCAATGCCCCACTGGTCCATAATCTGCGGACCAGGTTCATGAACTTGCGCCTTGTGACCCTCGAAATCGACGTTCTCAAGCTCGGAGGTGTACTCCACCGCAAAGCCGGCCGGCGTCGTGAAGTAACTGAAAGTGTTGTTGCCAGCGGTATGGCGCCCCGGTCCCCAGCGAATATCAGTCCCGCGCTTCTTCAGTCGGCTAGTCCCGCGCATCATGTCATCCACGCTCAGCATGTCATAGGCCACGTGGTTGAGGCATGGCGGGCCTGGGAGGAGGGCAATGCGGTGATGCGCTTCGTTACAACGCAGGAAGCACATGAAATCGCCGAGCCAGTCGGAGACCTTCATGCCCAGGACATCGGTGAAGAACTTAACCATCGCTTGATGGTCGGGCGAGTGCAGCACAATGTGACTGATCTTGAGAGGAACGCCTTCCCAGCGCTCCATTTCGCGTTTGTCTCCGCGCGCCACATCAGCGCTGATCTCAAATGGCAGTCCGTCAGCTGAGAAGAAACGGAAACCGTAGCCACCACCCGGACCGTCGATCTCACGCGCCGAGTGAATGATCTTGCACCCAGCCTCAGAGACACGCTGTTCAAGAGCATCGACATCTTCACGCGTCTCCGTCGCCAGAGCGATAACTTCGACGCAGTCGGTTTCGGAGGCATGGAGACGCACGACGTGGTGTTCATCATGGCCATGGGTCTTCAGCCAGACCATGCCATCAGCATCAGCCACCCGATCAAGCCCCCAATCTTCGGTGTAGAACTTTGTTTCAGTGTCCAGATCTTTGACACCATATCCGACATAGCGAATTTCTGTGACGCGGCTCATAGAGCTAATTCCTTGAATCAAATTGGCTGAGAAACGATCTCGAACATCTCTTTGGTTGCTTCGGCATTATCGACCGGAGGTCCTTCGCCAAGTTGGCCACGGCAAATGGCAAGAGATTTTTCGACTATAAATTTGCAACGCTCGAATCTGCGCTCGCGATAAGCGGCAAAGGCCTCTTCAGGCGTGGCCTGCTTAGTCAACTCATCAGCAAGAACTAGGCTGTCCTCAATCGCCATGCCCGCACCCTGGCCCAAATGGGGTGTGGTCGCATGAACCGCATCTCCGAGCAGTGCGATGCGCCCCTTATGCCAATCGCCATAGAGCATCATTTGTTCGAGCGGTCGGTAGACAACGCCCTCGTCCTCAGTGATCTCTTGCGAAAGAGTATTGATCGCCGGAGGGGCACTTTGGAGCTTTTCACGCATCACCGATGCAATGCCATCGGTAGGATAGCGTGGATTGCCTGGCTCCGGAGTGGTGACATACATATACATCAATTCGTGGCTGATAGGCACCAGACCAAACCCAATCGGGCCGTTATAGGCATGAAGCGAATTGAGGTCTTCTGGCCGTTTAAAGTTGTAACGCCAGACAGCCTGGCCAGTATATTCCGGGCGCTCTGCATCCGGCATAGTGGCCGAGCGGGTGTCAGAATATACGCCGTCTGCACCAATCACGAGATCAAATTCGCCGGACGAACCGTCAGAGAATTCCACGGCAACGCAAGTGCCTTGGTCAGTGAGTTTCGCAGCAACGACGCCAAGTCTGATCTCTGCTCCTTCAGCCTTGGTGCGATCACCAAGAACCTTGTGCAAGGCCGGGCGACCGATTCCAACATTCGCCGGATATCCTTCAACCAGCTTGGGCGCCGGGACTTCTGCGACCTTCATGCCATTGGGTGCATGGATCGCTACGGTGTCGAACGGCACACCGGCGCTGAGGTAATCATCAAGCAAGCCGAGCTGTGACATGGCACGGATAACGTTCGACTGCTGGATGATCCCGACACCGTAGACCGACCAGGCCGGGTCTTTCTCGATCACCGTGACACGGTGTCCCTTCTGACGCAGCGCAATGGCCGATGTCAGGCCACCGATTCCGCCGCCAATAACGAGGATGTTCAAGTCTTGCATGTTCTGAAACTCATCGGGAATTGGTTTGGGAAGCTACGTCAGTGATGCCCGCCAGACCAAGAAGGCCTGAAAGCCAGCGACGCCCCGGACTGCTGCCAGAGCCGGGGCGTACACCCATTGCCCCCCCGCACCGGCAAAGTGTGCTCAGCCAAGACGCTTTGTTTCGTATCAGTGGTCCGCGTTTGAGAGGTCGGGTGTGCTGACGGAGAGAGAATCGCCAGCACACCCAAGATATCGAGGTTGACCCCAGACCTCATCATCGGCCTCAGAAATTGTATCCGAGGCGGACGCCGTAAGTCCGTGGCGGCTCAAGCGCGCCGCCAGCAACGTTGCCTGAACCCAGCTGATAGGTCGAAAAGATCGTTTCATCGGTCAGATTGCGCACATAGGCGGTGATGAAGAAATCCTCCGAAGTCGGCTGGAAAGTGAGCGAGGCATCGAGTGTAAGAACACCTTCCGCCCGGCCACCTGGAACATAGTTGAACCCGACCTCACGCGAGCTGCGATACCGACCGTCGAACGTAGCAATGAGCTCAGATGCACCGAGGTCAATAGTCTGCTGGATACCGCCAGTGATCGTCCACTTTGGAGCAAACAAAGCATCGCGGCCCGAACAGTCGATCACATATTGGCTTGGCGTCGCAAGATCACCATCAAAACCGATCTGCGTTGTATCGCAGGTGGTGACCGGCGGAAGGAAGCCAGGAGGGTCGACTGCCTCATCGGCCAAATCCGTCTGCACAAACGAATAATTGTCGTAAGTCGCATCAAGGTACTGGACAGAACCTCTCAGCTGCGTCGATGAGGTCGGAGCCCATTGGAACTCAGCCTCCAAACCGTAAATCGAAGAATCACCGACATTACGGGTGAAGAAGGAGTTGTTCCCGCGCCCATCAAGACCAAGAGCAGCAAGCTGCTGACCTGTGTAATCCCAATAGAATGCCTCAAGGTTGAGGATCACATCACCGCCCGCAAACGCGTTCTTTGACCCGATTGTGTAAGCGTCGATAAACTCTGGCGCATAGACTTCATTGCCGAACGACTGGTTGAAGCCGCCAGCACGGAAACCGGTTTCAAAGCTTGCATAAAGCAGGTTGTCCGGTGTCACATCATATTCAGCCGCAAGACGATAGGTCACCTCGCTGTCACCATCACTCAGATCAATAACCGTTGGTGTCGCGGATAGGATCGCGAGAGGGCCAATTGACGGTGGAACTGCAGTGTCTGTTGGCCCGAAACCACCGAAGATTGTGACCGTCGGAACACCGTTAGGCGCAGCATTTACGGCCGAGATGTAAGCTTCGGCTGGCGTACCAATGAACAATGCCGGGTCATATTGACGAAGGCTGTCGCCAATTGTCAGACCGACCGGAATTGAAGGGACTGGTGTCGACGTGCGCTCGCATGGTGGGGGACCACCAAGCTCAGCGAGACAAACGGCGGCAAGTGAGATAAGTCGAAGGTCAATTGCACGGCTTTCGTCGGTGTAGCGCAGCGCGCCTACTAGACGAAAGTCGTCCGAGACATTGAATGTTCCTCGCGCAAAGAACGCCAATGACTCAACTTCACTTACGTAGTCGTTGAAGCTCGTTGTCGAAAACTGGTTGAAAGAATTGACCCCTTCAACAGTCTCATCAAAATAGTACGCGCCAAGGATATAATCAAACGCTCCAACGCTCCCGGACAGGCGAGCCTCGAGGCTAAACTGCTCGGCCGAATCCTGGTTGATCGCAGCTTTAAACGGAGGACCGTTAAAGATGTTGTCGAGCGTCGATTTACGATAGGCTGGAATAATGACAAGATCGGCGTCACCCAGATCAAAATTGATCTCTGCGTTCAGCCCCCAATATTCATCATCACGAGCCGGGAAAGCATAACCGCCATCGTTCGCACGAAGGGGCGCGTGGGTCACATTGCCGACAAGGCCCGCCTGAACTGCAGGATCATGAAGCCCCGCATACAGGTCGGTGGTAAAGTCGGTGAAGGCCCAGCTTGGTACGGGCAGCTGGCTTTGGAATGGCGCAAGACCATAAAAGCCATCAATCGCAACACCTTGGCCAACCCCGCCTTGGGTTGAGTAATCGCCCGAGAGACGAACCGTCACTGTCTCACCAAGCTCGGCAAGGAATTGCGCGCGAACGGCAAAGTCTTCTGCATCGCCGGTGCCATCATCAAAATAGCCATCGCGGCCAGAAACCGTAGCCGCAATACGTGCTGCCGCCGTGTCACCAACTGGGACGTTGAGAACACCGGTCAACTCATAGGCGTCGTAGTTCCCGTAGCCTGCAGAAATGCTGCCGCTAAGCTCGCCAATTTCAGGAATGTTCGGAATGACGTTGATCGCGCCGCCGGTAGCGTTGCGGCCATAGAGTGTGCCTTGCGGGCCTTTCAGAACCTCAACACGGTTAAGGTCAAGGAATGCCGAAATTGTTGAGGAGGGACGACCTATGTAAACACCATCAATATTGAACGCGATTGCGGGCGCGGTGTAGCCGTTATTAGTGAAGTTACCGGCACCGCGCACAAAGTACGCAGCGTTTGCGCCGCCGCCATTGTTCACAGCGAGCGCCGGCGAAATGCGATTCAACGCG
This sequence comes from Erythrobacter sp., assembly GCA_965249945.1. Classification (GTDB taxonomy): domain Bacteria; phylum Pseudomonadota; class Alphaproteobacteria; order Sphingomonadales; family Sphingomonadaceae; genus Erythrobacter. The sequence continues at coordinate 1,275,709 of OZ252258.1, read as the reverse complement.
GTCGCATCAGATACACCGGCCGCAATCAGCTGGTCGCCAGTGGCGGCGTTAATCGGAATAGCAGCATCTTGAAGCGTCTCTTCCTGGCGCTGCGCCGTGACAACAATCGTATTCAAACCACCAGACTGCTGTTCTTCGGCAGTCTCGTTATCAGGACCAGCGCCCTGAGCCAACGCTGGCTGTGCCAGGACAAGCGGCATAGCGCAGCCGCAAAGCAGGATCTTTTTCACAGAACTTCTCCCAAGTCGGCGCTCTTTGACGTCGCCTTATCGTAAAGTGAAACCTCGTTTGATTTCGATCAAAGACATCCCACTTCAAATGGCATCGGTCCAATTTTTTGTTTTGCTTATTTTTCATAAATGCTATTTATGAACTTATGCGCCTAGATAGCTTTGATCTAAACCTTCTTGTTGCCTTCGAGGTTCTGCTTGAAGAACGGAGTGTTACGCGTGCGGCCGCGCGCCTTAATGTGACTCAGCCTGCGATGAGCGCCTCGCTAAAGAAGCTTCGAGAGAGCTTTCAGGATGAGCTTTTGGTTCAACAGGGAAAGCAAATGTACCCGACTCAGCGGGCACTTTCGCTGTTACCGGAAGTAAGCGAGGCGCTGATCAGGCTTCGCGGTTTGATCTCAGGCGGTACCGCGTTCGACCCCAAAACCTCAAAGAGATGCTTTAAGATCATCGGCTCAGATTACATCTCAACGGTGTTGCTGGCACCATTAATTCGATCCCTTCAGGATGAAGGGCCTGGAATCGAGATTGACCTGATCATGCCCACCGCAAACAGTTCGGCGATGATCGCCAGCGGCCAAGCCGACCTTCTGATCTCACCGGCGGAGTTTATGATTGGCGATCACCCAAAAGAGCTGATCTTCGAAGAGCGGCTGGTAGTGGTGGGGTGCTCATCAAACCCGGCTCTTAAGGACCAGGTCACAATGGAGCAGTTCATGCAGGCTGGCCACGTGGCGGTGCGCGTCGACGGACGGCGGTCATTTATGGAGAAAGTCCTTGGCTCCACCGCTCCAGACCGTTCGGTTGAAGTGACCGCGCAGGGCTTCATTCAGGTTCCATGGCTGTTGCAGAATACGCAGCGGCTAGCCGTCATGCATGAACGGCTAGCTATAGCATGTGCCAAGCCCTTCAACCTCAGAATCTGCGAGCCCCCGTTTGAGCTCAAGCCCATGCGCGAAATGATGATGTACCATGGAACAAGAGCGCGCGATGAAGGACTCTCTTGGCTGAGAAAGAAGATCCTCGCTGCCGCAATTCCTGTAGAGGCAACCATGCCAAATGAGAGTTAGTCCTTGGCAATGAACTGAAGTCATGCAGCATGTGGCTCGAGCTATGGGGAAGACCGAATCTGGAAACCAGATCAACGAATGCTTGAGCCAGCGAACCTCGTGCGTGCGGCCTCAATCCGCTGCAGATGATCCCCGGCCCAGTCGACAAGGTCCACCAGTTTATGCGCAAACTCTAGCCCGAGTTCAGTAAGGGCATAATCCACCGCCAACGGTTTCTCGCGGATGACACGGCGGTCCAACAGGCCATTGCGTTCAAACTTGCGCAGAACATCGGTTAGCACAGGCTGAGAAATCTCGGCCCCTTCTGCCATGGCATTGATCCCTCGGCGCAAGGCCGCATGGCGATACGTCCCGGTGGTGAGGATCATGAGGACAAGCACGCTCCATTTGTCGCCAACATAGCGCAGAAGCTCACGCCTTGGATCGTCGGGATCCTTCATGCCTTCAGGCAAAAGCGCAGCCAGCTGCTGTTCTAGATCGGCTTCGCCTTCTTGTCCGTCTTCAGACACTGATCGCATTGCCCCCGGTATCTTTGCCTTCACCATCTTTCGCCACGACGGAACCTCGTGACCGAACCGGCAGGAATAAATTTCTACCCAATTTACGGATTTCGAACAATCTGCACAATCTCGCTTGAGGCTCTTGAATTAGACAAAGCAGAAGACTTGGAGAGGCAAACGTATGTATCTGAGGAACACATGGTATCAGGCCGGTTGGTGCGATGAGGTAGGCAGCGATGCGCCTCTGGTGCGAACGCTTCTCGAAGAACCGATCTTGATCTGGCGAGATGAAACGGGAGCGCTTCACGCTCTGCGTGATATGTGTCCGCACCGCTTTGCCCCGCTCTCAAAAGGGACGATCTGCGACAACATCGTAACCTGCGGCTATCATGGCCTCGCGTTTGATGCCGACGGGAAGTGCACACACAATCCCCATGGCCCTGTAACAAGCAGCATGCAGGTTCGAAGCTATCCGGTGATGGAACGCTATGGCGCAATATGGATTTGGATGGGCGAAGCGGATCAGGCGGACCCGGAAAAATTGCCAGACATGTCATTTATGGAAGAGTCGCCCGACAGCGCGCAGATCAAAGGCGCTATTCCCACAGCAGCAGACTATCGCCTGTTGACAGACAATATCATGGACCTCAGCCATGTCGATTATCTCCACCCCACATCGCTTGGCGGAATAATGAACCAATCGAAAGCAACAACCGATGTGGTGGAAGATCGCGTTGTCGCTCGCTGGGAGGCAACGGATGCCGATCCGATTCCAGTAGAAAAGCCAAAATATGCCGAAGGGGCCAAAGTCGATTTCTGGGTCCAGGTCGACTGGCATGCACCGGCGTTGATGGTCCTCTCGACCGCATCTACTTCCACTGGGACCCAGCACTCGGAGCAAGACGTGGTCCTGACCATGCACAACATGGTGCCGGAGACCGAGCACTCGACGCACTACTTCTTTTGCTCGGTCCGCAGATTCGCACTAGACGACGAAGAGTTCAGCGCGTTCTTGAAAGCCTCGTTGCTCAACGCTTTCGTAAACGAGGACAAGCCGATGGTCGAGGCTCAACAAGAGCGTATGGGCTCGAATGAGTTCTGGTCCCTCAATCCCATTCTGCTCAAATCCGATGCGGGCGGAATTCGTGCGCGGCGAAAGCTCGAAGAGCTGATCGAGGCTGAAAGGACAGACGCCTAATCAGCGGGCAATTCAGAACGCGACAAGTCGGGTCTTAAAAGGGTTGATCGAGCACGAACCGCAGCAATGCCTCGGCATCATCGGTCACACCCTTTTCAATCCCTTTGCCTGAGGCACGAACATTGTCCAACACAAAGTCTCGAACCTTGCGCAGGGGAGCCGGAACGTTGTGATAAACGCGGCCCAGATTGCGAGCGAACTTGGTTGTATAATTCGTGTAGGGCCGTCGCAGATCCTCATAGTCCTTCAGTCCGCGTGAGATTGCCTCGCTATTGCCAAGACCCGAATCCTTCAGATACTTGCCGAGAAAATACCCATCCTCGATCGCCATCCCTGCTCCATACGCAGCATAAGGAGAGGTGGGGTGCGCTGCATCACCCAGAATAGTGACGCGCCCTTTCGTCCATTGATCGAGCCCGGGAATGTACTCCACAATCCAGCGGAACAATTGCTTTTTGTGGTCGGTAAGCCTTAGAATTTCAGCCGAGGGTTCGGCGAAATGGCCGATCTTGCCCAGCACATATCCGGTCACATTCTCTGGCGGAGCCTCACCTTTGTAGCGCTCCACCATCCACCACTCGACGCATTTCTTGCCCTCGAAGACCAGTGGGCAATAACCCATCTGATAGTCCTGGTTATGCTGAATAACGCATTGGGTCGCATCCACATGCTCTGCCTCGCACCAGCCCAGCCACACTGCGATGCCTAGTGGTTTTGGCTGTGGAGCCTCCGGGAACAGCGAGTTTCGGACACGCGAGTGAATTCCGTCTGCCCCGACCAGCACATCGGTTCGAATTTGCTCTCCATTGGTGAAATTTACCGTGACCCCGTCTGCATCCTGCTCAAAGTCGGCCAGTTCGTGGGCAGGGACGATCAGATCGTCAGGCACCACGTCAAGCATCCGCGCATAGAGTTCCTTGCGCATCATTCCCGATTGCCAGCCAGAGGCATTGGCCTCTTCGAGGATTGCGGGATTGACGCTGATGTGGGCCCTCACTTTGCCGTCATAGCGTCGAAATTCGGCGGTTACGCCATTATACATATCCTCAATATCAACGCCCAATCGTCGCATGATGGTCAGGCCCACGGCGTTGAGAATGAGCGCGCCACCAAGCGGCGTCACCTTTTCCGCGCGCTCGTAAACTTTGGCGTCGATCCCGGCCTTCCTCAGCGCAAGTCCAGCTGTGATGCCTCCCGGCCCTGCTCCAATAATGGCAACTTGTGGCGATCCCATTTGTCATCCTCTTCCAGATTTTCGCACTCTAAGGTGCCCCAAACTTGGTCTAGGAGTTGAAACTTGGATTACAGGGTGGATAAATCCACTATTTCCTGCATATCGTCCAACACCTAGGTCTGAGTTGGAGCGATACTGATGGATCTCTTGAGCGAGACCCTCGCAACCCTAAGATTTGAACAGCTGAACATTGCAGACTTTCGGCTCAAAAAGCCTTGGGGCATTCACACTCATGGTTTCACCCCCGGTTTCAACCTGATCATGCGCGAAGGGCAGTGCGTTTTGCGGCTGCCGAATGGATCACACACGCAAATGAGCGCCGGAGATGCGCTGCTGCTGCCGATGGGAGGCTACCTCGAATATGCCTCCGACAAGAACCAGACTTGCGTGCCATTGAACCGTGTTTGGGAAGAAGATCGATATCTGGAGCTGAGCGAGAGCCCTGCTGCATTCCATACGAAAGTCTGGGGCGGCGACGGCGCTTTGTGCCGTATAACCGGCTTCGCGTTCGAGCTTAGCGAGAACTTGGAGGGATTGATCCTACCGCATCTTCCAGAGGCGATTTTGCAGCCCATGCCAAGTGAACTTAAACCAATTCTAGCAGCTTTGGACACGTATCTGGAAATCGATCAACGCGAGGCGAGCGAGATCGAGCCTGGGCAGTTGGCAGAACGAGCACGGTTTGCCGAGGGCATCGTCATTAGTCAGCTGCGCCGTCATATCACGACAAGTGACGGCGAAAGAGGATGGATTGCAGGTGTAAAGCACCCAAAAATCTCACCAGGAATATCGGCCATTCACAAACAGTTCGCGCAGGATTGGAATGTCGCATCGCTAGCGTCGCTTTGCGGAATGAGCCGGTCGTCCTTTGCCCACCATTTCACTCAAGAGGTCGGGGAAACGCCGATGCAGTACCTGGCCGAGTGGAGGGCGCGCAAAGCCGCTTCGCTACTGCGAGACACGGGAAAGTCTACCGCTGAAGTTGCTTTTCAGGTTGGCTTCGAAAGCGAAGACAGTCTGCGGCGCCACGTAAAGCGAATCTTCGCTAAAACTCCGCGCGATTTTCGGCGTCAGTGATTACTGCAAGGCAAGCCATGCCAGGTATTGATCGATCCAAAGCTCGCTTGTGGTACCCGAAGGCGACATCCCAAATCCATGGCCACCGCCTGAGTAGAGGTGCGCTTCAACCCTGTCGCTGTCTTCCATCCACCTTTCAAGCAGGTTGAGTCCGCCTTGCCTGAACAGCGGATCATCCGTTGAGATCGCAAGGAAAAGGTCGGGACGCGGGCCCTCTCCTACGGTTTGGTTCATCGGCGGGTAAATCAGGGACACATGGTCAAGAAGCGCCGCGTTTTCGTAGTTCTCGATCAGGCGGATGGCTGTGCGTGCGCCTGCCGAGAAACCGATTACCCCAATCTCCTCAGGGTCAATGTCCCAATCATCCGCCCGCTCGGTCAGCAGAGCGATCGCCGCGCTAAGGTCCGCAACCGCGGGAGGATGCTCAGGCGGTGCCCCTTCGCCAAGTTTGCTGAAGCCTGCGCCGACTTCTTGCATGAACGCCCCATTTTCACGCGGCGTTGTCATCGTGCGATATTTGAGCACAAAGGCTGTGTACCCCCGTGCTGCAAGACGCTCTGCTACTCGGAAACCTTCATTGTCGATTGAGACAAAACGGTATCCGCCACCCGGCACAACAATCACCGCTTTGCCATTGTCGCGCCCGTTCTTCGGCAAAACAGGATAGAGCGACGGTCTTGTTACATTGCGCACCCACGTCTGCCCAAACGAGCGCGTCCATTTCTCGTCCTCTGCCTCATCTTGCCCGGCGACAGGTAAAACAATCTGCTTCGCCAATGCCGGAGGTACAGGCTCTGCGCGAAACATTGAAGGATCTGGCTGAGCATTGGCTGGCATTGTGAAGGCCGAAGCTGACAGCAGAATTGCAAATGCGAGGCGAAACAATCTGTTCATGCTTTTCAACTCCTGCAAACGGGGCCTGGTAAGCCGGCTAAGGGAGGCAAAATCAGTCACCCGATACGATCCCATAGCCCGGCGCATAAAGCGGGTTTGCGCTGTCATCAGGCACACCGGGATCTTGTCCTTCCACCGCCTCCATCGAGCGCGGTAGAGCAAATGGCAAACGACCCTTAGCAGCCGATTGACCGATAAGGACACTTAGTACCGCATCGTCGCTCGCGCCAAACTCTGCGATCGTCATCTTCGAAAATTGCTCGATCTCAGTCAATATTGCGGGACGATCCATGAATACCACGAGAGCCGTCGGCACGTACTGCGCGGCTAGGCGAGCTGCGTCGAATGCGGGGTCTCCTGCACGAAAGTCCAAACGCCCCTCTTTCTGAAAGCTCCCGAAAAAGTGGAAGGGATGGAGCGTTTCACTAGGCGTGCTTGCGCGAATAATGGCGAACTCCGCTTCTGATGGCTGGTCCACTGTTACAAGGCCTGCTCGCTCCGCAGCGCCTGCATCGATGCCGAAAAGCCAGACTTTCGCGCCAAGGGGAATGGGAAAGCTCTCACCTTCTTGCTTGAGCACAACTTGCGCATCAATTTGCGCTTGAAAAGCTGCCTCTCGACGGCTCTCGTCCTCAAAAACAGCCTTTGCTGCCTCCACATCGACAAAAGGGTTGTCAAACAGTCCCATGCGGAACTTGGCCAACATCACGCGCCGCACGGATTGATCGAGCCTTTCCTCGTTAAGATCGCCTGAATTCACGGCATCAATAAGAGGTTCGACATTCTCGCTGCCGCCAAATTGGTCGACGCCTGCCTGGACTGCTTTGACGTAGCGCTCACGCACAGAAAGCTCTTCAACGCCCCAAGGCGTGGCGATATCAGGCGGCAATTGCCGCGCTTCTTGGGTGGGGGCTAAGCAGCGTTCGTTGCAATCATTGATGATCCCCCAATCGGAAAGAACGATGCCATCAAAGCCTTGCTCATCACGCAAAAGGCCTTGCAAGAGCTGGGCATTGAAACCGGCGGCAACTGGCTCGATATCTTCCCCATCTATCGCCGTGTCTGTGAGGATCGGATAGGCTGGCATCACTCCGCCAGCACCTGCATCAAACGCGCCTTGGAAGGCAGCGATATGCTGGTCAAAAGCTTCGCCAGGCTTTGCAAAGCGGCCATAATAGTTGTGTCCGTCAAAGCCCTCTGGCTGGGCACCATAGCCAACCCAGTGTTTGACCACGGTAAGAACACCTTCAGCGGCAAGACCATCCGCGCTGCCTTGGAACCCGCGAACATAAGCGCCGCCCAAGCGGCTGACGCGGTCTGCATTGCTGCCAAATGTGTTCAGGCTGCGCGCCCACCTTGGCTCTGTCAGTACATCAAGTTGGGGAGACAAGGCCATATGCAAACCGACCGCTCGATATTCCTGCCGCGCTGCGTCGCCGAGCCGCTCGACTAGGGCTTCATCGTCAAGGGCTGCGAAACCCAATAGATCAGGCCACTGCGAATTCATCGAAGCGCTGGAATTGGACGATGCCCCGAAGGTGAACACAAAGTGATTTCGCGGATCGGTGCTTATCGTCATGGGAATGCCAAGCCGACCCGCTTCCGCGATTTCCTGAACCTGATTGTTTTGCTCTGCAAGCTCGGCCGGCGCGAGCTTCAAACGGCTCACTGCGCTTGTGATATGCTTGTCCACCACCAACGGTGAAAGCGCATCAACATCGTAAGCTGACTGGTTTCCAAATGGCCCCACGCCCGGAAGCGAACCATGCATCATGGCGCCAACTTTTTCTTCGATCGTCATCCGCGCAATCAAGTCGTCTACGCGGTCCGCATCGGCCAAACGCCAGTCCTCGTAAGGATCAAGCACCCCGTTCTTGTTAAGGTCGCGAAACTCGAAGTCATCCACCTCAAGAATCGGGGCACCGCGCGAGGACAGGGAAGCCTGAACAACGGGTTCAAAATATGCACAGCTGCTCGTCAAAATCGCGGATAAGACGGCAGGGATGGCAAGAAGCTTATTCTTCATGCGGCATTTTCCCTCGGGAATTGGAGCTTGGAGCAAAGGTGGCAACGCCAAATGCACACAACATTGGAGTGTATTGCTGGCGGCGAGGAGGGAGAATTTCCCCGCCGCCAGGCAAGCACAACCCTAGAATTCGAAACCCACGTTTAGTCCAATTGTGCGGAACGAATTGTAGCCCCAGGATTGTTGAGCTGTTGAAAGGCCATCCGACGCATCACCAGGTTCAAGCGCGATGGCTGTCGGAACCACTTCATTGGTGCAATTGCGGCAGAATACCGAAAACTTCAGTCCATTATCGAGATTGAGGCCAGCGCTCACGCCAAGAGTATCGACCCCACCAAGCAATGTGTCGGGCGAACCATTCTGGCTGAAGTTGATGGAAGACCGGTGGTACCAGTTCGCCTCTAGGAAGCCATCAATCGAATCTGACAGATCAAACTCGTAGACACCTTGCAGCGTTGAGGTGAAGTCAGCCGCGAGCGGTGTTGCAAGCCCCGCTGCATTGAACGTTCCGTCAACCGCGCAACTCGCATCTGTTTGTCCGGGGAAACACTCGGCTCCCGGGAAATCATCAAAGGTGGAGTCCAGAAACGCTGCATTCCATGAAATGGTGATTTGATCGGTTGGGATCAAAGACACATCGAATTCAATACCGCGCGAAGACACTTCTGCCGCATTTTGAATGCTAAAGGATTGCGCCGCAATGTTGAATGATTGCGCCTGGTAGTCCTCAAATTTGGTGTCAAACGCTGTGACATTGAAGATCAGCGTGTCGTCGAAAAGTTCACTCCTGAGGCCGATTTCAAGAGTCTTTGAAATCTCGTCATTGACGGTAAGCGGAAGGTTGGCTGGCAGGATGCCATCATTAAAGCCCGGGGCCTTATAACCCTGACCATATGTGGCAAAGACCATCACGTTATCCGCAACGTCATACTGGCCGCCAAACTTGAAGCTAAAGTTCGTGTTTTTGGTCGTCTCAGCAAAGGCTCCCGGGGGGCCCAGCGAGAAAAAGGCGTAGCTGAGCTGGTTCTGGACACCGACAATCTCAAGCTTATCGCGGGTCACACGCGCACCGGCAAGCAGTGAGAAGGTGTCGCTGACCTCATAATTGAATTGGCCAAATGCTGCGAGAGATTGGGTGTCGAGTGTGTAGACCTTATCAGAACCACCCAGCGCCGCATTGCTGACCGGGCAAGCTGGAGGCGGACCAGCCTCGACCGGCGCGCCAACACAGAAAGGGAAGCCGCCCGACACGAAGGAAGGGAAGTACAGGTTAATGTTGAGGTTCGAGTCAAAGTCGAGCTGTGAATCGAGATAGAAGAGGCCAACCTGTCCAGTAAGCGGGCCGTCCGGAGGGAGGATCAAGCGCAGCTCATTGGTGAACTGCGTAAATTCCGCCGTACTGCGGTTCACACTAGTGGCATCGCCCGCAGTAAAGTCAGAATCAAGGTTCTGGTCCCGATCAAAATAGCGCCATGCGGTGATGTTTGAAATCTGCAGGCCGTTGTCAAACTCATAGCTCAAAGTGCCCTGCACACCGCCAGTTTCAAGGTCCCGGAAGAATTCGCCTTCGGAGTTGTTTTGCAGGTTTTCAGGCCCAGCAACAATTCCATCACCGGCCAGAATTCCCGGGATGTCAGCACTGCCCGCAGCCACCGAGCGGTAGGTGCGCTCAAACAGGCCGCCAGCGCCGCTATTCTCGTTATAGTCTGCGATGATGTAGGCAGAGAACGAGCCGGATTCGAGCAGGAACTTGGCTTTCACGCCCCAGCGCTCCAAGCCGCGATCGTCCCGGCCCGTGGCTGGCGTCAAATCTTCGATCAGAGGATCTTGTTCATTGTAAATGGCGTTAAGGCGAAGCGCAGAACCTTCGCTGACTGGAATGTTCAACACACCGCGCAGCTCATATCCAGCGCTATTGTCAGGCGTTTTGTCGCGCAGCATATATTCCGCCTCGACACTGCCGCTGAAAGAGCCAAGCTCGGGCTTGCGGGTGACAATATTCAAAAGGCCCGCCGACGCGTTCTTACCAAACAGAAGACCTTGCGGTCCGTTCAGCACCTCAATCCGTTCAACATCGTTGAACGGCACCGCTGTCATCTGCAGGTTGGCATAATTCACATCATCAAATGCGATGGCAACACTGGGATCCACCGACTGGGTGAAGATTTGCGTACCCACGCCGCGAACAGCAAATGTGTTGTCGCCGCCAAGCTGAAGCGTAGGGGCAGCTGCGGTGAGCTGGGTGAGGTCGTCAATGCCGCGCTGATCGAGATCATCGGCCGACACAGCGCGCACGCTGACCGGCACATCCTGCAGGCTTTGTTCCACACGCTGTGCGGTCACGACGATTACATTGGATTCTTGGGCTTCAGCCTCCGCTTCTTGAGCGACAGCCGCTTGCGCAGTGGCAAGCACCGCCATGGCGATAACCGACGATGACAGCAAAAGTCTCATAAAACTAACTCCTCTCAACCTGGCCGTCCGCTCATCGTGGAAGCGAATCTAACCGTTGTACCAATTGGTATACTTTACCAAACGGTATACTTATGCTAATGAGAAAGGCAAGCCCCATCGTTAAGCGGTTAATTAATTTACTGAATTGGTCTCAGATCTAGCCAGAGACGGAATGCGGGGAATAGGTGCAGACCCATTGCAGGGCGATAGGTTTGCATTCACTTTGAGGCGCTGTATCGAAAGGGACAGCTCGGGGAGTATAAATGGCGACGAACGTCAAGCAGCCGGTCCAAGCAAGGTCGCAGGAAAAACGAGAAGCGATTCTTAAATCCGCTCTGAGGACCTTTGCCGAGCATGGCTTTGACGGTGCACGTATGCGCGACATCGCAGCCGATGCGGGCGTACACCACCCAGCGATCAAATATTACTTCGAGAACAAAGAAGGGCTTTGGCGCAGCGCTGTCGAGTGGATGTTCGAGAATATCGACCGCGAGGTTTTCACCCCCCTTTACTCCCAAGAATATTCTGATGCGATGGAGCGGCTGGAACGGTTCATTGAGCTATATGTAAGCTATTGCGCCCACCACCCCGAGCACGCCCGCATCACCATCGCCGAAAGCAATCGCGGCGGCGAACGCCTCAGATGGCTGGTAGACAAGTTTGTCAGGCAATCGCAGCTGCACACTTTCGAGATTTACAATGAGCTGATCCAGGACGGAAAGCTTCCTGCGGTCGATACCGTTTCCCTGATGTATTCGATCGTCGGCATGTGCCAGCTACCGTTCGTAATCAGTAAGGAAGCCGAAGTATCCCTAGGCATCGATATGACTTCTGAAAAAATGGTCGAAAGCCACATTGCGACAGTAAAGACTTTAGTCCTAGGCCATCACAACAAGACGCCTATGTGAACTGAAGCCGCACGGCTGGCGATCAGCGAACGACCAAAAAGTCCGCCAGCCGACAACCGCGAGTATATGAAGTTGATTAACGGAAGCGGACAGTCAGCCCCCGACCCAGTTGTTGACGTTGGACGAGATGTCAGCTTCGCGCCTCCATTTTAGGAATTCAAGTCCGACGGCAATGAGCTTGATATCCAGCAGTTTGCAGGCGGTCCGATGGAATGGATAATCTCTTTATCAGCGTTTTACGCAAATTTAAGTTGGTGTGGTTAACGAGCTGGGAACCCTAGTTATCAAACAGGAGCAAGACCTTGGGCAAAGCCTTCGTTCCCGACATGTCGACCGTAACTCCGATCGCGGAGGATCCATTCGCCTATTTCGCGCCAATGCTGACGATTGGCCACCTTGTGGTTCCGATCGGCAAGGACCTCGACAATGACGCGATCACGCAGGCCGTGGTGGCAAAAGAGGATGAGCGCCGTTGCGAAGAAGTCGGTGATACTAAGTCCGAAGATTCGCTGCTGCCCTATGAGCACCCTGAGGTGGCTAAACTGCTTGGCCGGATCGATGGCTTTGTCCGGACGCTCAACCCGCATTTCGAGAAGTTTGATGAGGCGGAGTCATGGGGGCATATCCTCAACCCCGGCCAGAACACCGACTATCACACCCATATTCGCCACGGTTGGCCTGACGGCCTGTCATGGGTCTATTATTCAAACTATCCGCACAACAGCGGCTCGCTGGTCTTCGCAATGGATGCGGTTGCCCGCCGCAATATGTTCGAGATCGATCCAGAGGTCGGCAATCTCGTTATTTTTCCGTCCTATGCGCCGCACTACACCAAGCGCAATATGAGCACGGAAAAGCGCGTCTCCATCAGTGGCAACTACTTCCCCGATCCGGATGCCGCCGAACAGTTTGACGAGTTTGCATCCACTCAGATGACGCCACTCGGTCACATCATCGGTATCTGGCAGGACTGATAGCGTGCCTGCCGACCGTTAGCTTTGGTTGGCCAACCTGCACCATTGTGGGACGCGCCTTATGGCGTTCCCACAAACAAGCCATTTTGTGTCAATCGACCCTCAACACAAAACCAAGGGGCTATGATGCAGTACATCAAGATGACCAAAGCGGCAGTGATTGGCGTTTCTCTGGCTACCACCGGAGTTGCGGCCACCGCTCCAACAGAAGCGAACGCATTCTGGTTCAGCAAGAGCACGAAGACCAGCAAGAGCTGCTTCATCTTCTGTAAGTCGACCAAGAGCGGTACCTTCTCGAAATCGACCAAGTCGACCAAAAGCTCGAAGTCTTCGAAGAGCAGCAAATCGTCGAAGAGCTCGAGCACCTCGACCTCATCGGGCGGTTCAAGCACCAGCTCAAGCACGAGCACCTCTTCGAGCACTAGCTCTAGCTCAAGCACCAGCACTAGCGGCGGTTCAAGCACATCATCTTCGAGCGGCGGTACCCCGGTACCAGCACCAGGCGGTGTTCTGCTGTTCGGCGCTGGCGCAGCAGCTGCCTTGGGCGGACGCAAGCTGCTCAAGAAAAAGAAAAAGCAGGCGTAAGCCTGACGCTGCCAACCGCTCGGTAACGAGCGCGGCAGTGTGCAACAGATTGAGGGGCGGTGGACTTGGTCTGCCGCCCCTTTTCTCTGCGCCATTTCAAACCAATTTTTACGTTTGATCGGTATGGCTAACGCCATGCTGACCAAGATCAAATCCTCCGGCCTTCTGGCCGCCTCGCTGGCGGTGCTTGCCAGCGCTTGCGCTGTCCCTGAAGATGCTACCAACGCCTCTGCTGCCGATGCGCTTGAGCAAGGTAAATTTCGCCAGGCCCAAGCGCATCTGGCTGAGATCTTCACCCGCGGGGCAGAGAACAGCGAAACCTATCTGATCCGCTCCCAGCTGAAGCTGGCGATCGGCGACGGGCATTCGGCATTGGCCTCGATCGAGAAGGTCGCTTCGCAGGATATGGATGACGACGCTCGCCGGATCGCGACCGCCCATGCTCTGATCTTGCAGGAACGGTTCGAAGATGCGCTGGAACTCTACGCCGAGTCAGATCCGGCAGAGCTCGCAGAGCAGGACCTCAGAATGGTTCTCTGGGCGCTATACGAGCTCGACGCTGACGAAGCCTTTGCATCGGGAATGGATGTCGCGCTCGATTCCTTCCCCGACAGTGTCGATCTCAACTACCTTGCGGGCAGGCAATTGCTTGATCTCGATCTCGCCGAAGAAGCCGAGGCTTACGCGGATCGCGCGTTGGAAGGCGATCCTTCGAATTTCGATGTTCGCTTGCTCCAGGGTCAGCTCGCTATTGCCCGCGATGATCTCGATGGAGCTCTCGCGCACTATTCCGAAGCAGCTGAATTGCGGCCCGGGCATCCGATCCCGGCAGCCAATGTCGTGGGTCTTCAACTAGATCTTGGGCAGGTAGATGCTGCCCGAAAGACGCTAAAGCCGGCGCTGGTCGCGCATCCTGATGATCCGCTCTTGCAGTGGAAGAATGCCCGTTTGTCGCTGGTTGAAGGCGATCTGGATGGCGCGCGACTGGCCCTCGAGAAGGCCAGACCGACGTTCCGCGGCAATGATGAATTCACTCTGCTGTCTGCTCAGATCGAGGATGAACTGGGCAATCGCACAATGGCGCTGTCAGAGTACCAGCAATATGTTCGCGCGGTCGGAGGTGACACTCTGGTCGAACAGCGGATCGCTGAATTACAGAGCGAATAGTTCCAACATTGCCAAGGGCCAAGTAATGGAGTGGAGTGTCTGTTATGATCACTACTTCTTTATCTTTCCAAAGCTTCAGATTTATTTTTTTGAGGCGTCCGATTCTGACATAAAGGTATTCAATAGGCGAACATCCGCCCGCTATTCAGAGAGGTCAGCTGAAGAGCTCTTCTTCATGTCCGCTTTCACCCCCATTTTCAGACGCGACGTGATGGCAGGGTGTGGGCCGTGAGCGGAACGTCAGCTTCAGCTCCCATGGCTCATGAATGCGGACCTTCTGCAAGCGACCCACTTGCATACTGGGAGCCTATGAACTGAGGTTGCCTCGATCGACCCTGCAAGAAGAACTCCGGCGGTGAGTCATCGATAGACGCCCCACTCACCCCGAAGAGTTGCTGTCCCCAAAGGGCGAAGCGCCTGGATCAAAGCGGCTCATAGCGGAAATCTGCGGCCCAACGGGCAAGCTGGACTGCCTACTTTTCTTCTTCGACCACCAACCGGATCTGCTGCAGGTTGAGGATCGCGAGGTAGAATCCAACGACCGCGAGCAGGCTTGAACCCAGCATTGCGAAGGCTGCGCCCTTGGCCCCATCCCAGTCGATTGCCGCATCAAGCAGCAAGAGGGCGAGGACGGTGGGCACCGCGCGCACCACAAAGGCGACATGGGCCTTGCCGGCCGAGACTAAAAGGGATTCGAGGCTCGCCCCTACCAGCTCGACAGCGCCAGCGATCGAAAGGATCACCATGGCCCAGTAGAACACCCCGAACTCTTCCCCGGCAATCAGCTCCAGGCCCAGGCGTCCAAAGAGTAGAGCGGTGACCACCGCGATGACCCCGCCAACCGCCGCAATATTGGCCATGCGCCGAGCGATCTGAACGGCATTGTCGCGAGCATGAACCAGCTCGGGAAGGATCGCGCTCGAAACGGTCTGCGCCAGCGCCACCAGCGCTTGCCCCAGCTGGCTTGCGACCCTGAAGCCACCGGCCAGCGCGGCGCCACCGAACGTTCCAACCAGCAGGATCATCAACTGCTTGCCAGCAATGGTCAGACTGCCAGAAAGATTGGTGGAGACCACGAACCGCCAAACACCCTCATGTCGAGCGGGGATTCTCGTCAAGCTGATCGAGCGCCACGGCATCGGTTGGACCCGTGCTGCGACGGTCCAGAGTGTTAGCGCCACCGCAATTTCGGCGATTGCGTAGGCCAAGATAAACCCAGTTACTGTCGGCATGAAAATGAACGCAATGACAGCACCCACAGCACGAATTATCGGTTGAACGGCTTCGGCCGCGGCCGCCTTGCCGTACTGAAAGTTGAGACGCAGGATTCCGGTTGGGGTCGTCCGGATCGAAGCAAGGCTGACCGCGCAATAAATGAACGCCAGCCCCAAGAGTTCAGGTGGAATCTCCAACCACAGGGTTGCGCTGGCAATCACCAGCCCGGCCAGACCCAGCCCGACGATCACCGACACGCCATCCAGCGCCATGGCAAAGCCGGTTGCTTCGGAGGCCTTGGCGGGATCGACACCTTCGCCATCGCCATTCGCACCCCAGCGAACAATGAACTGCCATGTCTGGAAATTGGCCAGACCTGTAATCGCCTGGCCCAGCGCCACGATCAAAGCGAAGTAACCAAAACCTTCGGTTCCAAGCGCGCGCGTCGCCAGCGCCAGATAGACCAGGCTGAGCACGGCATTGACGCCGCGCCCGCCCAACAGCCAGCCCATATTGCCGAACAGCCGTCCCATCAAAGGTGCCGGACGCGTACTCACTGTCAGTCTGCGCTCACGCCTGTGTCGGAGTTTCGATCCCCTTCGCGCGTGCGTAGGATCTTCTCGGTGACGGCGAACGTGCGTTCATTGTCGACATCGATCGCATAATGTCCGTCTGACAGGACAACCGGCACGAGGGGAAAGCCAAAGCGCCGCGAGATTTGTTCGAACAGCTTCTCTTTTGATCCGGTACCAAGCCGGAATCGAATGAGATTGATCAACCCAAAAGCCTTGATGATCCGCCTCGGGAATTTCACGAACTGGCCGCCATCGCGCATGATCTCGGCGGCTTGGAGCGCTTGCTCACTGCCGATCCAATAGGTGTTGCAGTTCGAATAGGCTCCATCGCGAAACTCATAGAAGCGCTTCTGACCGACCGGATCCGCCGCTTGGACATCTTCCCGGCTGGCCAAGGCCGCAGCACCGCCCGCCCCGGCCGCCAGGCATTTTCCGATAAATTCGGCATAGCCTTCGGCTGTGACCAGGCAATTGTCTGCAGTCGTGATCAGCAGGGGGAAATCTGCACCCTCAGCGCCGGCAAACACGCTATCGACGAGATTGAACGCGGCTTCGACCATCTTCAACCGGCCTTCGGCAATCAGTGCAGCCACAGCTGGCAA